>NZ_CP124747.1:1338125-2007187 GCF_041860085.1 Schlesneria sp. DSM 10557
TCGCGAGGAACTGGGATTCGGCCCCGTCTGCGATCGAACCGGAAAGGTTCGTCAGCAGCACGCCGTTCAAGCCGTCGTGGATGTTGTTGCGGTTGATGTTGACAGCACGGTTGTTGTTACCGCGAATACCGTTACCGGTCCCACTGCCATCGATGTCAAAGCCCGAGACTTCGATCATGCGAGTGTTTCCACCCACCAGGGTGATCACGTCGCCGCCACTGCTGTTAAACAGCTTGGGAGCGGATCCACCGGTGAATCCGGGCAATACCAGGTTCTGGCCGGGAAGGTTGGCTGTGGTGAAGCTGTGTGCAACCGAAGTGCTCAGCAAACGCTGACCATCAAACAGTTCCATCGTCGACGCAGTGTCGAGGTTGGTGTTGGACGAATCGGTTCGAGGTCGGACCAGGACGATGTCGTACTGACGTCGTTGAGCTTCCGTGAGCGATTCGTACTGAGCGATGCTGTTAAACGGATTGGTGATCTGACCGTTTCCACCGAACCCGAGATTCGGGTCGATGTTGGCCACGAAGTAAGGTGCATTGGTTTCGGGATTGATGGCAACATCAATTGTCTGATAGCTGTCGACTTTGGCCATCACGCGGTTCTGGCGGAACACGTTCTGAACCATTCGGTCGTGGACGCGGAGGTTCCGCAACCAGCGACCTGGCTTGCCGTCAGGCAGATTCATGAAAACCTGGAACTGGGTGTTCAATCCAAAGACATGGTCGTTCGTCACTTGAACGCCGAACTGGACGTCTTCATTGATCTGAGCCATGAACCGGCCGCTGACCCCGGTGAAGTTGCCACCCTTATATCCGTTGCCGGTGAAGTAGTAGGCACCGATGTAGGCGTTCAGTCCGTAACGACCCAGATATGGCATCGGACCGCCAGTCTCGGCATCCAGACCGGTGTAGGACTGTTCGACGGTGTTATTACGAATCAAACCGATCCCGCTGCCGTAAAGCACGGCCTGGGGAGAGAGTTGACTGTAGAGAACATGGTCGGCATTGCTGAACGGAATGTATCCGTTCACGCGATAGTCGACGTAGCGACCAAGCGATTCAAAGCTGAGGCCGACCTGCTGATACGGTTTGGCGTGACCGTTGTCAAAGTCGAACCACACAGAGAGACCCGCAATGCGGTCAATCCCCTCCATGTAGTATCGCCAGCCGGTACCGACCGTACCGCCGCCGCGACTATCGTAGGTGACCATACCCATCCCGTGAACGAAGACCAGGGCGTTGTCTTCGATCTTATAGGGGACGAACACCCCGATGTTCGAGTAACCCGCATCGTAACCGTACAGGCTGCCGCCGCGAGAATCGATGTTCACTCGAGGAGCGAACACCCGATCGACTCGGGTCATCCCGTACAGGGACCCGGATCCGCTAGGAAGCGGCTCGGATCCATACTGATCGAACGGGATTGCCCCATCCGGGACTCCCTGCCCACCCTCAAAAGCAGGCGGACCAAGTTGCACGGTGCCAACTGGCTCTTGCGCCTGAGCCCGAGTTATTCCGAACATAGTTGCCCAGGCAACCAAGCCCAATAGACACCGTCTTACTGAAAGATTCATCGGTTGCTCCAGCGTCCTGCTGCGAAAACCTGCCCTTGTAAACCGCTTTAACCATCAAGTCCGGTGCATGTCAGACCCTGACGGATATTCCGCCTCTAGCGGTTATCTGTTGTTTTCGGAAAAGGGACGTGCGCTGGTTGAGCGAAAAACCGGTAAGTCACGTAGTTTTCCTACAATCGTGAAAAAGGCGACAAACTTCCCAAACCTCCCAGAAGGTCGGTTTAATCTCTCGCCCTGCGGTGCGGTCCTTCCCTGACGCCCCCCACGGCAGATTCTGCCGAAGCCAGAGCAACTCTCTCTCACGGGAAACGGACAGAGTTCGTGCAGACTGTCCGGGCGTAAGTTGCGACACCCCTGCGGCGCCGTCCTCCCCCGACGGTTCTGTATCATCCTTGCCGCACTCATTGGGGCCGATCAGGTCGCTCTTCAGTCGTCCCCACGCAGACACGCCTGCCCAGAGAAAATCCGAACCGGCACGTCATCACCGGTGCTTTTCATTTCCGGGGGCGATACAAGATTCAGTGTCAACATCAGAGGCACACCACCTCGAACGGTTTTCTCGAATGTGCAACAGGAATCTTTTGTGAGCGATTTCGCTTTACGTGTTGAAGGACTGACAAAGTCTTTTCGTTTAGGGCATCGCGTCTCTTACCACCGGTTCTCGGAACTGATCGAGAACGTGGCGACCAATCTGGCGCGGCTGCCCCGTCGACTGATGTCCGCACGTGGTGCGTCCCAGACGAACTCGCCCGAAATGTTCCAGGCTCTCGACGACGTGTCCTTTGAAATTCAGCGGGGGGAAGTCGTCGGTTTCATCGGTCGAAACGGGGCGGGCAAAAGCACACTTTTGAAGCTGCTTTCCCGAATTACGTATCCGACACATGGAAGGATTGAAATCCGGGGCCGGGTCGGCAGTTTGCTGGAGGTCGGCACAGGATTTCATCCGGAACTGACCGGCCGCGAAAATATCTTCATGAACGGTGCCGTCCTTGGGATGACGCGCCGCGAGATCCGAAAAAAATTTGACGAAATTGTCGCCTTTTCAGAAGTCGAACGCTTTCTGGATACCGCCGTCAAACACTATTCCAGCGGGATGTACGTTCGACTGGCATTTGCCGTCGCAGCGCATCTGGAACCCGAGATTCTGATTGTGGATGAAGTTCTGGCGGTCGGCGATGCCGCCTTTCAGCAGAAATGCCTGGGCAAAATGGGATCGGCCAGTCGACAGGGCAAGACGGTCCTGATCGTATCTCATAGTCTGCCCGTGATCACAAATTTGTGTAAGCGGGCAATCCTGCTGGAAAAAGGAAAAATCACTGCCAACGGGACCCCCGCCGAAGTGGTGAAGCAGTATCTGGCCAACGTCAGGTCGGCATCCGGTGAAGTCGTCTGGCCGTCACAGGAAACCGCTCCCGGCAACGACATGGTGCGGTTACATGCCGTTCGCGTCGTCCAGTCAGAAGTCGAAGGGGCTACGGCCGACGTCGATATCGCACACGATATCTCGGTCAAAATCAGTTACTGGAATTTGATTCCCAACCAGCAGCTCTATGCGGCATTGTGGCTGAAAGATTCGAACGGGACGTTCGTTCTGGCGACTTCCAACGTCAAAGCGATCAGTTTGACCGATGATCCCTGGTATGGCACTCCGCAACCGGTAGGACTGTTCGAATCGACCTGCACAATCCCGGGTAACTTCCTGAATGAGGGGCGGTATACGATCTCTGCCATCGTCGGGCGGGTGCCTCAGAAAACTACCATCCTGCAGGAGTCGGTCCTGACGTTCGACGTCCATGATACCGGTTCCATGCGAGAAGAATACTTCGGGAATTGGACCGGCCCCGTGATCCGCCCCCGACTTCCCTGGAACACCGTACAGAGCTAAGTCCGCAAGCGCGTAGGGAGATTCGACGGTCGTCAAACAGTCGCCGTCCAGACGACGTATGTCTGTGCATCCGTCCGCAGTGGGCCACACGCAAGCTAACCGAAGTTGATGAGAGTCTGCAGGAAACGAGGGTGCATGCCCCGTGACTGAGAGACTCATGCGGAAGAATTCATACGTGCGAGGGAGAGACAGGCCCCCGTGGCACGGAGGGTTACCCACGGGGAAATTTGGGCCGCTCCACATTGACGAACGGAGCGGGAACCTTGAAACTTCCTCCAGAGATCGACTCGCAATTTTTGAAATTGACCGGGACAATTGATGGCGTCCTCCGCATCTCACGACAGTGCACGTCGCAAAATCGGGTCGATCGAGCATTTGGCCGCGGAAATCGCGGCACGCCAGGCGGAAGGAAAACGCGTCATCCACTGTCATGGGGTCTTCGACCCGATGCACATCGGACACATTCGCCATTTTGCGGCGGCGAAGTCTCTGGGAGATCTGCTGGTCGTCACCGTCACCCCGGATCGCTTCGTCAACAAGGGCCCTCATCGTCCCGTCTTTCCGGACGAACTTCGAGCCGAAGCGATTGCCGCACTGGAAACAGTCGATTACGTGGGCATCAATCTGTGGCCCACGGCGATCGAGACGATTCAAACCCTGCGCCCGAATGTGTTCGTGAAAGGATCGGAATTCCGCGGAGGAAAAGATCTGACTGGTGCGATCAAGCTGGAAGAGGAGGCGATCGTCTCTGTCGGGGGAAAGCTGGAATTCACCGATGACGTGACCTTCAGCGCTTCACACCTCGTCAACCGGCATCTCTCGGTCTTCCCGCAAGAGGTGAGCGACTATCTCGCCGATTTCTCGCAGCGGACTTCAACCGGCGAAATTCTGAAATTTCTCGATCAGGCTCGCAAACTGAAAGTCCTGGTTGTCGGCGAAACCGTGATCGATGACTATCAATATGTCGAAGCGATCGGCAAGTCATCGAAAGAACCGACTCTTGTCGTGAAGTCGCTGAACAATGACCGTTTCGTCGGGGGGGCGGCCGCAGTCGCCAATCACGTTGCCGGCTTTTGCGACAATGTCACCCTGCACTCCATTCTCGGCGAAATCAATTCCGAGGAAGACTTCATTCGGTCCCGGTTGAAACCCCATATCGACGCGGGATTTCTGATTCGAGACCGTTCGCCGACGATCGTCAAACGACGATTCATCGAACAGTACTTCTACAGCAAACTGTTCGAAGTCTATGAGCTGAATGACGAGCGTCCCACGATTGCCGAAAGCCAGGCCTGGACGTCCGCCATTGCAGGTCGGCTGAACCAGTTCGACGTGGTGATTGTGATTGATTCTGGGCATGGGTTTCTGACCCGGGAAATGATTGACCTGCTCTGCCGCGAAAGTCGCTTTCTCGTCGTCAACACGCAGGCAAATGCGGGAAATCAGGGATATCATGTCATTTCCAACTATCCCCGGGCCGATTACATCTGCATTGCTGAAAATGAAATGCGGCTGGAGTCGCGTGATCGACGCAGTGATCTCAAACCGATGATGGAAGATGTCTCCCGCCGGTTGAACTGTCCTCGTGTTGTCGTGACCCGTGGAAAGAAGGGATGCTGTACCTACCAGCAGGATGTGGGGCACGTCGATGTGCCCGCTTTCGCCTCGAACGTGGTCGATCGAATCGGCGCAGGGGACGCCTTCCTGTCGATTACATCGCTTTGCGCGGCACAAAACGCTCCCATGGAAGTGCTGGGCTTCATCGGAAACGTCGTCGGAGCACAGGCCGTGGCCACCGTCGGCAATCAATCGCCGATCGAGCGAATTCCACTCTCACGCCATATCGAACATTTGCTGAAATAACCCATGGAAATGAATGACGGGGCAATCACCTTGAATTCTATCAAAACTGTTCTGGTGACGGGCGGGGCGGGCTACGCCGGTGCAGTCCTGGTTCCCCGACTGCTGCAAGCCGGCTATCACGTGCACGTGCTGGATCTCTACCTTTACGGCAAACAAGTCTTCGACGATTGCCGATGTGACCGCTTGACCGAGTTTGAAGGGGACCTGCGGAACGAGTCCCTCGTCGCGAAAGCGGTTGCCGGTTGCGATGCCGTCATTCATCTGGCATGCATCAGCAACGACCCCAGTTTTGAGTTGAATCCCGTGCTGGGACGCTCGATTAATCTTGATGCGTTTCCCCCCCTCGTGAGACTGAGTCGGGAAGCGGGCGTTCGGCGCTTTGTGTTTGCGTCGTCCTCGAGCGTGTATGGGATCAGTGATGCTCCCAACGTGACCGAGGATCATCCACTGAAACCCTTAACGGACTACAGCCGTTACAAAGCCGACTGCGAACCGATTCTGCTCCAGCAACAGGCCCCCGACTTCACGACGCTCGTCCTGCGTCCCGCCACACTCTGCGGCTACTCTCCCCGACAACGGCTCGATCTGACCGTCAACATCCTGACCAATCATGCCTTCAACAACCGGAAGATCACTGTCTTTGGTGGAACGCAGCTTCGTCCGAATTTTCACGTTGAAGATATGGCCGACCTGTACCTGCAGGTCCTGCAAGAACCAGCCGAGCGGATTGCCGGCCAGATTTTCAACGCGGGTTACGAAAACCACAGCGTGGCTGCACTCGCAACCATCGTGAAACGAGTGGTCGAACAGGAAATGGGCTGGAACGATATTGAGATCGTGACGACCCCATCAGATGACCTCCGGTCGTACCACATCTCATCGGAAAAGATTCTGAAGGTGCTGGGGTATCGGCCAAGTCGATCGATCGACGACGCGGTCCGTGGCCTCGTGGCGGCCTTCCGCGCTGGCAAGCTGCCCGACTCCATGACACGTTCAACCTACTTCAACATCAAACGCATGCAGGAAGTTGAGCTGAAGTGATGGAACCGAGCGCCGTGACATCGACCTCAGCATCGCCTGCGGAGGCTCGCCCGATTCCGACGATCGACGAGCTGCAGACTCTTGCCAAACGGATTCGCAGTCACGTTCTGGGACTGTCACACCAGGCCAGAACCGCACATCTGGGTTCATCCCTCTCGTGCGTCGAAATGGTCGTTGCGGCCTACTGGGGAACGGCCAATCCTCCGTCGCCCAACGGGGACGATGCAGAGCAGGACTGCTTCCTGCTGAGCAAGGGACATGCAGCGACCACTCTTTACGCCGCCTTGGCGATGAAAGGCTTTTTCCCCGAGAACTGGCTCGACAGCTATGCCGAACCCGGTAGCCCTTTAGGAGAACATCCCAGTCCGGGGACTCCGGGAATCGTCGCGGCGACAGGATCACTGGGGCACGGACTTCCGATCGCCATCGGAATGGCACTCGCCGCCAGGATTCAAGGCCGCCAGAACCGGATCCATGTCCTGATGAGCGACGGAGAATGCAACGAAGGGTCCGTCTGGGAGGGGGCTCTGTTCGCTCCTGCACAGAAACTGGACCGATTGACGGTGATGATCGATTACAACAAATGGCAGGCCACAGGTCGCAGCGATGAAGTGACATCGCTCAGCCCGTTGAAAGAGAAGTGGGCGGCCTTCGGATGGCGTGCTGTCGAGGTTGATGGGCACAATCTGGCTGAGCTGGTCGAGTGGCTGAATAAAGCCCCGGATCCGGACGGGCGCCCGACCGCACTGATTGCCCATACCCTGAAAGGGAAGGGGGTCTCGTTCATGGAAGATGACAACAACTGGCACTACCGCATACCGACGGCAGCGGAACTGGAACGAGCCAGAGCGGAGCTGCAACTCTCATGAGAAACGCATTCGCTGACGAGATCACCGCTCTCGCTGATCAGGATCCCCGGATTGTGCTGCTGAGCGGCGATATTGGTAATCGGCTGTTCAACGATTTCAAAGACAGGCATCCCGATCGCTTCTACAATGTCGGTGTCGCAGAAGCTGACATGATCGGAATCGCGGCCGGATTGGCGCTGCAGGGCTTGAAGCCCGTCGCGTATACGATCGCCTCGTTCGCCGTCTACCGGGCTTATGAGCAGATTCGGGTCGATCTGTGCTATCTCAAACAACCGGTGGTGATCGTCGGTGTCGGCTCGGGACTCGGGTACGCTGCAAACGGCCCTACGCATCACTCCTGCGAAGACCTGGCAGTCCTGCGTGCGTTACCCGGCATGACGGTGCTCTCACCCGCCGATGCCTGGGAGCTGCGGTCCCTGCTGGGATCGGCAGTCAATCTGTCCGGCCCTTCCTACATTCGAATCGGAAAGAAGGGTGAGCCCACGGTGCATGCCGAACAGCCAGGGCTGACGATCGGCACGGCCTTTCCCCTGCGCCAGGGAAGCGACATTGCGTTACTCGGAACGGGGACATTATTGCCCATCGTCCTCGAAACTGCGGATCGACTTCAGCAGCGGGGTATCTCAGCCGCCGTCTACAGTGTGCACACAGTAAAGCCACTGGATGAGCACCTGCTGGCCGAGGTCTTCCGTAACACGAAACTGGTCGTCACCATCGAAGAGCACTCGCGAATCGGTGGATTGGGTGGTGCGGTCGCGGAATGGCGCGCCGACCAAGTCTGTCCCGGGGCTCGGCTGCTTCGATTCGGGACCCCTGACGAAATTCTTCATCACACGGGCGAACAAGAACATGCCCGACACGCGGCAGGACTGACGCCAGAACGTCTGTCTCAGGACATCGACTCCGCGTGGGAACAGTCCCAGACTGACAGCGACACCTCGAATCGGATCTCCCCATGAAAACCCCAGCGGCCATCCTTGTTGAACTGTCGCAACCTCTGGAACTCGTCGATCTGGAAATCCCAGCCCTCAAGCCGGGCCAGGCCCTCGTCGAAATCGCGTTTAGTGGAGTCTGTCACACGCAGGTCCTCGAAGCACGGGGCCGACGCGGTCCCGATCGCTTTCTGCCCCATTGCCTCGGCCATGAAGGGAGTGGGATCGTCCGCGAAGTCGGGGCGAATGTGACTCGAGTCCAACCCGGAGACCATGTCGTTCTGTCGTGGATTAAAGGGAGCGGGGGAGATGTCCCGGGGACCAAATACCAGTGGAATGGCAAAGAGGTGAACGCGGGGGGGATCACGACATTCAGCCGCTATTCTGTGATCAGTGAAAACCGGTTGACGAAGCTCGACCAAGGCCTCCCCTTTGATCTGGCCGCTCTACTGGGATGCGCCATTCCGACGGGCGCAGGGATGGTCTTCAATACGGCCAACGTTCGAACAGGCCAGAGCGTGGCTATCTTCGGCGTTGGAGGAATCGGACTTTCTGCCCTGGCCGCAGCCAGCGCCAGTGGGGCCACACCCCTGATCGCCATCGACCGGCTTCCGTCCAAGCTGGATCTCGCGCGCGAGCTGGGTGCGTCTCACACGATCTGCGTTACAGAAACCAACCCCGTAGAATCGATCATGGCGATCTCTCCGGGAGGCGTCGATATCGCCATCGAAGCCACGGGACGAGCTGCCGTCATGCAGCAGGCTCTCGAATCGGTACGGGCTCAAGGTGGAGCCGCAATCGTCGCCGGAAATGCACCGCAGGGGGAATCGTGGCAACTCGACCCACGTCAGCTCAATCAGGGAAAGCGAATCATCGGGACCTGGGGAGGCGACAACGTCCCTGATCGAGACTTCCCTCGATATCAGCGACTGCTGCTCGCCGGGAAACTGCCGCTGCAGAGTCTCCTGGCCAGACAGTACCCCTTGTCAGGTATCAACGACGCCCTGAATGACCTCGAAGCCGGGCTGGTACCTCGTCCCCTGATTGACCTGTCACGCATCTGACGCTCAGCGCATCGTGCGGGCCCATTCGCAGCGATTTCCGCTGCCATCACAGTCGCCCGGCCCTGACCCTCCTCCTGAAGTAGACGTATGAGAATCGGCATCGATTTTGACAATACGCTGGTCTGCTACGATCAACTCTTCTGGAAACTGGCCAGTGAGCAGGGTCTTGTTGATGAGTCTGTTCCACCCAGGAAGAACGCGGTCCGTGATCATCTGCGACGACGAGGTCTCGAAGAGCGATGGACGCAGCTTCAGGGGCTGGCGTACGGCAGTCGGATTCTGGAAGCAGATCCTTTCCCAGGGATGCTGGCGGCACTGAAGGAACTGCACGAGCGGGGAGCGGAACTGGTTCTCATCAGTCACAAGACCCGAACCCCGATCGCCGGATCCCCCGTCGATCTTCATGCCGCCGCGCAGTCCTGGCTTTTGCAGAAGGGGCTCTGGAACCCGAATTCAGAGCAATCCCTGTTTCAGGACGTCTACTTTGAACTAACCAAAGAAGAGAAATTGCAGCGCATCGCATATGCCGGTTGCGACTGGTTCATCGACGATCTGATCGAACTTCTGACCGAGCCCCGTTTCCCGGTCGGTGTCCAGCGAGTCTTGTTTGACCCGCACACCGAGCTGCCCCATTTGCCGACCGGTATTCTCCGACTGAAGGCGTGGAACGACGTGACATCGCTTTTCCCGTGCACCGACAAATCATGACACCACCCCCTGTCACCCCGCTCGATCTGGAGATTGCACACGCCCTGCTGCAGCAATGCGGAAAGGACGATGCGGTCTTGCTCGAGCCCCTGACCGGCGGCCGAAACAATCGAACGTTTCGCGTCCGGGGAACTCGGGGTACGTGGTTACTCAAGCACTACTTTCACGACCAGAATCAGGGGTGGAATCGGGCGGAAAGGGAATGGGAATGGGCCACCTTCTGCTGGCAGTGTGGGGTGCGATGGGGGCCTGAACCGTTGGCCTTTGATCGGTCACGGCACGCCACACTCTCGGAATTTCTCGACGGTCGAAAACTGGACGCCAACGAACTCACGGAACGACATGTGGAACAGTCAGCAAGCTTCGTCGCTGACATTAACGAGCACCGGAACAGTCCTCCGGCAACCAAGATTCGTGATGCTGCAGAAGCCTGTTTCTCACTGAAGGAACATCTCGACTGCGTCGAACGACGAATTTCCCGCCTGGCGGCGGTTCTCGTGAACGATGACCTCAGCCAGTCCCTCTCTGACTGGCGCGAGCGAGAACTGGAGCCCCGCTGGAAACAGCTCGTTTCGCGTGTGAAGGGTCGCGTTACACAAACGGAACTCGAGGAATTTCTGCCTCGTTCGTCGCGGTGTCTGTCACCGTCGGATTTCGGCTTTCACAACGCGCTCCTCACGGAAAACGACCGCCTGCGGTTCTTCGATTTTGAGTATGCCGGGTGGGATGATCCTGCAAAACTGGTCTGTGATTACTTTCTGCAGCCAGAGGTCCCCGTCCCGCTCCAGTATCAATCGCAACTGCTGCACGTCTTTTCGGATCGTAAGCTGTGGGGAGAAGTGGAACGCCGGGTCGAGCTCTTGTTTCCCGTTTTCGGAATCAAATGGTGCTGCCTTTTATTGAATGAATTCCTTGCGCAGGATCGCCGCCGCCGCGAGTTCTCGCAGACGGCGCCGATTACGGAATCGCGAAAAGCCGAACAGTTCGCTCGAGCCAGACAGCGACTGGCGTCTCTCGAAGAATTTCAAAGTTGAGTTGATGCGAAGAAATTGAGCGGCCACTCAATTCAGGACCGCTAAAGCGTACCTCTGATCGTGTCTGCATCCCATCTTCATGTGGTCGATTGCACAAGTGTCGCACTTCTTACTAACTCACCGGCTGAATTTCTGGGGAACGGGGTAACGCCACGCAGAGCGTGATAACGGTCATCGATCTCAAGTTCATCTTCGGGAGAGAAACGGTCACCTTCACGTCTGCAGCGGATGACCTGTTGCTGCACTCAGGCTTAGATCGGGCTGAGATGAGTTTGAACCCGATTTCGCCGAAATTGTAGAATATCAAGATAGTTGTTGAGCTGGATTTTAGGAATTCGTATGGTGATTCTCGAATCGTGTTACGCCCCGATCGGTTTTTACTTTGAAAGGCAAATTCATGAAGCTTTGGGCCAAGCAACTCATTCGATGTAGCCTGTTCGCAGCGATCGCATGTTTCGTACCTGTTCAAAGTTCGTTACGCGCGAGTCCCATCTACCTTTCGTCTGACGTGACAATTTCGTTCGACCCGGATTCCGCCGTGATCGGCGACGAGTTCACGGTTAATGGGAGTGGAGTGGGGGGCATCACCCTCAACGAAAGTCTTACGAAAGGGGGAGGAACCACTTACGGCTATGGTTTTGTTAATACCGTAACCTACCCCAGCCTCATCGGATTTTTTATCGGCAACGGCACAGGAGTCACCCGTGTCGATCCTCCAGATGCATTCCTCGGAACCTCGTCACTTGAGATCAATCTGCACGGCCTCTGGAGGAATGAAGGAGCTCCCTGGGGACCGCCAGTAATCGATTTTGCCCACTTCGGCGTGAGGAGCAACAATGAAGATGCTGTCGACGTCGGCCGATTTGTCTTATCCGTGGACTGGCACAACGGTAACACCTACCAGGTCGATAAATCGTTTACTCAGGTGGGCGAAGCGTTTGAGGCATTCAATTACTTGGCACTTCATAACCCGTCACCCGTTCCGGTGGGAACCGAACTGGAACTGACAGCTTTTATAGGCTTATATTTCACCGGAAACAGCCTGGGTGGAACAACGTTATCCCCTTCCGGAACAGCCGTTCCCGAGCCATCGACATTCGCATTGGCAGGACTGGGAGTCGTGAGCGTTCTCGTCACTTCCCTGCGGAAAAAAACGTCCCCTGCAGCTACATAATCGACACCGCTGAGCGTGTCTAACCGAACTGCTCTTAGTCTGCATAGCCTCTTGGACAGGGTGCAGCGGCATATTCAGCATGGGCTGGACATGCCGCTGCACCCTGTATCGCTGCTAATTCGCCAATCGTTCATGACTTCGAGTGATTTGAAGGCATTGGATCATCGCTCACCTGAATGACTTTCTTCCCGAAGTTAGCCCCTTTCAGAAGACCGATCAGCTCCCCGGGCGCGTTCTTAAGTCCCTGAGTGATATCTTCCTTGAACTTGATCTTCCCCTGCTTGATCCACTGGCTCATGTCGCTATGGAACTGGGGGAACTGCGAAGCGAAGTCCCAGACGATAAAGCCCTGAAAGGTGAGGCGCTGGACGAGAATCTGCTGCATCAGCAGTGGCAGGCGATCAGGACCGGGGGGCAAACCGGTCGCGTTGTAGTGAGCGATCAGCCCGCAAACCGGGATACGGGCAAAGTCATTAAGTAGTGGGAAGACAGCATTGAAGACGTGACCACCGACATTCTCGAAATAGATGTCGATCCCCTTGGGGCAGGCGGCCTCCAGACGCTCGGCCAAATCCCCCTCATGATGGTTCAGGCATTCATCGAATCCGAGTTCCTCGCGCACGAACCGGCATTTTTCTTTTCCACCGGCGATCCCGACAACGCGACAACCCCGTATCCCGGCAATCTGGCCGACCAGCGACCCGACCGCGCCCGATGCTGCCGCGACGACCAGTGTTTCGCCCGACTTGGGTTTTCCAATGTTGTGCAGCCCTGCATACGCCGTGAACCCGGGCATCCCCAGCACGCTCAGCGCGTAGGAAAGAGGACCGGCGGCTGGATCGATCCGGCGAACATTTTCTCCCCCCGAAAGTGCGTATTCCTGCCAGCCCTGTCCGGGATTGAAGACAAAGTCCCCGGGTTTGTAGTCGGGCAGGTTTGACGCAACGACCTGCGTCACCGCACTTCCTTCCATGACATCGCCAATCTGGACGGGTGCCGCGTACGACTTCCCCTCACTCATCCGTCCGCGCATATACGGATCGAGTGAAAGGTAGATTGCACGTAACAGCATTTTGCCCGCACCAGGCTCGGGAATGTCGCTCTCCACCAGTTTGAAGTTCTCGGGAACAGGCTCACCATGCGGGCGCGAGACAAGCAGGATCTGCTGGTTGTTTTCGGACATTGCAGTACCTCGATTCCATCAGGAGGTCAGAACACGTTGCGAGATGCGGGACGATGACAGGAAGTTTCATGCCAGAGCAGGCCGAATTGCAACGATTATTTTACAGGGTCGCTCGGCCTTTGGGAGAGTACGATCAACTTACGACGACGATCTTCACGGCGGCGATCTGCTCTGTGCAGGCGATTCGCCATTGCCCTGATACCACGCACTAATCAAGCTCCCCGTGACAACGGCGGCCCGGAAGACAAGCTCCTTTATGAGAAGCTGCCGTGGGACAGAACCAGACGATTCAACGAAGCGGAATCGAGCTGATATTCCCTCGATCGCGCACGTCGTAAAAAACGGCGACCGACAATTTCAGCACGAACCAGATCGTCGTCAGCAGAGCGAATGACGACGTTACCGGAACGAGTGTCTGGAGTACGAAATTGTGTCCTTCGCAACGCTGAACAGAAGGAACGTGTTTGCTCCTGCAGGGAGATTCGAATTCGATCTCCCTTCGGGATCGCGAACAACCGCTCGTTCAGGCTGGGATGTCGCGACCGATGGCTGTATTCTTCCCGCATCAACGAACTTTGATTCCTCAACCGAGACTTCCCTGATGATGTTTGGACGCTCCCGCGCGATTCACTGCCTGATGCTGATCGGCGCAGTCACCTTTTGCGAGTCTTCAGAACGGGTGCTGGTCTGGGGCCAGACAGCGTCCCCTGGTTCCGCGCCACTGCGCGCGGCAGACCGGACAGACTCGTTCGAAACCAAACTGAAGCTGCTGGAAGAGGCGTGGGCTCGCAAGGACTTTGACCTGGCTCGATCACTGACGCATTCACTCCGGGACACCGTCCTTCAGACACAGATCGAGACCGAACCGGCCCCTGATTCACTGGTCGAAGCAGGACAGTTTCACCTGGTCGAATCGCTGGGGAACGCGGCAGCCAAGTGGGCTCAGGGCTGGAAGTACTACAAACAGATTTCCGTCGAAGAGCGGGCTCATGAGCCCCGTACGGGCGAACCGATTGAGATTGCCTTGAGCTTTCCCCAGGACCAGGTGACATCACTCGCGCGTGAAATCCGACTTGCCCGCATTGACGGTGACCAACTGGTCGAGGTCCCATGCCAGGTCCACAGCGAACTGCGTCGCGGCGACGTTCGAAGCTGTCGCATTCTCTGGCTGATGGACAGTAAACCCCGGGAAACACAGCGATTCCTTGTCCTGTACGGGAACCCCAATGCCGAGTTACCCGAGTACCCGTCGGAGATGTCCGTCGAGGGCGAAGGTTATGGGTTGGATATTTCCAACTCGTTTTACAAAGCGTCACTCTCACGGCAGACGGGGCAACTCGAAAGGTTAACACTGCGACGTGAACATGGCCTGGAACTTTTTTCGGGAGGTCAGGGACACGGTGAGCCACCGGGCATCGACTGGGCTCATGACTATGTCGACAAAGGCTTTTTCCAGAAGCTTCGGATCTCGCTCTGGGAATCCTGTCCTGACTACGAAGTCATTCGGGGCCCGCTGTGCACCATCATCCGCCGCTGGGGATTTCCGCACTCACCTGTTCACCCGATCTATTCCCCCAGTCGCCTGAATATCCACGTTGAGTATCGGTTCTATGCCGGCCTGCCCTGGTTCGAGAAGCGGGGATCAATGAAAGCCGTGCAGACGTTCGAAGTAGAGGCACTGCGGGACGATGAGTGGGTCTTTTCGGGCCAGTCATTCACTGACACCCTGTGGATGGGACGTAACGGCAAGTTGCACACGGGGAGTGTTCCCGCGGATCAGCACGAGGACTTGTGGGGAGTTGGCTTTTACCACAAAGAAAGTAAAGATTCGTTCGTCGCTCTCTTCTTGGAGCATCATGCGGAGGGGTTGCCGGAACTGAAGCACACGGGAACCCCTCAAATGTTCTATCGCTGGCACGGACCAGTCTGGAGCCGCTACCCGCTGCCGGTGAAAGTGGTCCCCGCCGGGGCGGTCCTCAAACAGAAAAACGCCTACGTCTCGATCCCGTTCTCAGAACCGGAAGGAGCCGCCACGATCGAGCAACTCCGTCGCTCCCTGCTCGCCCCGCTGGTCCCCGCAGCAGTGGACTCGCCAGTCAATTGGAAATCCCAGCCTGAGGCCGACAGCGACGTCGCCAATCCCTTCAATCGACTGGCTCGCCCCGGGGAAGGGAACGAGGGAACCGCCATGAAACAACGAATCTGGGACGCCCTGCGCGACTGCAAGGACGCTCAGCTGTATAAAGCCGACATCAATGTTGTCGATCTGGGACTTGTCTACGACGTGCGACTTCGGGGTGATGGGGTCACAGTCATCATGGCCATGCCGCACCGCGGCCGACCGATGCTGGGCTACTTCATCGATGGCTCCATCTCGGTTCATCCCACATTCTCACTTCCCGTGCGTGAGCGGTTGATGAAAGTCCCCGGCGTTCGGCAGGTCGTCGTCGAGCAGACCTGGGACCCGGGCTGGAGTTCAAATCGCCTGACCGATGTCGGCCGTGCCAAGCTCGGCCTGGACTAGGTCGCGCTGACAGCAAGACCGGCCGTCGTGAGAGCGGGCCTCGTCTCGACAGGTTAGCGATACGACAGAGTGGCGGGCTAACCCCTGCGTCGCCGCCGGTGCCAGAAAATCTCTCTCCCTTGCACGAGAGCTCTCTCCGCAGGCCGGCCTACCGTGTATGTGTGTGTGTGTGACTGGCTGTAAGTGTCCGCGGGAAAATCACCGCTTCACACCGCGAGACACGCACCGCAGCACGCCGGGGTAAGGCGGGGAATTCTTATGGCTTGGAATACCACTCGTCGACGTACTGCTGGACCAGTTCAAATGCGGACTGCTCACGGGGGCCTGCCGTTTTTTGCACGGGACTTTGCAACGCGGCCAGCTGACTGCGGACATCCGCTTCGGGAATCAGATGCAGCCGCGTGGCCAGGATCGTGGCTTCCAGGACCGCGTGTTTAGCGCGATTGAAACCGAACATGTCGCGCAGTCGCCCCTGGTAAACGATGCGGACCGAAAAAGACGTCCGTTCCGATTTGTCATCGAAATCAACCACTTCAAATTCGTACCAGCGACAGCAATCGGCAAGCACGCGACCGGGAATCTGGTGCGCGGCAAACGTCGTTTGGGTCCCCTGCATTCGATTCAATGCCGCTTCGGCGATTAACAGCACGTCATCGACAATGTGAAAGACACCACAGGGGCGTGCTTTCAGATTCTGATAGGTTGTTGAGGTCTGAAACGGCCTGAAAACGAATGATTCCAGCTGCTCGTCGACCAGCGGCCCCATAGGTGCGACGTTGACTTCGCCCGATTCGCTGAGCGTGGTTACAATTCCTTCGACAATCATAAAGGTTCCGTAAGAAACTGACAGCAGTGGTTGACGTTCACCTCCAGAGTCTACCGGCTTGCGGTGAATCTTTCTCATTAGACGGATGGAAACCACGTCATGACCCAAAAATGGAAATTTGTTGGACCAACTCTTCCCGCGTTCCTTGAATCTCTCGGATCGTTTGTTAGTCTCGGGTGGTTTCGCGCGATTCAGCCTTGGAGTGGAGTGGTCAAGGACTGAGTCGCCCCGCCTACCTCGCCTCACGCTCCCATCAAGGTCCGCCGCCGTGCCTCGTCGCGACGACATTCGCAAAATTCTGATTATCGGTTCTGGTCCAATTGTCATTGGACAAGCTTGCGAGTTTGATTACTCCGGGACTCAAGCCTGCAAGGCCCTCCGCGAAGAGGGCTACACCGTCGTTCTGGTCAATTCGAACCCTGCGACCATCATGACCGACCCGGAGATGGCGGATCGCACATATATCGAACCGATCACTTGGGAATATGTCGCAAAAATTATCGAGATCGAGCGTCCAGATGCGCTGCTGCCCACACTTGGTGGACAAACAGGGCTGAATACCGCGATGGACCTCGTCCGTCATGGCGTGCTCGAAAAATTCGGCGTCGAAATGCTCGGGGCTCGTGTCGACGTCATCAAGAAGGCGGAAGAACGTGATACCTTCAAGCAGGCGATGCTGAAAATCGGGCTGGATGTCTGTCACAGCCGCATCGTCCACAATATGGAAGAAGCGCGTCAGGCCCTGGAGGACATCGGCCTGCCCATGATCATCCGGGCCAGCTTCACCCTGGGTGGGGTCGGCGGCGGTATCGCCTACAACCGAGATGAATTTGAAGAGAAAGTCCGCAAAGGACTGGAGCTCTCTCCCATCAATGAAGTCTTGCTCGACGAGAGCATCATTGGCTGGAAAGAGTACGAGATGGAGGTCATGCGCGATCACGCCGACAACGTCGTGATTATCTGTGCAATCGAAAACTTCGACCCCATGGGGGTACATACCGGCGACTCCATCACGGTCGCCCCCGCTCAGACACTCACTGACAAAGAGTATCAGCGGATGCGCGATGCCACGATCGCCGTCATGCGAGAGATCGGCGTCACGACCGGCGGTTCGAACGTCCAGTTCGCGATCAATCCGCAAACAGGCCGGATGGTCGTCATCGAAATGAATCCCCGTGTCAGTCGGTCGAGTGCTCTGGCATCGAAAGCGACCGGGTTCCCCATCGCCAAGATTGCAGCCAAGCTGGCCGTCGGATATCGGCTGGACGAGATTCAAAACGATATCACCCGCGAAACACTTGCCTGTTTCGAACCGACCATCGACTACGTCGTCACAAAGATCCCTCGCTGGACCTTCGAAAAATTCCCCGACGCCAATGCTGAACTGAGCGTTCAGATGAAATCGGTCGGCGAAACCATGGCCATCGGTCGCACGTTTCAAGAGTCGCTGCAGAAGGCACTGCGGGGACTCGAGATCGGCCAGTTTGGTCTGGGGGGCGGGAAGAAGGACCTGTGGGGGACACCCAAGCAGCCGACAATGGATGTGATCGAGAGCATGCTCGCGAAGCCCAACGAGCATCGCATGTTCTACATCCGCTACGCCTTCAAGGCAGGTATGACCGTTGAGCAGGTTCATGAGCTGACCTATATCGATCCCTGGTTCCTCGATCAGATCTACAACCTGACTCAGGTTGAAAATGAGATCCGTCAGGTTGAATCGCTCGAGAACGTCCCGAAAGACTTAATGCGACGAGCGAAACGGCATGGTTTCTCTGATCAGCAACTCGCGTTCTGGTGGGATTCCACCGAGGCCGACGTCAGAGCGGCCCGCAAAGAAATGGGGATCATTGCAACCTTCAAGCAAGTGGACACTTGTGCCGCTGAGTTTGAAGCTTACACCCCTTACTACTACTCAACGTACGAAACCGAAGACGAAACTCCTGCGAAGGGTGACAAGAAGCGAATCATCATCCTCGGCGGTGGTCCAAACCGGATCGGGCAGGGGATCGAATTCGACTACTGCTGCTGTCAGGCCTCGTTTGCACTGCGCGAATTGGGCATCGAGAGCATCATGGTCAATTCGAATCCGGAAACCGTGTCGACCGACTACGACACGTCGGATCTGCTCTTCTTCGAACCGCTGACCACAGAAGACGTTCTCAATATCTGTGACCGGATGCAGCCTGATGGGGTCATCGTTCAGTTCGGCGGTCAGACACCGCTGAACCTCGCTCGTGGACTCGAGGCCGCAGGCGTCAAGATCATCGGAACCAGTCCCGACATGATCGACGCCGCAGAAGACCGCAAGCGGTTTCAGGGAATCCTGCAGAAGATCGGACTTCGTCAGCCCCCCAACGGCACCGCGTTCGACGCAGCGGGGGCACGAATTATCGCGAACGAGATCGGTTATCCTGTCCTGATCCGCCCCAGCTTCGTGCTGGGAGGCCGCGCGATGGAAATCTGCTACGACGAAGAATCGGTCACGAAATACATGAACGAGGCGGTGAATGTCGCCCCGGACCGTCCTGTGCTGATCGACCTCTTCCTCGAAGATGCCGTCGAAGTCGATGTCGACGCCATCTCTGACGGAACCACCACACTCGTCGGCGGTGTAATGGAGCACATCGAAGAAGCGGGTGTTCATTCCGGGGATTCGGCCAGCGTTCTGCCGCCGTACTCGCTGTCTGAATCGGTCATTGAAGAGATCAAGCAGGCGACCTACGCACTGGCGAAAGCCCTTGAAGTGCGCGGCCTCATGAATATCCAATTCGCCGTCAAACGGTCGGGTGACGAGAATTCTCCTGAATTCCTGGTCTATATCCTCGAAGTCAATCCTCGAGCCAGCCGTACCTCGCCATTCGTCTCTAAAGCGACGAATGTTTCTCTGGCCCGCATCGCGGCCAAGATCATGGCAGGTGTCTCGCTGGCAGAGCAGGGGATCACCACCGAAGTTGTTCCCAAGCATACCGCGGTCAAAGAAAGCGTCTTCCCGTTCAATCGCTTCCTGGGTGTCGACATCATTCTCGGCCCGGAAATGAAGTCAACGGGAGAAGTGATGGGGATCGCCGATACCTTCCCGATCGCTTTCGCGAAAAGTCAGATCGCCGCCGGAAATCGACTCCCTCAGTCAGGAACGGTCTTCATCAGTCTTGCGGGACGTCACAAGCACGCGATTATTCCTCAGGTTCGCCGCCTGCAGGAACTCGGTTTCAAAATCATGTGCACCAGTGGAACCGCTCGGGTCTTCCGCGAATATGGTCTGGAAGTCGAGACTGTCAAGAAGCTTCAGGAAGGCCGTCCTAACCTGCTCGACCACATGGCCAACAAGCAGATCTGCCTGATCTTCAACACCCCCAGCGGAAAGGGAGCCCGCACCGACGAAGGACGAATTCGTGCCGCCTCCGTCGTCAATGGGATCCCCTGCGTCACCACACTGCCGGGTTGCACGGCGGTGGTCCAGGCGCTGGAAGCGCTCCGAACGCGTCCCGCACCAGAAGTGAAATCAATCCAGGACTGGGCGAAGTAATCGTGAATGAACATGCGTTGCTCTCACAGGGCGACGCATGTTCGTTGCGGTGATCGCGACGTGCTATAATTTTCAGACCGATCTGGTTGCCCTGCTCAGTCCGTTCTGTTTCGACGAGAGACGGGGGGCAGCTGACCTGGTCGCTCGGGTCGCATTACTCCCTGGCCGGCGTCTGCGATGGGAGATGCTGCCTTGAAGAAGAGCGGGCCGCAGTCCGATGCCGGTTTGCAGTCCGTTCGGCATCACCCGATTCGTTTCGCAAGGGAGTGTCTGAAGCGTGAGTTCTGCAGACGATTTAACCGTATCTCAACGCCAGGCAGTCGAGCACTTCGAGGGACCGCTGCTGGTTGTCGCCGGGCCCGGTTCGGGCAAGACACGTGTGATCACCCGACGCATCGCCCGCTTGATCGAACGGGGAGTTCACCCCAGCGAAATTCTCGCGATCACGTTCACGAATAAGGCCGCCCGCGTGATGAGTGAACGGGTGCAGGCACTGCTGCCGCGCTCGTTCGTCTGGGTCAGTACGTTTCACCGCTTTTGCGCTCGACTCCTGCGGGAACATGCTGCCGTCGTTGGATTACGATCGAACTATTCGATCTACGATGTCAGCGATCAGTTATCACTGCTGAAAGAGGTTCTCAGTGATCTCGACTTCGATGCGGCCCATTTCCCCCCCTCGAAGTTACTGGGACGCATCAGTAAGGCGAAAAACGACCTGATTTCGGCCGATGACTTCGCGGCGCGTCACGCCGGCATGGTCGGCACCCACATTGACGCCGTCGTCTCTCGAGTTTATCCCGCGTATCAGCAGCGACTGTTACAGGCTAACGCCGTCGACTTTGATGATCTGCTGCTGCACGTGTCGCGCATGCTGGTCGAAAACGAGGAACTGCGGCGGTCGCTGGATGAACGCTACCGCTTTATCCTTGTCGATGAGTATCAGGATACCAATCGCGCACAATACCAGATTGTCGCGGCGCTCTCGCAGATCGAGCCAAACCTCTGTGTGACAGGGGATCCGGATCAGTCCGTCTACGGCTGGCGCGGGGCTCAGATTGAAAATATCCTTCGGTTCGAAAAAGACTTTCCGAACGTCGCTCTGGTGAATCTGGAAGAGAACTTTCGCAGCACACCGGAAATTCTCGCGACGGCCGATCAACTGATTCAGCACAACACCCGCCGCAAAGCCAAGTGCCTGATTCCCACTCGACCCAGCGGCGAACCGGTGCAACTGCGTCAATACCTGGACGGTCAGGACGAAGCGGCGTCGATCAGTGCCGAGATTCATTCCCTCGTGACATCGGGAAAGCAGAACTGGTCTGACTTCGCCATCTTCTATCGTGTGAACTCGCTCTCTCGTTCGCTCGAAACGGCGCTGTCACGCTGGAAAATACCGTATCAGGTGGCTGGCGGAGTCGCGTTCTACGAGCGAGCTGAAATCAAGGACGTGCTGGCCTATCTGCGGCTGATCGAGAATGCCCGCGACCGGGTCGCCTTCCTGCGGGTCGTCAATGCCCCGGCCCGCGGTGTGGGAAAAAGCTCACTGACTCGCTTTCTGCAGTGGGCCGATGCCGAGGGACAGGAATTGCTCGACGCGGCCCGTCATTCGGAACGCGTTCCCGGTCTCTCGAAAAAGGCTGCTGTCGGACTGCGTGCCTTCGCCGCACTGATCGATGAATTCAGTCAACTGGCAGCCAACCCATTCGGGGAAGATGCAGGGTCGACCGTATTCAACTTCGACGACATCGAGAACGAATCTGCAGAATCGGCCCCCGAGCACGGCCCCGTGTTGACCATCGTCCGGGCAGTACTGGAACGAACGGGTTACTACCGCCAGTTTGAAGGTTCCATTGAAGAAGAAGACGTCCAGCGGAAATCCAACGTCGATGAACTGCTCAGTTCCGCCAGCTTATACGACGCTCAGATGGCGGAGACGGAAGAGGTCGCAACCCTGGGCGGATTTCTGGAAACCGCCAGTCTGGTCCAGGACGTCGACTCGCTCAGTGACGACAGCGGTGCGGTGACACTGATGACGTTGCACGCGGCCAAAGGACTCGAATTTCCCAACGTCTACCTGATCGGCGTCGAACAGAACCTGATCCCTCACGAACGGTCGTTGCGGGAAAACGACCGATTGCCCCTGGAAGAAGAACGTCGCCTGCTCTTCGTGGGAATCACGCGCGCCCAGGAGCGATTGGTTCTCACGCACACGCTGCGCCGGGAAATGCATGGCCGAACGCTCTCGACGATTACCAGCGACTTTATTCAGGAACTGTTTGTCGAGAAGCACAGTGTCAATGAGATCGAGTTCGCTGACGAGTCCTCTGCCTTTGATGGCTTCGAACCCGACCCTGATCCGGGGGATGATCATGACGAGATTGCCGTCCAGCACCCGGACTACGCGACGACTTTTCGCCGCAAGAAAGGGAAGACGACCAAGCGCAAACCACCGATCAATCCTCATCTCACCACAGGAGCCGCCCTGGAATCTGGGTCGCGCGAAGGAGTCGCACTGCCGCTGGGTTTTGCCGTGGGGATGCAGGTACGGCACCCCCGCTATGGACTGGGAACGGTCGTCGAAGTCAGCGGCTTTTCGCGAATGCGGACTGTCACTGTCGAGTTCAACACGGAAAGCCGGCGCGAAAGCTTCGTCGCCGCCAAGTGCCCCTTGCAGCCAGTCGGCCTGACCTAGTCTCAGCCACAGGCCGGCCGCAGCGGATGTCCCCTCGCTGTACCGAGGCGGCGCCAACCGCATCCGCGTTTTGTCTCACCCCGGCGGAAACAGGCCTCCAAGCGACTGCTAAAGTAAACCAGCTAGCTTGCAGCCTCTGCGCAAGGGGCGGCGATTCGGGGACACATTCCCAGCAGAAACATGGGTGACTGCGGTTCTGAACAAGAGTTCCACGCCATCAGGCTTGGAGAACGCTGGTCGGAAAGCCGCTGTCCAACCGTCGGTCGCGACATGATTGATCTTTACCAAAATCAGGGGTTCGTCTAAATATTTTTGAGAAATGACATACGCCCTTGCAGGCAGGAGCTTTCAGCTCGCGGTTCATGTGATGGACGTTGATGGGGCGGTGCGGAGTCAGAATGGAGACTGACACCGTTTGTGATCGGGAACAGTATCCGCGTCATTGCGGCCTCTGGTGCTGATCAGTGACTCCCTCCAACGTCACAAAGTGCACTTCAACGAGTGACCGACGGTGAATCCCATCGCTCGCCGTCAGCAATCGAAGTGCTCGACGTAACGTCGAATCACCGTGCGAAGAACAAGGAAGTCACTGGCGAGAGTTTCATGAACAGGCGAATGTTTGTCCCATTGTGGTCTCTGGTCTGCGGACTGGCTCTGTTTCCGGCAGGCAGCCTCTACGCCGAACACTGGGCGATGCGTCCCAAAGCCAGTCGGCACCATAAGCTGGCTCCGGAACTGGACGTTCTGCGGCACTGCAAATCCCGGTACCGCGGGATCAATCGCCGGGGGAAGGCCGTCTTCGAAGTTCCCGCCGAGGAAAAGATGGCCATGCAGTCGATGGCCGTCAGCTTCGATCCGGATGGCGACAAGGTCCATCGCAAGGGACAGCGACTGCTGATTCACTACGAGAGCCCCGACAAAAAGCCGTCTGAAGAGACGATGAAAGCGGCGGGACTGTCGACTGTCGAAGACTACGAAGATGGTTCGTTCCTTGTCGTCGAACCCAACAGCGAAATCACCACGGAAACAGTGGAAGCATTGATCGCGGACGAAGCGGTGCTGCACGCGGCCCCGGATTACGTCGTGAGCGTCCCCCCAGCGGGCGAAGGTCAATCTGTCGTCGCCGCGTATGCCGCGACCGTGCCCAACGATCCGCTCCTGAAAAATCTTTGGGGGATGGAGAATATCGGAGCATCCAAAGTCTGGCCGACGATCCGCGAGTCTCCCAACATCATCGTTGCGGTGATCGATTCCGGAGTCGACTACAACCACCCTGATCTCCGCCCGAATATGTGGTCCAAGAACGGGAAGTTTGGTTACGACTTCTTCGATGACGACGCCGATCCGATGGACGAGCAGAATCACGGAACACACTGTGCCGGAACGATCGCTGCTGCTGGAAACAATGGCGTGGGCGTCGTCGGTGTCAGCTGGAAAACCCAGATCATGGCGCTGCGGTTTATCGGACCTGACGGCAGCGGGAACACGTCCGACGCCGTCAAAGCGATCGACTGGGCCGTCGCCAACGGAGCCCACATTATCTCGAACAGTTGGGCTGGTCCCAGCAGTGTCCCGGCACTGGAAGAAGCGATCGCCCGCGCGGAACGTCGTGGCGTCCTGTTCGTCGCTGCCGCGGGAAACTCACCCGGTAACGGTAACAACAACGATCGCTCGCCTTACTATCCCGCTGCGTGCTCCAGTTCGAACATCATCACCGTAGGGGCCATCGACGTGAACAATAACCGTGGCTCCTTCAGTCACTACGGCTCCAAGACCGTCGATATCGGTGCCCCTGGCGTGGCGATTGTCAGCACGGTCCGGAATAATCAGTACGCTCAGTACGACGGGACCTCCATGGCAGCCCCTCACGTCGCCGGCGCCGCGGCACTGGTCTGGGCCAAGACATTCGCCAATCCGGTTCAGGATCGAGCTCAAATGACGACGGTGAGAGATCTGATTTACGCGAATGCCCGACCTATACCTGCTTTGAAAGGTCTGTGGGGTGATCTTCCCCCGGCCAAGGTGAGCGGCGGAGTGCTGGACATATCATTCCTATCAAAGGGATCTTCGAACGAACCGTCACCGAATACCCCCATCGCCCGTCGATTGGTCGAAAATCGGATGAAGGTCGATCCCGCCAGATTACGATGAGACGAATTAAACCTTACCTCCCGCATCGGGGATCAGCTATGTCCAGATGGGTCACCGCTTCGCTACTTGTCCTCGGCATTCTTGCGATTGCCGCCGGGCGCGTCTCGCTGTACGCGACAGAGTCCATTGCAGAGGTGATCTGTCACGGTAAGTTGCGCTGCGGTATGGTTGCCGTGGGGGGGGAAACCACGGGAACGAATCTCTCCCTGGGGGGTTTTTCGTGGGAATTACTGATTTCGGATCCCCAATTGAAGGATTTCGCAGAAGCCAATCACCATAAACTGGTGACGGCCACGGGGACGCTGCAGTACTTGAACACCCCTGAGCGTCCCGGTCGCTGGGTCGTCTCTGTCAATTCGTTGACCGCGCGAGATCCGAAGATCAAGGAAGATGCCGTCGCGATCACAGTGCGGGGAACCGTGGAAAAAACGAAGTCGACTCTCAAGTTGAAGACGGACGATTTTACCCTGACAATCACTCCTCCAGACAACGCTAAGCTGTTGAAGAAGTTGGATTCGCTTGAGTCCAGGACTGTGATTCTGAAAGGGCAAGTCGATCTCCCTAAGTCCCGAAGCACGGCGAAGACCCTCAAGATCACCCCCACCGAAGTCGTAGCGAACTGATTCTGGACGGCGCGCTGCACGACGGCGAGCACCAATCTGAGCGGCATCGATGGACTGCGATCACAAATGGCGTGTGCCCGTGGGCGACACCCATCGATGAAGCTCTCCTTGTTCGTCCAAAGTTCCCGTTCCAAACGCCGCAAACGCCGCAATCGCGGCACGGCTGAACGGTCTGCTGCATATCTCTGGCAACCAATTTCGCGGCCGACGGGCGAGCGTTCTTCCCCAGTCCGATTCAGCTCACCAAGATCCTTACGGCAGGAATGCCCAAGTCACGCACCGCAGACCACAGCAGGTGAACTTGCCCCACGTCGCGGATCGAGCCTGATAAACGTTCCTCGCTTGACCCCGCATCGCCGCAGTCCCAGCGGGTGAACATCTTGACGGCGGCATTGACTCGGATGTTCCTCCGTCACATCTTACACTCAGCTTCATGGCCTGCCTCGGCGAGACGGAAAGCCAAACAGGCAAGCATCATCGCTGATAGCAAATTTGAGGAAAGGGATTCGTACGATGTCCTGGCTTGAATGGTACAACTCACTCGCAAAGCCAACCTGGACACCTGCGCCCGCCACGATCGGACTCATCTGGCGGATTCTCTATCCGATCATCGCAATCAGTTTTGGATTCGTCTTCGTGCAGGCCGTGCGAAAAAAGATTCCGGTGTCCGTTGCCATTCCCTTCGCGATCAATCTGGTCGCCAATCTGATCTTCACACCGATTCAGTTCGGAATGCGAAACCTGCCACTGGCTGCCGTCGACATTCTCATCGTCTGGCTGACCCTCATCTGGTGCATGGTTGCCGTCTGGAGGCACTACCGCTGGGTCGCATTTGCGCAGATCCCCTATTTCATCTGGGTCACGATCGCCACCTCGCTGCAGCTCTCGATCACCTGGATGAACTCCGGCAAAGTCAATTGAAACTTCATCGGCACGCATCCAGGGTCATCCAGGACAGCTCAATCCCTTTCCTTCAAAACGGGACAAAAGTCCGTTCCGTCGGCGATGTCCAGGGTTCCCTCAGCAGCAGCCCGGCTCATCTCCTTTCCCCGGATCGGTCGCGATTGGCCGCTTCTCAAAACTTGAGAACGAAGCACGTTTGAACGACGTGATCATCTCGCTCGGGTGCGACAATCCGAACGCTGCGGGTGGATTCCGTCCGGTGTTCCTGGACGCCGCCAGAGCGATGCATTGACAGCAAGTCAACTCCAGCGCCGCTGACGTCATTTGCCTGGCATCAGGACGCAGCGATCTTGCAGGGGGACTGGACTGCCAACGATTCTCAGAAAAACCTGCGACTTTTTTGCATCCGATTTTGCCACGGCAGCGAAAACAGGTCTGAGCAGCTCAATCAGGAATGTCGCGACAAACTCTTAACAATCCCCAGGCGTTTCACCTCAGAAACGTTCAGTCAAAATTTAGATGAAGGTTTCTCAATGAAGTCGTTTTCAGTTCGCATGCTCGTACTGGCTTTGGTCACAAGCTTCAGTGGTCTTCTGAGTGCAGAAGACAAGGCCAAAGATATCGTCGACACCGCCGTTGCCGCAGGCAGTTTCAAGACTCTGGCCGCCGCACTGACGGCCGCCGACCTCGTTGATACCCTGAAGGGGAAGGGTCCATTCACCGTCTTCGCCCCAACCGATGAAGCATTCGCGAAACTGCCGAAGGAAACACTGGAATCGCTGCTCAAGCCAGAGAACAAAAAGAAGCTGGCCTCGATCCTCACCTACCATGTTGTTCCCGGCAAAGTGCTGGCCAAGGACGTCGTCAAACTTTCGAACGCGAAAACCGCCCAGGGCTCATCAGTGAAAATTGTGGTCAAAGATGGCAAAGTAATGGTAGACGGTGCCAATGTGGTCAAGACGGATATCGAAACCAGCAACGGCGTGATTCACGTGATCGACACAGTGATCATCCCCAAATAGGTCCCTACTGACGGACAATCGAGTGTCTGCGAGGTCGGCAGCGATGCCGGCCTCGCTACGTTGATGAAAACAGGAGAGATTGAATTGCAAGCGCCGATACTTCCCCGTGTAGCGCAGGGTGAGACGAATGCGATCGATGAATGCATCGACCGATATGGTGGTCTTGTCTGGTCACTTGCCTGCAGACTGTCACCTTCGACTGCTGACGCTGAAGACGCCGTCCAGGAAATCTTTGTGGATTTGTGGCGTAATGCGGGACGGTTTCGCGAAGAACTTGGCACGGAGGCAACCTACATTTCCGTCCTCGCGCGACGACGATTGATTGATCGGCTGCGGAAGATTCGTCGGAATCCCGAGCCACAATCCATTGAAGAGGCGGAGATTGACCTCCCCGCTCCCAAGCCGGTCTCCAGGCTTGAACTCGCAGAAGACGGAACACGGGCAACGGCCTGCCTCGAAAAACTTCGCCAGAACGAACGCGAAGTACTGGAACTTTCGATCTATCACGGTTTGACTCAATCTCGAATCGCAGAGCGGACTGGCGTTCCATTGGGTACGGTGAAATCACTGATTCGCCGCGCCCTGGTTCAGCTGCGCAACTGCATGCAGTTTGGTCGCCAGCTTGGTGTGGAGGGGGGGGTGCCCCTATGAACAATCCCGCAAATGGGGACAACGATCGTTGGGAAGAACTGCAAATCACGCGGTTATTGTTCGGACTCTCGCCAGACGAACAAACGGAATTTGATAGACTGGCAGAGCAGTCCCCTGTCGAACAGTTGCATCACTTCGAGCAGGTGGTTGCATCACTTGATCTCGCATGGTCGGATTCAACGTCAATGCCGCTGCCAGACCATCTTCGCAAGGCAATCAGATCGCGGGCTATTGAGGAACTGGGCGGTCCTGTCACCGTGCCGACCCGTCCGTCGGAACCAACCACAACCAGTTCGCCTCGATCCAGTAAGTTCCCGTGGCTGGTTGCGGCAGCGTGCCTGGCCATCACGATGCTGACACTCTTCAATTCGAAGCTGGATCCACTCGATCCTTCCACCGCGCTGGACTTGTCACAGCAACGTTTGAAACTGATCTCGACAATCGACGATGTTGTCCAGGTGGACTGGGCGCCCGGTCCCACAGAGATTGCGAACGCCGCAGGGGACGTCGTCTGGAGTCCATCAGAGCAGTCCGGATTCATGCGTTTCCGTGGCCTGCCCGTTAATGATCCCACTCGGGAACAGTATCAGTTGTGGATCTTTGACAAGAACCAGGACGACAAGACTCCCATCGATGGCGGTGTTTTCGACATTTCGTCCGAACAGGAGGCGATCGTTTCTATTCATGCGAAGCTCAGGGTTCAAGAAGCCTACCTCTTCGCGGTGACGATCGAGAAGCCTGGCGGTGTTGTGGTTTCGTCACGCGAACGATTGCCGCTGCTGGCTGAAGTCAAGTAGCTGCGGCATCGGTGCAGATTGTTGCCGACGACATGATTAAGGTCCGCTGAGAGACAAGTCTGGCGCCCGTTTCAGCAACCCGCTGGACAGGATTCCTCGGGTTCAATGATGTGCAATCACCTCAACAAACTAAGATGGATTCAGGATCGACTATGATGACACAATCAAGAGCAATGGCTTGCCTGATTGCATTTTGCACCGCTTCGTTCTTGTATTCCTCGCAGACCGGTCACGGGGAGGATCGAGCCATGACTCCGGTCGAGGTCGCCGACAAATTGGATGCGGCATTGAGCACGGCGGAATCACTGCGTGACCCGGTGAAAGAGCTCGCGCACTTGCAAGCCGCGGCGTTGGAAGCGATGAACGCGGCACCGGCGAATGTGGTCCTGGCAGAGTCATTCACAAAAACGGCCACGTCGAAGGAGTCGGATTCCAAGAAATTTGTCAAACAATGGCGGACCGCCATCAAAGAAGCACGCGACATTTTACGGTTCGAACCTCAAGAGGAAGCCCCCCGACCTGAGGGATTCCCGGAACTGACACCAGTTGGTGAGATCCGTCTGCAGCAGTACCCCAAATATCGACTCGCGAAAACCGAGATGACGCTGATTGAAGGACGGGCTTTCTGGACTTTGTTCAATCACATCAAGGAGCGCGATATTGCAATGACTGCTCCGGTCGAGGTGACCTATGCGAGTAACGAAAAAGCGACCAAGAAGACGTCCATGTCATTCCTTTATCGCACCACCGAGCAAGGCAGCCTCGGACCCGCCGACAAGGTTGAAGTGGTCGATATTCCCGCTCAGATGGTTATCAGCATCGGCATCCGTGGCACCGCAAATCGGGATCGCGTCTCAGAGGCCAGACGTCACCTCGATACGTGGCTGCTCGCACATCAGGACGAGTATGAATCGTGTGGCCCCCTGCGAGTGATGAGTCATAACAGTCCTTTCGTATCGGACAGCAAGCAATACTCCGAAGTACAGCTGCCCGTTCGCCTCAAGGACAGCCCCGCGGAAACGGCTCCGCGACAAGATTAATCAGCAGGTTCCAAGCGAGGTTTAATTTTTTGACCTCGCTTGCAGGCAATCTCGGCCGTTTCCTGGCTGCTCGCTTCCCGAGTCCCCCGTGGAGGAAATCAGCAGCGGGAACAAACCTGATCCAGAGCAGATTTGCCTCGATCCACTGGCGGAATCGCATAGGTTCATTAACATGCGTTTCAGACTCGAATCACGCCACAGAGAGAGTGCCAAAAATGCTGAAACGGCCCCTGATTGTATTTCTTTATCTGGCCTCGCTGGTCCTTTCACCGGTTTCAGTAGTACACGCAGCCGACGACCTGTTCCGCGATGAGAATCTCGTTGCCTGGTGCATCGTTCCCTTCGATTCTAAGAAACGCGGTCCCGAAGACCGTGCGGCCATGCTCGAGAAGCTCGGCTTTTCGAAGTTCGCGTACGACTATCGTGCCGAGCATATTCCGACGTTCGATGCAGAAATCGAAGCCTTGAAACGGCACAACGTCGAACTGACAGCCTGGTGGTTTCCCACCGTCTTGAACGACGAAGCGAAAATGACGCTCGAAGTCTTCAAGAAGCACAAAGTCACCCCGCAGCTTTGGGTCACCGGAGGGGGGGGCCCCACCGCAACCCCCCAGGAGCAGCGTCAGCGAGTCATCGACGAAGCAGCCCGGATTCGGCCAATCGCACTGGCGGCTGAACAGGCTGGCTGCAAGGTTGCTCTGTACAATCACGGCGGCTGGTTCGGACAGCCCGAGAATCAAATCGCGATCATCAAAGAACTGGAACTTCCCAATGTCGGAATCGTTTACAACCAGCACCACGGACATGAGCACCTTGATCGCTTTCCCCAGCTTCTGAAGGCAATGCTGCCGTATCTCTACACGTTAAACCTCAACGGAATGGTGATCGACGGGGATAAAAAGGGGCAGAAGATTATCCAACTGGGTCAGGGTGATCTGGACCTCGCACTTCTGAAGGTAATTCGGGACAGCGGGTACAAAGGTCCGATCGGCATCCTGGGACATACCGACGATGATGCGGAAGAACGATTGCACGACAACCTGGATGGTCTCCATTGGTTGAAACCGCAACTCGCCGGCAAACCGGCAGGTCCCAAACCTGTCCCGCGAACTCCCGTCCCGGTGCCACAAGCCGCACTCCCCCGAGTCACCCCCGCCGACCGACTGACGGCAGGCAAATTTGGACGCGCTTTCAATGCCGCGGGAGGCGGTGTCTCTGTCGCCGCGCAAGAAGGTTTTCGGCAGTTTCCCCTGACCGTCGAATGCTGGACACAACTGACGGACAAGGGCCCCTACAACATCCTGGTTGCGCACGAAGACAAGTCGTCAGGGACGCATTGGGAACTCTTCTCGATGGCCGGTAATGGTCATCTGACGGTTTACACGCCCGGGTTTACTCCTGACCACTGCCATTCCACTGCCAATATCTGCGACGGGAAATGGCATCATGTGGCGATGGTCCTGGAAGCGGATCGCATTCGATTGTTTGTCGATGCCAGGCAAGTTGCCAGCCAGCCAGTCCAGCGCACTGACAGGCAAACCGTCCCTGGAGGACTGGCGATCGGCAGCCTCGTCGATCAGGGGATCGGATGCAGTGGTCTGATTGATGAGGTACGTATTTCACGCGGCGTTCGGACGTTTGAGGCCTCCCCTTCCGGCCCCTTTGAAGTCGACGAGACGACGCTGGGGCTTTGGCACTTCGATGAACTGAAGGATGAAAAGCATTTTGACGACGCCACCGGCAAGAGCGCGGCCTCTGTGACTCAGGCTGCCGCTGCCGCCGGTCCCCCGTCAAAAAAAAAGGATCGAATTGAAGGACATTGGGGCGAAGATGCACTCGGTTTTCGGTGGACCGAAGAAGATTCACGCGATGATCGTTTTGGCCAGATGGATACTGGCCCCTTCTTCAGCGGATCAATTACCGGCCCGGGCGGTACCGTCTACAAGGGGATTGTTGTCCGTGTCGGTCCAGAGCAGACGGATGCCGTTCTTTATGACACGGAACTGATGCGCGCCTCGGCCGGATGGAAGGGCTTTATCCGGTTCGATGCCGCTCGATTCGGAATTATTGTTCCTCCCCGAATTGAGGGCGACGTCACGTTCACAAATCCGTTGCTGGCAGGAGTGTCGCGCGATGGTCAGTTCACGAACCATCGTCAGGAGAACCCCTATGGGCCCCTTCCCAAAACGGAAGCTCACTACGAAGGGCTTTACCGACACGAACAGCGTGTAATCCTCAAATTCACTGTCGGCTCAAAAGAGACTTCCAAGGCCGGTTCCCAAGCACCGACAGTTCTGCTGGAGTCCCCCTGGCGCGAGTCGGCTGAAGGGATCAGTGCCCTCAGTCGAACCATCTCCATCGGTCCTTCCGACACTCCGATTTCGATCCTGGCGGCGGATGGCTCGGCACGGGTCCGACTGATCAAATCGAAAGAGAATGCAACTCTGACGCGGGGACCAGACGGAGCTCACGTGCTGACCGTTGCTCCGCATGCAGGCCAGGTCCTGGTGAAGCTACTGATCGGGTCTCCTGCTTCGGACGAAGTCGCCTTCGAGCGTCTGGCGGCGTCTTCGTCCGCAGCGGAAGAACTGGCGAAACTGATGACCCCCGGTCCCACGATCTGGGGCGAGCCCCTCGTCACGGTCGGTGAAGTCGCGAAGGACACGGCCCCCTACGTCATCGACACAATCACGGTCCCATTTGAGAACCGATTTAACGCATTGATGTTCTGCGGAGGTCACGACTTTCTGCCTGATGGCCGGGCTGTCGTCTGTACCCTGCATGGAGACGTCTGGCTGGTCGACGGAATCGATGACAAGCTGGCAAAAATCACCTGGCGTCGCTTTGCCACCGGCTTGTTCCAGCCGCTGGGCGTGAAGGTGATTCATCGGGAAAAAGGAACCGGGAAAAGCGCGAGTCCAAATGAAATCTACGTCGTCGGTCGGGATCAGATAACGCGTCTTTACGACATCAACAATGATGGCGAGGCCGACTACTACGAGAACTTCAACAACGATGCGTATGTGTCTCTCAACGGCCACGAGTACGTCGCGTGTCTCGAAACGGATCGTGCCGGGAATTTTTACTACGTCAAAGGGAACTGTAATTCGGCCATACCTCACGATGGATCGCTGCTGAGAGTCTCGGCGGACGGACAGAAACTGGACGTTTATGCGACAGGGTTTCGCAATCCGAATGGCATGAGTATCGGCCCTCAGGATGAGATCACGGTCGCGCCGCAGGAAGGGGAGTGGACCCCCGCGTCCGCCGTCTTCGACGTCCATCAGGGGGGGTTCTATGGGGGGATGATGTCGCATCATCAGGCGACACCTCCCACCGACTTTGAACGTCCTTTCTGCTGGTTCCCACGGCTTGCAGACAACAGTTGCGGCAGTCAGGTCTGGGTCACCAGTGATCGCTGGGGACCTCTTTCGAATCAACTGCTCCATCTTTCCTATGGCCAGTGTGAATTGCGTCTCCTGCTACGTGAGAAACTGGTCCGAACCCCGGAAACGCAAGTCGTCACCGGCCCCGCAGGACCTTATGCCGGACCGCTGATGAACGGTGGATCGACCGAATTCAATCTGCAGTTCGCCTCGGGCGTTCATCGTGGAAAGTTTCATGAAAAAGATGGCCAGCTTTACCTCACCGGACTCAAAGGCTGGGTGAGTAGTGCGGTGAACGATGGCTGCTTTCAACGCGTTCGCTATACCGGTCAAGGCATCGATCTTCTGGTCGGAATGAAGACCTACCGGAATGGGATTTCACTCACGTTCTCACGCGAGCTACTTCGCAGTGATGCAGAGGACATCGACAACTATGACCTTGAAGCCTGGAACTATCGCTGGTCTGCCGAATACGGTTCACCCGATTTGAAGCCTTCGGCACCAGGACAGATCGGACGTGACGTGGTGGAACCCAGGTCAGCGACATTGCTGCCCGATGGGCGAACCGTCTTCATCGAGATTCCCGACCTGAAGCCTGTCGATCAGATCGGAATCAGCTACCTGCTGCGGAGCACCGACAAAACAACGTTCGAGCAAACCGCCTACCTCACCTTGAACGGACTTCCCGGGGATGTATTCCCCGAGGACCACCTCCATCGAACAACGCTCGATCCCGAGAAAGAAGCACTGCTCGCGCGACTACAGCCCGGCGTGGTTCTGTCAGGTTCCACTTTGCCACATCCCATCATTCGGCGGCAACTGGCGTGGTCAGGGATCACCCCCAGTTTGAACTCTGAACCGGTCACCGTCTCTGGTTACCTGAAAGTCCCCTTCACGGGGGACTACCGATTCAGCGTTCGATCGAGGGTCGGGGATGACGCGAACAGTGACACTGAAGACGCGGCCGAAAAGTTTGCCCACTCTCAGACGATTCTCGAAATCAATGGAGAGCAACAGCGAATTGGCCCTACCCCCATCACCTTTCGCCTGCGAAAAGGCCTGAACTCCATTGGAATCAGCCATGTCCCCACCATCACAAGTCCGGACTTCGGTCTGATGTGGGAGAGTGACCGTTTTCCCAAAGAGTTGATTCCAGCAACGCTGTTGTTTCATGACTCGGCACAGGATGCGGATCCCCGCGACACGACGGCCGACTCGGGACGACTTCTCTACGAGAAACATCAGTGTGCTCGCTGCCACATTGAGAATGTCGAATCATCAGCATCATTCCCCACCGGACTGACCGTGGAACAGATTCGTCTGGCGCCACGTCTGGACGGCATTGGTTCGCGACTGCAACCAGGCTGGCTGAATGAATGGCTCCGCCATCCCGCTCACGTACGTCCTGACGCAACGATGCCGCGCCTGCTCGGTAAAACTGATGATCAAGCGGTCGCTGACCTTGTCGCTTATCTCACTTCGATACCGGATTCGGAGCTTTCGCCTGCAGGATCACAGGAGCTGGCCGATGTCACGGACGCGATTGAGAAAGGGGCCGTCCTCTACGAACGACTTGGATGCATCGCCTGCCACACATTCACCCGGTCTGACGAGAACGCCGAGTGGGATCGGGTTTCACTCCATTTCGTAAAGTCCAAGTTCAAGCCAGGACAGTTGCAGCGATTCCTGGCAGCACCTCATCGGAATCACACGACAAGCCGGATGCCCGATTTTCATCTGACACCGGAGGAAGTCGTCGCCCTGTCGGCCTATCTCGAACACTCCTCGACAGGCATGGTCCCCGCGTCAGCAAATCCCCTTCAAGGGGACGTCAAGCGAGGTCACAAACGCTTCCTCGAGCTCCGTTGTCATCACTGTCACCAGACAAAAGAGACCGACCAGCTGGCACCACCTGATGTCCGTTCGCTTTTCATGGGGACTGCTACAAAAGGCTGCCTGCAAACCGAAGCGACCGGCCCGCATCGCATCACCTACGACCTAAACGACGACGATCGCTCATCGCTAGGTCAGTACCTCAAGTCCGGGCGCACGCCTGTCAACTCCACTCCTGAAGACTCAGGACGCCTCCAGCAAATTCTGACATCACTCCGCTGCTCGGCCTGTCACTCACGAGATTCCGCATCCTCCCTGTGGCCCGAGATCATCGCCGAAGAAGGTTCGGGACAATCGCCCGAGGCGGTCCCGCATCTGACATGGGTCGGTGAAAAGCTGCAGGGGCCGTGGACTGCCCAGTTCCTCGCAGGCAACATCAAGCAGAAGCCACGTCCCTGGCTCCGCGCCCGCATGCCCAGCTTCCCTGCCTACGCCAACCTGATCGCACACGAGTTGGCCTCCGAACACGGCGTCGCTTTCGAAGAGCCAGTACCGACCGAGCTGACATCGGCCAAAGTCGAACAGGGGCGGCTACTGACCCTGCGGGATGGTGGGCTGGATTGCCGCCAGTGTCATGCTGTCGGGAAGGATGTTCCACGTGGAGACAAAGCCACTCAGATCGCCCTGGGGATCAACTTTGCCTTTGCGAAAGACCGACTCCGGCCTGAATTCGCACTGCGTCAAATGCTCGATCCACCCCGTTACGACATGGGCTCTCGCATGCCCAGGTTTGCACCTGATCTGAAAACAACCGCAGCCACTCAGGTCGAAGGGGGGAACGCCCGTCGGCAGTTTGAGGCGATCAAGCAGTATTTGTGGTCGATCAGAACGGACGAGTGATGGCAGGTCATCGGTCATCGCCCGCGTTTCGATCCTGTCGCGGGCGTTCCATGGCAGAATGAAGTCCCTCTTTCGCAGGGGACTTCACCGAAGTGAGTTCCAAGCCTATCCAAAAATCAGAATGGCAAATCACCCTCTAAACCGGTCTTGTTGCGTTCTGATTTTTTGGCTAGTGTCCGCGACATTCCAGTCATATTGAATCTCATCTTCGATTGTTCACCTCCAATACTCGTATTTCCCGCCGAAGTTGTGGCGTTTCCCTTTGGATATCGGTATGCGATCCGTGTTCGGCCCGCTGATGCTCGTACTTCTCTCGCTTACGGCGGGGGGATGTATGCTGCCTGCGCCGTTCGGTCGGGCAGAGAGTCTGGGTGACCGCCCCCTCGCGTCACCCTTCCTGAAGGGATCGCGCAAGGCCAAGTCAGAGTCGGATCTCAAGTCGCAGTCGGATATTTCCTTCCGCTCGCCAAAGACAGCGCGCGGTGCAAGTCGATCGTCCGAAGACCGTCCTGCTGATGCAGAGCATATCGAGACGGCGGAACATTCGTCCGGCGACCATCCAGGCGATTCCGCCGTCAGTACAACGGGTCACGCCTCCCTGGCTCACGATTCGTTCGATGCTGATGAGCCACAGTTCGACGCTGAATCAATTCCCTCAGATGATGTACGCCACAAACAAGTGGACGAGCATGTCTCGAAGGCGAATCAGCCGTTCTCTGACGAGTCGGATGCCGTTTCGGAAATCGGCAAGGTTCGTTTCGACTCGGTCGAAGAAGACGAAAAGGCCGACCAGGACGCTGTCGAGACGAGCCATCCAAAGAAGGGCGAGGCCGCCGCAGCCGAATTCACCGCAAGCGAAACGAACGACTGGGATGCCGAACCCGCGAAGCCAGAACAGGCCGCTGCAACCGCTGACACCCTCGCAAGCGACGTCGAACAGGTGGCCGCCTCAGAGTCCGGCGTCCCCAAGTGGGCTGATCGGCACCTCGGTCACGCCGCCGCGTCTCGACTCGCCAAGTCGAAGTCGGAAGGCTCCGACAAACCAGAAACGACGCGTCTTCCCTACGACATTGATCAGTCCGAGATCCCAAGTGGTCCCATCACCGTCGGCACTCTCCCCATGTTGCCCTGGCAAGACGACCTGGAAGCCTTGATCTCCCGGATTGAACAGGAACTTGCCTCGACCAAGTCAGACCTGGACGGGGACCGCATGAACGAGCACATCCGTAGACACGCCCACTTGCGACTGCTCTACCTGATGGCACAACGACAGGAACAGGCACTGACGGCCATTCCCAGTGTGGACAACGCACAGCAGGAATACTGGCAGCAACTTCTCTGGGCCATGTCGAACAGCCTGGATACGGCTCAGTTTCCCGACGAGGTCGAACGCGCCGCCAAAACAGTTCCGCCACTCAGCGGGGCTCTCAGACAGATGCGCGAACAAGCCGGCTTGTCGATCAAGAACATGACCTTCTGCCGGAAGATCTCGTACTTCGGAAACTATGAACGGTTTCCACGTAACGAGTTTACACCGGGACACGAGGTCCTGCTCTACGCGGAAGTCGAAAATTTTGTGAGTGCGATGACCGCGGACGGCGAATACCGCACTTCACTGAAGTCTCTGATCGAAATCAAGGACTCCGAGGGGCAGATCGTCTGGACGAAGGGCTTCCCTTCGACAGAAGATTTCTGCCGTAACCCACGCCGCGATTACTTCCACAACTACCAGTTCTACATCCCCGAGGGTCTGTCGACAGGCGCATACACGCTGAAGCTGACCATTGTCGATGAACTGAGTAAGAAGCGGGCTTCCAACTCGCTCAGCTTCGTCTTGAAATAAACCGCATCGGGGTTGCGGGCCCGCGAGTCCAGCACAACCCCCTGCGAGCGGCCACCGTTTCTACTCAAGCAGACTTCGTTTCAAGACCTCTTGTGCCTGGGCGAAGTAAGGCTGCCAGACAATCTCGGGGCTGCCGTTCTTGAGGCAGTCCCGAACCTTCTGCAGTGTGTTCCGGGCCATGTGAGGACAGCGGTTGCACGCACACGTCTCACCCGTGGAGGCCATGATTCCCGGAACAGGGATGTATTCATGCTGCGGAGCCAGCTTTTTCAACGGATGAATCATGTTGGCTTCGGTCGCGACGAGGAACGTCTTCGGTTCCGTCACGGACGCGACGTATTTACGCATCTTCTCGGTGCCGCCAATGACATCGGCGATCTCAAGAATATTCGCGGGGCATTCCGGGTGTGCCATGACCAGCGAACCGGGGTTGTTACGCTTGGCTCGCAGCAGGTCCTGAATGCTGAACACCTCGTGCACCATGCAGGAGCCGGGCCACAGGATCATCGGGCGGCCCGTCACGGAACTCAGATAGCGTCCCAGATGCTGATCGGGAACGAACAGAATTTCTTTATCCGCGGGAACCCGGTCGATGATCTCTCGCGCGTTGCCGCTGGTCACGATCCAGTCGCACAACGCCTTCACGGCTGCAGTGGTGTTAATGTACGCGACCGTCTGGAAGTCGTGTCCCTTCGCACGGAGTTCGGCCTGATAAGCGGCCAGTCGGTCTGCCGGACAGCTGTCAGCCAGCGAACAGCCGGCCTGCAGGTCGGGCATCAGAATCCGTTTTTCGGGATTGAGAATCTTGGCCGATTCACCCATGAAGTGAACGCCGCAGAACACGATCGTCGAGGTCGTCACCTTGGTCGCATCGCGAGCCAGCTTCAGACTGTCTCCCGTGAAATCGGCAATGTCCTGCAGATCACCGTCCACGTAGAAGTGAGCGAGGATGGTCGCATCCTGTTTCTTTTTCAGCTCGTCAATTTCGTCCATGAGCGCCAGCGGATCTTCATAGACTTCGACAGGAGCGGCCATGTCCAGGACGGGAAGGTCCATGTTCTATCCAATTCTCAAATCGCAGGTGTACACGGTTCGGTTCTCATCAGCAGATCGATTCGCCACCGTGCTGATGAAGGTGAGGATCACTGTCACGTGCCTCGGCTGTATTCTATTTCGCCAAATCCGAATAGGAAATGACCTGTAACAGACTTTCTCGAATCGACGTCCGACTCCCAAGTCTTGACGCCACTTTGGGATCGAGGAAGAAAGCGGTTTTTCCGGGGATTTCGGCCGTCATGACATCGCTCGCCCCAAGTTTCTGCGGCCCCGATTTTTGAGTGAAGTTACCACCCCAGACTGCCGATGGCACGCAAATGAGCATCACGTAAGGGACGGGAACGCGCTGACTTCAGGAGGCGGAGGACACAGCAGGAGAATCCGGTGGACTTGTGCCGTCAACTTTTTGTCGCCTTCGCAGCCCTGTTGCTCGGCTTCGGGCTGTTGATGGTTCACAGTGCCAGCGTCACGTCCTGGCCGACCGAATACGAGCAAGTCTATCTCTCGCGACATCTGATCTTCCTCACAGTGGGACTTCTGTCAGCGTACTTCGCAGCCACACGGGACCCCGAATTCTGGAAGTCCTGTGCGCCGTGGCTGTTCGTCGCGACGGTGATTCTGTTGATTCTGGTACTGATTCCGGGAGTGGGCGTCCGGGTGAAAGGGGCTCAGCGGTGGATTCGCGTCCCCGGCATGACCGCTCAACCGTCCGAACTCGCCAAAATTGCCGTCCCGCTGATGATGTGCTGGATCCTCGATCGAAACCGGCACCTGCTGTCCCGATGGGTTCAGGGGACTGTCCCGTTCCTGCTCCCCGTGGTGCTCACGGTCCCCCTTGTTCTGATTGAGCCCGACCTTGGAACGTCACTCTTCCTGCTCGCCAGTGCAGCTCTGGTGCTGTTCATGGGAGGATGGCCGCTACGCAACTTTCTGCTGGGGCTGGCCGTTGGTATCCCCACGATCCTGACGACACTGGCCATGAAACCTTATCAGCAGCGACGCATCGTGGGTTTCATCGAGTCCTGGACGAACTTCGAGAACTCGCCCTACCAGTTGAAGCAGTCGCTCGTCACGCTCGGTGCAGGGGGGCTGCACGGCGTCGGACTGGGCCGAGGCTGGCAGAAGCTGAGCTTTCTTCCCGAAGCGAACACGGACTTCGTCTTCGCGGTGATCGGAGAAGAGCTCGGTCTGATCGGCGGACTGAGCCTCATCGCACTATGGTGCGGACTGTATCTCTCAGGCCTCAGAATGATCAGTCACCTGGACCGCAGTCGCTTCGGTTTTCTGATCGGCTTCACACTTCTGACGCAGCTCGCAGGTCAGGCAATGCTGAACATTGCCGTCGTTACTGCCATGGTCCCCCCCAAAGGGATCTCGCATCCGCTCATCAGTGCGGGGGGAAGCAATCTCGTCGTCAGTTTGCTCGCGATTGGAATCGTGCTGAGCGTTTCTCGGGACGATCCAGCGACGGCGACGACTGACGAGAGCGAGCTGACCGACTAAGTGAACCGACGTGGCTGACTGCCTCGGTTCACTGACAAGTGGGCACGGAACGACCACCACTCCAGAATCCGCCGTGGCTCGGCATTGCGTTGAGGACTCGTTCTGCCGACCTCATCGGCCAGACACTGCGCAAGCCTCAAAAGTTGGAGTATCCGGTCCACTCATCAGCCTCGGGCTGAATCGGGATAGGGGTCCGCCTCGCGGCGGAACCCCTCCCACACCACCGTGCGTACGGGTCCGTACACGGCGGTTCGGTTGGTTAAGCGGGTTTGGGTGTTAGTCGAGGAATTCCTAACGACATGAAGAAGTCGGTGGGGAAGGCGATGTGGAGAGCAGGACTTTTACTGATCCGCCACGGGCCGTGACAGCTTCCTGCAGTTTGAGCCGCAAGATCGCGTGAGACTTGCCCTTTGCGGAGCTCGGCAAATTTGTTCCCGCCCCGTCGCCATTGTTTCCAAAGAAAGGCCCGCAGCCTTCGATGGACCCACGAGTCAAGGTCACGCAACACACTGGGTGTTTCGCAAGCACCGAAGTACCCACGCCAGCCCTGCAGATAACGTGACAAGCTTGTCACTAGCTGCTCCAGACTGACCCCACGTGTCCGACGCGTCAGTTCTCGAATCTTCTCCTTAAATCGCTGGAGGGCCGTCGGCGCGATTCGCCGCTTCGGCTTCCGGTGATTCGTGAAGCTGAAACCGAGAAACTTTCGTTCCCACGGGCGAGCCACCGCACTTTTGGTCTCGTTGACCTTGAGCTTCAGTCGTGTGGTCAGAAAGCGAGTCACACTCGCCATCACTCGTTCACCCGCTCGGCGGCTGTTCACATAGATGTTGCAGTCGTCGGCATACCGGGCATAACGGAGACCACGTCGAATGAGTTCCTGGTCGAGATCGTCCAGTACGATGTTCGATAGTAAGGGTGAAAGTGGACCGCCTTGCGGCGTTCCCTCGTCGGTCGGATTGACCAGCCCATCCTCCAGGACTCCCGCATTGAGAAATGCGCGAATCAGTCGCAATAGCCGGGGATCGTTGACCCGTTTCGCAATGCGTCCCATCAGGATATCGTGGTTGACTCGATCGAAGAATTTCTCCAAATCGAGGTCGACCACCCAGCGATAACCCTCGGCGATAAAGCCTTGTGCTGCTGTGACGGCCTGGTGAGCCGAGCGACCGGGTCGGAACCCATAGCTGTGCGGAGAGAATGTCGGATCCCATCGCGGTTGGAGGACTTGAAGAACCGCTTGTTGAATGAAACGGTCCAGGGCTGTCGGAATGCCAAGCTTGCGCACCCCGCCGCCTGGCTTGGGAATTTCCACTCGTTTCACCGGTTGTGGTTCATAGTCCCCCTTCAACAACCGTTCCCGAATGGCAGGCCAATGCTGCTTCAAGTGTTCCACCAGGTCGTTGACAGTCACCCCGTCAGTTCCCGGTGCTCCCTTGTTGCCTCGAACTCGCTTTAGCGCTTCCTCCAGATTTCGTCGTTCACAGACTTCCTCCATTAACGCTTCAAACTTTGCTGGGTTTTCAGGTTCCCTCTTCGCCATAGACGGTTCGGACCCTCCTCCTGAGGCCCTCGGGACTTCATCCCTACTCTCCTCCGGAAAGGCCAGGTACTTCTGGATTTTCGGCCGCATGTCGTCCACGAGATTCAGGCCTTAATGGCCCCTCCATTCAACCCCAGTTGGGGACCGTTCGGGCCTTCGCGGTTGTCACGGTTTCACCGAGCACGAGCTGTTTCTCCCCCTTTCGAGCGAGTGTCCCGCCTGGCAAACCGACGCCGCATACTACGCCCTCTGCTGACTTCTGCCGCTTGATCAGAGAATCTTGCGATCCTCTCAGTCTCGAATTCGGGACAAAACGGCAGATCTCCCGAGGTAAGTTTCTCCGCTTTCCACGCACAACCGCCGGATTTACGTTTTGCACTCTTGATGGATAAGGACTTCGCTGTCACGTGCCAGCTCGTCCAGTACTCACGCCTCACATCCGGTTTCTATACGTCGGCTCGCGTGTTTGCTCCATGCTTCTTTCAGACGCTGCCTCACGGCAATCGACCTTGCACTTCGCTAATCCTTCACTTCCATCAGGTTGGATAAGGGACTTACACCCTCAAGCTGAGAAACATGCTCGGCACACACAAAACAACCCCACCGAATCGCTTCGGCGGGGTTGTTTTCTGCAATTCAGATCAACGGAATCCTAGTACTCGCGGGTGGTTTTGATACCGGGTGCTGGTACCGGGTACTTTCCTTCGGCATTGGCCAGCAATGGTGCAGGGCCGTCGAGGGTCAGCTTGTCGACGTTCGGAGCAAACTCGTGGTCCGAGTTCAGGATCTCGTCGAAGGTGATCACGCGGCCTGTGTGGCAGGCCATACGTCCCATCGAGGTGACGAGACTGGCTTCGGCGCCTCGCTTGGCTTCGTTATAGGGCTTGTCTGAACGGATAGCGTTCATCAAGTGATCCCATTCCAACTGGTAGGGGTTTGGTTCAGGTTCTTTGGCGCGCCAGACGACTTCGTCTTCGGTCATCTTCTGTGCCTTGAAGATTCGAGCCTTCGAAGGAGCGTGCCCCGATTGGGAAATCACTGCCGACCCCTTGGTCCCGTGACAGTAACTGGCGAACTCATTCGCACAGTTGATCATGCCGCGACCTTCGAGCATCAGCTTCGCACCGTCGGCGAACGTGTACTCCACCGTGTACGAATCGAAGTTCTGATCGACATACTCACCACGGTAGTGACGACCACCGTAGCCCTTCGCTTCCACAGGCCAGGCATCTTTCATCCAGCAGCATTCGTCGATGTTGTGAATGAGGAAGTCGCTGAAGGCACCACCACTGGCCCAGAGGAAGCCGTGGAAGTTGCGGATCTGGTACATCAATTCACTGATGTCACCCTGGCGCTTACCGACGAAAGCCGATCCGGTCGGACCGGTCACGCGGTAGGCTCGCATCAGGTTGAGCTGACCGAGCTGGCCATCCTGAATCCGCTCGAACAGTTCTCCACGGGCTTCGCAGTGGCGGCACATCAGACCGACACCGACCTTCAGATTCTTTTTCAGGGACTCTTCGTAAAGAGCCAGCATCTTGCGTGTGCTTGGACCGTCGACCGTGGTGGGCTTTTCCATGAAAACGTTCAGACCGCGGTCAATCGCATATTTGAAGTGGACCCAGCGGAAGGCCACGGGCGTCGTGAGAATGACAACGTCACCCTTTTTCAACGAATCCATCGCCTGCTTGTACCCGTCGAAACCGATGAACTTTCGGTCTTCCGGGACATCGACCATCTCGTTGAACTTGGCTTTCAGCGCGTCATAGCTTGATTTCAGCTTCTCGGGAATGACATCCGCGATGGCAGTCAGTTTGACGGGGCCAAGCTTCGTCGACAACGCGTTCTCGGCAGCTCCCGTTCCACGTCCCCCGGCTCCAATCAGAGCAACTTGAATCGTATTCGTTTCGCCAGCATAGACGTGCTTTGGAATCACGATTCCGGCCAGTGCCGATGCGGCGGCGACGGTGCCGGTCGTTTTCAGCAGGTCGCGGCGCGAAACAGCGCCGTTTGATTCGATACTTTCCACAGTTGAAACTCCTCTTGAAAATGCTTCAGGGGCTCAGCTCAAAGCGAATGAGCCCTCAAATACACACGACAGCGCTACGTAGTATGTGGTCAGATGACATTTCAGTAAGTCGAGCAGACTGTAACAACGATACTCGTTGTACCGACATCGCGTCCGGCACGCGAGTGTTCCGGGGGCGAGAAAACGAATCGTATCGAGAGGGTAAGGTTCCTATTAACAGGTGATATAACACCAACAGTCGAGAATCTCAGAGGACCGACCACTGCACAGGGGTCGTGGCCGGTTTCGGCTTTCTGCCAGATCACCTTGCGACACAGTCATTTCGGATCCATCCATCGCCGATGCCTTCAAAGTGGCCGAACGTCCAGCCGGGTGTTTCACCGAGCACCCGAAATTCTGCTCCATCCCGCAGTGGATGATCAAATGCCGCTTCGTAAGCTTCTCCGGTCCCTTTTCTGGCAATCGTTTCTCGAGTGATGACAGCTCGGTCAGCATCCAGTAATTCGGGATCGGTCAGCCAGGCGTCCAGGCCCATCGCCAGGCTCGCCACGACGAGGCCTGCAATCGGCAAACAAAAACGGGGGCGACGAAACCAGAATGCCACAACCGCTGCAACCGCACTTATCGACATTCCGATCAAAAATGTGAGGCATTTCGACGGAAAAGAAAGCCAGTCCGTCCAGAAGAAAACGTGTGTCCACCACGGCTGCGGAACTTCGGTCAGTCGTCCTGGAGCCATCGCCAGTGCCTGTTCCAAGTTTGCTTTGAGGTAAGGATCGGTGGGAAGGTAGGACCTGGCCTTGCGGTAATTCAAAATCGCCCGCCCGAATTGCCCAGCCCGGAAGTAGGCATTCCCCAGGTTGTAATAGACGGCACCGTTGCGGTAGCCGTCCGCGACGATCGACTCCAGTTCGCTGGCGGATTTGAGGTAGTCTTCGGTCGATTTTGCTGAATCGAAAAGTTCCAGAGCCCGCACGAACGAACGCTCTGCTGCCCCGGAATCCGCAGCAGAAACTTGCTGTCCCGTCATCAGGAGAAATACGCAGAGCAGTCGAGAAACAGTCGCAATCAATTTCATCTTAACCCGCAATTCACAACGCCTGTGATGTCCCAGGACGCGAGCTTCAGGCTCGTTCCAGACCGCTTGTCAACCTGCCGATCAGACGAGACGTCTCGCCCATCGCCTCTTCAATTTGAACCGATTGAGCCCCCCCGTACTCTGCCGACTCGATCGACTCCAGCAGTCGAATCACCGCCGCTCGGTCTTCTTCCGTCACGGACGAACCGGCAAGAATTTCACGAACGTCCGCCGACGTCAGACCGTCCGCCACCCGGTTTTTCAGGTCGGCAATCAGTCCTATTAACGCAGCACGCAGCGTACGAAGAGCCACTTTCGCGTCACCTTTGCCGGTGAGTGACCGGGCTTCACTTAATCTTCGCTGTGCGTTGCTGCGGGCCTGCTGGCGTCGCACGAATCGCTCGTCTGAATTTCGACGCCGGAGCAGTGCAGTCAGTCCGATTGCAACCCCCGCACCACCCCAGACCGCGCCAGACGCGACCACGTACGAGAGCAGGCTGACTCGCTGATTTCGAACGGCCGAAAGGTTCGTAATGTTCTGAAAGATCCCCTCCGCACGCGATTTGATCGCTGCGGGCGAGGACGTCGTGAGGCTCCCTTTGATATCTCCCACGCTCAATCGATCCGCCTCCGTGATTTCCAGCGGGATTGGTTGAGTCGCAATCGTCTCGAACTGCTCGCTTTGAGGATTAAAGGTGGAAATCGAAAGGGGCGGGACACCCGACGAGAGGCGTTTTGGACGCAGTGCGTAGGTAAACAGCTTCGAAGTCCCTTCAACTCGCCCGGTCGGACTTTTGTCGATCAAATCAAAATTTTCGGCGAGCTCGGGAATCTCGGCCAGACCCGGAGCGGAAATGAGATCGAGCGACCCTGCCTGGTTCCCTCGATCGAACTTGAGCGTCAAAGTCAGGGGATCCCCGACTCGAAGTTTCATCGGGCTGGCAGACGCCGTGACACGATACTCACCAATGCCTCCACAGTATGTCGGGGGGCGGGGCGAGGGAACCTCACGCACCTCAAGCTTGATTGCTGGAGAACTGGCGACCAGCCGTCGCCCGCGATACTCCCGCCGCTCGACCCCGGCGACGAACGTCCCTTTCACGAATGCGGGTCCAAGTGCGTATTCCCCCGTCTTCTCGGCAGTCAGGGTCCTGGAAAGTTCATACACAAAGTAGTCGACGTCCTTCCCCTCAAAATTTTTGCGGCTTTCACGTCCTTTCATCAGGTTGAAAACGGCGGCGCGGGAACCGCCAAAAAACGAGTCTGTCCGTGTACTGAGATCATTCAACGTAAAGCCAACTCCGTCATCCGAGAGCATTGGCTGCAACCACATCTGCTTGTCGGAGGCTGTCAGCCCTGAAGGAGGATCGACCCAGTTAACCTGCAAATGCGGTGGTCGTTGTGTGAGCGGTGTCAGGGGATCCAATTTCGGGTTATTCGGAACAGGCTGCACCAGAACCCGCAGCGTCACCGTGAATGGCTGGGTCGGGTAGACTTGCGAGGGATTCACCTTCATTTCCATCAGGACAAGATCCTGCTCCTCAGCCGCAATCACCTTGAGCGGCACTTCCTCGCTCGAATAGGTCTTCCCCTCAATGCTGACCTTGGCAGGGGGAATCGTCAGTTCCCCTGCGATGCGAGGTGTAAGACGGTAGAGAAAGACATGGCTCAGAATGTTCTGCTGAGACACTTTCCCGTTGATGATCGTGATGGACGACTGATTTCGGGAAGAATCTCCCTTGGCAGCGACGTCAAACAGCTCTTCGAAACCTGACAAATCGGGGCGAGGTGGACTTTCTACATTTTGAACTTCCACCTGATAGTCGATGCTGTCGCCGACGTAAATTTCCTCGGCACTGGTCACAACGCGAACCTCAGGCGCAGCGGCAATCAGTTCGGCAGTTCCGATCAGGCAGACCAGCAACCAGATCCCTGCTGAAAAGAAATACCGTCGATTCCGAAAATCAAATTGTACGCGCGATGACATTACCAATCCTTGTCGACTGGGACGCGACCGAGAAATTGTCCCTTCAGTTTACGATCTCGATCTCGCTTTTCCTGCTGCCGTTCACGCACCTTTCGGAGTGCATCCTCAAGACGATCATTGGACGCCTGAACGGGGTCCGGCCGACGCTCCTTCGATTCGTCTTGGTCCTTGTTCTGACTCTCATCTTTCTTGTTCTGTTCTTCTTCGGACGATTCCTTCTGATTGTTGTCCTGCTGCTGATCCTGTTTCTCGTCGTCCTGCTGGTTCTGCTGTTCCTGATCCTTCTGGTCCTGATCCTGCTGCTGGTCATCCTTGGGTTGTTCCCGCTCGATTTCCTCCAGAATCCGAAGTGCTTCCTCTGCCTGTCGCGCGGCGGCGCGCCTGTCGTTCTGCCTGAGGGATTGGATGGCCTCTTCCATCTGCTTCACGGCATCCGGAGTACGAGCGATGGCGACTCGCAGTCCTTTCTTCGCGTCTTCCGGATCCACCTTTTGCATCGCCGCTCCCGCTGCATCGTCCTGCTGAGAATCATCCCTGGGGGCCTCGAGCTCATCGAGTTCTGCTTCTGCCTTGGGAACAAGAAGTTGAGTCCGCTTGAGCGTTTTCAACTGCCTGGCGACAACTCTGGAGAGTTCCTCTGCTGACGTCTCAGTCCCGGCGAGCGTCTGCGGCAGCCGATTCGATGGATTCGGGTTTTGATCCTGCGCTTCTCCAGTAGATGCTGTGTCATTGACGAGAGGCAGCGAGTCCGACTCTGCCGAAGCAGGGGGTTCTTCAGAGTCGGTCTCTTCCGGCAAATCTGCCGCGAGGGCGGCTGTGATTTGCTTCTGCTGAACAATGTCTTCAGAGAGCAGGGGCTTGAAGGGGATGACTCCTTCCCAGATACGATCAAGCTCATCCAGTGCCGCCTGCTGATCGATGACCGCCTTTTCCCGATCTTTTCCAGACAGCTGCCGCGCTGCGGATCCCATTTTTTCCGCTGCGGTGTCGGCCCAGCTCTGTAGCAGCTTGATTCCGTCCTCCAGCTCCTTCGATGGAGCCGATGTGTTGCCAGACTGCGGATCAGGCGGCGAGCGGAGCTCTGAATCGATCTTTTCCCGCAAAGTGGGGATCTCTTCCTTGAGCAGTTCCTGGGCCCGCTTCAATTCGGCAAAGGTATTTGAACGGACAGGTTCCTGCAGTCCCTGAACAGAATTTTTGAGTGTCGTCTGATCTTCGACGATGTAATTCAGGAATGTCAGCAGGTTTGATTCGTCGCGCCGCTTCTGTCGATCAATTTCGTTCCACCGGTCTGAGTAGTACTTGATCCATCGTCGAACCAGTTCCAGATTACGGCGCGCAGAAGGATGATCTGACTGAAGTTCCAGACAATGCCGGTAAGCGGCAACGGCATGCGACAACTGATCCAGGATTTCCTGACGGTCCTTTGGCGCTACCAGTTCAGGCTTCTCACCCGCCAGAGTCCGCGCCTTTTCGGCTGACAGATTTCCCAGGTTGTAGTGTGCGGATGTCGCGATTCGCCGGTCCAGACTGAGACCCGCGCGGAGGTAGGCTTCCCTGGCCACTTCGAAATCACCTTTTCGATGAGCCGCACAGGCTTCGTCGAATGCGGCAACCGCGGCATCCGCTGACTTGCGCTGATCCAGTTCTTCTTTCGCTTCTGTGAATCGCGTCAGGGCCTCGTCATATTTCTCCGACGAGTAGAGCTGTAAACCTTCTTTCAAACTGGCGGCCGGTTCGATGGCATTGGCCACGTTACTCGGACCAGGGGCCCACGGAAGGACCGCGAAAAGGGCGATCAGACTGGAAGCAGTGGCCCCTCGTCGACGTTCCCTGGACGGATTTCCGGGCAGCGAAAGCGCCTTCTGTGGCAAGCCAGCCGGCTTGCGATAAACGCTGATTCCCAAGTCCACAAGGAGCAGCAGCAGGCTCATCGCCAGAAACGTTTGGAACTTCTCGGAATAGCGGATTTTCTTCTGACTGGCCTCTTCGGCTCCCCGTCGTCCCCGCAGGTGGGCTTCGTACAGTTCACCGAGGTCATACGAACGCGTTCCGGCAGGAACGTAAATGCCGGCTGTTTTCAGCGCAATCTGTTCCAGCAGATCACCATCCAGTTTGCTCCAGACTTGTTGACCCTGGTACTCGAGATAACCCTGTGCATCTCCCTTCAGCGGGACCCGTGCCCCCCGTTCTGCGTCTCCGAGACCGATGGTGAAGATCGATACCCGTCTCTCGTTGGCCGCCGCCGCTGCCTCCAATGGATAGGACTTCTGATCGTCGCCGTCGGTGATCAGAATCATCGTCTGATCTCGTTCGGCGTTCGCGCTGAACACCTCCAGTCCCTTCCGGATCGCGTCGCCAATCGCAGTTCCTCCGCGCGGTGCACTGTCGGGATCCAATTCATCCAGCGATCGACGAAACGAATCGTAGTCAACTGTCAGTGGGCACTTCACCACCGCCTGACCCGCGAATGCGATCAGTCCCACCCGTTCGCCCTCAAGACGATTGAGCAGCGATGCAACGTCCGCTTTCGCGCGGCCGAGTCGCGAGGGGACGACGTCATCAGCCAGCATCGACCGGGAGATATCGATCAGAACATAGATGTCAGAACCGCGCGGCACGACTTGTTCGACTTCTGTCCCGAATCGTGGTCCGGCCAGGGCCACCAGACCGCAGATCATCGCACCTTCACGAAGAAGCAGTTTGGTGAAGAACCGGAGACGCAATTCCTCGGGAAGGATCCGCTCCCACATCGCCTGCGCTGCAAATGCTTCTCGCGCACGTCTGCGGCGCCGCTGAGACTCCAGTGCAAGCACGAGCCATCCGACGCACAGCGGCAAGATCAAATACAAAGCTTCAGGATGCTGCCAGTTCATCTTTCGTACCGACAAGAAAGAGGGATTCGCACGTTCATCTTTTCAATACGGATTCATCACGCGGCTTGAGAGACCGACCGGCGATTTCCCTGTGCGATTGTGACCATGTGATTCCCATTTTGTGTGAAGTTTGCCTGCGGTCTCCCGCCGCTTGCGGACGGTTGTCGACTGTAACGTCGTCTACGGGAGCGAGCGAAAACGGGTTTCACTCAGTATCCCGATTCCCAGGACGATGGCGAGGCCAGGTCCTGCAAACCAGCGAAACAGCTCTGTGTATTCCGAGTACTTCGTTTCCTGGAATTGTGATTTTTCAAGTCGGTCAATTTGTGAATACACCTTGGTCAGGCCTGACGCATCAGACGCGTGGAAATATTCCCCGTTGGCGGTCGTCGCCATCTCGCGCAGCAGTTCTTCGTCGATGCGAAACTGGGCGGGAACCAGCACTCGCTTACCAAACTCATCTTCCTGAGGAAGCGGAACAACGCCATTCCGTCCAATACCGACCGTGTAAACTTTCACCCCCGATTCTTTGGCAATCGCTGCAGCCTCTCGGGGATCCACGACACCGGCGTTGTTATCTCCGTCGGTCAGCAGGATCACGACTTTGCTTTTCGCATTGACGTTCCGCAACCGGTCGACACCCAGTGCCAATCCATCCCCGATCGCCGTCGCGAGGTCTTCTTTCAGAATATCCGCGTTAATCAACCGTCCCCGTCGATCGCGTATCGGCTTGGGAACCTCGAGGCTGTGCACGATGTCCACCAGAGCACCGTGATCCAGCGTGAGCGGACATTTGCTGTCGGCGAACCCACCGAAGGCCACCACCCCCACCAGGTCATCCTTTCGGCCACTGAGCCCGCTTGTTCGGGAACCGAGGATAAATTCCGAGATCACGTGCTTCACTGCTTCGAGCCGACTCACCTCTTTCTCACCAAGCTGAAAATCGATCGCCTCCATCGAGCCCGAAATATCCAGTACCAGCTCAATCGCAATCCCTTCGCCCGTGATTCTCGACTCGGACTTACCCGATTGGGGGCGAGCCAACCCCATGATGATCAGCACCAGCGCCAGTCCGTAGAGCAGCGGCAGCATCCGGCGGACCCGCTGCGCAAACGTGACGGGCAGTCCCTTCAGACCCTCAATGCTTGAGAAAATCGCAGCCGGTCGAGATCGCAGCTTCAAGCGAAACCAACCCACCAACAGAACGACGACGATGGCGAGAAACCACCCCCAGGAATGAAAGCGAAACGAGTCCATTGTTCAGTTTCCCTCCGTGGAAATCGGCATCGATTCCTGGCGTCGGTTGAGGTCGACAAATTCGTGAGCACGGCTGATCGACAACTCGATCTGGTCAGCGGAGGGTTGCTGGCCAGCATACTTCACCATGTCTGCCACCTCGAGAAAGTCCTTCAGACGGACAGCGCGTTCGGCAGAGAAGATGTCCCGCGTCCGCATTGTCCGAAGAAATTCTTCGGTTGTCAGTTCCGGCGCTCGGACTCCTGTCGTCCCTTCGATGAACCGGCGGACGATCCCCGTCAGACGAAGATAGAATTCCTTGACGAGTCCCTGTTCCGGCAGCTTCTCTGCCAGCAGCCGTTTCAGTTCGGCGTGAGCAATCTCTTCTGGCGACGGCGGTGGCGAAACTGCGATTCGTTTTCGTTTGCGAAGGTATCGCCACCATACGACTGCCACTGCCGCGATTGCCGCCAGACTCAGAATCCACCACTTCGGAAGTGTCGAGGAATCGAGCGCACGAGGGGGCAGCATCGGATCCAGGTCAGACAGGCTGGGAATCTGATCCTCCAGTTCGGAGGTGACATCGACCTCGAGAGGTTCGGACTCGATCAGAGCGAGCTGGTCCCGGATCTCGGACGTTGGTCGCCGATCAACAAATTCCAGAGCGAGTGAGCGAATCAGATGACGACCGGTCTGTGTCGGTTCCAGTTCATACAGGAACCGGCGACTGTCGAGTCCCTTATCCTGAAGCGAACTTCGTGGTGGTTTGGTTTCCGAGTAGTCTCGGACCAGGAAATCGCCGACCCCTTCACCAAAATCGGGTGAACGGACTTCGACACCTTCCGGGAAGGTCACAGTGACTTCCATCTGCACCAGGTCGGAAAGCCGGGGTTCTGGCGGGCTGACTCGTACGACCAGTTTGACGGGCCCCTTCTCTGTGACCCGTTCGAGAAAATCCCCCTTCTCGGCCACAGACCCGTCACGGTCCGTCGGAGTCGTTCCGCATGCACTGCAAAACAGCAGCAGCAACGGCACGGCCAGCAAACATCGCCGCAAGCCGAACGCCCGCAGCGACACCCTTTTACGTGGCAGGGATAACGCGACCCGTCGACGCGTCACGCCCCAATTCGACACACATGGCGCTCGTTTCATCGTTGTCGCTCCCGACTACGAAAGAACTTTTGCAGACTGAGCGCATAGGGCTGATCTGTCTGGATCGCAAGCCGGTCCACATTGGCTCGCCGCAGCCAGCCCGTCAGCGTCGCTTCTCGCTCTGCTGCCGCTTTGGCGAACAGGGCACGAACGCGGGGATGCCGGGTGTCGAGTTCCAGAATTTCATCCGTTTCTGCATCCCGCAGAGTCAAAAAGCCGACATCGGGAATTTCGGACTCGCGCGGATCCGTTAACGTCACGGCGACGCAGTCATGCCGGCGGTTGGCGATGGCCAGTGCGTGCGAACAATCGTCTCCCAGAAAATCACTCATCAGAAAAACCACACATTTCCGCCGCTGAACGCGTCCCAGATACTCCAGCGCCTTCGTCACGTCGGTCCGGGCTTTGACCGGTTCACACGCCAGAAGTTCTCGGATCAGCCGCAGGACGTTGGCTCGACCTTTTCGTGGTGGGATGTACTTAATGACATCATCTGCAAAGAACAGGACGCCGACTTTGTCATTGTTCTTCAGTGCAGTGAACATCAGCACGGCGGCAACTTCGACGGCGGTCTCCATCTTGCTTCGCTGCTGCGAGCCAAACGCCCCCGAAGCAGACACGTCTATCAGCAGCAGAACAGTCAGTTCCCGCTCTTCGCAGAATGTCTTCACGAACGGAGATCCCGCTCTGGCGGTGACGTTCCAGTCGATAGATCGAATCTCGTCGCCCGGGACATACTCCCGCACGGCATTAAATTCCATCCCGCGTCCCTGAAACGCACTCAGGTACTCACCCGCCAGCAGATCATTCACCTGGCGTTTGGCAACGATCTGCAGTCGACGAACGTCTTTGAGGATGTCTTCCAGATTTCGAACGGCCATCAATGTTCCTGCCGAATATCAACGATGACTGTAACCCTGATCGAGGGTGGTCACGGTGAGCGCGTGCCTCGCTACTGCATCCCGTCCGCAGCCTGGCCCCGATACCACTGGCGCGGTCGTGGCCGGGATACGAAGTCAGGAGTATCGTCGAGAATCAGGGGACCGGCACGGACTCCAGCACCTTTCGGACAACATCATCCGAGGTCATTTGTTCTGCTTCTGCCTCATACGTCAAGACAATCCTGTGCCTCAGAACATCAAGTGCGATATCCTTGACGTCTTGTGGAGTCACGTACCCACGCCCCGCCAGGAAAGCGTTGGCTCGGGCCGCCAGACAAAGATTGATCGACGCGCGTGGAGAGGCACCATATTCGATGAGCGGCTTCAATTGCTTCAGCTTGAACTCTTCAGGATTCCGCGTGGCGATCACGAGATCAAGGACATAGTCCTTAATCTTGTCATCCATATAGATCGTCGAGACGGTCTGTTTCATTTCGATCAGGTGCTGCGGTTCCAGGACCGGCTTGACTTCACGTCGAATGTCATCCAGTACGGTATCCACAACTTTCCGCTCATCACTTTTCGTGGGATAGCCCACCATAATCTTCAGCATAAAGCGGTCGACCTGGGCCTCGGGCAGGGGATACGTCCCTTCCTGTTCAATCGGGTTTTGAGTGGCCAGAACCAGGAACGGTTCTTCCAGAGGGTAGGTTTCGTCACCGATCGTGACCTGCCGCTCCTGCATCGCTTCCAGAAGCGCGGATTGCACCTTGGACGGAGCCCGGTTGATTTCGTCCGCCAGAATCAGATTGGCGAAGATCGGACCCTTACGGGTTCCGAAAGAACCTTCCCGCGGGTTGTAGATCATCGTTCCGATCAAGTCGGCAGGAAGCAAATCCGGAGTGAACTGAATCCGGTTGAACTTGCAGTGCAGGGCGTTTGCCAATCCTTTGATTGCGGTTGTCTTCGCCAATCCCGGCAATCCCTCGAGCAGCACATGCCCCCCCGTCAGGATTGCGATCAGCAGGCGAGACAACATCGTGTCCTGGCCGACCAGAACTTTTCGCACCTCAGTCCTGACCTGCTCGAGTTGATCAGAATGCTTGAGAACCTGTTCCTTGATTCGCTGAATATCAACACTCATGCTCGCAAAACGCTCCTCAAGTGACGAATTTTACTGAATCCGGTCGTCGGTGCAGCACACTCGCGCCGCCCGCTCGGTCGCTGCGGAAAGGTGTGCCTCAACGAACGAACAAGGTTACGACACAATCGTCTGATTCACTAAACGCTCAAGATTCCCCGTGCAAGCGACGGATCGCATTTTAGGGGACAACCCGGAATTGTGACGAGGGGACCGCCAGCGTCAACTCTTCCTCAACGGGACAGCATCGGGCAACACCGTTGTGCCGAGCCTGCGCGGTCACTGACACTGCCGTCAACGCCGGCGCACCCGACGTTCCATTCAACAGGATGATTAACTTCACCAAGGGGGCGACCGGAAACGCTCTGCGGCAACTTCGTCGGGGACGTATGCCTGCCAACCCTGCCTGACTCTGATCGAGAGTCCCATTTTCGAACTTTGACTCAGTGTTGAAACAAAAATTCAGTGTTGAAACAAAAATTCTTTTGACGTCAGCACACTCCACAACAGGTCTTCCACCACCGCACGCCTCTCCTGGGCCCCCGCATCCGCGAACGCCTGTACCAACTCCTGTCGTTCCAGGTTGGTGGGGTACCGCGAAAGGGCAGCCAGATATACGGTCTCGACGATCTCGTCGTTGGAAAGACTCGATTCAAGGATTTGAGCGACACGCCCTTCGGTGGATTCGAGCTTCTCCTGGATCGTTTTCCCATTCAGCAGATGCAGCACCTGGGTCATACTCGGCTCGTCGGATCTCTCACACGTACACGTCAGCACACGTTCCGGCCGTCCGAAGGCATCCAGGAAGTACGACGCAACGCTCGCATCCGGCAACTGAATGGCCCGCGTCCCTTTGGGCAGATCTTTGAAAGCAGTCGGAACTCCCGTCACCTGTGAGATGGCGTCGAGCAGCACCTCTGCCTTCAGGCGCCGCGGTTGACTGTGAGCCTGAAATCGGACATCCGCAGCATTCTCCTGCAGGACCTCGTGCGACCGCTGATACGCCTCGGATTCCAGAATTCTGCGAATGATCATCTTCAAATCGTAGTGGTTCCTGACCAGGTCATTCGCCAGATGGTCAAGTAACCTGGCATTGCTGGCAGGATTTGTCAGCCGCAGATCATCGACCGCGTCGACCAGTCCGCGTCCGAAAAAGTTGGCCCAGATCCGGTTGACGATGGCCTTCGCAAAATAGGGATTGTCGGCTGCGGTCAGCCACTCAGCCAGGTGCTCTCGCCTGTCCCCCGGTTCGTCGAAAGAAATGGGTGACCCGTCGAGCGGTCTCGGGGGTTGCGGTCGGGCCGTACGGGGTTGAAGCACTTCCCCCTGGTCAGCCAGAAAAATCGTCCTGTTTCCGTCGCCACTGCGGAAGTCGCCTCCCCACCCTTTCCCCCGTACCCGCGCGAACAGACTCACCATTCCATAGTAGTCGTCGTTCGTCCATTTCTCATTGGGGTGATCGTGGCAATGAGCACATTGAATCGACATCCCGAGAAACGCCATCGAAGTCGTTTCGACCATATCCTGCGGATCCTGGTGCAGGGCATAGAAATTGGCCGCCCCGTTCTCGAAGGTGCTTCCCTGAGAAAGAATGATCCCGCGTGCGAACTGGTCCCAAGGGGTATTCTGCTCGACACGCTCGCGGATCCATTTGTAGTACGCCTTCAGCGCCTCAGGCCGCAGACGATTGCCCGTGAGCAGCAACAGGTCAGACCACTGGTAGGCCCAGTAGTCAACGTACTCCGGGCGTGACAGCAATTCTTCGATCACGCGACTTCGCTTGCCGGGTTCCGGATCCGAGAGAAACGCCCTCACTTCATCGACGGTCGGCAAAACACCAATCGTATCGAGGTAAGCACGACGGAGAAATTCGGAATCGTCAGACCGCGGGGAAGGGGGCATGTTCAGAGCGTGCAGTTTGTCGATGACGTCGTCGTCAATGAAGTTCGCACGTTCTGAAGTGTTGAAGAGATCTGGCGACACGGACTGAACATACGGAACCGTGACGGTCGCTGTCGCATTCTGTGCCAGATACCAGGCAACGATCGCTCCTTCGCCGCTGCCGTTCACCTTCACGCGTCCCAGATCATCGACCGAACAGACCGTCAGATCCGAAGCGGTGTATTTGGCCCACCGCGTGACATCTTCCGAGTGGCCGTCCTGAAAATGAGCGACGACGATCATGGACAGTTCTGTCCCGGCTTTCAGACGTGAAGCCAGCGGCAGAACTTCAAGCCGGGTGATCCGCGAATCGGCCTCCGAAGGGCCGGCAAGTCCCTGAGCAATCCATTCCGAAACGACTCGGTATTCGTAGGAATCTTGCGTGAATCGCAGCCCCCCTTTGTGAGGAATCGCCCCTGTCGGCTTGGTCAGAATCAGGCTGCGTCCGGGGTCACCGGGCGAGACACGCCGTCCCCGGGCCTGATGAGTGATCGAAAAAAAATCGTGCTCGGGATCGTATCCTCTCAGCGACAACTTGAAGCCGTTCTTGCCGGCAGCAGCACCGTGGCAGGCTCCGCTGTTGCACCCGGTTTTCGAAAGCACGGACTGGACGTGGTTTCGAAAGCTCCACTGATGAGCGTCTTCGAACTTGTCTACGGTCACGGTCGCTTCCGCCGTCGCCCCGTCCACCTCAACGACGATTCGGGTCGATCCATTTCCAGTGGGAATGACGGTTCCCTGGTCGATTCGGGCGACCGCTTCATTGTCACTTCGCCAGACGAGACCCGAGCGGAGGGACGCGATCACACTTGATCCACGGTCGCGTCGAACGGCGAGTAAGCCGTGCCGTGCTTCCGGCCCTGTCAGTCTGATCTGACCGGGAAGCACCACCAATGATCCTTCTTCAACCTCCGCGGCAGAAGCCAAGGCGTCCCATAAAAGCAGGCAGACAGCAACAACGCCAAAGGCCAAGGTGCAGCACTTCATGGGACATCCCGGTTCTGTCGTGAATCAAGACCAGATCATGTCGTTACAGAGTACCCATCTGATCACTGTAGCGGAATCTCCCCATCGAGATACCGCCAGTTCTTGAGGAACGAGATCAGATCGGCCATCTGTTCAACGCTGATCGTTTTCTCGAACCCGACCGGCATCAGCGACTGTCCGGTCGTTCGCAGCTCGTCGACGTCGGACCGAAGGATGGTTTCCTCTTTGCCTTCCGGCAAACGCATCGTGATGGAGCCAGCGGTCTCGGCCTTAATCAGCCCGGTGAAGACTTTACCCTGATTCGTAACCAGGGTGTAACTGAAGTAGTTGGCATCGACGGCCCGGTTCGGGTCGAGGATGTTCAGCAGCAGGTATTCGGGCAGCTTATCACGCGTATCACCGATATCGGGACCCACGTTGATCCCCATGTTATCGACACGGTGACACGTCACACAGTTCTTCTCGAAGACGGCCCGGCCCTTGAAGGCATCACCCTTCATTTCAAGCACGGGCTGGTAGGTCGCAATCACCGCCGCTCGGTCGGGAGCGATAGCGGAACTGAAAATCCTGGCGGCCCGTGAACTCAAATCCTTGTTTCGATGCCGAGTCAGGCGATCCTGTCGAGTCGGATCCAGTTCACTCAGCTTCAGCTCTTCTCGTTCGAGCAGCCCGAGCAACTGCTCGGTCCGTCCCTCCTGAGCCAGCATCAGGTCCAGAATGGCGCGACGGATCGACGGTGTTTGCGAGTCAAACGCCGCCATCATTTCGTCACTGATCGAACGATCGGGCATCGTGGCCAGCACGTCAATGGCGGCCAGTCGAACGGGAACTTCCGTTCCAGACAGTGCCAGTTCCATCAGGGCAGAAACCAGCTCCGCCCCTTCGCCGTACGCCATGGTGCGGATCGCCATCAATCGTCGAGCCTCAGGTCCGTTTGGATCCTGCGCAATCCGCTGAATCGCCGCCATAAAGTCTCGGAACCCGGCTTTCTCGCCCTCTGTCAGATCGGCCCGTAACGCGGGAAATCCGACTCCCCGACGCAGCAAGCCCCGCCCAAGTCCTTGAACACCCGCAGCCGCCAGGTCGAGTCCTCCTTCGGCAGCCTTTTCCCGGGTGAAGTCCATCAGCTTACCGAGGATGGCTCGCGACTGAACCGGCTCAATCTGTGCACCGGCAACTTCGCAAAGCTGTTCCGTTAATTCAGCTCCCCCCTTCGGAGGCTGCGGCAGCGTCATCCAGTGGTCAAGCAGTTCCAGAAGCAACGCCTGTGGCGGTTCGGAAAACGTCGTTCCGATAGCCGCTCGCAACCACGGATCTTCAGCCCCGCGGTCAAGCAGTCTGACGAGTGCCTTTCGTCGGTTCGGCTGTTGCTCAACTCCGCCACTCAGATCCAGAGCCAGTCGGAAGCGAACGCGGTCGTCAGTTTCCTCCGTCGTGAGCTGGATGATTTCCTCCGGCAACAGTTCTTCGAGCCGGTCTCCAATCGCAGAGACAACCTGCTCGCGAACGCGAGGATCACGGTTATCGATATCCGACCAGGCAATGACCGGAGGTGTCAGTCGCGGGTCCAGAATCTTCATCAGCCACAGAACGGGCAACCGGCTGCGGGTCAGGCGATTCTGCTTCCAGTTCTGCTTGAGTGCCTCAAGCACGGCGTCGCGATCCTGCTCCAGCAGCAATCGTGTCGCGGTTTCCCGATGCCATGAGTTGGCATGGTCCAGCAGTTTGACCAACTGCGGAACCGGCAGCTTATCCAGTGCCTGCTCAGGGCGATCCTGCGGCATGACGGATTCCTCTGACTTCACGCGCCAGATTCGTCCCCGGTCATTGCCGTCATGAAGATCTTTACGAGTCCGCAATTCATTCGGCATCCAGTCCGGGTGCTCGATCACGGCACGGTACATATCGACGATGTACAGAGCCCCATCCGGGCCGTTGGCCAGGTTAACGGGACGGAACCACGTATCGGGACTCGCCAGAAACTCCCTCTGCCCGTCCGAGGGGTGACTGATGAACGAGGCGCCGCTGGGGACGAGTGTTTCGCGATGGACGAGATTGGCGGTAGGATCACACGTGAATGAATTCCCCTTGTACTCGGGAGGCAATCCGTCACCACGATAAATCGTCACACCGCAAGCCGCCGTGAACTGGTTGGCATGCAGAGTCGACGTCGTCCAGGCCTGACTGATGGGATAGAGCTTCGAATGCTCACCAAACGCAGCCACGTCCTGAACCGTGGATCTGACGGCGAAGAAGGGATTTCGCTTCGTGTAGTGGTCTTCAAGGACAATATGCTGGACGGGATTGCGGTTTGAACAGACAAACCGGTTTCCGTAGTCGTCAAAGCAGAGTCCGAATTGACCGTGACCGGAAACAGCACCATAGTCGCCCGTCAGCGGATTGAATCGAAAGTCGAATCCTGCCAGGGGCAACGGAGCTCCCTTATCGCGCCACTCCGGCTTCGTCGGGACGATTGTGCCACCTCGCAGACCGTTGGCGACATAGATGTAGCCGTCTGGTCCCAGCGTCGGATGGTTCGCCCGTAACTGGGAATTTTCCTGGCTGAAGCCCTGAAACCAGGTTTCTTTGAATTCCGCTTTCCCGTCTCCATCGCGGTCAGTGAAGAAGGCAATTTCCCCCGCCAGAGTGACGATGATTCCATCCTTCCAGGGAAGCAGTCCTGTCGCAAACAAAAGCTCGTCGGCGAACACCGTCGCCGTTTCGTAGCGGCCATCATGATTGTGATCGAATAGCCGTTTGATACGAGATTTGGGCTTTTCGTCGGTGCCGGGTTTCGGCCCGTACGGATAGTCCCGCATTTCGACGACCCACATTGATCCGTCGGCACCAAAGGCGATCGCGACCGGATCAATCACTTCCGGCTCGCCCGCAACGAGTTCCACCTTGAGATCGGGTGAGGCGAGTACGAACGAGCCCAGGGAGTCGTCGGTGGAGAGCGGGCTCTTCATTTGCTGAGGGTCCGCCGCAGCCAGCGGAAGTACCCCGCAAATCGACAGTAGCAAGAATCCGAATCTGTAGCTCATAACTTTCCCTCGCGTTGAACTTCGATCGACGAAGACCCGGCTCCCCTCATCGTGAGTTGATTCATGAGACAGAGTCGTTCGGTCGAAGCCCCTCACGCAGTCCTCCGAGTAAAAATCTATGCACTGACATCGCGCACCATGATAAGTCGAATCACCGCTCAATCCCACCTCGGCGCAGGTACCCGCCTTCGTCTTCCCGATGGTTTGATTCTGAAAACCGTCTCGCCGCGCACTGTCAGGTCAACGCGTTCAGCCAGTTCAATCAATCCCTAGAGTGACGATTGTCTTCAACAATCACAATTGCGACGGAGGAGCGGCCGTCTCGGCACTGCTTTTCAATGTGAACTTCGGCTCTTCACCCGCGAGCAGGCGGCGAATGTTGCTGCGGTGCTGAATGATAATCAGGAGCGGCACCATCAGGGCAAACACGCCCTGACTCCACGTCGCTTCAGAAAACGGGTTCGGACGAAGGCGGATAAATTCAAACAGGCTGAATCCGACCGCCGCCAGAATCGAACTGAGTGAGACGATTCGCCAGCAGATCATCGAGCCGAAAAACAAAGCCGCGGCCACCAGCAGGCCCCACGGGCTGAGAATCAGCAAGACCCCCAGCGAAGTTGCCACCCCCTTTCCTCCGCGAAATCCGAGCCAGCAGGGGAACATGTGCCCGACGATCGTACACACGCCTGACAACACCACCGCATGAGCGAACCAGGGGTTGCCCTCAGAAATCAGCAGCCGGGGGAGCAGTGCAACCGGCAGGAGCCCTTTGAGTGCATCCAGAGCCAGACAGATCAGCCCCCATTTTTTCCCCAGCACGCGCCCCGCATTGGTCGCCCCGATATTGCCGCTACCCAATTTGCGAAGATCAACACCCTTAACGATTTTTCCAATGAGAAACCCGAAAGGAATCGACCCGGCCAGATAACTGACAAATGCCAGAACCGCAAAATTTACCCACATTCCGAAAACGCCCTTCTCGTACCGCCCACCCGGATCAACTGTGCACTATTACTCGACATCCGCCAGTCCGAGCCGAGAGTCTGATTCCCGTCGGCGATTTTCGCAACTTGGATTCGCAAACGGCTCCCGCCAGAGAACCAATTCAGTCAAAATCAATCACAGTGACCTCGTTTGAGGCGCCGATGACTGGTATCGTTCGAATCGCCCACGGGCAACAGGAACAACCCGCCGGCGGTTCAACGTCCCCGTTCTCAATCTGCGCGAATCAGCGCAATCTGCGGACAATTCCTCGCAAGGTTTCATTTCTCATAATGCAGTTTTATCCGCAGATTGCGCAGAGGAACGCAGATGATGAATTCTCGGGATGAACAGACATACTCGATCATTGGCGCGGCGATGACCGTTCATCGGGAGCTGGGTTGTGGATTTCTTGAGCCCGTCTACCAGGAGGCGATGGAGCGTGAATTTCAATTCCAAAAGATTCCGTATGAACGCGAGAAGACTTTGCCGGTCCTCTACCGTGGGAGGCCACTCGACACGTTCTATAAAGTCGACTTCGTTTGCTTTGGTTCCGTGATTGTAGAAATCAAGGCATTGCAGCAACTCTCGTCACGAGAAGAAGCGCAGGTCATCAACTACCTGAAAGCATCCGGTTTACAGAAAGCCCTCCTGATCAACTTCGGAACAACCAGCCTCCAGCAAAAACGCCTCGTCCTCAATCTGCGTGAATCCGCGCAATCTGCGGATCATCTGAGGGCGGAAAACGGACAATGAACTTTGAGTGAATTTCCGTTCTGCAGATACAGGGGATCATCCGCAGATTGCGCCGAGGGACGCAGATGATGAATTACAGCTTCATTGTCGGCTATGCGTCACCTTACGACATTGACATTTGTCGCATCTTCTTGGTATGCTCATGAAGTTATGAAAAAACCGTTTTGATCGAAAATCGATTGGCAGAGCCGAATTAGCTGGAACGCGGGTTCCCGCAGTGATCGAATTCGTGGACATGAAGTTATTCGCCGAGAGAGAGCGGGGTCTGTCTGCCACTTGCTCCCAAGTTCGCCCTGGGTCTGACAGATCGCGGCCGTCGCGTCATTTCGGAGCGGTGACTCGATTACGGTTTTCGCGATCCGAAAAATACAAGATTGGAAGTTGCTCATGTCGCGCAAATTGAGCAACTTCAAAACTGCCTCCGACACTGTGAAACAGGGATGTTGCTCAACTCGCTCAACTTGCTCAATGTATTTTTTTCCGATGAAAACCTGTAGCGGACTTGTCTTCCTTCAACGCCAACTTTGATCGCCTTCTGAAATTGCTTCGTGGAAGAGGCGACACCGTGTCGTCGCACCGCAGTCGCACCGTCGGCACACTGCACCAAGAGGGTTGAAGAGTGGTCGTCGCGATGGGGGGGCGTCGTGTGGGGAGCTACCTGGACCTTGTTCCGACGCTCGACTCGACTGCCTGTGATGGGTTACAACCGCGTAGCAGAGACAGTGGCCGCGCGGCATCACGATTCCTTCCAATTCAGGGCGGAAACGGGAAGCGTCAACGTACGTGGCCGGCTCGACCGGGCATTCCTGAAGGACTCCTTTTGATGGTGAAATCGATGGCGGTATTTCGAATGGGTCAGATGAGCCAAATCGGTTTGATGGCGTTCGTGCTACTCGGGAAAATTGCAGCCGCAGGCGAATTCACCATCAACGAACACGTCTTCACGCTGCCAGACGGATTTGAGATTGAAGCGGTCGCAACGTCCCCGCTGGTGGATCGTCCGATTACCGCCGACTTTGATGAGCAAGGGCGCCTGTACGTCGCAGATTCATCCGGATCGAACGAACGTCCCGATCAACAGTTGCTCAACCCGACCCATCGGATCGTCCGCCTCGCCGACACAGACGGAGATGGTCGATTTGATGAAAGTGTCGTCTTCGCAGACAAGATGATGTTCCCCGAAGGAACCATGTGGTACGACGGGTCCCTCTATGTCTCCGCTCCTCCCAGCATCTGGAAACTCACCGACACCGACGGAGATGGGGTTGCCGATCAGCGGACCGAATGGTTCGAGGGCAAGACACTGACCGGCTGTGCGAATGATCTTCACGGCCCGTATCTGGGGCCGGATGGCTGGATTTACTGGTGCAAGGGGGCGTTCGCTGAACAGACCTATGCACAGCCTGCCAAGCCTCACGCAGCAGCAAGTCAGGACAGCCCACAGCCGCAACTCGTCACAAAAGCCGCTCATATTTTCCGGCGTCGAGCCGACGGCACGGGATTTATCGAGAACGTGATGACCGGAGGAATGGACAACCCGGTCGATGTCGTCTTTTTGCCAAGCGGTGATCGGATCTTCACGACGACCTTTCTGCAACGACCAGGGGGCGGACTGCGCGATGGTCTGATCCACGCGATTTACGGTGGCGTCTACGGAAAGGTTCACGACGTCACCGATTTTCATCCGCGCACAGGTGACCTGATGCCCCCTCTGGTCCATATGGGACCGGCTGCTCCCAGTGGACTCGCCCGCTATGAGTCGACCGTGTTCGGGGAAGAATTCCGCGACAACCTTTTCGCCGCGCAATTCAACATGCGCAAAGTCTCACGACATGCGCTGGAACGAGTCGGCGCCACATTCAAATCGACGGATAGTGACTTTGTCGTTTCCAGCAATCTGGATTTTCATCCGACCGACGTCATCGAAGATGCGGATGGAAGCTTGATTATTTGCGACACGGGGGGCTGGTACACACTCTGTTGTCCCACATCACAACTGACGAAACCTGATATTCTCGGCGGAATCTACCGCGTTCGACGAGCGGGGTCACCACGTCAGGCCGATGCACGGGGCCTGAAACTGAACTGGGCCACCACTGGCGATGTCGAACTGACGGCCCGACTGGGCGATGCACGCCCCGCCGTCGCCCGCCGTTCGATTCAGCAGCTCGCTAAACGAGGCCCTGCCGCGGTCGGGGTTCTGAAAAAGTCGCTGCAGTCCAAAAACGACCGCACACGTCTGAGCTCCGTCTGGACCCTCACCCGCATCGACGATCCCTCGGCACGAACTGCGGTTCAGACTGCTGTCAGCGATCCCAACCTCGACGTGCGGCTGGCAGCCCTCCATTCCATCAGTCTCTGGAAAGACACATCCGCTTCCGCCACATTGAAGAAATCCCTGACCGACAAATCGCATGCGATTCGACGAGCCGCCGCCGAAGCGATCGGTCGTATCGGCGATGATACGGCTGCAGCCGACCTGCTGGGTGCGGTGACCGGCTCAGAAATCGATCGTGAGCTGCAGCACTCCGTCACGTACGCCCTGATCGAAATTGGGAAGCCGGTCAATCTCTCCGTGGTGCCGAAAGAGCGGGTCTCGCCCCTGATGCAGTCGATCGCCATGATCGCCAATGATCAGATGCCGGGTGGACACGTGGAACCGAAATCGGTCATCCCGTGGCTGACTTCAAACGAACCGAACTTGCGAGAAACCGCTCATTGGCTGGTCGGACGGCACTCAGAGTGGGGTGATTCACTGGCCGAGTACCTGCAGCAGCGGATTGCGGAACGCAATCTGACCGACGACCAGCGTCGGGAACTCGTCGAACAACTGGCACAGTTCGCAGGAAACGGGGCGATTCAACAACTGCTTGCCGATCAGATCCGTCCCGGCGAAAGCAATCCACTTGAAGCCCGGCGCGTTGCTTTAGACGCGATGCGCAGCAGTGGGCTGAAAGAACTTCCTGCAAGTTGGCTCGAAGGACTGACGCTAACCGTCGCCGAAGGGAATCCGGTCCTGGTTCCTGCCGCGATCGGCGCCCTGCGGGCGATTCCCGTGAAATCGGCCCACGAACCACTTACGCTCGCGCTGCTGGAAGTCGCCAGTCAGACATCGTTCCCTGACGGTGTTCGTGTCGAGGCGCTGGCTGCAATTCCCGAGGGGCTCTCCCAGCCGAAAACCGAACACTTGCAATTGCTGGCGAACAACCTGGGGGAACTGGTCAGCGTCAGCACACGCTCGGCCGCCGTCGACGCGCTTGTCCGGTCAAAACTCGACGCCGATCCGCTGAGCCTGCTGGCTGAATCCATTCCTGAAGTCGGGCCGTTGGAATTGAATCGATTGCTCGGCGCCTTCGAACATTGTTCCGACGAAGCTGTCGGGCTGAAACTGGTTGATTCACTGAAGAACTCTCCCGTGCTGACCAGTCTACGCGTGGATACGGTGAAGGCCCGCTTAGCTAAGTTTCCTTCATCCGTGCAAACCCGCGCCGAAGAACTTTACGCCGCGATCAACGTCGAAGCAGGCCGCCAGCAGGAAAAGCTCAACGAGTTAGCCCAGTCCCTGACTGGAGGGGACATCCGCCGAGGTCAGCTTGTCTTCAACAGTGAGAAAGCGGCCTGTTCGGCCTGTCACGCCATGGGCTACAAGGGTGGGGATATCGGCCCGGACCTGTCGCGAATCGGCAAGATTCGGACCGAGCGGGATCTACTGGAAGCAATCGTCTTCCCGAGCGTCAGCTTTGTGCGAAGCTACGAGCCGGTACTGATCGTCACTTTGGACGGAAAACAATTCAATGGTCTGATCCGTGCTGAAACGCCTGAAGAAATCACACTGGCGACCGGAGCCCGGGAAAAGGTCCGCATCCTCAAGTCGGACGTGGAAGAAATCCGTCCAAGTACGATGTCGATTATGCCCGCAGGTCTGGAGACTCAGTTGACCAGACAACAACTGGCCGACCTGATCGCATTCCTCAAGGCCAAGCAGTAAGTCGACTAAAGAGTCGGTAATTCAAATCCCTTGCGGCGAGCACGAGTCAGGTACTCGTTCGCGGACTTGTCGTCCGCGAACTGTTCCTTGACGGGGTCCCAGCGGAGGGGACGTCCAGCCGCACGAGTGATGTTCGCCAGATGACAGACAGTGACAGACCGGTGGCCGATTTCGACATCGGCAACGGGTCTCTTTCGAGAACGAATACAATCGAGCCAGTCCTGCATATGCCACCGTGCCTGCCAGAGGGCAAGATTGTCACTCCATTTCCGTTCTTCCTCGTCGACGTCGACCATCTTCTTCAGATTCTCGGCGATCTCCGGGGGATTGGACGCGAACTTGTTTCGATTGATCTCCAGCTTTCCTTTTTCGCCGATAAAGATTGCCCCACCCATAGGCCCTCGACCGGGCTCGATCACGAAGTGAACCTCGATCCCGTTGGCGTACTTCATGAAGACTTGCCCGTTGGGACCTTCTGATAAGGGTTTCAGTTCAACCGGACCAGTGTTATCCATCCCCAGCGCCCATTGAATCTGGTCGACTCCGTGAGCACCCCAGTTGGTCATTTCTCCGCCGGCAAAGTCACGCCAGCGCATCCACGACATCCACTCGGGATTAAAGGGGCGCGATTCCGCCTGATTGAGCCACATGTTCCAGTCGAGTCCCTCGGGAACGTCGACCGCGTCAGGTGTTTTTGCGGGCGAGCCTTCCGGTCCGCCATAGTTAATGGCCTGCACTTTCAGGATTTTTCCGAGTCCACCACTCCGGATAAACTCCCATGCGATCCGATTCATCGCCATCGACCGCTGCTGCGAACCGACCTGCAGGACACGTTCCGTTTTGCGGACCGCGTTCACCAGGGCCCGACCTTCGCTGACATAAAGCGTCAAAGGCTTTTCGGCGTAGACGTCCTTCCCCGCCTGACAGGCATGAATGCACGGCAGGACTCGTTGAAATTCGCCTGTCGCGACAATCACAGCGTCAATATCTTTTCGATCGAGGAGTCGCTGATAATCCTGATAGACGGGCCAGGCCCCATTCTGTTTTTCTTTAAACTTCTCGGCCCGCGCCCGATTGCAGTCACACAGCGCCACGATCTTCGCAGACTCGGGTAGCTGCTGCAGCAGGAGGGAGGCTCGTCCACCAACGCCGATGGCCCCGACGCGAATTTCTTCGTTCACACCCAACCGGTCCAGCGCGCCCACAGACCGGGTGACGGTACCGAGAGCGACTGAAGAGGCGACGGCCCCGAGAAATTGCCGGCGAGATGCTGCTTGCGGACGTGAAACCATTCCGGCCACCTTTCGAGCCAACAGGCGATACGCAATCGACGGATCTCATCACTGTCCGCAAGGAAAGCGGACGAGTGTCTACAAATACAGACAGGTCAAATGGAGAGATGTGTTTCGATTCAGTCTACAACTTCGAACAGTCGAACGGCAATCAATCGACGGTGTGGGGTCCCGCGAAATGACCGATGTAAGTTAGACCCCGCTCGCAAGTCATCGCCGTTACCGTTCCGCATCCCCACGCTGCCACCTGACAGCGTGGCCCCCACCGGGACGCGGCTGGATTGCGCTCGATTTCGGCGTCGGGGATCCTGTTGTCGCATTCAAATGAGCGCAGGAACCGCGACCGAAGGGAGCAATGGTCCCGATGCTGTCCCTCATGCCTCTCTGGTCTGTTACGAATCAGTTTCGAACCTGAACATCGTGCGAGCAGAAGGGATCTCCACACTGCGGCACTGAGTTAGCTCATCGGTACGACAATTGCGACTCTTCCGACCCCAGGAAAAATACTCCCATCGAGCGGGCTGCACAGAGGAGAGAGACAATGAATCCAATCGTCCAGGCTAACGAGTCGGTTGTCGGCGTCTTCGATACACTCGAGGCTGCACAGGATGCCATTAACGATCTGAAGCGTGGGGGTTTCACCGAAGCGCATCTTGGCTTTGCAGCCCCCTCGGAAGAATCTACGACGACCTTTACCGATGATGCAGCCAAGACTGCGGCCGCCGGTGCCGCAACGGGACTGGGTGCAGGAGCCCTCTGGGGGCTGGCGATTCTGGGAGGAATCCTCCCTGGAATCGGCCCGGCTCTCGTCGGTGGAACCCTGACGGCCGTTCTCTCCAGTGCGGCCGTCGGTGCGGGATCAGGAGGACTCCTGGGAGCACTGATCGGGCTCGGCTTCACAAACGAAGATGCCCAGATGGTAGAGGATGAGTTCCAGGCCGGCAAAGTGGTCGTGACCGTCACTGCGGGTGATCGAGCAGACACGGCACGGGCCATCATTGAACACCGCCGCCAGGTCGAAGCGGGCGCGACAACGTCGGCTGTCTGAAGTACGTGTCGCCACGACGTTCACTGTCGTTTTGCCGGATTGCGGCACAAACCATGTTGGAAAGGAATAAAAAGTGAGTACTCAACAAGAGCCACCACGAGAAGGGAAAGCGATGGTTGATCCTCGGAACCTGCCCGGTAATGACTGTTGTTCCCCACCGCAACAACCGGGTCAGTCTAGTCAGAACGCAAAAGATAACTCAGCGCGTGGGCGGACGGATGAGAAACCGACAGAAGCTGCGGAAGGGAAGAAGCCCATTACGGCACCCTGAATGCGGTGTGCGTTGGGATTCCGTTTAATCAATCAAGAGAGAGGACTTCCGATGACCAATCCGACTCCGACGCAGTCCGATACCAAACAGACCCCGAAACAAAAACCCGAGCGTACCACCGAGCGTGAGCCCGATTCCGTGGAAGATGTTCCCGCCGTTGACCGGGGTGAGCGTATTGCGACTGGAAAGGGGATCGCACGAGGTGGCAAAGACTCGGGGTTCGTTCCCGGTGCCGATCCGCAACCTCCTGATGGGTCGAAGTAGACCTCTGCACATGAATGTAGGTATCTCTGAAGTCAGAGTGAGCGTGATGAAGCAGGTGGCCGCGGAGCTGTTGATTAAACAGCTCCGCGCGGCCCCGTTGATTTTTGAGGCCTGCGAGCAGCGCAACCCGCTACGTCCGGTGTGAGGCACTTGTACTAGGCGCTGTGTCATCTGGCGATCGCACCTCTCTCAGCAATCGATGTCTCCCAAGGCCGCGGTACTAATATGACGCCGCTTTCCAACGCGGCGGCCTCTGGCGATAGTCGCTGACGAGCTTCGCGTAATCTGTCCCCTATCCCGATCGGTATGTCGGAACGAAACGCGGGGATTTCTTGAGGGCCCTACGGATCCGTCCGACCGCGTGCGTTCAAAGAACGTTTTCTGCGGACTTCCGATATTTTACGACGACTTCCATCGGGTCCGGTTGACCTGCAGTTTTAACAGCCTGATGATCCTGACCGGCGGACGTAGAAAATGGTCTGCAAAGTGGCTATAGAGGTTAGCTTGGTCGAGGAAACATGTGAGTCTGTTGCAGGCTATGATTACGGGTCCGGTCCTTGAGATCCGCGTCGGGCACTTGATTAACTGAAGGTCTCTATGAAAATCGAACGCATCGAAACGATTCCCGTCGAGATTCCCCTCAAAGAAGGGTTTTCAACGAAGACCGCTCACGGCGTGCACGCGGTTTCCAACTATGTCATCGTTCGTGTGCACACCGACGAGGGGTTAGTGGGATTGGGGGAAGCGACCGTAGCGCCGCGCTGGACAGGTGAGACGAGTGCCACCTGTATCAGCGTGATCGAGCAGCTACTGGCGCCGGCAGTGATCGGACAAAATCCACTCGATATTACGCGACTTCGGCATCGCATGGATCGCGTCGTCAAACTGAATCCCTTTACCAAAGCCGCCATCGAAATGGCACTCTGGGATATCGCCGGAAAAGCGGCGAATATGCCGATCTGCCAGCTCCTGGGGGGACCCGTTCGCGAGAAGATGCGGATCAAGTTAGTGATCGGAGCTCTCGACATTCCGACCGCGGTTCAGCTTGCAGAACGCTTTCTGAATATGGGTGTCACCTGCCTGAAGGTAAAGACCGGCATCAACGCAGAAGATGATATCGCTCGGGTTCGGGCTGTGCGGGAAGTTGCCGGGCCCAATATTCCCATCACGATTGATTCCAACTGCGGCTGGAACATCACGACCGCCCGCCACACACTGCAGCGGATGGCTGACCTCAATATCCTGCTCGCGGAACAACCGATTCCGCCGAACGACCCTGCTGCGATGGGGGCGCTGCGTGCTTCGGTCCCCATGCCGATTATGGCGGATGAAAGCGTGTTTACGCTGACGGATGCCTGGAATGTCTGCGCGGCAGGCGGAGCAGATATCCTGAGTGTTTATCCTGGAAAGCATGGGGGGATTGCCGGAACTGTCGAAATCGTCAATGTCGCCAAGGCCGCCGGGATCTCTTGCGCGATTGGCAGTAACCTGGAACTGGGGATCGCAACGGCAGCAATGCTTCACTTGGCCGCCGCATTGCCGACGATCGAAAGCGAAACGTACCCCGCCGACCTTGTCGGTCCTATTTACCATCAGGCCGATCTCTTGACCGAACCGTTGGAACTCGGTCCTCCCGCTGCGGTTTGTCCTATGGGTCCTGGCCTCGGCGTGACGCTGGATGAGAAACAACTCCAGAAGTGGCGCGTCGGTTGAAGGCGGATTTCTCGATGGGCGAACGGATATCGGCCAACGAATTAAGTCGCCAAATAGACGATGGGACTGGCAGGCGGTGCTCGCCGGTCCCACGATCTTCGACGGATTGGAAGTCTCGGCTTTAAGACATCGCAATTTTCAGCTAAGACCGAGCCTGCGCCGCAAAACAAGCGCTCGACCGGGATGACGCTGTCACTAGCGCATGGCACTCAGACCAGATACGGGTCATTCTCGTATCCGCTCTGAATGCTGTCCGTCGCTGCCTTAGTTCAGTCCCAGCAACGGCAGGCTATCCCGGTCGATGAGTCGCTCAATCGCTGCCTCGTTCAGACGGGGCAGGGCAGTCCCCTCCAGCATCTTGTTGAGGTTGCGGAGGCCGTCAAGAGTCGCCTTAACAGTAGTGAAAGGATAGTCGGTGCCAAACAACAACTTGTCCCAGACCCCGTATTCCTGCACGAGCATCAGGCTGTGGTAGAACTGGAAAGGACGGTAGTGAAGAGCGGAAATATCCGCGTACAAGTGAGGATGCTTACGAATCACTGCAATACATTCTCCCTCGTAAGGGTGCCCCAGGTGAGCCAGAATCATGCGGACTTCAGGATACTTCGTGGCAACGGGATCGAGATGTCGAGGGAGAGTGCATTCGATCGGCGCCTGTGAGATAAACGTCGTGCCGGTATGGAGCAGAACGGGCAGGCGGTGTTTCTCAGCGTATTTCCAGAGTGGATCGAGTCGTTCGTCCTGAGGCAGGAAACCGGCATACATCGGCATCAGCTTGATCCCTCGCAGGCCAAGTTCCTGATGTCCAAAATGCATCTCCTTCTCCCAGCCTGGCTGATTCGGATCAAGCGAAAGGAAGCCAATCAACTGTTCAGGGTGAGCCGCGACATAATCGTGAATATCCCGATCATCGACCCAGAGGCCTGACAACTGTGCCTTGCCTCCAAAAACGATGGATCTCACGCCGGGCACGGACTGGCGCTGATAGTCTTCAAAGCGCACGGTCAAATCCATTTCGACCCCGGCTTTGGCACGTTTTGCCTGCTGGCGAAAATCATCCTGAAAGTGATCGGGATAGCGCCAGAAGTGGCTATGGACGTCAATGAGTGGCATTCGCGAGTTCTCCGATTTCTTCTGGGGGTTCTACGGGGACGAACCTGAAATTTGCCCAGAGCAACCCCGCTACGATCAGCACACCAATATCAATATAGAAGATGGGATCCCATTGAACGCGCCCCGTATAGCCGTGCTTTCCCAGCCAGTCCGCGATACTACCAACCAGGTACTGAGAACTCAGTCCTCCAAAGACTCCTGCAGAATTCATTAATCCGAACAGTGCTCCCACGTGTCTGCCGCTGATGCCGATTGCACAGGACCACCAGAGAGGTTGAGTCGACTGGGTCAGAAAGCAGGAAAGCGAACAACAGGTCGCAGCGAGCCAGGGCTCGCGACTCATTAAAGCGAAGCTGAGACAGACGGCGGCAGCGAAGAATGCGGTCCCTGCAAAGATTCGCTGACGTCCCTGGTGGCCGGCCCCCAGGAGACGATCGAGAATAATACCGCCGAAGAACGTTCCCACTGCCGAAGAAGCAAGGACCGTCGAAGCCATCCAGCCAGCCTGAATTTGATCGACGCCCCGGCCTTTGACCAGATAGGTCGGGAACCATGAAAAATAAATGTAACTGTTAAATGTGCCGAAGACCATAATGAGACTTAAGAACCAGATGCTTGGATTTTTCGCAACGAGTTCCCAGGGGATCGCAGTATGGACATTCTGGGAGGTCGCTCTTCTGCCAATCAGTTCGACCTCTGCCGCGTTCACTCCCCAATGCTTTGCCGGATCATCACGAAACCACAACCAGAAGCCGACCGCCCAGACCACCCCGACGGCCCCGAACAGGACGAACGTCCATCTCCAACCAAACTGACTGATGAGAATTGCTGCTAGAAAAGGAGCTAATGCTCCACCAATTTGCGATGCTGCTAACAGAAATCCTTGAGCTCGTCCCCGTTCTTCATCCGGAAACCAGCGCGACATGACCCGGGCGACGTTGGGAAAGGCTCCCGCTTCTCCCGCCCCGAATAAAAACCGTACGACGACCATCATCCACAGGTGTGTGCACGCCCCTGTGAGAGCCGTAAACGCAGACCACCACAACGAGATCCGGGTCAGCACGCGACGCCCCCCCAGTACGTCGCCCCATCGTCCCGTCGGAACCTCGAACAGGCCATAGGCCAAAGTGAAGGCCATCAGGACATAGCTCGTTTGTTCGTTCGAAAGCTCCAAGTCCTGTTGAATAGAGGGGAGTGCCTGCGAAATGCAGATACGATCAAGATACAGCACACCTGACAACAGACACAGCACGGCTAAAACGACAAATCTCGTACCTGTCGCAGGGGCCGAGTCCACAACTTCGGGAACCGTTGCTTCCGTGACAACATCCGACATGAGCTGAACCTTGAAAGAGTGGCCGAGCAGATGGGAAGCCGCTTGGAAAAAGACATGATTCGTCGCTGGCATAAACAAGATCGTTATTGTTACCTTAAGCTCTCCATGCATCAAGGAACACAACTGCGATTCTGACCTGCGGAACCCGCAACTTCGGATCGCCGTAATCTCGTTCACTACTCCTCCATGCAGATTTTGTGAGCCCGAAACATGCTGATTGGCTACGTGAGTGACGAACGCTATGTAGCGCTCGCCGACGTTGTGTTAGAATTCGTCAACGAAGACGGTTCGTCTTGGGAAACCCGTTCCAGAGCCACCGGTTCGGTCCATTTGGACATCCCGGCGGGCAAGTATACGGTCACACTTCAGAAGCCAGGATACGGTGCGAAGCGCAGCCAGGTGAGCGTTCCACTTCCGGCCCCGCATCAGTTCCGCCTGCTGAGCGATGGATTGAGCGGGTATGCATGGCCAAAGTGGGTGAGAAGCGGCGAATCCAGCGAGTTTCGAGTCCACTCCGTCGAACCCTATCAGCTCGAACTCTGGCGATACGGCTGGAAGCCCGAACTCGTCAAGAGCCTCGGCTGGCACGATGAACATGGGCCCCGTGCCACAATGCAGGTCACGCCGGATGGTGACTACACACAGACCGGAGTCAAATGGAACAGTGTAGGCTATACAAATGAAGCTCACAAACAGTATGTCGAGGCGCCGGAGTTATCCGGGCTCTACTATTTTCGTGCGCAGACAGCTTCTGGACTGAAGTTCTCGTTTCCGTGGATTGTGGCGCCTCGTACTCCAGTCGCCCCCCTGGCAGTCCTTGGAAGCAATCTTACCTGGAACTCCTATAACAGTTTCGGTGGCCGCAGCAATTATATTAATGCAGATAAGCTACCCCCGACACCGACGGTCAATTCGCGTTACGATCTGGTTCGTTACTGCGATCCGCGGTTCCTCACATGGAACTGGCCATCCTATGCGCCACTGTCGTTTGACCGGCCCGAGCCGTTCAACCACATCGACTTTGATACTCAGATCACGGACCCTATTCATGGCCGCCAAGCGTGCCATCTTGCTCCAGCCGAATGGCGATTGCTGGGCTGGCTGGAACGGCAAGGGCTGGCCTACGACTTTTACGGCGAAACTCAGCTCGATGACGAAACCCTCGATCTGCAGGCTTATCGAGCACTCATCACAGCCGTTCATCCAGAGTACTGGACACGAAAGATGTATGACCGTGTCAAGAAATGGGTCTTCGAAGAAGGTGGCCGTTTAATCTATCTCGGCGGCAACGGACTGAACTGCGAAGTGACTCTGCAGGGGTCAGCCATGGTCGTACATAATGGCGAGATTACAGGACTCGATGTTGACGGTGTGGGGGGTGAAAGCCGGCTGGCTCTTCGACATGAATCCGAGGCAAGTCTTCTCGGAGTTGTCTTCACGCCCACCGGGATCATGACGGGAGCCCCCTACGAGGTCATCGATAATAATCACTGGGCGTTTGATGACACCGGTTTGAATAATGGTGACTTGTTCGGCACCAGGTCACTGCATATGCGCTGCCCCGGCGGAGCCTCGGGGCACGAGACCGATAAGATTTCGGCGAGTTCTCCAGCCAATTCCAGGTTGCTGGCCAAAGGACTTAACCCCGATGACGGAGGGGCCGAAATGGTCAATTTCGAGACTTCCAATGGTGGAAGCGTCTTCTCGGTGGGGTCAATCTCGTGGGTGAGCAGCCTTCCCGTCGATGAACATATCTCGCAGATTACGGAAAATGTCATCCGGCGATTCATTGAAGAGTGAAAGCAGCTGGACCAGATCCGCGGAATCAACAACTGCCACGGACGATACAGAATCGGATGAATCGCGCCGTTTACGTGGGGTGACCGAAGCGTATGCACGGCATCCATGTCTCACGAACGCACTTCTGATCAGACTGACAGCAGGCCCAAGTCGAGGCCGCTCTTGTTCATTGTTTCATGAGATCAACATGCAGCTTGTCCAGTTCGTTATTCCCAATAACGGTCGACGCGTCGGGTACGTTCGTGAGGGTGGTGTCATCGACCTGACGTCCGTCGCTGCCGACTGTCGGACTGTGTATGACCTGATCCAACAGGCGATAACCCAGAATCTCCGTCTGGGCGACGTTGTGCAAAAACTCACGACGGGAAATCAGCCCGACACTTATGCCTATGCAAATCTACTGAAAGCGATTCCCGGTGGTCCTGATCCGTACCTGATTGCGCCGATTGACCACCCCGAACCAACTCGCCTGCTGATCAGTGGAACAGGGCTATCTCACTTGGGAAGTGTTCAGTCACGAAACCAGATGCATGGTGGTGCGGCCACAACCGAACCTCAGACCGACTCGGCCCGAATGTTCGCCATGGGACTGCAGGGAGGTCGTCCGCAAGGGGATCAGCGAGGGGTTTCACCCGAGTGGTTCTACAAGGGGAACGGCCACAATTTGCGTGGCCCCCTGGCAGAACTCGATCTTCCTGCTTATGCACTGGATGGGGGAGAAGAGCCCGAGATCGTCGGCTGTTACATCGTTGACCCTGCCGGGCAGCCACGTCGAATCGGATTTGCTCTCGGTAATGAATGGTCGGATCACGCCACGGAAAAGATCAACTACCTGTATCTTGCTCCTTCCAAACTCCGCGTTTGCGCCATCGGCCCGTCCATTCAGGTCACTGAAGACTTTTCTGACATCCGACTGCGCTGCTCGGTAACTCGAGAGGGTCTGCAAATCTACGACAGCGGAGAATTGCTGTCTGGTGAAGAGCACATGTGCCATTCACTCCAGAACATCGAGGATCATCACTTTAAGTACGCGCAGCACCGGCATCCTGGCGACATTCACCTTCATTTTTTTGGAACCAGTAAACTGAGTTTCGGTACCCGTACCTGGAAGTATGAAGCGGGTGACCGCATCGAGATCTCAGCGCCCGGGTTCTCTGAACCGCTCATCAATACGGTGACTGTGGGGAATGAGCTGGAAGGGATGCCGATCCGGGTCACGCCGATCTGATTCCGACAATTGTCTGTACTCCTGCTTGCTCACCATCATCACCCGAAGCATGACGGTACGTCAGACGCGACTCTCAGCAGTCGATGGACAGTCGTCTGTCGACTGCACGGTGAGAGAGGCCTTCATCGCTGGCTCTCATATTGATCCTTCGAAACCTGCGATAATCGCTCAGAATTCAACGTCACGCCGAGGCCGGGGTCTGCCGAAGCGCGTGCGAAACCCGGTTCGCCCAACTGGGACGTTTCACAAGCATGTTCTATGTGGAAGACAGGACCGATGATGTCTGCCGCGTAGCGTTCGACACAGATATTCGGAATCGCCATACACGCATGAATCATCGCCGCCGAACCGACATCCCATTCCAGATTACTGCCGATCGCACAGTGTACTCCAGCCGCTTCCGCTAATGCGGCGATCGCCAATGTATTGAGTAGTCCGCCGTTCTTTCCCGGGTAAACGCTGATAATGTCAGCCGCCCCCTTCTGAATACAGGCGATGGCATCCTGAATCGTGAAAACGGACTCATCAGCCATAACAGGGAGACGAACGTGCTGGCGAACGCGAGCCAGTCCATCAAGATCGAGCCGATGGACGGGTTGCTCGATAAAGACCACTCCATATTCTTCCAGCAGAGGCGCCGCGCGAATCGCCTCGTTCACGCTCCAGCCTCCATTCGCATCGACTGTCAGTCGAATCTTTGGACCAACCGCCTCCCGCACCTGACGCACCCGTTCGAGGTCATACTCCAGTGGATCGTGGCCCACTTTGAGCTTTAATGTCCCGAACCCTTCTGAAACCATTCGCTTGCCGACAAGAGCGGACTCTTCCGGTCCCACCGGCATAATGGGGAAGCGCAGTGGTAGATTAGCACTGCGAACGGCCCCACCCAGGAGTTGGTAGACGGGTGCATTCAGTGATTTTCCAAGGAGATCGAATAGTGCCATTTCGATCCCTGCCTTGGCGAAGGGATTGGCAAATGTTTTGGATAACCTGTCCATGCAGTGGCGAATTCGTCGTGGATCTTCACCAATCAACTTGGGGATGAGATGCTGTTCCAGCAGCGCTTTCGCCCCCAGGCACGTTTCGCCGCTCCAGTCGGGTGATCCCGTGACTTCACCGATTCCCACAAGTCCGGTGTCAGTCTCCACAAACATCATCAGGATATGAGAGGTAAATCGAAATCCCTTTGTGTTCTGTACCAGCCCAACTCGACGGTCAACGCCGATCCGCACGGGCTGCGTTCTGATATTGGCGATCTTCAATTCCGACCTTTCACACAGTTGCCTGGCTATCAAACTCAACCATCGCTTTTGCTAGGGTGTCGACCGTAGCATCCAACCAGCTTCGACCCAATTCTGACGTTCCCCGATCAGGGCTATCGGTAAAACCGTCGATTGCCTGCCAGGTTCCGTGGTGTTCTGCACGATAAGGTCGGACGAAGCCTCGGGGATCCGTTGAGCCCGTGTGGTCTCGATGCGGACGTGGTTCGTGAACTAGATCCGGTCGTAATGCCATCATGAGGGACGTCTCGAATTTGCCCGCGTGCCCCGGTAAGCGACAGTCATTATGCGCGTTCAACTCGACCAGCGCGTCCCACGCGATCGTCCAGTACGAGGCCGCGGCCATGCTTACGGGATAATTGAGAGCCAGATCCCGCGCCACCAGTTGCACAAGTTCGTGATTGCCACCATGACCATTCAGGACGAAAATCTTCCGGTACCCGCAGACGATCAGTGATTCGGCTAATTCATAGACCATCCGGTAATATGTCTGGGTGGTCAGCGACATTGTCCCGCCGAAAGGAAGGTGATGGTGAGACGACCCAAACGGAAGTGTCGGGGCGACATGGACAGAGATCTCGGAAGAGGCTTTCTCGGCCGCTTGGCGGGTCAGAAATTCGATGGTGAACGTATCTGTACCAACGGGAAGATGGGGTCCGTGCTGCTCGATTGCCCCGACGGGCCAGACCACGAGCGTCTTCTCGGCGGCCGTCCGGGATTCCGTTCGAGTGAGTTCCTCAAGCAGTCTGCATTCAGTCATCGCTTTTCCCTGGATGAGCTATCCACATTTCACAAACCATGACCACCAGCCGCCATCGACAGCAATCGAAGAGTCACATGTCTGTCTTTCACCTACGAAGAAGCTCTTCGCGAGAAATCGCGCACTCGGTCACCACATTTGCATCTACCGCAGAATTGTTCTTTTCTCGATTCAGATCAACTCCCGAATCGGGTGTCCCTCCCCGAGGATGGGAATCGGACGTCCTGCCATGTCCGGGAATGAGACCTGCGGATCAATCCCCAGGTGACGGTAGATGGTGGCCAGCAGATCGAATGGCGTCAGCGGGCATTCTGTGGGAAACTCGGCCTTCGAGTTGGTCGCTCCGACCACCTTACCCATCTGCAGCCCACCCCCGGAAATAAGGGCGCTGTAGGCGTCCGGCCAGTGATCCCGTCCCGTGCCGAGCGAGTTTGTTGCGATACGCGGTGTTCGCCCAAACTCACCCACAACGACGACCATGATCTTGCGATCCACACCCCGCTGAAAGATATCCTCAATCAAAGCGGACAGAGCCTGATCGAGATAGGGTAACCGGGTGCGCATATACCCTGCGAAGTGCCCCGGGCGTCCTGCGTTTCCGCTGTGATCATCCCAGTTCGTGTAGTCAGGACCCGTTTGCGGCGTATCGATATAGAGATTCACGACCGCAGTGCCCGCTTCAGCCAGACGACGGGCGAGCAGGCAGCCTTGTCCCCACAGATTTCGGCCGTATCTGTCTCTCAGCACCGGGTCTTCCCGCTGGATGTCGAAGGCGTCGGCCACTTCCGGCGCCGTCAGCATTTGGAAAGCCAGATTTCGGAACTGATCGGTCCCCTCAAGACTTCCGCTTTGATCCAGATTACCCCGCAAACGATCGAGCTGCCGCAACAGGGTCTTGCGATCTTCCAATCCCTGTCCTGCTAATCCCGCCGCGAGCTTCAAATGAGGTGGTGCAAAGTTCGGTAACGATGGATCGCCGACCTCGAACGGCCCATGATGAACACCCAGGTAAGTTGGACGCGTCATGTATGGCTTCATCGGAAGCGTCACGTAGGGGGGCAGAGAATTATGAGTCATTCCCCGCACTTTACTGGCTATGGATCCAAAATCTGGATGCTCGCTCTTCGACTGCGACGTCGGATCGAGTCGGCTGGGACGCTTCCCCGTCAGAACAATGATCCCGCCGTCGCTGTGAATGCCGATGTCATGATGCAGCGAGCGAATGAGAGAAAATTTATCCGCGATCTTCGCCTGAAGCGGGAAGTGCTCACAGATGTCAATGCCCGGGACGTTAGTCGGGATGGACCCGAACAGACTGCGATATGTCGAGGGAGCCTCCGGTTTGAGATCGTACGTTTCCAGCTGTGACGGACCGCCATGCAGATACAACATGATGACCGAAGTCTGTTCAGACGACCGCCCTGTCGCAGCGCGGGCCGCAAGCACATCCGACAATGACAGGCCACCGAGAGCTAACGCACCGACTTGCAGGAACTCCCTGCGGCGATGTGGGCCACAGCATTGATTCAGCATCGGGATCACTCCTCTCTCCAACTCATTGGCCTGACACGAAATCCGGCATGGTCAGGAATCGCGTAATCACGTTGGACGTAATCCGTGAAATTGCATCGTCGACAAGCAGACAAGGAACATAAGTGATCGACCCGGCCGAGAAGACGGCCCCTCCGCTCTTTGTTTCATAGCATACGATTTCGGCACCCCCGTCGTCGCAGTTGATCCCCTTCGCCAGTAATACTGTCCCCGGTGGGGAATGTGGACTCATCTTGTCGGTCTCATGGCCGGACGCACCACCGGGAATTCGTTCCTGCAGACTTTTCTCACCGAACAGATCTCCGTTCTTCAGTCCTGTTCCGGCGAAAACCCAATGGTCGTCCCGCACCACTTGATAAGGAGCTGCCGTCATAATTCCTGTATCGGTGCAGACAACTCCGAGCAGGTTCGCCTCTGACTCTACTGTACGATGCATCCTGCTATCCAGATAAATCTCCGGATTCGCAGGGTCGGGCATTCCCAGTGCTCCCCCGGTACTGGGGGCGAGATAGGTTTTAAACCGAAGCCGGTCTTCTCCCAGAAACTCGACCTCACAGTTCAGGCCATTACCACCCAGATAAATGAGCTTTCCACCCCGATTCCAGACCCAGTCCTTGACCTTTTGGTACATCTGCTTTGACCAGTATTCCGGATGAACGCTGATCATCAGGATTTTGTACGAGTCCAGATCGAGATCTCCATTGTGGAGTTGCCATTCTGAATAGTAGTCGTATTCGAATCCTTCCCGCTCCATCCATCCCAGCAGACGCCACTCTGCGGGTGCCATCCCGCAAGTCAGGCGTCCTTCGATCGGGTCTGTCACTTCTTCGTGTTCGCGAACAACATTCCCGATTTCAGGCCGCTCGAAGGAAAGAGGAAGATACTCGTGGTCCTGAAAGCCCCAAACGTTGAACGAGCCCGCATGCGTGTAACGGATCAGGTCCTGCCGCGCGTTGACGACTGGCGCGTCCGGGAGCTGATGAGCGTTGATGTAATTGCTGCGGCCACCAAAGTTGTTATAGGCAAGCCAGGTATTGGTCGATGCCAGAATGGCAATCGGGGCTGTCAGTTGAGCTGGCGCAACGACCCACGGAAACGAGAAGAACTCCCCCGTGCGTTCCCCTTTGGCGTGCAGGTAGTAGAGCCCTGATTTTTCCGGTCCAACCACAAACTGGGTGTGATGAGCGTTATTTCCATAGCCAACACGGTTCCACCCAACCCCGGTCTGGGTGAAATCTCCGTCGGGCAGAATCTGCATGACCGCACGAGGGCCATGTTCATCGAACCAGCCGAGGAGTTTGACGAATTCTCGTTTCCAACCGTACCGCCACAGGCTCAGCCGGTAAGGCTCGGTAGCATGCACGCGGAACTCCGATCGCCCCCCCGTCTGGACGGATCGGGGCCAGACATAACCCAGGATCCCGTCCGATAACAGGCGAAAGTGATGTGGGCGGCGGGAATCAACAGTCATGCGAGAATGCTTTGAGCCGTAACCCTCTTTGACGAGAGTAACGACGTATTCACCTGGCTCCAGATTCGCTACGACCGCTCCTCGGGGAGTCGATCGAACAATGTCCCGTGTCTGTCCTCCCGACTGAAACTCCAGCAGTACGTCGGCAAGTGCTACGTATCGTTCGTCACTGACATAGCCAATCAGCACACCAGTTCCCTCAGTTCAGACTTTGCTGTTCCCAGCGAGAACAGTACGAAATCGTTACACCAGCTTCGCTGCAGATGGTCCTATGTTGATCACAAATTCGAATTAAGTCGCAAGAGTTCCTCCGCTGCTCCCTTAATTGCCGCTTGGTCAGATTCTTTCGTCGGAGACAGAAAAGGGGTAATGGGTCCTGTTTGACTGACACCACAAAGCGACACGGCGTCATGGAGTACCCGCACCGGGTTGATCGAATCTCGCAGTGATTCCAAAGGAACAAACTGCTGACGAATCCGCTCAGCAGTCTCATCATCCCGTGCCTGAAGGGCTCGCAGCATATTCGTTGAAAGCCGCGGAGCGATGCAGACACACCCCGACGTGAAGCCAGCGAGGTGGAAATGCCGCAAATGCACGGCAGCCGGTTGCTCACCCATCCCACTGACGATCAATGTGGGACCGATCGCATCGATCAATCCACTCAGAAAAGGATCGTTCAGAGTGTCTTTGCGAACGATGGCATATTTGATCCAGGAAATCAGACCGTCTTTGAACATCTGCACGACCGTCCCGACATCGACCATTTCCTCGTGTTTGAGATACAGAACCGCCGGGCGTTCAATCCGATCAACGAATCGCTTCATGCCGCTGGCAATTCCCGCGGGTGTCGTCCCGTCGCGACTTGGCAACAGCATCGCAGTGGGAAAGGAAAACTCTCTCAGGATGGCAGCTTGATCCATCATCATGCCGAAGGTGGGACCAACTGACGGTATGACGGTGATGTCTGATCCCGCCGATTCGGTCAGCATCTTCAGTAGCGAAGGATATTCCCGCAGGGAGACATGCGCTAAAGCGGCGTTTCCGCCATACAGCAATGTTCTCACGCCACCCGCTTCCAGATGACGGATCTGCCTGACATTTTCCGCGACATTCAGTTCCAGATTCGAGTCACGAGCTAACGGAGGAACAGCAATCACAGAGTTCGCCAATGAGGCGGGGGTCATTCGTCGCGTGTCCATTGTCGAGCGTTTCCAATGCAATGAAGTGTATAAATGAGTTTCGACCGGGTCTCATCGCGACCGAAGGGCTGACAACCTGGCGGTGCAGCAAACAAACGTCGTGTCGATTAGCATTCCAGTTTCCAACCGGACGACGTAACTCTGAGACTCTATTCTTCGCTGCGGGGCTGACTATTTCCTGATCAGCTTCCAGACATCGGGCTGCATGTTGTTCCCGGCAATCATCCAGAGGTTTCCGTCATGCACCACCAGACTGGCGGCGTGACGAGGATTCCAAGGCGTATCTGGAAGCTCGGTCCAGTCGGTCCCATCCTTCGAAAACCAGACATCTTTACGATTTCCGCCGTTTTCGTGATATCCCTCCATCACCCAGAGTCGATCGTCCCAGACAGCGACATCATGGTACTGACGAGGGTGCCACGCAGCCTTGGAGGTGTGCAGTTTCCAGTGAACGCCGTCCTCAGAACTCCAGACATCGTTGTAGTACTTGCGTTGAGGCGTGGTGGGAGTGTCGTAGGTCCCACCGCCGAGGATCCAGATTCGGCCATTCATCACGGCCGATCCGCCGATCATCCCTCGAACGGACCAGCAGGGTTCTTCAGGTTCAATTTTCTCCCAGTTCACACCGTCCGTCGTGGTCCAGGCGTCGCGGTAGAATCTTTCTTCTCCACCACCAAACGCAGGCATCGTCTGACCTCCGATGACCCAGATCTTGTCCTTATGCACCACGGTGTAGTGCAGGGCCCTCGGCCCCCAGGGAACATCCTTCCCTTTATTGACGTAGTCCCACGTCTTTCCGTCCTGCGAGGACCAGACATCGTTCTGGTAGTGGCGCTGATTGCAATCGCCACCGACGATCCACATCCGATCTTTGTAGACGACATATCCAGCGGTGTGACGCCCCTCCCAGTCGCTGGTCGGATCAAATGATTTGTCTTTGAAGGTGTTGGGTTTGACCAGAGTCCAGTCGGCGCCGTTTTCTGAGGACCAGACCTCGTTATTGCAGATCAAGGGAAAGAAAGGGCGGTCGGCGACGATCGGATTCCATCCACCTAAGAGCCACAGTTTCCCCTTGTAACTCAGAATTCCCGCTCCATCCCTCGCCACCCACGGCGCCTTCATCGTGATTAACTGCCACTCATATTTCGGATCGCTTGACGGTTCCGCGGCATCGACCAGTCCCATTGACCCTAACAGGACTCCTAGAAGTAAGAGTCGACGACAAGCTTCTCGCATCATGCAGTCCTTCTTTGTCAGTGTTCCCGAATACGCGTACCGATGGTCCAAAATCGTTCTTTCGTTTCGGGTGCGGTTAAACACCGTCGGCTTATAATCCATCCTGGATGATTGATTCGAGCTGCCGATTCACCTGTCCCCACAGTTTTGCGGTGATTGGAAGTGTCCACCCTTATCAACTCCTGCCAAGTAATTAATGGCCAGATCCCGTCAGGTGTATTCGGGCAGGAACCGTTTCCAGTTTTCATAAATGATGTTGTGAATGACTTCATCAGAGACACGAGGAAACTTCGTTCCCTCGACGACATCGTTGACTTTCCATTGTCCCGCGATGACCTGAGAGAATGTGGCAGACGGAAAGTCCGATCCTATGATCAGTTTATGCTCGACCCCGTATTCAATCGCCGTCATGAAGGCCTGGTAGTGACGGAGCGGTCGGTAATGTAATGCTGACACATTGGCATAGAGATTGGGGTGCTTCCGAATCAGGACAACGCACTCGGTTTCCCAGGGGTGCCCCATGTGGGCAATCACGATTCGCAGATCCGGGCAGGCAATGGCAATATCTTCCAGTTGCACAGGGTTGGCATACTTGAGCGGACCGGGGCGAACGAACGACGTCCCCTGATGAATATTGACAGGAATGCCAAGCGATTCCGCTTTACGGAAGAGCGGCAGGTGACGGGGGTCTTGCGGGTCCCAGTTCTGATAGATCGGCGACACCTTCAGACCACGGAAACCAAGCTGGTTCACGTAGTAGTCCAGTTGGCTAACACACTCAGGGTCATTGGGATCGACGGAACACCAGCCGATGAAACGATCCGAATGCTCGCGGACGAATTTCGCGATCAGTTCCTGGTCGGCATGAATGCCACAAAAAGGGGCGACGATCCCAAAGACGATCACCTTATCGGCGGTACGCGTGGCCTCCAGTAATTGCTCGGGTCGGGAATCGAACGTGTTTTTATAACTGACATCGTCGCCTGCATAGTAAACATCGGATGAGAGCTTCATCTTTGCCCGTTTAGCTTCCCAGGCGAATTCGACAAATTCCTCAGAGTAATGATCCGGGTACCACATCAAATTCGTATGTGTATCAAACAGCACGTTGCACTCCGGCAGGTATCAGAGATGGTCGAGCAGAGGTCAGTGATCGGCACAAGCTCCCAACGGTTTGAGCACGGGATTACGCTCTCGTACCTGAACTGGTTTCAACGGTCTCGGACGAGGAAACACCAATGACGGCAATTTAAGGAAAACGCGTGTCACGAATTTGATCGACATTCGAAGTCTGGACAGCACAATGCCAGTCGATCCTGTGGATTCTTCATTCTTTCTTCGTCACAGGAACTGCGGGACCGACATACTTGCGATTGATACCACACCCCACCGTTCCACTACCGTAGTAGCCGATGGAAATTCGTCCCACATGCGTCAGCAGGTCATAGGCATCCCAGCGATTCCAGCCATAATCCACTTCCATCCAGAGAATCAGCCTCGCGTAGGCTTCGGCGATCGCCCGTTCTGGCGAGTTCTGGGTGGCAACCGTCATGAGAAACTCGGGGTTCGCGATTCGGATTCCTGTGAGCGGTGATCCACGAAGCAGATCGACCTGAATTGTCGACCACGCTGCCATCTCAAGACCGGTTGCAGAGAGCTCGCCATGCCCCATCGCGGCGTGCGCGTCTCCCAGATACAGGTAGCCACCCGGCACAGAAACAGGAAGAAACAGCGTGCTTCCTGGACAGACCTCCACCAGATCCATGTTCCCCCCGTGGGGTCCGGCGGGGCCAGTGGTGGGTACACCCCAGTCAGGCGCTGTTCCGATGCATCCGAGCATCGGCTGGTAGGGAATCTGAATTCGTTCTTTCCAATGGATGAACCCATCGCGAATCGGACTGACGTGGGCTCCATGAGGGACCTCTGCCCCCAACCATTCGACCAGTTGTTTCGGAGCCCCCGTATAAGTCGCACACTGACCGTCCCGGGGTTCGATCGACTTGATCGTGACGGCCAGATAGTCCCCTTTCTCGGCCCCATCAACGACAATCGGACCCGCGACGGGGTTGCTGTAAGGAACGACAGACTTGTCCCGACGATCGCCCGCAGAACGAATTTGACCAGAGAGAGCGTCTTCCGATTCGACACAAAAAGTCTCACCCGGCTTGACGCGACATCGCGGTTGGCAGTGCCGACTGAATTCATAGACGAGAGGTTGCGCTGGTACCCGTTGCATACACATCCCGCATCAACTGCCACCCCGAAAAGGGGGGATAGGTTGGTGATGATGCAGGAGCCACGCACCCGCATTTTTTGGATACGGTATACAATCCATCCAGACTGATGTCAAACGGCCCGAACGTATTGAGCGACCCAAGTGGCTGGCCTTTTTCGGGAGACGGATCCCGCCTGACGAAACTGGAAGGGGATCTCTCTCTGCCCAACCCGCTGCTATAATCGTTACGGCTTAACGATTGAGAATCATGGAAGATTCCTTAATGTTATCGGCCTCCTTCACTCAGACGAATCGACGGAATAACAGATTGCCTGCGAGCGCATCGCTTCTGGCAGTTCGTCATTTTTTGTGCCCGTATGTAACACTCCCCCCGATATGCGTTCGATTCTCCCTGATGACCCTGGCCAGCTTCACATGTCCTCCTGGATGAGGATGTCCGGCAATGACGCCTGGATTGCAACCAATTGTCGATTGTGTACAAACCACTTCCTCGATATCGTAGATTTCAAACGGGTATGCCCCGGGAAAGATAAACCACATGAGTCGGCCCGTGATTTCCGTTCTGGATCAGATTGCTTCTCGATTGCGTGCGGACGTTCGCAAGGGGGTCTTCGTTCCAGGTGACGCTCTGCGTGAAGAGCACCTTGCCAGTCGCTTTGGCGTCAGCCGCAGCCCGATTCGTCAGGTGCTGCAGCAGTTGACGTTCGAAGGGTTACTTCACGCCCGACCGAATTGTGGCACCGTCGTCGCGGAACCGCCAACCCGCGAAGTTGCGGAGGTGCTTTACGAATGTCGGGCCAAACTGGAATGCATTGCCCTGCGGCAATGTTTCCATCTGCTGGACGACGCTGACTTCAAGCAGTGGCGCGATATCCTCGAAGAAATGTATGAGTGCTGCGACAGGGAAGATCACAGCGGCGCGTTCCACCAGGATTCACTATTCCACCGGGTCATTATCGATAAGGCTTCCCCGGCTGGATCACTGGGCGTCTACTTTGCGATTGCAGGTGCAACAAGTGAGTACCTGACGGTCGACCGCAATCGCCCGTTCCATGCGGATTTCCGGGAACTCTATGGAATGCACGCAGCGCTCTATGCCATGTTCCAACTCGGCGATATCGAGGTTGCCTGCGAAGCGTTGTCACAGCACATATTGAAACAGGAATTTGTCGCCGCCTCATGTCGTTGCTGGACCGAAGCAGGGAAGCCACGTGAAATTGATGGAGTCTATGACAAGCTGGCACAACCTTTGCGGCGGGCCGTCAAAAAGAAGAAGGAAGCAGACAAGTAGCACCTGTAGAACAGTGTGCATCAATGGCCTGTACCCCTATTGAGAAGATTGCTCGTGGGGGTGAGCTACGAATTGGCGGAATGGAGAATACCCGGAAGTCACATTGAGGGTCAGGCGTTTTCAAGGGCAGAGGTGCTAACCAACGAGGCGGTCGATGCTTCATTTGTTCACGAATCCCACGCACAATTCCGGGCAAGTGACACGACGTCAATTGCTGAAGATGAGTGCGCTCTCGACCGGTATCGCGGGCGGATTAGGCCATCTCCCTCAAGCCAAAGCAGAGACACATTCTTCCCGCGGCCGTGCGAAAGGATGCATCTATCTCTTTCTCTGTGGTGGGCCCTCACAGCCGGATCTCTGGGACCTTAAGCCCTTAGCTCCCAGCGGCGTCCGATCAGAGTTTGATTCGATTGCGACGAGTGTACCGGGATTGCACTTTGGGGAACTCATCCCACAGGTCGCACGTCATGCCGACAAGTTGGCAGTGATCAGGTCGATGACACATACAGACAACGATCACGTCGGAGCGATCGTTCACTCCCTGCTGGGTCAACTCCCTGCTGGCCCCGGGCAGTTCTATATCGACCGAAAAGATCACCCCGGCCTCGGAGCTATCGTTCAAAGTCAGCGACCTCAAAATAGTCCCCTTCCGCCCTGGATCGTCTTACCCAGATACTTCACCACGGGATCCCCGGCATACAAAGGCCAGTCTGCGGGCTTCCTCGGTTCCCCCTACGATCCGCTCGTTTTCAATAAGGAAACGAAAGCTTCTCTCTCCGATTCCCCCCTCACTTTAGGAGATTTGGAGCTTTCAGCCGGTATCACACGTGAACGTCTGATGGCACGTCATGACCTGTCCCGTTCCCTCGGTCAGAAGTTGACCGCCGGGAATACGGCGCGTGCGGACGAGATGTTCGAACAGGCTTTCGGCATGCTGGTTACTCCTGCTGTTCGCCGGGCCCTGCAGCTCGACGACGAATCGACACAGACCCGAGAGCGTTACGGCAGAAACGAATACGGACAAAGCCTGCTGATGGCGCGACGTCTGATCGAAGCAGGGGTCCAGTTCGTCAACGTCTTCTGGACGTTCTTTGATTCCAAAGGCTGTCAGTTTAACCTGTGGGACAACCATGGTGTCGCCAACGACGTGTGTGGAATTGACGGTCAACTGACGGGACGGCAACAACTGACGCACCAGTACTGCACTCCCTCCTTTGATCGATCATTTTCGGCCCTGATTGAAGACCTGTCTGATCGGGGACTTCTGGACGAGACACTCGTAGCGGTGGCAGGAGAATTCGGCAGAACGCCCAAGATCAACGCTACGGCCGGACGCGATCACTGGGCACACTGTTACACACAGCTTCTTGCAGGAGGGGGCGTTCGTGGTGGGAGTATCTGGGGTGAGAGCGACGCACAAGGGGCTTATGTCGCACGCGATCCCGTCAGCCCGGACGACTTCGCCGCCACCATCCTGCACGCCTTTGGCATCGATGCGGAGTCGCTGATTAAAGACAACCTGGGCAGACCTTTACCGGTCACAACGGGGCGTCCTGTCACAGCGTTGTTCTGAATCGCCCTCATTCTGTTGTTAGCGGAAGCAAGGCTCTACGGCAGCTTAATCTGGAATCAGCGTCATGCAATGGATGATCCGGCTACTTTCCGTCAACGCCTTTGTCGCAGTCGCCTCTGTCGCGGGCGCACAGGAAGTGGACTATCTGAAAGAGATTCAACCCATCCTGAAACAGCGGTGCTGGTCCTGTCACGGTGCATTACAGCAGCAGGTACAACTTCGTCTCGATACCAGGCAAAGTATGGTCAAAGGAGGAGACACCGGTCCCGCGATTGTTCCTGGACATCCCGAACAGAGCTTGCTGATAGAGCGAATCTCGTCCCCTGATCCCGCGATGCGGATGCCCACCGAAGGGGCCCCTTTATCGGCCGCTCAAATTGACTTGATCCGGAGATGGATCGAGCAGGGTGCCACGGCTCCCGCTGACGAACTCCCCGAGCCGGATCCACGAGAACACTGGGCGTTTAAAGCCCCCGTCCGACCGAAGATTCCTGCGGTTGATTTGCCTGGTACGCCCCAGCATCCCATTGATGCGTTTATCCTGGCTGAACTTGGTCGCCATGGACTCAAGCCGGGTCCTCAAGCCGACAAGTCCACTCTTCTACGACGTGTCTACCTGGACTTGATCGGCGTTCCGCCAACCCCCGAAGAACTGCGTCAGTTCCTGGCAGATGATTCTCTCGTCGCGTATGAAGTGGTGGTCGACCGGTTACTTCAAGACAGCCGCTATGGTGAGCGTTGGGGCCGTCACTGGCTGGATATCTGGAGATACAGCGACTGGTACGGACGGCGATACGTCCCCGACGTCTGGAACAGCGCACCACAGGTCTGGCGCTGGCGCGACTGGGTCGTTCGTTCCCTGAACTCCGATCGTGGCTATGACTACATGGTTCAGTCGATGATCGCCGGTGATGAAATTAACCCGGAAGAGAATGACTCCGCAGTCGCAACCGGCTATCTGATTCGCAACTGGTACGCCCTTAATCACAACGACTGGATGCGGAGCACCGTCGAGCACACAGGGAAGGCATTCCTGGGACTCACGTTTAACTGTGCTCATTGTCATGACCATAAGTATGACCCCATCGAGCACGATGACTACTTTCGATTGCGGGCCTTCTTTGAACCGATCTCGATCAGGCAGGATCGCGTTGCAGGAGAGGTCGACCCCGGTCCCTTCCAGGAATACAGCTATGGTGTGCTGAGAAAAATTCAGCGAAACGGAGCGGTTCGGGTGTTCGATAAAAATCCCGAAGCTCAAACCTGGTTCTACACTGGCGGTGACGAGCGGAACCGCGTGACGACGCGCGGTTCGATTACCGCAGGGGTTCCCAAGTTCCTCAGCACGTCGGAGATCAAGATCGAACCGACGACTCTTCAACCCCAGTCTTTCTATCCTGCATTACGAGACGACATCCAGCAGACACTGATTTCGGATGCGACAGCGGCGATCGCAGCAGCCGAAAAAGACCTGGAAGCAGTGAGACAGATGGGAACTGATCCGTCCCCTGAGAGCCTTCAAGAGCTGAAGGCGGCCGAAGCGGCGCTCGCCGCAGCAGAACAGGAAGCCCGGACTTCAGGTCAGCCCGGCGCTCTGACGGGCGATCAGTCCCTGGTGATGGACGCTTCAGGTGGTCGTCGTACGCTTCACAATGGCATAACGACCCTGACGACTCTTCCGACCGGCTCAACCATCGAATTCCAATTGCTGATCCTCAAAGACGCCCATTTCAATTTCCAACTGGCCAAGGATGTGGCCAAGGGACTGACAGCCGGAATGGTCGCCTTTGAAAAAGGACGAATCCTTTCCTATCAGCCGGGGTCGGTCACCGAATTCGAAGTGGGACGGTACGATTGGGGAAGTGGACAACAACGTTTTGAGGTGTCGATTCAATTGGATCTGCCGGCAGACCGATGCGAACTGACTGTCGTCTCTCTCAGTGATCGCACCCGCCTGGCGAACAGTGTCCCCATTGCTTTAAACGGCTGGAATCCCATCGGCGACAAAACAAAAGCAATCACGTTTGACGCGCGGACGGGAAGTGTCGTCATTGTTGATGCTCTGAGAATTCTTCCTCCGATAGAAGTCGCTTCGGCAATTCATGACAGGCCGGATCCGCTGCTTGCCTTTGAATTCGAAGCCCCTGTTTACGCGAACGGCGGAGACGTCCTGGCGATTGAAGGGTGGATGGACTCTCAGTATAGCGCCGCGCCGGCATTCTCGATGGTCTCGCGCGACTCTGCCTCTCCCGCGTTGTTCAAGGCAGGCCAGACTGTCGAACTGGCCCGTCGCAAGTTGCAACTCCCCAAAACACGTCTCGAAGCCGTCGAATCCCGATTGAGGGCAGCAAAAGCACAACTGGCCAGCATCGAAGCCAGACTGTCTGCAGAAAAGGTGAAACACGGGCTAATCAAGGTTGATGATTCCAATGAGCCCATCATTCGCGCCAGTCGGCTTGAACGGGAGGCGGCCGTCGCACAGAGCCAGGCCGACATCCTCGCACAGGAGCGGGCGATGGGAGAAGCAGAATTGAAACCGGCAACAGATGCAAACCGCGATAAGGAAATCGGTGCCGCTAAAGCGGCTCTCGCGACAGCCAGGACCGCCCTCGCCAAAGCGGAAAGCGCCCTCGCTGACTCGAGTTTATCAGACAAATATACCGCTCTCGGTCCGACCTATCCTCAAACGAGTACCGGTCGGCGTAAGGCGTTGGCCCAGTGGCTCACCTCACGGGATAACCCGCTGACCGCGCGCGTGGCCGTGAATCACATGTGGGGTCGACATTTCCACGTACCGCTCGTGTCTTCGGTCTATGACTTTGGCCGAAACGGCAAGTTACCGACACATCCGGAACTGCTCGACTGGCTGGCCGTCGAGTTCATGGATTCGGGGTGGAGTATGCGGCGGCTGCACCGGTTGATGGTCACGAGTGAGACTTATCGCCGATCCTCATCCGCGAAAAGTGGTGGCGACAACGCCCAACTCGATCCTGACAACCAGTACTACTGGCGCATGAATACAGGACGGATGGAAGCCGAGGTGGTTCGTGACAGCCTGCTGTCGACCGCGGACAAACTTGATTGGCAGATGGGAGGCCAGTCGATCGAGAACACGGAATCACTCAAAACCTACCGACGCAGTCTGTACTACACCTTTCATCCTGAAGATGGTGGGAAAAGTCCACTGGGGGAACTCTTCGATGCTCCCGACCCGCTCGATTGCTACAGGCGAACAGAAACCATCATTCCGCAGCAGGCACTCGCTTTAACGAATAGCGACCTCGTGCATGCAATGAGCAGCGCGATTATCCAGAAATGGCCACCGTTGAATGCCGAGCAGGGGACCGTTGACGTGGATTCGTTCATTGTCAATTCCTTCGAACGGATCCTGTCTCGCCGTCCGACCGACGTCGAAAGACAAATCTGTGCCGAATCGATTGAACGGCAAAAGAACTTACTCATTCAGGAGAATGTATCGGAACCACTGCTGAAGGCTTGTGAGAGCTTCATTCGCGCATTGTTTAACCACAATGACTTCGTCACTATTCGATAGGCTGCCAAATGCTTCCCGTCGATGACAAATCCTTTATAAGGGACTTCCCCGCCAGCCCGCCGATTCCTGGCGTAGGGCAGCGGGGGAGTTCGCGTGCGTTGAGGAACGACGGCGACAGGACGATGTCTCGTCGAGGTGCCATGAAATGCGGTCTTGCATTCATGACGACTGCTGCGGCCACGAGTATCAATACCCGGCGAGTCAGTGCCAGTGATCCACCAGGTACACGCGGCATCGGTGATGTTGAGACACCCACCTTCTATCGACGCGATATTGGCACTTCGCCGGGCCGAATGCACGAACCTACAGCGGGACAGGATGGGAACATCTGGACGAGTCCGCTTGACGGAAGCCTGTGGCAATACCACACCCGTTCGGGCAAGACCACGATCCATGATCTGCACCAATTGACGGGTGAAGAGTGGTCTGGTCGTCATTTATGGCCAATCGCTTATAAAAACAAAGTCTATCTCTGCACACCTGGTCTTTCCCATCTGACAGTCTGGGACCGGGAAACGAATCAGGTTTCACGGCATCCCATTCCCTATGAAAATCCTGCTGTCTATGGCGGATTCGTCGATCGGCGGAGTTCTCGCATTTATTTTTATGACACGAAGCACGCCAGCGTTCTCGAATGGGAGCCCGATTCTGAAACAGGACAATCGTTTCCCTGCCCTTACAAGCTTTCCGGCACGCTCTATATGACGTTTGAAGAGTTCGAGCGCCGAGAAATCTGGGGCAGTACCTACACAGGAAACGACATCGTTCGGTTTGATCTCGATTCCCGCACCTGGACGGGTCACTTTCAGTCCCCGGAACCGGAGGCAACCCCGAGTGCCGGTAGTAAAGTCTTCGGCGAAACTCTGTACTGTAGTGATCATCTGAAGGGTCGAATCCTTCCCCTCAACGTCACCACGGGTGAATGGGGTTCCCCCATCAAGGTCCCCGGGTTTGGCAAGTGGTATGGGTACCTCAGCGGAGGATGGTACTTCCGCGGCAGGCTCTACATCTGCCATTCCACCTGGACGGGGGGAAATGGATCGCTGGATGGTGAACCTCATCACTTTATTGGTACCTGGACTGTCTTTGATCCCATGACACAAGGGTTTTCTCGATTGGAAATCCCGACTCTGCCCAGTGAAGAGCGCAAGTACCTGATGTCGGACTACTGTGCCATTTTTGAAGACGAGCTTTTTATCCTCGCTGTGAACAAGTTTGATCCTCAAACGGTCATCGTCCTTCAAACTCGACCGATCTAAGATCACGGACTTCATTCCACTGACTGATGCGGAACGACAGGAATCTGAGAATGCCACAACCCAATAACGATCACTGTGACTGCCAGACTGACCGACGCTCACGACGCGCATTTCTTTCCGATATCGGCCTTGGATTCACAGGTCTCGCACTGGGTTCGATGCTGGCCGATGACGGTGTCGTCCGAGCAAAAGAATCCTCTGACGGCGTTCTCGGAGTCCACACTCCTCCGCGGGCGAAATCCGTCATCTGGATCTTCCTTTCGGGGGGATACAGCCACGTCGAAACATTTGATCCCAAGCCGGCTCTGAATACGTACGCGGGCATGACGTTCGACAAAACGCCGCTGGAAAACCCCCTGAATTCCAAGCTGCACCAGAAGCGATTCCGCTCTGTTGCGGCAGAAGAAATCAATATTCGGGATGTCTATCCGACCATTTACCCCATGCAGGTCGGCTGGAAGAAGCACGGTGACAGCGGCATCGAAGTCACTGACTGGTGGCCGCACCTGTCAAAATACGTCGACGATCTCTGCTTCGTCCGAAACATGTGGACGACCGACAACGACCACGCGGCCGAAAACCAGATCCACACGGGTCGACATCGGCTGGATGAACCGCAACCCAGTGTGGGGGCATGGGCGCACTACGGACTTGGATCGCTCAATGACAACCTGCCCAAGTTCGCTGTACTGGGAGGCCCGACCAGGTCCGACACGAGACAGTCGATCGATTCTCTCTATCTTGGTCCCCAATACGCAGGTGTGCCCCTCGCACTGGACCCCAAAAGTCCATTGCCTTTCGGGCTGCGACAGGCGAATCAGACTTTCGAGCAACAGCGTCAAGAGTTTGAATTGATCAACCGGCTCAATGGACTGACTGCAGTCGAATACCCTGAAGATCAGCAGTTGCAGGCACGGATTCGTTCCTATGAGCTGGCGTTCCGTATGCAAGCGGCCGTCCCCGAAGCGATCGATTTTGCTCACGAAACCGAAGCCACGCAGAAGCTGTACGGTTTGGACAACGATGCCACAAAGCTTGCCGGCCAGCGGCTCCTCGCAGCCCGACGGCTGGTCGAGCGCGGTGTTCGATTCGTTCAGGTCTACCCTTCAGCGTATGGTGTCTGGGACTCTCACCAGAAGTTGAAAGAAAACCACACCCGCCTGTGTGCCACCGTCGATCTACCAGTCGCAGGCCTCATCCAGGATATGAAGCAACGAGGACTTCTTGAGGAAACCGTCGTAGTCTTCTGCACGGAATTCGGCAGAACCCCGGGACTTGAACTCCGTGGGGGCGGCACCGATGGACGTGACCATCACCCCAACGGCTTTACGATCTGGCTGGCGGGAGCGGGAATCAAGCAGGGTTATGTGCACGGGGCGACGGATGAACTCGGTTATCACGCCCTCGGTGAAGGGCACTACGTTACCGACCTGCACGCAACGGTGCTGCACCTGCTGGGACTCGACAGCCATAAGCTTGAGTACCCTGGTCGCAAACGACTGGAAATCGATTATGGAGAAGTGATTCACGACGTCTTGACCTGATTGACAACAAGATCCGGCCAAGCGCATGGCCCTCGTCGAGCGGAAGGCGACAATGTCTCAGCAAAGACCTAGACCGCCAATTAATCGTTTCGAGACGGTGACACCTCGGTTGCGAATCTGGTTATCGATCGTCTTCTTCCTCGTTGCCTTACTTGGCGTGAATTCGGCCTACTTATCGAGTGTCACTCTCCTTGAGTGGCTCAGCCGCATCCGGGGAGCCGGAGCGGGTCGAACTTACCAGAACTATTTCTCGCTCTGGATGTTCATGATCCATATCGGATTGGGACTTGCCCTCCTGCTGCCATTTATGGGCTTCAGTATCCCCCATCTACTGGTCGCAAGAACATCACGTAACCGCCGCGCCGTCCGCGTCGGTTACGGTCTGTTCGCAGTGTGCCTCATCTTACTTTCGACAGGCATCCTGCTGGTGCGTGTCGGGGGTGTCGAGCTGAAGCAACCTGCCGCAAGATCTGTCGTATACTGGCTGCATGTGGCTGCTCCCGTTGCCGCCGTGTGGCTTTACTGTCTGCACCGGCTCGCTGGACCACGAATCCGCTGGAAATCGGGCCTGAGCTATCTAGGGTTCGTCGCGGTCACGATTGCAATTGGAGCCTCGCTCCATGCCTGGGATCCCCGCGATATCAACGTGCCCGGACCTCAAGAGGGTGAAGCCTACTTCTTCCCGGCGCTGACTCGAACAGCGTCGGGTAAGTTCATTCCTGCGGAAACCCTGATGCGGGACGACTACTGCAAGAAGTGCCACACGGATGCTTACGAGGGCTGGTTCCACAGTGCCCATCACTTCAGCAGCTTTAATAATCCGATGTACCTGGCGAGTGTGCGGGAAACGAGAGAAGTCTCGATGAAGCGGGATGGGAATGTTAAGGCAGCCAGATGGTGTGCGGGCTGTCACGACCCAGTCCCGTTTCTGAGTGGGGCTTTTGATAACCCTCATTTTGATGACGTTGCTGATCTGACCGCCCATGCCGGCATCACCTGCACGAGCTGCCACGCGATCACGCACGTGAACAGCACACGGGGGAATGGTGATTACACCATCGAAGATCCAGTACACTATCCGTTTGCGTTCAGCGAAAATCCGTGGCTTCAGGCCCTGAGTGATCAATTAATCAAGGCACGTCCCGCACTGCACAAGGCGACATTCCTCAAACCGCACCATAGCACATCCGAATTCTGCTCAACCTGCCATAAAGTCCACCTCCCGGAAGCCCTGACTGGTTATAAGGAATTTCTGCGAGGGCAAAACCATTATGATTCGTTTGCATTGAGTGGCGTCTCGGGTCGAGGTGCTCGCAGCAATTATTTTGGCATGCGCGCGATTCAAAACTGTGCTGGTTGCCACATGCCGGCACAGCCATCGAACGACTTCGGTGCGCGACTGTTGGGGGACTCGGGCAAGCTCAGCATTCACAACCACTTGTTCCTCGGTGCCAATACGGCCCTGCCGTTCCTTCGATCTGACGAAGCGACGATCGCAGCTCACCAGAACTTTCTGCAGGACTGCGTTCGAGTCGACTTGTTCGGGATTAAAGAGGGAGGAACGCTCAGCGGCAAACTGCATGCTCCTCTGAGACCGGAAATCCCGGAACTCGTCCCCGGTGAGAGCTACCTCCTTGAAACAGTGGTGAGGACGCTCAAGATCGGACACCACTTCTCACAAGGGACCGTCGACTCCAATGAGATCTGGGTCTCGGTCGAAGTCTTCAGCGGCAACGAGTTAATTGCACAAAGTGGCCATGTCGACGAGTCCGGATCTGTCGATGAACACGCGTACTTTATCCGCAATTATGTGGTGGATCGGGACGGAAACCAGATCAGCAGGCGAAACCCGCAGGATATCTATACAACCCTCTATGATCACCAGATTCCCCCTGGGGCCGCACAGGTGATCCATTACCGACTTGAAGTCCCTGCGGCTCTAGAAGGGCCGATCACAGTGAAAATCAAACTGCAATATCGCAAATTTGACTCTGCCTTCATGAATTTCGTTGTACGGTCGAATCGAGAAAAAGATCACCGCATCCGCGGAATGACCCCAGGTCAGCCTTACTTTAATGAACTCCCTGTCACGACGATGGCAGAAGACACCATCATCTTTCCCGTCTCAGGTAAGTCACAATCTGTCCCGGAGCAGGAATACCCCATCAAAATCGACCATATCTATCAGCGGCGGAATGACTATGGCCTTGCGCTTTTACGTGAAGCCGATGGGTTGGGCCAGTCCTCAGCCGCAACGGCCGAACTCCGTCAGGCGGAAGAAATCTTTCGAGAGCTCGACGAGAAATTCGGTTACATCGATGTTCGATTGAACCTGGCACGAGTCTATCTAACTGAGGGACGACTGGACGAAGCGGCCGCGGCTGTGCAAAGAGCGACCTCTGTCGGTAAGCCACTGTTCTTCACCGAGCCGGTCTACGCCCCTTGGGCCGTCAACTGGGTGAGTGGACTGATTCATTTCCAGCAGAATCAACTGGATGAGGCGATTCGATGTTTTCGAGCTGTCCTGGAAGATCAGAATGAGGAGATGGCACGTCGCGGCTTCAATTTCCGTCGCGATTACGTCGTTCAAAACGAACTGGGCCTGGCTTTGTTTGAACGGGCCAAGCTGGAGCGCGCGGAACAACGAACGGCAACTTTGAACGAGGCATTGCTGCACTTCGGCGAGACACTGAAGCTCGACACCGAGAATGCGACGGCACACTACAATGCTTCATTGATCCATGAGCTTCTGGGGAATTCCAGCGATGCAAGCTTGCATCGCGAGAAATACCGGACCTACAAAGTTGACGACAGCGCTCGGGACCGCGCAGTTCAGGGGGCCCGTCTGCGAAATCCCGTTGCCGCACATGCCTCGGAACCGATTTCAATCTATCCACTGCATCAAACTCGTCCGCAGCCCGTCGCGGACGTCGTGCCAGATGATCGAAGCGTCTCCGGGGTAACGACGGGAGGAACTCCATGACAGATCGGACAGGTGACACGGACGATCGCATCATCGACGGTGGGATTCGCTGGTCAATCGCCATTCTGCTGATCATTCTGAGCGTATCCTATACGGTCTCACGGATTGGCTCGTCGAAAAGTTCAGCCCCCATCGCTTCCGCTCGACTTCCGACCTATCCGCCTCGCACGACGTTTCCACCGAAACCCGTTGTCCCGCAAATCCTTCTAACCGACATCACACAAGCAGCAGGAATCGACTTCATTCATGACCGAGGCGCACGGGGAGAATGGCGACTTCCGGAAGCGATGGGCGGGGGCTGCGTGGTCTTCGACTATGATCTGGATGGACACCAGGACATCCTTCTGATTCATGCAAACGATCAAGTTCCCTCCTCGTCGATCAAGCTTTACCGCAATGATGGAACAGGCTCGTTTTCTGACGTGACAGTTGAGGCCGGACTCGCAGCCAGTCTTGTTGGAATGGGTGGGACCGCCGCCGACTTTGATAACGACGGGTGGCCTGACATTCTGATTACATCGCTGGGACCGAATCGGCTGTTTCACAATCGGGGAGGCACCTTTCGCGAAGTAACGGACGCAACGGGCATAGCGGGAGATGCCCGTGTCTGGAGCATGGGAAGCTGCTGGGTCGATTATGACCGTGACGGTGATCTCGATCTCTTCATTGGAAACTACCTCAATTGGTCGGCCGAGCTCGATCGTGGGCTGAACTGCTGTTGGGATGGTGCCACTCGGTCGTACTGCGACCCTGATCTTTTCGCGGGTGTGCAGCCCTATTTCTATGAGAATCTTGGCGATGGGACGTTTAACGATACGACAGCAGCGGTCGGCGTCGTTGTCAAAAACCGTGATACGGGTCAGCCAGTTCCGAAAACGCTTGCTGTCGTCGCCTGCGATCTCAATGACGATGGATGGACGGACCTGGCTGTGACGGGGGATGCGGGCCAGAATCTGGCATACATTAACACGACCCAGGGCGGGTTTCAGGAAACCAGCACGGAACTGGGCATGGCGTATGACCGCTACGGGATGGCTACACGCTCGTTCGGAATCGATTGCGCGGTCCTGTCCGATGACCAGGCGATCGCGATTGGAATGGGGCGGGCGGGAAATCTCCCCGACTCGCTCTATGTCCGATCGAAAGAGGACAAGGTTTTCACAGACCAGAGCCTTCCAGCAGGAATCGCTACGGTATCTCGTCCCTTCCTGACGTTCGGGATCTGTTTCGTAGACATGGACCTGGACGGCAATCTAGATGTGGTTCTCAACAACGGTCAGATCCAGGAGAACTTCGACACCCTTCAGCAAAGCCAGTCCTGGCGACAGACCCCTCTTCTATTCTGGCAGTCCAGATCCGATCCACCTGAGTTTGTGCCGCTGACGTCGGCTGACTGTGGTGAAGAGTTCTGCCAGCCAATCTCCGGCCGCGGGGTCGCCTATGCAGACTTCGATGGAGATGGAGATCTGGACTTGCTGATGACAACAGTCGGTGGAAGTCCTCGTTTATTCCGGAACGACCAGCAACTTAAACGGAACTGGATCGGGCTCGTCCTGCATGCGCGAACCGCGAATCGGGACGCTCTGGAAACCCGACTCGAATTGAAGATTGGCACCCGCGTCCTTACCCGTACCATTCGTCCCGTCGGTGGATATCTGTCCCAGCATCAGACCTCTTTGGTCGTCGGCCTGGGCGAATTCAAAGTCGCCGATGGCCTGACCATTCGCTGGCCAGATGGCTCGCAGGAACACCTCGCTGATGTCTCAGCAAATCAGGAAATCCATCTCGTGCAGAAGAGCCCGGATGGTCAACCGAGTCTTGCTGAGGCCATCGACGACACGAGAAGGACAGAATGACTTCAGCGAAATCCTGGAGCACAGGTCCACTGTTCACCGGCGTGACGTTCGTCGCGGTGACAGTTTGTATTCTCGGGTGGCTGGCAACGCGGGAATGGCTATCCTCAGACGAATTGTTTCGGCGAGGGATCGAAGCGGTCGAACAGCAACGAATCGCTGACGCAGAACGCTACGCGGCGCGTTTGCTGAAGCAGGATCCCCAGTCCAGCGAGGGGATCTATCTCACCGCCCTGACACTACGCGAGACAGGTAGCTGGCGAGAAGCGACCGACCATTTTAACCGGATCCCTGATGACGGTAGCAGCATCTCGGTCAAGGCCCGTTGTGCCGCGGGGGATCTCTACCTGTTCCGGGGTTTCCAGCTTTCGAAGGCGGAGGGGATGTTCCGCCGTGCCTTGAAGCAGAATCCACTTCACGCCGACGCCCATAATCGGATGGCCTATATCCTCGGCCTTCAGTCACGCAACTACGAGGCTCTTCCCCATCGCCTTGCCCTCATCAACTCTGGCTCACCGACGGAAACGGACATCTATTTGATCGCTCTGGGCGATCGAGCGATGGACGACCCTAAAGTCATCTCTCAGTATCTGAGCCATAATGACAGCGACCCTGCAGCGATACTCGGCTGGGGACGTCTCATGGCAGAGCAGGGCCATCAACTTCAGGCTGAGCGAGCTTTTCGGACCGCTCTCCGTTCCCCCGCACACGCTTCCGAGGCGTTGTCGCGCTGGGGATTGATGATGATTTCAGATAAATCCACGATGGACATCCCCGAGTGGTGGGAAGCTTCGCGACGAGAGAATCACCATCCGGGAGTCTGGTACGTTCGTGCTGTCCTGGCCAGCCGACGCGGCGAAGGCATGTCGGCCGCTCGCTGCTACTGGGAAGTACTACGCCGCGATCCTGAGCAGGCAACGGCAAGTTATCGACTTGGGCAACTCTTGCTTCAGCTTGGCCGAAAGACAGAAGCCGAAACCTTCCTGCAGCGGGCCAGCCTGCTGGAGGAATATGCTCGCGCTGCCGAACTCGCGTTCCGCGTGGGAGAAGAGTTTCACATCAAACTGGCCCGAGACACGGCTCAAAGGTGCAGGCTCGAAGTGGAACAGACAGCGTGGACCCGCATCCTTGAGGGATTTCAGCAAAAGAAAGGTTCCGTCCCGAGACGTGTCACGGAACCCGTGTCCGTTGCCGGGGAAATACTGACCCGTTCCCATCCCGAATCGTCCCCCGCACTGCAGTTTGATTTGTCGGGTTGGGCGTGGGACACGACTTCGTCATCAGAAGGCGCCTCGTCTCTCACCATGGCTCAGCCCATCGCTGAGTCGTCAATTCAATTCGAGGACTCAACCGCGAGCGCCACCCTCTCATTCCAATACATCAACGGCGGAAGTCCTGCCGAAGGCATCAAGCATATGTTTGAGGTCACCGGCGGGGGTGTGTCCGTCATCGACTTCGATCGCGATGAGTGGCCCGACCTCTATTTTCCTCAAGGGGGGGACTGGCCAGCCGGAACTGAGCGAACGGAAACAGACCGTCTGCACCGTAATCTAGGGAATGGATCGTTCCGCGATGTCACGGAGTCTGCAGGACTTGTCGAGCGTGGTTTCAGCCTGGGAGCGTCGATCGGAGATATCAATGGGGATGGATTCCCTGACATTTATGTCGCGAACAGCGAAGCCGATCGGTTGTTTCTGAATCAGGGTGACGGGACGTTTATGGATGTCACCCGACAAGCGCGAATTGCGGACCACGACTACGGGGCGAGCGCAGTCATTGCTGACTTCTCTGGAGACGGTTTCCCAGACATCTACGTGGTCAACTATCTCGCGGGCGACGATCTGTGGGATCGAGTCTGCGGCGGAAGTGATGGCATCGCCCGCTCCTGTCTGCCTCAATCATTCCCTGGGTCCCATGATCGCTTCTATCTCAATCAGGGGGATGGAAGCTTCGATGATCGAACGTCCTCTGCCGGTGTCGGGGACTTCGTCGGTAAAGGTCTCGGCGTCATTGCAGCCAGGTTCCCGAACTCGGGTCCCCTCGGACTTTATATTGCCAACGATGTCGGCCCCAACTTTCTACTGCATAACACCCGATCTGCCGATGGTTTGGAGCCTCATTTCACAGACGAAGGACTGGCAAGCGGATCAGCTCTCAACGCCGACGGTCGAATTCAGTCCGGGATGGGTGTCGCCGCAGGTGACATTGATGGAAACGGGTTGATCGACCTGTTCGTGACCAACTTTGAAGGGGAAACAAACACCCTGTACCTTCAAACCGAGCCGAGCCAGTTCGAAGACGCGTCAGTGCGGTCCGGCCTGGCAGATCCAAAGCGAAACCTCGTCGGATGGGGGACACAGTTTCTCGACGCCGATCTGGATGGATGGCTCGATATCGCCATCACCAACGGCCATGTGAATAATCTCAGCGACCTCGGAAAGCCATATCAGATGAGACCCGCCCTCTTTCGCAATCGCGGCGGCGGGCAGATGGTTCCTCTCACCCCAGCGAAGGTCGGGGATTATTTCGAACGATCATACCTCGGTCGCGGAATGGCCCTTCTCGACTGGAATCGTGATGGTTACGAAGACATGGTCATCACTCATCTGGATGTCCCCGCAGCGTTGCTGACGAATCGCACGTCCCCCACAGCACACGGCATCAGGCTGTTCTTTTCCGGTACCAACTGTGAGCGAGATGCTATCGGCACGGTCGTCCGAATAAAAACCGGTGCAAGAACAATTGTTCGTCAGCTCACTGCAGGGGATGGCAATCAGAGCACAAATCAACGCTGTATCGTCATTGGATGTGCCGACGACTCAACCGTCGATTCGATAATCGTTGAATGGCCCAACGGCTTCGTCCAGTCGTTTTCCTCCCTGAAACTCAATTGCGATTATCGAATCATCGAAGGTACAAAGACTCCCTATTTGTTACGCTCATGGAAATAGCGTTCATCGCGTTTCACCCCGGGAGTACACCGTTCGCCTGAATCGCCTGTCATTCTTCTTGAATGACAAGGGACTGATTCGCCGTTATTGGCCCCGCCACGGTCTGGGATCGTCCAGAGGGCCAATGAACTTCGATCTGCTCAACGACGGTCGACGTTCCCAGCCCGAAATACAAAGGCAAAACACTTTGGGATAAGTAGCCAGACTTGCCATCGTGCACTTTCAGCGAACGCTGGTCGGCAGTCTTGATGGCAACAACCGCTCCGCACCCATCTCGGTTCGAACCCTTTCCGATCAATGTCACCTTCAGGTAGTTCAGCTGCTGCTGGTCCGACAGGTTACTGATCAGGACCAGTGGCTCTGATCCGAAATCGTTTGTAACAATGTCGAGGTCGCCGTCGTTATCCAGATCAAAGATAACAGAGGACCGCGATCCGATGGCGGACCAGACGGTCAGGTGCCCCGTTCGTCCCTCGCAATCGAGATGTCCTTCGTCCGCTCCCGAGCAGTCAACTTCAAACCAGGGAAGGGCAGTGCGACCGTCGCTGCGAGGTTCAACCCCCACGACAAATTCGGCGTCAACAAAACGCTTTCCGGCCTCATTCAGTAAGAGCGAGTTCACTGCGTAGCGGAACGGAAAGTTCATGCTGGCAGTGATGAACACGTCATCAAACCCGTCCGCGTTGAGATCACCGACACTCAGTCCCCACGGCCAATAGTTTTCAGCACCGACCTGGTCGGAAATTTCGGTATACGAGTCCGGTCCCAACTTTCGGTAGAGCGCATTCCCCCAGACGCTTTCTCCTTTCGTCTGAAGGAGCGATTCGGGCCAGACCATCTGAGACTTTTCCTTTTCCCTGTCCGGGCCCACCTGCTGACTCATGTCGGAATGCATATCGGTGATGTATATGTCGAGCTGTCCGTCGTTATCAAAATCAAAGACTTTCACTCCCATCGCTCCCCACGGAGTTTTGGGAAATAGCTCGCGACTTCGCTTCCGAAATTCTTTGCCTCCGATGTTTTCGTAGTACTCGTTATGTCCCTGCATATTCAGGATGTAGAGGTCAATCCATCCATCCTGGTTCGCATCCAGTGGAGTCGCATCCCCCGACCAGCTTTCGTCAACCAGCTTCATATCCGTCGTCACATCGGCAAATTTGAGGTTGCCCAGATTGCGATACAAAATGCTTTTCTCATTCCGTTCTTCAGGTTTCAGATGCCCGGCGAAGGCATCCGGAAAAGCAACGTGGTAACCCTCCGGGGCCAGTTCGTTTGAGGAATACGCCCCCACATTGCAGACGAAGATGTCCAGCAGGCCATCTCGGTCGTAGTCGAAGAGCACCGCCGCCGAAGAGTGTCCCACATGACCGACTTCGGCAACTGCCGTGACGTCGGTGAATTTCCCGTTTCCTTCATTTCGGAAGAGGACATTGCCTCCTCGGACCGTTGTCACGAACAAATCAGGGTCGCCATCGTTGTCGAGATCTCCAAACGACGCCGTCACACCAATCCGCCCCTTCAGAGCGACTCCCGCAGTTTCAGTCATGTCCTGGAAGATCCCGCCCCCCATGTTCTTCCAGAGCTGATGACCTCCGAGTTGCGACACAAAGTACAGGTCGATGAGACCGTCGCCATCGACGTCGGCGGCGGCAACTCCGTTTCCGTGATCGTAGTGCGTCGCCTGATACCGCTTTGCAGCATCGGGGACCACTCGGTTCACGAAGCCAATGCCGCTCGAACCCCGGTGATCTGCAAAAGAGAACTGATGAAAAATTGAAGACTCTTTGATCTGCTCTCTCTGGCGCCGGGCGCGTTCATCGAGCCAGGGAGGGGACATGATCTCGTCCGGGACCGGTTTCAGTTCCGCGATGAGGGACTTCACATCCCGTTTCAATGAATTCAAACTGCTTTCGGAGATTCCGTTGTAGTACCCCCGCACACGCCCCAATTGATCGACAAGGACAAACTGAGAGCTATGCAGGATTGGCATGGCAACATTCGCTACGTCCTCTTGTACAGGCAGCTTGAAACCCTGCCGGCAGAGTTCCCACAAATCCTGACGCGGCCCCGTGAGGAAATCCCAGTAGCGATGATCAATCCTGCGAGTTTCCGAGTAACGCGCGAGAATCGCGGGTGTGTCAAACTCTGGATCGACAGTGAAACTGACGAGTCTGAGCTTGTTCGATGCGACTTCCGTCTTCAGTCGGTCACTCAGGTCCGCCAATTTCATCGTCTGCTGAGGACACGTCGAAGTACAACGAGTGAAGATGAAATTGGCGAGCCAGACTTTGCCGTAGTACTTGCTGGAACGAGCGATTTCTCCTGACTGGTCGACAAGAGAGAAGGGAGGAATTTCTCCCAAGACGGGCAACCTGTCCTCTCGCGCAGGGCGGTCCTGATCATCGGACTTGGATTCCACCGCAACAGGAACCTCGACCGCTGCGCTTGGTGCCGAATCTCGGCCGCACCCCATCAGGAATACGACTCCGACGATTCCGGAGAACAGGAACGTGGTACATGCTGATCGGTGCATTACGACTCTCACGGCCACAGGCCATCTCTCTCGTCAAAATCTCTTCGGGCACGGCGATCAACGCGGTTCGCAGGAACTCACCCAACGTCGAAAATCCTCTGCGGGTTCGACTATGAAGCGTCCTGACAGGCGACGGTGACTTCCGCCACAAAACTGATCACCGACGAACTCGAGCGACTCTTGACGCAATGGGGGGATTTCCAGCTCAAATTGCAGGTCAGGCACTGCCATCTGCCGAAGTTGCAGCGACGGGAGGAAAATAGAATAAAGGTAATCGCCGCTGCTCATTTGAAGCGTGACTGCGACGCCTCCGGGCAAATGAAATGGTCCTTTCGTGCATACGTCATCAACTGTATGCAATCTTTTGTCGGGCCCCGGATACCGCATGGTCCAGTGAAGGTCGCCCCCCCGCATCTCGAGAATGAGTCGTTCACCTGGAACTAGGGACGGAGATGAATTCTCGAGCAAGCGAGTTCGGGAGTGACTCGCACCGAGATGCTGCGCACACAGCGCGAGTGCGAGCACCGCAACGCTGACCGCCATCCGTTGACGGACAGAATCTTTCATGGCAACTCACCCGTCTGTTTAGCATCCGGCGGTTCCTTATCCGTACAAACGACGCGAAACCCGACAATACAATTTCGAATTTGTGGCTGCAGGCAGACACGGTCGGCAGATCGAGTGAAAGTGGTCAAACTGAGGAATGAACCACCCCGGGTGATTCGGGCTCCGGAAGGAACAGGCTCGTCGGACGGAGGTAGTTTAAGCCCGTCATAACCAACCTCGGGCCAGAAGTCAGCGCACCATTCGAACACATTCCCATGCATGTCGTAGAGTCCGAACGGATTCGGACGGAAGGTACCTACGGGTGCAGTGAAAGCAAAACCGTCACTCCACTCCACGGACCATGTGGCAAAGGGATAGGCCGCCTGCAATTTGGAATCGCACAAGTTGCTGTAATCTTTCAGCGATTCTACCGAATCACCACAACTCCATTTCGTCGTCGTTCCGCCCCGACAGGCGTATTCCCATTCCAGTTCTGAGGGAAGGCGATATCTCAACGGTTCCTTTGCTGTGAGCCAGTCACAAAATGCCATTGCGTCTTCATACGCGACGTTAATTACCGGGTGATCATCAGTTTGGGGAAACCCCGTGGACTTCCACGAACTTCCGGCCTTGGGTTCCAGTCTCCTGGACTGCGAATTGAAGGCAAAGCCCATATTCTCTCGTTCCGCCATCGTTTCATACCCGGTTGCCGCGACAAACTTTCGGAACTCGCCGACGGTCACTTCATAGACGCCGATCGAAAACGGTCCTTTGACTTCTGCCCAGTGCCGAGGTTTCTCATCAGGCTGGGCTTCTGAATCACTTTCCGGCGAACCAATGAGCACACGCCCCCCTGGAAGTGTGACCAAGCGAAGACCGATACTATTTTGGAAGCTGATGAGTGGTTCGGCAGAGCGAGAACTTTCAGCCGTCTCAGACGTGGTCTCCAGATCAGGGGATATCGCCCGTGGGGAGGCGGTCGTCGCCAGCTCAACTTTGGCATACGGCCATTCGACTTCGTCAGATGACAAGGACGGGTCTGAACAGCCCCCACACAACAGCAGAATCAGCGGAACTGGAAACGCGCAAACCCACTTTCCCCGCAAGGACGTCGTCTTGACCTGGAGGATCGTCATACACATTTTCCGGCAAATCGAGTCGCTCAGACGCCGCTGACGTCTGATTTCGAGAACGAGGAATTGCAGGAGATTCCATTCGCAAGTTTGGTGCCGACGTTCGCTCATTGACGCCCCTTTTATGTCTCCACTCACGTGGTCAAAAGGAAATCACTACGACAAGTGTGGCTCACTAATTTACGCTCATAAGGTATTGATCATTCATGGAAGCACGGGCTTCGGTATCGATTAGCCGCCATGGCTGGCAGCTTTGCAACGAATTGTCGCAGTAATCGTGTAGTGGCCCCCCGCTTGCTTACGAAGGGTGGTCGTCATCAGCAGGCGACAGACGTCTTGGAGGAACCGCTTCCCACGGCATGCACTTTGCGTGTCCACTGTCGATTGTATACAAATCGATTGTTGGTTATATTTTGTAACAACTTCGTTTGCAATCGACGGTATCACTCCTGTCTGACGCTTCAGCCTTGGTTTTCAGCCCTTTCGGCGTAAGGAAGCTGCGAATGAATTCCGATTCGACACTCGCGACGGCACCGAGAGATCAAGTGGGCCTCACAGAGGATCCGACCAAGGTTCAAGCAGCGATGCCAGTAATTACGGCACCAGCGACGAACGTGGCATCCCGGCGTCTCTCGCTGCTGACGACGATCATCGTCGCGTTGCTGGGAGCGGCAACTTCACTCCCCGCGGTTATGTCGCTTGATGGAGCATTCCCTGTCGAAAATCTCTCGGTGGAAATGACGAATCGAATCCGCGCCCGGCGTGACGACCCGATTGCCTGGGCAAAAGAGCGGTCAAACCGTTGGACATCCCTCTACAAAACGACCGCCTCGTCCCTGGGTGTCTTCGGTGCCGCTACGGGCGCCTTCTTCGGCTTGCTTCTTGCATTTCCACATTCTTCACCCACGACCATGCTTCGGATGACTCTTTCGGGCAGCCTACTGGGAGGGACGTTCGCCGCTGCGGGTGGCGTACTAGAAGCGGCACTCCTGATGAACCTTGAGACACTCGGGCTGGACCCTTCATTGAAGACGATCATCGGTCACGCTGTCGGGTGGAGTGGATTGTCAGCGGGCTTGTCATTGCTTCTGACCTCGGTCAGGACAGATTCGACTGGCTACCTGCAGCGTCTGATCTCCGGCGTGGTGGGAGGGGCGCTTGCAGCGCTAATCTATTCGCCACTCTCTGCAGTGCTGTTTCAGCTCGAACGTTCAGATATGTCCATTCCCGAAGGAACACTGAACAGACTGATGTTTCTGACAATCGCAGCACTGTTTGTCCTGATCGCAGTTCAGCGACCGATTCCAATCCCGAACAAAGGATCTGAGTCAGAAACTTCTGATTCGTCCCTTCCATCTCCGACGACGGTGTCAACGCCGACAATCTGATGCAGATGATATCCCGCTAAGAAGCGTTCTTTACTTTTTGCTCTTTTGTGTTTCGCGTCTTACCGCTCTGAGGGGTCGTGTTTCAAGCATTTTCGCTTCGACATTTGATTCCGCAGGCCTTTTTTGTTCGGGAACGGAGGTTACTGATGATCATGAAGAGACAGTCCTACGTAAGGCATCTATTACGAAAGGCGAGGGGATTTACGCTCATTGAACTGCTGGTCGTGATTGCCATCATCGCAGTTCTGATCGCTCTGCTGTTACCCGCGGTACAGCAGGCCCGTGAGGCAGCCCGCAGGACCCAGTGCAAGAATCATCTCAAGCAGATGGGGCTTGCACTGCACAACTACCACGACACTTACAACAGTTTTCCCCTGGGCAATCACGCCAACTACCTGGGGAACTGGCGGCTCAGCATTCTTCCCTATCTGGATCAAGGTACCGTCTTCAACCAGATTACCTTTACTTCCGAGCCGGGTGACTTCAACGCCTGGGGCGGCACGTACGGAATTAACTCCGTACTCCGGGGACTGCTCGTTCCGGTCTACAACTGTCCCTCCAATCCTTTGCCCCGTAATTCGACACTGGGGGTCATGAACAATTTCGACCGTGGCCAGACCATGGACTACGTCGGAATCTCGGGTGGGGTTGATGAGTTAGCCCCCAATCGCTGGGATCCCTCCGGACAGGGGCTTTGTACGGACATCGTTTACTCTGGACGTGCTTGTCATAACGGTCTGCTGCCCGCTCTGCGAAACCAGAACATGCGTGACGCGGTTGACGGCACCTCCAACACCATGATTGTGGGCGAGCAATCTGCTGCGCTCGACAATCAGGACGTTCGCGCGAACTACTGGGGTGGCTGGGGCGGCACCAGTCTTGGTCGTACCGTATTCCCCGCAGTCACCGGTTGCGAAATCGTCGTGGGGATCACCACTGTCCGTTATCAGATCAATGCTTCGGGTGCCGCCAGCGGCAATCAGCCCTGGTATTTGAATACAGTACTGAACTCACATCACACGGGAGGATGCCAGATTCTTCTCGCAGATGGATCGGCTCGATTCATCTCGCAGAATGTCGATTTGGGAACACTCATCAGGCTCTCCGTCATGAACGACGGCAAAACGATGGGTGAGTTTTAAGTGGTCTTGCGAGCACGAAAAAAGTGAAAGGTTGATATGAAGCGCGCACTATCACATCTGTTCTTATTTGGTCTGATATTGATGGGGTTGAATGGTTGCGGAAAATCGGGGCCCCCGAAATACCCTGTTTCCGGCTCCGTCACGTTCAAAGGAACTCCTGTCACCGAAGGGATGATTACCTTTTACCGGCAGGATGGCGGGGGGATTGTTGCGTACATCGACGGTTCCGGAAACTTCATCATGGACAAAGGCCTGATCGAAGGGCAGTACCGTGTTTACGTCGAACCGCCTCCGAGTGTCCTGACGCCACCTCCTCCGGGTGGTCCGCCAAAGACACCTCCCAAGACGTATCCAAATTTTCCGGTGAAGTACCGCCAAGCCGCGACCAGTGGCTTGCTCGCAACAGTTGAACCCACCCGGAGCGGCAATACGTTTAAATTCGATATGCAGCCCTGACGGGTTCATCCCCGTTCGTTGTGTCCTCGTTCTTCTTTACAGATTTGCCTTACAGTGATGTCACCGGCGATTGAGTGACGCAATGTCTCGACCAATGACGAGAGCTCTGATTGCCTTCTCAGCCGCTCTGGCATTTGCCGGAGCGGCCTTCTGGTGCTATCTCCTCGATTCTCATGATCTCGACGCGACCCTGGCTGCGGCGAGAGCGGCCTTTGAAGAGCGACGCTTTGCAGACGCCGTTCGTCTTTCCCGCCGTGTATTGACACTGGACGAGAACAATGCTGCGGCGATCGTCATCGGGGGTGCCTCTGCCACTGCAGAGCAGCAGTTCGATCAGGCCTGGAGTTTTTACTCACAGCTTGGCGAAATTGACACCTCACAAAAAGCCAATGCAGGCTCCGTTGCCGCCCACCTGCTTGCTTTTCAACGGCATCAGCTTTCCTCTGCCGTAAATCTCAACTTGAAAGTTCTTCGCCACGATCCCCAACACGTCGGGGCGAACAGCGGATATGCAGATCTGCTCGGCCTGACAGGCCAGCGATGGGAAGCAATTCCGCCGACACTGAAGTTGATTCGCCTCGGAGCATTTTCAACGAGCCAGTTGATCCTCATCGGATCGGAGACTGGCGTTCACGACGATGCCCCCTTATTGAAGGCCTGCGTTGAGGCCGCTCCAGACGATCCGCTCGCTGCACTGGGGATGGGATGGAATGCTTATCGGGCCGGACGCCTCGATGAATCGCGTTGCTGGGCGGCGCTCGCGGTGAAACTTGACCCCCAGCAGATTTCCGCTCAAGCCTTGCTCGGGGGACTGCTTGCAGCACCGGAAATTCGCCTTAGCGAATTTGTCGCCTGGAATTCACAACTCTGCGAATCCGCCCGGGAGCATCCAGAAATCTGGCTGGCGCTCGGGCAGCGAGCGCAAGTGGAAGGCATGAACGATGCAGCCATTCGCTGTTACTGGGAGTCAATTCGCAGGAATCCCAATTACCGACTTGCCCTGAACCGCATGTCGCAATTGCTGCTCCAGCCCGATGAAGTGGAGCGGGCTCAACCCTTTCTGCATCGTTTAGAACTCCTGCAAGAACTCAAAGATGCGGAAGCGGCTCTCTTCACGGGAGTGCAGGAATCGCTGAAACCGCTTCAGCGCGTAGCAGAGCAAATGGAACGACTGGGCCGTTACTGGGAAGCCTGGGGTTGGAGCCAGCTTGCCCAGCGTCTGGACCCGCAAGCTGCCTGGCCACCCCTCATGATCGAAAGCGCGCGACGACGACTGACAGATCTTTCGCCATTGACGGACGAAGCATCCAATCCCGCCTTGCACGTTGATCTCTCGATGTACCCCGTACCTGACTGGCCTGTCACGAATCAGGAACGTCAGGCGTTTGCCTCGACGAATTCTCCGATCCCAACAGCCATCTCTTTCTCGGATGACGCGGCAGCGACAGGAATCCACTTTACATATTTCAATAGCGCCGACCCCCAAACCGCGGGTCAGCAAATGTTCGAATTCACAGGGGGTGGGGTCGGAAGCACTGACTTTGACCTCGACAGTTGGCCCGATCTCTATTTCACCCAGGGCTGCAAATGGCCGGTCGAACTCTCGCAAACCGACTATCTGGACCGGCTCTACCGGAATCTCGGAACAGGCCAGTTTCAGGATGTAACCGACTCGTGCGGAATTCGTGAGTCCGGGTTCGGTCAGGGGCTGTCTTTCGGCGATTACGACAATGACGGATTCCCGGACCTTCTGGTTGCAAACATCGGGGGTAACCGTCTTTTTCACAACGAAGGGGACGGTACCTTTTGTGAGACGACTCATCTGCTGCCGCCGCATGAAGGGCGCTGGACGACAAGTTGCGCGATCGCCGACTTGAACGGCGACACATGGCCCGACTTGTACGCAGTGAACTATCTGTATGCGGAAGATGTTTTCGAACGGATGTGCCACCATAAAGATGGCGTGCCAAGGATGTGTGCTCCCTTCGAGTTTCCTGCAGCGGAATCCCAGTTCCTGCTCAATAACGGGGACGGTTCATTCAGCGACGCGTCCGTGGTATCAGGTCTCGCAGCGCCGAACGGCAAAGGATTGGGGCTTCTGATCGCGGATTTCCACCAGTCCGGCAAACTCGATGTGTTCGTCGCCAATGATCTTGTCTCCAATTTCTTTTACACCAATCGCGCGCCACACCGGGGTGGCTCACCTGAGTTTGAAGAGGTGGGACTATCGCATGGAGTCGCACTTAACGCGGACGGCCAGGCACAAGGGTGTATGGGAATTGCAGCGGATGACTTTAATGGCGATGGTAAGCTGGATCTGTTCGTGACCAACTTTTACATGGAATCGAACACCCTCTACCTTCAGGTTGAGAACGACGCCTTCGTCGATGCGACCGCGTCTGTCGGCTTAACACAACCCAGCCTTCCGGTGCTTGGCTTCGGAGTTCAATCGATTGACGCTGATGTGGATGGCCTTCGCGATTTTCTGGTAACGAACGGGCATGTGGACGACCAGCGAGCATACGGTCAGCCGTACGCGATGCGTCCACAAATCTTTCGAGGACGGGAGGATGGAATCTTTCAGGAGATTTCTCCCCAATCCGCAGGCCCGTTCTTTCAGCGTGAGTATCTGGGACGAGGAATGTGCCGACTTGACTGGAATCGTGATGGGAGAGAAGACATTGCGATTTCTCATCTTGAAGCCCCCGCCGCGTTGTTGACGAACCGAACAACGTCCGCCGGACACTCGCTCGTCATGCATTTAAGGGGGATTGTATCTGACCGTGACGCGATCGGAGCGATCGTCACCGTCCTTGCCGGAGAGCGCAAGCAGACGCAACACCTCACGGCAGGGGATGGATATCAGGGATGCAACCAGCGGTCGCTTACTTTCGGATTGGGTCAACACACATTGGCAAGCGAAGTTACGATTCGCTGGCCAAGTGGCATCCGTCAAACTTTCCTAAATGTGCAAGCCAACCACGAATGGTTATGTTTAGAGGAACAACCGGATCTGATTCCGATCTCCCCGGTGATTCCTCAGAGTGCTTCGGTGATTGCAATGCATGTCTCGCGAGAAGTGGCAGAGGACTGATATGAAACAGCAACTGAATTGCCTGGGACCTGCGACGCGACGTGAGTTCATGCGGATCGGGGCTTTGGCCCTGGGAGGTATGACGCTTCCTGACGTCCTCGCCAGCAGGGCAGCGGCAGGTCAGTCCAATTCCGAAACCTCGGTGATTCTCTTCTGGATGTGGGGCGGTCCCAGCCAGCTCGAGACCTACGACCTGAAACCGAATGCGCCAACGGACTATCGCGGCCCGTTCCGGCCTATTGCCACCAATATCCCCGGCATGGATATCTGCGAGCATCTGCCGCTGCAGGCGAAAATGGCGGATAAGTTCTCAATCATTCGATCGCTGCATCATGAAATGTCTGCCCACAACGACGGCAGCATCGAGGTGCTGACCGGAAAAACACCGACCGTTCCCGACGTGACCTCCCAGGCTCGTTCCGAGCATCCTGACTTTGGCATGATCGCGGCCCGGATGCGGGGTCCTCGACCGGACGGGCTTCCTCAGTACGTCGGCGCTCATAAAGCACCGTTCATGACGCAGCCTCAGTACCTGGGCCTCAGCTCAAAAGCGTTCGAAACGGGAGACCCTTCGGTGAAGGATTTTTCCCCACCAAACCTGAAACTGATCGCCGATACAGACAACAACAGATTCATTGAACGTCGGTCGCTGGTCTCACAACTCGACCGGTATCGCCGGGATCTTGATCTGAACGGCTCTCTTGATGGCATTGATCAATTTCGTGGGGCAGCTTTTGACATCCTCTCGAGCACCTCGGTTGCCGCAGCGTTTGACTTAAAACAGGAACCGGATTCCGTCCGCGAACGCTACGGTTCCCATCGCTGGGGACAAAGCTGTTTGCTTGCACGACGACTGGCCGAAGCGGGAGTCGCGGTCATCAACATCGATGCGACGGCGACCAATGATAAGAGTCCTCACTTCAGCTGGGACGACCATGCCGCCGCGTTTGATCTGGGCGTCGCCAACTGCGAACGCCTCCCGCAAATGGATCAGGCGCTCAGCGCACTCATCGGGGAAATTTTTGAACGGGGCCTTGATCGGAAAATCCTCGTTCTTGCCTGCGGAGAATTCGGGCGCACGCCTCGCCTGGGTTTTGCACAAACCAATTTCCAGGGGCAGCCGAGTTACGGACGAGACCACTGGCCACAGGCGTTCAGTGCCTTGATCTCAGGGGGTGGCCTGCGAATGGGACAGGTCGTTGGGGCCACGAACTCAAAAGCAGAATACCCGACACAATCTCCCGTGACTCCCCAGGATCTGCTCGCGACCGTCTATCGGCACCTTGGTATCGACGCTGCCCACAACTTTATCAACTTCGCTGGGCGCCCTGTTCCGATCCTTCCCTTTGGGGATCCGATCAAGGAACTGATCTAACCCCAGGCGGCGGTCATCATCGCTGAGAGGAAGTACCACGCTTCGATAGGGCCGCTGCAGGCTATCTGGAATCCGATTGCGTTCCTGCAGACTTCAGGAAATTCTGTTCTCGACCAAACGAGGAATGCCTGCTCGCAAGTTAAGCGAGGGGACCTTGAGTCCCATCGTGCTGACGGTCCTACTTGCTGATCGCATGCATGGAACGTGTGGCGAGTTGTCCGGTGTCGCGTGCGATCGTCAGACAGTAAGACTGCATGTCGAGACAATTATCGTCCGTGCCGAACGGGTCCTCGATTTCCACGCTCGCCTCTTCCATTCCAAACTGGCCCAGCGAGATCACGATCATCAACAGGGGCGACCACCATCCGCAGCGTTCGCACAGGACGAGAGGGAGAGTGATCAGGTAGGCCAGAATCAGTTGCTTCACCATCACGACGTAAGCAAAGGGCAAGGGTGTTTTCTGGATCTTCTCACACGCCCCTTGTGCATCGACCAGTTTCGACAACTGCTCTTCAAGTTGACGGACAGTCATCGTGTCGATGGTTCCCGCCCGAAACTGGCGTCCGATCCAGGCCGAGATCGCTGCGGCAACACCAGTGGGGGGATTGCCGAAGCTCTCGACAGACTGCCGGACTTTCTCACTCAGGTAGTATTCCGTGTCCTGCGTATCCCGGTGTCCTTGTAACGACCGTCGCAGACAGATTGCAAAACCTGCAACCAGTCCAGCCAGTTCGCGACCTTCAGTTGAGAATTCGCTTCCGATTCGCACCAGATTTCGACTGGCATTGATGATCTGTCCCCAGCTCGATCGGCCTTCCCAATATCGGGCATTCGACGAGTTCATCCGGAACACAATCAGAAATCCGAGCAACGACCCCAGCACCGCGTGTGCGACCGGATCAATCCCGAAGAATTTGTCGTACAGCCCGGTGCTCAACCCCGCTTCGTAGACCAGTTGAACGCCAGCTGCATAAGAGGTGAACAGCAGGACGCGTCCCGCGACTCGTGAGAGCGCAGTCCCCTTCCAAGAGAATGTCGTCTTCCACCAACTGTACCGATTATATTCGATCATTCGTTACGTGTACTGCCTGTTTCCGTTTTCCGTGAGTCGCACGATCGTAGCGATGGGATTGTCCAAATGCCATTCGCGTCTGATCATGACTCATTCGAGCACATGCATTCCGACGACGTTCCGTGCCCATCAGCACCTTAAACGGTGACATCGTCGTTAAACGTTTCGCAAGCGCGATCAGTGAGGACTACGGATAAGTGTTATCTTTGCTTCCCATCGGGTCGAGCCGTTCGATCCGATCAAAGACGTTCTCAACGCGTTCAGAGATCACTCGCACCGCGATCTTTGTTTCCCTGAGCAACAGCACTGTCCCGTAAACCATTGCGCCAACCGCGACCATCCCCGCAATCACTGCTGCGATTTCCATGGTAATCACCAGAACTGCAAGCTGCGCAGGAGCAGTTACCGCCCCGAGCAGCGAGACGAACGCGGATGAAGCAAACGCTCCCAGCGCGAGGTAAAGGCTTCTCAGTGCGTGCAGCAGCAGGAGCGCACGACGCTTGGCTGCATTGACCTCCCGCAGTCGCCGCTGTGCATCTTCGGACTCATACCGCGTCGTCTCTTCAAGCTGCTTCGACAATTCACGGGCACGGTCGACGCTGCGGGCGAGCCGATTGCTGGTGCTCATGATGAGGACCGAGGTTGCATTCGTCAGGATCGCCGGAGCAACTATCAATGAAAGGACGGCAAAAGGATTCGTTTCCATTGGGAACTTTAGACTCGAAGAAGGTCTCTGCGCATCAAGAATCGGCTGGAACGGGACGCTTCAGACAGACTTCACTGCACCGAAGGCCGCAAAGCAACTGTTCTTATGCAGTATTTCAACCCGCTGGAACCCCACTTGCCGCAGCAGATCTAACTGAAACATCAGCGGACGCGGCGTATCTTCCTGGTCGATGTAGGCATAAACATGATCACGATAGGCTTCATCCTTAAAACCTTTCAAATAGTCTCCATAGCGATGCCACATGAGGGACTGAATGGCAGGAATTGAACTTTCCACCAGATCAAAGATCCAAAAGGATCCGCCCGGCTTCAATGCCCGATAGAAGCCCTCGAAGACGCTTTTCCATTCCCCGTCGGTCCGCAAATGATGCAGGACTGCGGCCGCCAGGATAATATCACACCCCTCCGCTGGCAGTGCAATCTCGCGAATATCCCCTTGAAGGGTTGTTACTTGACCTGACGTTGCCGCTTCAACCCGTCCCTTGGCCCGTTCAAGCATGGGCAGGCTCAAATCAATCAGCGTCGCATCGAGATTCGGCTTTTGTTCGAGCAGTTTGAGCGTGTAATTTCCCGCGCCGCATCCCACATCAACGACTCGCTGTGCAAAAGGAGTTGCAGCACTAGCGGCCTGAGCGACCAATTCCATGGCGAGGGGAGCATCGACTGTCGCCGACTGACCTGTCGAGAGATTTGAGAACCTTTCCACATCCGCATCAAACCGACGTCGGATCTCTTCCACCGTGGACTTCATTCCGTTTTCTCCTGCTTTTTCTTGACTGATTCGACCGCAATTGTCAGCACGGATGAATTCCCACTGATGCGTGACGATTGCCATGACCAACCCGGCGATTCGGGGCTGCCAAAAATGAGAGTGATTTCTAAGATAGTTGATAGAGCATCGATTCGAAACGCTCTCACATCTTCGACCGAGGGTAACTTCTCATGTCTGATGGCCAACTGCAAACTTTCCCTGATACGACGGCGTCTCCTGCTCCCTCTCAGCTTCGATTATGGCCCGCGCTCGTCATTCTGGGCGCGTGGGGATTAACTCAGATCTGGTCCCTTGTCGGTGAACCATTTCCCCTGAAGTTCTTTCTGACGATGCTTGTCAGCCCTGCTGTTGCCATGGTGCTCCTGCTGGTCTGGTGGCTCTTTGCCAGTCGTGTCCGCTGGAACGACCGGTTACTGATCGCGGGCACGTTTGTCCTTGTCGCGATGATCACGGTACTGGTTGCCGGAAAGAACTTTCCTGCCCTGGCTCTGGTCCTCTTTGCAGTGCCAATGGTCGCCGTGTTATGGGTTGGGTGGCTGCTTCTGACTTACTGGTTGCCGTGGTCAGTGCGGAAGACGGGTCTGATCCTGATTTTTGTCGTAACGGGAGTGTATTTCTCCCTCTTGCGTGTGGATGGGATGGATGGAAACTTTAAGTCGACTTTCAATTGGCGGTGGATTCCCACCCAGGAAGAAAAGCTCCTATCTGAATTAAGGAGTGCAGATCCGACTCCCCAGAACCCCGAACCGAATGAAGCGATGGAACTCAAGGTCACAGACGGGGACTGGCCCGCTTTTCGCGGTCCTCATCGTGACAGTCGCTTGACGGGGACTCACATCCGCACTGATTGGGACACCGCTCCTCCCAAAGAGCTTTGGCGGCACCGGATTGGCCCGGGCTGGTCATCGTTCTCGGTGATTGGCAGCCACCTGTTCACACAAGAGCAACGGGGTGGTGACGAACTCGTCATGTGCTACGACACCAACACAGGAAAGGCGATCTGGGAACACCGTGATGCCACTCGTTTCGAAGAGATCGTTGCAGGTCCCGGCCCTCGTGGAACACCCACGTTTCATGAAGGTCGCCTGTACGCTCAAGGGGCAAATGGGGTACTCAATTGCCTGGATGCGGCCACCGGCAAGCTTTTCTGGTCGGCTGATATTGTGAAAGATTCCGGGGCGACGGTCCCTCAGTGGGGATTTTCAAGTTCTCCATTCATCTGTCATGGACTCGTTTCAGTCTTCGCGGGTGGGCCGGATGGAAAAAGCGTCGTGGCCTATCATATCGAGAACGGAGATCTCGCCTGGACCGGCGGCGAGGGTCTGCAGAGTTACTCCTCAACCCAGTCAGCCATCATGGATGAAGTCGAACAACTCCTGATTTCGACCAACGCGGGGATCTGTGCTCTGGATCCTGATACGGGAAAAACGCTGTGGGCGCATCACTGGCCCGTAGAACAGGCCCGTATCGCCCAGCCCGCCATCCTGACGAGTACCGATTTGCTGGTCGGAACGGGGATGTCCGAGGGAACTCGACGACTTCATGTCCAAAAGGACGGGGACCAATGGAAAATCAGCGAACTGTGGACAGCCCGAGTCTTCAAGCCTTATTTCAACGACTTTGTCGTGGCGGGAGACGATCTTTATGGCTTTGACGGCAACATTTTCATGTGCATCGGCCTGAGCGATGGCAAGTTAAAGTGGAGGGCTCGAGGCTATGGCAATGGTCAAGTATTGCTCGTCGCAGCGGACAATCTCCTGTTGATCCTGACGGAGCAGGGGGAGGTAGCCCTTGTCGAAGCCAAGCCCGATCATCACAAAGAAGTCAGTCGATTCAAGGCGATTGAAGGTAAGACCTGGAACCATCCTGTCATTGCACACGGCAAGTTGTTTGTCCGCAATGCCGAAGAGATCGCCTGCTTTGAATTGCCCCTGCAGGAATCGGCCCCCGTATCGTCGCCCTCCGCCGCCTCAGACTAAGAAGTTGGCCGGCACACCGATCTCAACTGCTCACAGAGGAATGAAGGTCAGGCGATTGTTCGATCGGGCCCGCAACTCCATTCCTGCGGTGCCCCGATCCAGCGTCACTGACGTCCGTCTATTCGTTCAGGTTTTCGATATCAAGTCGGGTCTTCGACACGAATTCGGCCAGTTCCCGAGCGTTAAAAACCCCCGTTGTCGCGCCGACTGAACGGACACAACTGGCTCCCATGGCACTGCCAAACTTCAGACACTCTTCTTCGGGTGCACCCCGCAAAACCCCGTAGAGGAACCCGGCAGTGAACGCATCCCCGGTTCCAGTGGCATCTACGGGAGTGACCGGATAGACACCGGACCTGATGAGTTTCCCTTCACCCGCCAGCACTGCGCCATGCTCACCGTGAGTGACAATGGCGGTGCCGGCCCCGAGATCCCGCAACGCCTCAACCTGCTTGACAGCGCCCAGTTCACCCGTGATTCGACGGGCTTCGTCATTATTACAGAAGAAGTAGTCGGTCCACGGCAGCACACCTGTCAGCCACGCCATCGTGTCTGTATTTTCCGAGAGTACGACGTTGAGGAACGTTTTAACGTTGTGTTCCCGAGCCAGACGGAACAAGCGGATGGCCTGTTCGGGTTTCAATGAGTCCATCAGGCAGAATCCCCCGATGAAGATCGCCTTCACCTCCCGAATCTGCTCAGCGGTGATCTCGTGACCGTCGAACTCGCCGTTGGCACCAACGCAATGCACGAACCTGCGATCCTCGCCCGCCACGTTAAGGACAAACGTGCTGCTGGTCGGAGCCGTTGGGCTGACTTCAATCAGGGACGTCTCAACCCCCGAATCGCCAAGTAATCGGCAAACTTCCCGACCGAACAAGTCTGAGCCGACGCGACCGGAAAGACCGACGTTGAGACCCAACCGGGCAAGGTCGACCCCCAGATTGGCCGAACATCCCCCAATCGAGAACTGAATGCTCTCGGTTTTGGTCAACGCGCCGGCCCGTGGCATTTCTTCGATTGGGTGGCAGACCATATCGGCAACAACAATTCCCACGCAGAGACAATCGAGTGTCTTCGCCATCGCAGATCCTATCCAGAAACGTGTAAAAGCAAGAATTGCAGTCGTCGTTCCACCACTGTGGGAATCAACGGGGACTCTACCGAGCAAACATCGAGAACGGGATCTCAGTCAATCAATCAACGCCGCTGGAGGCACAGGCGCAAACGAGAGACGCCCGTGCCTGCCAAAGCGGATTGACACTCAGACCCCTCGGTTTTGCAGGTCTCAAACGTGCAATTCTTCGACTGAGCGGTTCAGATCGCCGGCATACTTCCGGCGGATCGGTTCGATCACGTCTTCGATGAAGCGGTCAACCTGCTCCGGCGAGCGGCCGATGAACCGTTTTGGATCGAGAGCCCCTGTCAAATCGACATTGGCGAAGCTCGGCTCTTTCTTTAATCGGTCGATCAGGTCGTTGGCCTGGCCGTGAGCCTTCACCTGCTGGCCTGCTTCGATACTGTGAACCCGGATTTTTTCATGGAGTTCCTGACGGTCACCTCCCGCGCGAACACCCGCCATCAGAATCTCTTCTGTCGCCATGAAGGGGAGTTCCTCTTCAAGATGCCTGGCGATGACCTTGGGGTAAACGACCAGTCCCTCGACGATGTTCCGATACAGGATCAGGATCGCGTCAGCGGCCAGGAAGGCCTGTGGAATGGTCAGTCGACGAATAGCGCTGTCGTCCAGCGTTCGCTCCATCCATTGGGTTGCGGTCGTCTGAGCGGCCGAAGACGACAATCCCATAACGAATCGAGCCAGACCGCACATGCGCTCGGAACGCATCGGGTTCCGCTTGTAGGCCATGGCCGACGATCCGATCTGGTGCTTCTCGAAGGGCTCTTCCACTTCCTTGCGACTTTGCAGCAGTCTCAAATCGCTGCCAGCCTTGTGCGCCGTTTGTGAGAGTCCTGCCAGTACGTCGATGACCTGCGAGTCGACTTTTCGCGAGTAAGTCTGCCCGGTCACGGCATAGGCCGAATCGAAACCAAGCTTCTTACAGACGATTCGATCGAGTTCGTCCACTTTGGAATGATCGCCATCGAACAGTGCCAGGAACGTCGCTTGTGTCCCGGTCGTCCCTTTGACGCCGCGCAGCTTTAGCGAATCGATGCGGTGTGAGAGCTCTTCCAGATCGAGGACCAGGTCGTAACACCACAGCGTCGCCCGCTTGCCGACGGTCACCGGTTGCGCCGGTTGGAGATGGGTAAATCCGAGGCAGGGGAGATCTCGATATTCGGCGGCAAACTTTGCCAGTCGGTCAATGGTCGCGACCAGTTTTGCGCGCAGCATTTCCAGTCCGCGGCGCATCAGAATCAGATCGGTGTTGTCGGTGACATAGCAACTGGTGGCCCCCAGGTGAATGATCGGCCGGGCCAGCGGGCAGACATCTCCATAGGCGTGGACGTGTGCCATCACATCGTGACGCAATCGTTTCTCATGCTGTGCCGCTGCGGCGAAATCGATGTTGTCGACATTTGCCTTCAGTTCATCGACCTGAGCCTGACTGATTTCGAGCCCCAGTTCCCGTTCCGATTCGGCCAGAGCAACCCACAGTCGCCGCCACGTCGAATGCTTGGTCTGTGGAGACCAGAGCTGGCTCATCTCTGTTGAGGCATACCGACCGATCAGCGGATTGTCATACACATCGTGGTTCAAAACTTGTCACCCTTCGCAGTTGACTTCAGTAAACACAATACAAAACAAAGCTCTCGCGAGCGGAATATCGTTTCTCGGGAAGCAGAATCCCATCGTAACTCATCCTGCTCAATTAAAAAATCCGTCCGTTGTGCCGGAATATCGCGTGATCAGGCTGACCAACCGATCCGAGGTATTTAATTCGTCAGAGGTGGACCTTATCCCTGAGGCCCCGGCACGAAATTCAAGGGCAGGTCCCCGCACGGCTGCACCGGATTTCACTTTTGTTCCAGCGTCTCCGAAACGGCCTGAAAAAATCCGAAAAAATGCTTTGCTCTGTTCTTCCGGCAGGGGATCGCAGAGTCGTCCATCCTTGACGGTCAGTCGCTCCAAAGTCAAAAGATACAATGGATTCGGTCGGTCCATTACTTAAAACCATTTTGACTTGCAGCGATCCTCCGTTCCCGCGTCTTAAGCCCCTTGAACATCGGAGATACTCCCATGAACGAAGCGATGGCCTATTTGAATGGTGAGTTTCTTCCCGTCTCCAAGGCGGCGCTGTCCGTTTTTGACCTGGGAGTCGTTGCGGGGTCGTCCGTTTCGGAAATGGCAAGAACATTTCGGCATGTCCCCTTCCGCCTTGACGAGCATCTAAGACGGCTCGAGCAGTCGCTGGACGTCGTCAAGGTCGATCCGGGGCTTTCGTCATCCGAAATCCAGTCGATCTGCCTTCAAGTTGTCCAGAACAATGCCAAGCTGATCCCACGGGATCACGATCTGGGACTGATCATTTTTGTTACCGCCGGTCAGAACCTGACCTATCTGGGAATGCACGAGCGAACCCGGGCACGGACACCCTCAGTTTGCGTTCATACATTCCCGCTCCCATTCGAGCTCTGGTCCGATCGTTATCATACGGGTCTGCATCTGGTGACAACTTCTGTCAAAAGCCTACCGGACGATGTCATCGACACCCGCATCAAACACCGCAGCCGCCTTCACTGGCATCTGGCCGATCTGGAAGCGAAGAAAGTTGACCCCGCCGCCATGGCGCTTTTGACCGATCACGATGGGTTTCTGACGGAGACCGGGACGGGAAACCTCTGCATCGTGACGGGGTCGACGATTGCGACGCCCTCCCAGCACGTTCTGGCTGGAATCAGCCGTGATGTCGCCGGAGAGCTGGCAACTTCGCTGGGGCTCACTTTCGTTACCGCCCGCATCCGACCGGATGAACTTTCGCGAGCAACCGAGGCCTTCCTCACTTCGACTCCTCATTGCATGCTACCCGTAACCCGATTCAATGGCAGCCCGATTGGAGCCGGAGTTCCGGGTCCTGCGTTCCAACGCCTGATGGCTGCATGGAGCGACCTGGTGGGCGTCGATATCGTGAAGCAGATGCATGACGGATCGCTGTCGAGGATGGCGACGCCGTAGTCGGAGAACCGGTGCCACGACGCACCCATATAAGCCTGGCTGCATGATGGATATTTCGCCCTCGTGAAGGGAAATCGAATGCGTCGCTGGTGGATCCTGCTTACGACGTTACACCTTGCCTCACAGATCGCTTCCGCCGCCGATCGATATTCCGCTCTGTTTGCAGACGGAACCAGGGCAGAAGCACCGGAGGTTCTCGACTGGAACGAACCAGATGCTTCCCCCCGCATCAGTGACAAACCTCTCTTCAGTACAGAAGGTCCCTTCCGCTGGTTGCTCGATCGACAACCCCCCATCCCCCCCGTCCCTGCTTCCTACCTCGAGTTCGACAACGGTGATCGACTGGCGGGTGAAGTGACTGGTTACTCGACCGGTCGAGAGAACACTTACGAATCTTCGTTCCCTTACCTGCTGGTCAAGCCTGCGGCGGAAGTTCAACCTCCTGACGTGACGAACCCCGCCCTTCTACGAGTGACAACGGATTGGCTGCGCAGAATCGTCTGGACGCCGGTGGCCCCCCAGTCTCTCCAACCAGGCCAGACTCTCCAACCAGGAACGGTCTGGCTGCGAACGGGACACTCCCACTCGTTCCGTTCGCTACGCTGGGCCCCTCAGGGGGTGACTCTACTGACGGCAGAGGGCATCAAGGAGTTTCAGCTTGCCGACCTAGCCGAACTCCATCTGCCCGAACGGGACCCGTGGAACTCTTATTACGAGCAACTGGCGGTTCTGTCTCCTCAACTGAAGTCACGGCTCCTGCAGCTTCGAACAGGCGATGGCAGTATCTGGACGACATCGACGGAACGATTTCAAGCTCGACATCACGGCGACCGCAACAGGCCGGAACAGTGGCTGCAACTCATCCAGCCTGCGTGGAGCCTGGATTCCATCTGGCTGCGGTACCGCACGATTTGTCAGTGGAGGTCGTTCGCCCCCGAGGAGGTTCCGCTGTCGATGACGCTCCCCGTCAACATCTCACATCAGGCGGTTTTCGGACGGATCTGGGACTACCAACACGATCAGAATGTTCTACACGGGCCGCTTCAGTCACGACATCAGGAATTTGGCTGGGGATTCGGCGTTCATGGGTCATCCTCGCTGACATTCCGCTACCCCGAATCGGCTCGCGCCTTTCGAACCCTGTTCGGACTGGACCGCTCGGTGCAAGAGGGGGGATGTGTGAATGCTGAGATTCTGTTCGGACAGCAGCAACCCATCATCCGGCGCGACGGGCTCGTCGGTTCCACGAATGTCGAGGAACTTCCCTGGACCGAACTTCCAGTCGGTGATGACGACGAGAAGCTTCTGACACTTCGTACCGAGATGGCGCATAAGGATCGCCCGTCGGGAGCAGATCCCTTCGACATTCGCGACGTGTTCAACTGGTACGAACCTGAACTGAAACTGGATGCCGCGATGTTACGGGAGGAAGTCTCGCGGAGAGCCACAGGTCGTATGGCCGGTCTGATCGGATGGACAATTTCGCCCGTCGATCTCCGTTCGATGGTGATTTCCAACACGACGAACTCTCTTGATCCCCGCGATCCGCATTTCCGAATAACAGCCCGCTCAACCGATTCTTTCTATACGATGTCGCGGAAAGTCAAAGTAGGTAAAAGTGATCGCTGGCTGGTTCTTAACGGTAGTCGCTTTCTTGAGACTTCGTCTCCTTCTGCCGTCCAGATAAGAATCGAGGGGCGAGTATACGGGGAATTCGATGTTCCAAGTCGTCAATCGATTACGGATCCGGAACCAATGCTGATCCCGGTTGAAGGGTTCCAGGGATCAACAATCGCCGTTGATGTGGTTGTCTATCCGTCAGACGAACGCTCATGGATCGATTGGCGTGGATTTGCGCTAACGAGGTACCCTCCCGGAGTACTGCCGCTGTTCGAAGATCATGAGAATCTTTCCCGACAGCTCACCCAGGGTGAGGGAAGGGTGGAAGTCGACCCTGACCAACCCTTCTCGGGAACGCACTCATTGAAAGTCTTCCCTCCTTCGGTGGGCAATCCGGCAGTGCCAGGGCTGGAAGCGGCAATTTTTGAGCATCCGCAACTGGGTCAATATCGTTACCTGCTCTTCGCATGGAAACAGCAGACGGGAACCCGAATTCAGCTTCAGCTTGCCAATCATGGTGAATTTCGTGATCAGGGTTTGCATCCCATTCGCGAACCCCATTCGTTCGACGTCGCTCGTCGCCGTACACTTGTTCCTGATGAGCGTGGTCAACGTTTCGCCTACAGCTATGAGGCTGGTGCAGTCACGACGTCAGTGCGCCATCCCCTGTGGCTGCACGGTAATTTGCCCCGGAACTGGCAGACAATCCAGCGTGACCTTTTCGGGGACTTCGGAACCATGTTGCTGACAGGCATCGCACTCAAAGCCACAGACGGCGATGCCTGCTGGTTCGATTCGCTCTACCTCGCAAGGACACAGTCCGATATCGAATACATCTCCCGGCAACGCCGACACCAGCAATCGACTCGTTCACCGGACGCATCGGACGACGATGTCCCCCTTCGTGCCGCAGAGTTCGCCACGGAATTCTCGCGGGTTGCTCCTCTGTTCTCGTCACCTGAGATGACGCAGGGGTTAGGCCGTCTGGCAGAATTTCGCGGTCAACCCCAGGTCATGCAAACGCAACCGAACGGTCTGGACCAACCGCTGACCTTCAGGGCCGGAGTTCACTTGCCAGCGGAGCGTCCCATGGAACTGGATCTGGTCGTCACCAATTCACCGAAATCAGAATGGCGACTCATTGTTCGTGCAAACGGTGAGACGATTCATGACCGGCTCATCAACGATGAGCTGACAAGTCAAGAGGGATGGGTTCGGCTGCAAGTCGACCTGGCGCGTTACGCGGGGCAGAAGGTTTTGCTGGAAGTGCTGAACCAATCGGGCCAGCTCCCCAACGCGACAGCCTATTGGAAGCAAATTGCTCTGACGGAAAAACAGCCCGAAGAAAAATGAGGCATGGGACAGCCCCCGATGCCTCATTCTGTCACCTCGCGAATAGATCGTCTCGATGCGTCAGCACTCGATTACTTGTCATCGGGATTGATGATCTTGAAGACGATTGCCGCCAGTGCACCCCCCGCGAAATCGCCTGCCAGATACACCCAGATATCCGACAGAGCGGACAATTTCAGGATCACAAGGCCGACGGCAACGGCCGGATTAAACGCGCCATTCGAGATGGCTCCGACGGAGAAAGCCCCGACCAGGACTGTAAATCCGATCGCGAGGCCGTAGAACGAATTATTGGCATTCGCTTTCGCCGTAGCGACGTTCAAAACGACGTAAGCCAATGCGAAGGTGTAGAGGAATTCAGCCAGCAGAGCCTGTGGAATCGTCTTGGAGAGATCAAGCGTTTGAATCGCGGCGACTTTCTCACCCGCGAACAGGAACTGCACGGCCAGCGCAGCGACGAGCGCCGCAAGAACCTGCGAAATCATGTAGGGAATCGCGTCAGCGATCGAGCAACGACCACGCAACAGGACGGCCAGCGTCACGGCGGGATTGTAATGAGCTCCCGACACATGGCCACCTGCAAAAATCATCACCATCAATGCTGAACCAATTGCCAGAGGGGGCAGCGCTGCTCCTCCCACGACGCAGCAGCCAATCGTCAAGACTAGAAAGAACGTGCCAATAAATTCGGTAAGGTATTTCCCCATGCTTCGTCTTTCTTGTGCAGAGACCAAAATTCTTGCCCACGACTATCGCAATTGCGGCAGGAGACTACTCGAAGTGCTGCAACGATTCCACTAACGGAGGGGCCGAATCGTATTTTTTCACTGGATCAATTCTGCACAAACTACCTGTCGCGGCTCAGACAGTCTTTAGAAGCGGGCCTGTCGTTGCGAGAGGTATTCGACCAGCGCCCGGTCGAATGGCAGACTCGTATCGAGCGCGACATAGTCGGCGCCCATGCGGAGACATTCCCGTTTGTACTGGTTCCGCAAGTTCTGCATGGCCTCGAGATAGTCACCCCGAATCCCCACCGCATCAACAATCAACCGGTCCCCTGACTCGGGGTCTTCGAAATCAGAAAGGCTTTCAAAGGGGAAGTTCACTTCTGCTTCGTCGAGCACATGAAAGACGATCACGTCATGACCACGATGGCGCAACATCCGGATTGAATCGATGACCGGTTCGGGGTCACACAGTAGATCTGAAAACAACATGAACAGACTGCGGTGGCGGATCATCGCGGCGACGCGGCGCAGGTTTCCGGCAACGTCGGTCTGACCGGCAGGACTTGCTTTGGATAAGAGTGACAGAATGTTGCCCAGCTGGCTTCGTTTGCTGCGTGCGGGCAGACAGGCATGTAATTTCTCTGAAAAGGTCATCAGTCCCACGGGATCCTGCTGATGAATCATCAGGTATCCCAACGCGGCGGCAAGACAGATGCAGTAGTCGAATTTATTGAGTTCCTGCCGATACGTGTACGACATACTTTCCGAGAGATCCATCAGCAGATAGCCCGAGATATTCGTCTCGGCCTGAAACTTTTTGATGTAGTATCGATCTGTCTTGGCGTAGACCAGCCAGTCGATATTCTTCGGATCATCGCCCTGCGCGTAACGACGGTGCTCACTGAATTCGACGCTGAAGCCGTGAAATGGACTGGAATGGAGCCCCGTCAAGAACCCTTCCACAATAAATCGCGCTCGCAGATCGAGACGCGACACATTACGGATGACGGATGGTTTCAGATATTGTTCGGCTCCCGCCATGGAAAACTCACCTGCAGAGATCGTTGAACCAGGAATCTGTTCCGCACAGATTAACAGGTTGAACTCGTCTGCGTGACCGTGAGCAGGCCTTCATCGGGAAGCTCAGAAAAATCTCTCCAGTGCTTGATTCAACAGTTCTGACGTTTTGAGCTCACGTCGTCCTGCTTCACGCTTTCGATCTTCTTGCACGCTCGGCGAAGGTCCGCAGATCCACAATGGCAGCTCGATTACCTGCTTTCCGGACCAGATCACAGATCAGTTCAATCGATCGAAACTCGGGATCAACGACGTACAGGCAACTCGGATGAGCCAGAAAATCAAACACGGCGCGATTCTCGATCGCCCATTCGAGCGACAGCCGGATTGCCTTGAGGAACCACTCCAGTTTCCATCGCCCCGTCCGAAAGGCACCGATATCACTGATCGGACTCATCGGAATCTCGATCAATCCGTCGGGATAGATGAATGGCTGAGCATTCTGCTGGGCCGCGACAATTCCGTCCAGCACCGCTGTCGATGGTTCTTCCATCGGCTGGGTATTGGGATGCGGCGGATAAAGACTGCTGATCCAGTCATAGCCAAGTTCCATCAGCAGCGACCGGACCTGAGGGTGTTCCTTTAACCCGTTTGCGAACCCGCCAGGAGTGCGAAATCCCACCGGTTCCAGTTCCACCCGCGATTCCATCGCCCGCTTCATCAGTACAATATTCTCGCGGATTGCGTCCGGGACAGACTGACCTCGCAGCAGCCACGGAGATCGCTGAAATCGAAACTGAAGGTCATTCACTGTGGTCGCGGTGACATTGATATGGTCGTAAGTATGATTGCCGATGGGATGCCCCCCACGTGCAATCTCCTTCAGCCAGTCCGTGTTCTCCTGTTCGAACACGCGTCCCACCGCAAAGAAGTGCAGCAAGCCACCGGCTGCTTTCACGCGCTTCGCTGCCTCGACCGAGTACCGCTTTGTCTCTTCATTCAGATTCCCTTTCTCGAAATTCCAGTGAGTCATTTCCCGAGTCGGAAAATTGGCACTCATTTCGAGATCCAGCGTGATCGCAACGAGGCATTGATCTGAGTCGGCGGCACGAAGTTGCCTCCCACCCAGCATCCCCGTGGCGATCCCGCCGCAGCTGAACGCAGTCATTGCCTGTAACCAGTCCCTGCGTGAATACGAATTCATGGTGCGGTTCCTTCCGATTTCACCCACGAGACTTGAGTGATCAACTGGTTCAATGCGGCAAATGAGATCGCGGCATTTACGGCAAATTTCGGAGTGTTATTCGCGGGGAAAGTTGCCAGCGAAGCATCCCCCACCAGGAATACGTTGAAGTCTTTGGAGAGATTTTCATAACCGGCCGTCGTGCGGCAGAAACACATATCCGTTGCATAGCCCGTCAGTAATACATGACGAATGCCGTTAGCGATCAGGAACTTCTTGAGGGGTTCATAGCCTTCAGTATCGTAAATGATCACGTCATCGGGGTGGACGTCGACATCCGTCGTTACCGGGATGGGTAACTGCCAGAATCCTGCATTGTTGTACTTTGGTCCCGAGTCCAGACCGGGAAACTGCTTGAAATAATCGATCACGGGTTTATCCCGTGACAGCAGCAGTTCCGGGGTCAGCGGCTCGCCCTCGTACTTGAAGCGAGCGAGCTTTTCCGTCAGTTCTTTCGCCCCTTCGGCACGATCTTCGGGAGTCGGTTTGTGAGTGAACGAGCGGTACAGCTTATGACGGATTGGATCGCGTTCACCGGGTAGACTATAGAGAACAGCCCCAACCTTCTCTCGTAACGAATTGATGAAAGGCTTTACGATCTCTCGCGTGTGCCGTGCCGCGAGATGATTCTTTTCGATCGTGCAGAAGTCAGCGACTCCGGCAGGCTCGGGTGTGATCCAGCCCTGACCATCATCGATTCCCCAGGGATGAACCATAATAATCGCCGTTTCCGAGGCCTTCAGGTGATTAGGCATTTCGATAATGCCGCGCGCGTTGTAGGAAAATCTCCAGGCACGCACGTGCAGGTCGGCTCCGTCGTCCACCACAATCGGGGGAGCTTCAAAGTGAACTGATTCCTGGATTGGTTCGAAAAACTCGGGAAAGTCGGCGAGAAGGGGCGTCGGTTGCTCGATGCGCTTCAACTGATTGTGATAAGTCCGTTTGGCCGACGGTGACTCCTGCGATGAGGCGGGTAAGCTGAACAACACAAAACAGGTCACGGAAATCCAGATCAGACCACGATGCATCGAGAACTCCTCATCGATAGGGCCAGGAACGTGACGTGAAAGCGTGAACGAGTGCAGCTTCACTTTCAACGCATCGACTGTCACAATTGCAATTTCAGGTTGACCATTCAACTGTGGACCACTTCATCCACCTCCCGTAGACCACAAAACGAACACGATAAACGACGTCTGAGGGCTAAAATGCGCCGTTCCTTCCCTGTCATGTGCCTGATTCTTGCTCTGCTAGCGACCGTGTCCGTAGATGCAGACGAACCAGTCTTTCGCGTTGGATTCGCTCAAAAAGACGTGACACCCCCGGTCCCCATGCCGATGTGGGGCTATGGAGCCCGCAAGGACATGCTTTCACAAGGCACGCTTGACCCCTTGATGGCCAAGGCGATTGTCGTGGAGGCAGGAGACGACCGAGTTGCTTTGGTTGGGCTCGACATGGGACGAGCCCCGACCACTGCGATGATGAACGAAATCCGCGCCGCGATTCGTGAGCAAGCCCGGATCGAACACGTTCTGATTGTCGGATCGCATACGCATCACGGTCCGGTTCTGGAACTGACCGATCGTGAAGGATTTGGCAAAGGACGATTCGACGCCGCAGTTAGATACCTCAAGACACTCCCACAAATGCTGAGCGAGACCATCATCGAAGCGGCGACGAAACTGGAACCAGCCCGCCTGGGGGTGAATTCGATCGAAGTCCCCTATAACCGGAATCGCCAGAGCAAACGCCAGCCCCCCGCCCGCGACCCACTCCTTTCTGTCATGAAGTTTGACAGTACGAACGGTCGGACGATCGCCACCCTCGTTAACTTTGCTGCTCATCCTGTCATGACCAGCGGTGAAATTCTCAAATTTTCTGCGGACTACCCCGGCTTCATGATGAAGCACGTCGAGAAGGAGCTGAGTGCCCCTTGTCTGTTCATGCAGGGTGCTTCGGGGGATATGAGCGTCAACGCGATCAACGTAAAAGGACCGCAGGCGTTCGGCGAACTTCTGGGTGAGGAATGCGTGAAAGTGGCGAACGCGATAGAGACGACCGTGCCGGAACACCCCTCGATTCAGGGGCGTGTTGATCATTTCGAATTCGAGACCCGAATTGATCTCAATAACCCGGCTGTGCTGTTTCTCTATGGTCAGGCCTTCTTTCCCGAGTTGGTACGCAACTTCGCGGAAGAATACAAAAACGGGATGCACCCCGAGTTGAATACCATCCTGCTCAACCGCGAAATTGCGATCGTGGGGGGCTCGGGCGAATTCTTCAGTAACCATGCCGTGCGGTTGCGCGAACGTAGTTACGTGAAGCACACGCTCTTCTTTGGATACTGCAACGGCTATATGAACTACTTTCCCACCATCGAGGCCATCTCAGAGGGTGGCTACGGAGCGGATCCCCCCGTCTCCCCGGCCCAGATCGGAGCTGGAGAAGAAATGATGAACCGCGCCCTGATCAACATCTATTCCATGCTGGGAAAACTGGCAGAAGGGAAGCCGGAACCTTTGAAATAGAAGTTCACTGCTCTGCAGACCAAAACGCTGTAGCGCATCGGGAAATCAATCGAATGACAGCCTGCAGAATCGACTAAGGGTAATCACGCCCGAGTCTCACAACCCACACCACGGCAGACGTGCAAAGCGGCGTCGGGACCATATTGCGACAACGCTCGTATTCTTCGTCACGGATTCAATTGTGCGTGGCGTTGTAGGACTGTTTTCGGAATGCACTGCTTGTTCGAGCCTGGATTCGGACCATGACAAGACACGTCAGTTCGGGGACATCCGCTCCGACACGACGCCTCTTGTTGCATGGCAACCCAGACGTCCAAAGCGCCGTATGGGCCACCCCGCCGTCGGGTCCATCGGATACATGACTTGGCCACCCGACGACGATCAGTTTCTCGTGAAATTACGCGTGATTACCGTTCGCTGGATTCCAGGTAAGAGAACAGATCACGAAGCTGCTGAGGCGTGAACTTCTTGTAAAGATCATCGGGCATCAGCGAAACGGGCGATTCGTTGAGTTCTTCAATCTCGCCCAGCGGTATTGTCGTTCTTTCGTTCTTCGCGTTGATCAGCGTGACACCTGCGTCATCGCGTGCCGCCGCGAGTCCGGTCAGCACACGTCCATCTTTCGTCTGGACAATGAGACTGGTGTACTCCTTCCGAATGACACTGTTGGGATCGACCAAACTGATCAGCATGAAGTCGCGATCCTTACGATTGGCCGTCGTCAGGTCAGGTCCCAGTCGCGTCCCTTCGCCATGCAATTGATGGCATGAAGCGCAGTGCGTCTTGAACAGCGCGTGTCCCGCGCTTCGCTGACCTGCGGCAGCCCTCAGATCATTGCTCAGGCGACGAACTTCGGCCAATTTTTCGCCCGGCGAACTGCCCAGTTGGCCCCAATGCTTTCTCACGAGAGCGTCTAACTCGGGATCGTGGAAAAGGGCCACGCGCTGGAGCTGCTCGTGATTCGTCGCCGTGGCAGGGACCTCACCGTGATCCACTGCCTCGAGCCAGACCTTTGCGGACGACTTGCGCCCCAGCAGAACGTCACAGATTTGTCGCTGGAGCGGTGCCAGACTGGTTGCCTGGTGGAGACGAATCAATGCGGGGGGAATCCGTCCGTCCTCGAACCGGCCAAGAAACTTCACCACGGCAAGTCGCAGTTGTTCGTCCCCGTCGGCCGCTGCGATGTTCAGCAGTGGTACAATCTGGCCGGGATCAGCGTAAGGAGACAGGAGGTCCAGCAGCGCGATCCTGCGACTGGTTTCCGATTGCGGATTCAGGGCTTCGGCATACGCACTCACCAAAGCGTCTTTGTCACCCAGGCTGAGAGACAGATTGAGCAGAGTCAGATCCATAGGCCGCTCGTCGCGGCGGGCCGCGACGAGATGGCGTAGCTCTTGCAGACTTGGTTCGTAAGCGCCGGAAATGGAACTGATGTCGCCAGCGACTTCGCCTCGCCCCAGAAAAATGGAGCTCCAAAGAGAATCACGGCTCTGTGCAGACGGGGCGGACTTGAGAAGTTGGACAACAGCTTCCAGTCCGGCTCCCGCATCCTCGGCAGCATACCGCCGGATCAGGCGAGGCAGGAGAAACTGGCTCCCCAGCCGTGACTTCCACAAAGTTGGTCGAAGGAACCGTCGCATCACTTCGTTCCGGTCACTGACGCTGTAGCGTTCGATCGCCCACCACCACATCAAAGGAATCGCCGGGTCATCGCCATCAATGTCGCGATTGATATTGGCGTTGATCATGGGCATCCCCTGTGCGGCCGGAAAACGTGCTGCGGACGACGCGATCTGTCGCCTCACCCGGGCATTGGGTTCCTGCTCGGCAAACTCATCCAGTTGATGAGCCATCTCTGTCGAAATGACACGGGCATCGCCGAGAAATCTTACGGTCCAACTGCGGACAGCGGGATGCGGACTATTCAGCGTACGATGAGCCAGCTCTTCAGTGAATTCACCCATGGCGTGTAGCGTCCACAGTCCCTGCAAAGCGACTGTTTCATCAGGGTCGTCAATCATGTTCAGCAGTTCGGACTTACCGGCACCGCGCTGAGCCAGTTCCCGTTGCGCCCAGCGGACGTACCACTGGCTTCGATGCTTGAGAAGCGCAATCAGTTCCGTAACGGATAAACGGGAGAAGTCGATGGGGGCTGCGGACCGCGTCTCCCGCGGGGCAACTCGATAAATCCGACCGTTAGATCGATCCCATTCCGCATCAGGATCCGGATGGGCCGTCCGGGCGTCGTGCCAGTCAGAGACATAGATTGCACCGTCCGGTCCCATAGTCACATCGGTCGGAGCAAACCAGGGATCATTCGCAACAATCAACTCACCTCCATGCGCCGTCTGGAATGTGGACCCGCGTGGTTGGATCGAGTGCCAGTAAAGGCCGTGCCCCAGCAGGTCACCTGCGATGTATGTATCGCGGAACTGCTCAGGAAATGAATCTCCCTGATAGACGATTCCTCCGACGGTGACGTGTCCCCCCTGGAAGTTTTTGTGAGGCGCGTGGTCGAAGTATCCATAGGCATGAGGATTATGCAGGGCACCATGTTTCGCGAACGACTTCACCAGATAGGCACCCTGAATCCCATGCAGCAGAACATGCCCCCCGTAGTTCGTGCTGTATAAGAGCTCACCCGTTCGGTCAAAGTCGAGTCCCCAGCTATTGCCGCCCCCCTCGCAAAAGAGTTCAAACTCGCGCGTCTTCGGATGGTACCGCCAGACACCTTGCTGGAATTCAATGCCGCGAATGTTGGCTGTGACGGTGCTTCCCTGACATCCGTATAACCAGCCGTCCGGTCCCCACGTCAGCGAATTGGCGACACTGTGCGCGTCTTCCATCCCGAATCCCGTCAGCAAAACTTCCGGGTCGCCGTCCGGGATATCGTCCCGATTCCTGTCGGGATAAAAGAGGAGATACGGCACGTTCAGGACGAAGACGCCGCCGTGTCCAAATGCCAGGCCTGTCGCTAGATTGAGCCCGCTGACAAAATCATGACCCTGATCCATTCGGCCATCGCCGTCGGAATCAGAAAGGATCGTGATGCGATCGGCTCCTCGCGGACCGTGTGGAGGTGGTTCGGGAACCCGGTCGTAACGCGTACGGGAATACCGATCGACTTCGACGCGCTTTAATCCTTCCGGGTTGGGGTACTGAAGGTATTGGATGACCCAAAGTCGACCTCGGTCATCGAACTCGATGCAGACCGGTTGGCGAACGAGTGGCTCCGAAGCCACAACTTGAACTTCGAAAGGGGCCGGGACCGTCATTCGCTTCACGGCTTCATCGGGACTAAGTCCCTGAGCGAAGATCATGGATGACGCAACTGAAAACCAGCTGCTGACGACCGCCACAACGAAGACTCTTGGCATCTGCGGATCACCCTGATGTTGTACGGATTGTCCGGGGGGCTCATCACCTGTTTACGCGTCTGTTGTTCGAACGTGCCGGAGAATCCTGGCCGTTACGAACTTCGAGCAATTGTCATGTGACGGGCCTTGGAACACCATAACCGAGTGGCAGACGACATCGCCAGTCAGCCCCCGACGCAGATCAGCCGCGTCACCCCCTCACGCTGCTGCGGGGTTCATCCCAAGGTCACGCTGATGCTGATACTTCACCACTGTGATACTACCACAGTGATACTTCGCCACGGTTGCAGCGTGAGGCTCAAAGTCGCAGGTGGCTCTGCTGAGATCCGCTTTCGTCAGAGATGATTCGGCGCCACCCACGCCCTCTGAATCACACCAGTAACAACAAAAAACTGCTTGATCCGACTGGACCAAGCAGTTCCCGCGATTCCCTGTATCTGTGTCAAAATCGGCTGTCGATGGTTATTGCCGCTTGAAGCCGTACTCGCTGTTGTTGTGGTCGAAATCGAGAGCGACCAGATTCGAGCGGAACTTGATATTGGCGAAGCTGTAGTATTCCAGCAGAGTCGCCGAGTCATACTCATCCGGATTAGCAGGGACCTGACCGTCCAGCCAGCCATAGTTCTTCGTGTAAACGGGCAGGGACCATCCTTTATCGATATACGTGATCGATTTGCGATAGTGTTCGCACGCCTGTCGATCCCGGTATTCAATCAGATAGACGTGACAGGGACGGCCATCGAATTCCTCATCGGGCAGCTTTTCGAACCGGGAATAGTTCTGCTTTTCGAGGTCTTCGCGATGAATTTCGACCATCATCTGAGCGAGACTATATAGTCCCGCCTTCGTAATGGGATGTCGCGACTCGGCCATCGCCATACTCCCGTTTGGTTCCAGCGACACGGTCGGCAGGCGTGCTTTCCATCCTCCTCCATGAGCGGTAATCCGTCCGTCATTCATGCCGTCGACGTAAAGCACTTCACGCCCGACTTCGCCCGTAGACCACTTGAGGTACACGCTGAACGGCTGGTGACGAACCTTCATTTCCATTTCCTGCTCGTCAAGCAGTTCGCCGTTCACCAGTTCCTGTTTGACGAACACAGCGGTGTAATGAGGAACCTTCCCCAGAAATTCCATTCCCCGCTCAAGCAACCGAATCTTGCCACTCAGATCGTCGAGAGCAAAGTCTTCCCCCTCCCCGGAGGCAGATCCCTCCGCCCCGCCCGCTTGTCCTCGCGAGGCATATCTGGCAGCCGCAATGACATGCGTCTGTTTCTTCGTGATGCGTCGCGCAATATCGGCTCCGGCAGGGGTCGGTGAACTCTCCAGATGCAGGAAGACGATGGCGGCGAGTGCGATCATGATCGATACGCTATTCGCCGCTTGATCACGGCTAAGACATCTGAAGAGACGAATGATTTTCATTGAGCAAGACTCCAGGGACGCAAAACTTGGGGAGGTGTTTTTGCCGTGCGCGACAGCAATTCCATCCATCCCTGGAGGTTCAGTCCGTATGTTGACGGCGCAGCCAGATGGCCCTCGGGCGGCAGCGAGTTGGGTCTCATGAGGATCGGCAGTTTTTGCGACTCGAGATAATTTCTTGAGTTGAGGCTTGCGCGAACGAAATATCCCGGGCGGTTTCCCTCAGCATCCGTATCACTACGACCCGCAAGGTCAGCGTCCGAAAATGTTCTTCCGCTGGCCTCAGCCCTGCGCAGAGAGCGCGCCAGATTGGGAACGCACCGCAACCGTCCGCCGTCCAGTGGCACCTGTCGTTTGACGACAACCGGAATGAAGGATTCCGATCGGGCTTTTTCGTAAGATGAACCCCTCACCGACGGTTGAACCTGCTCACATCCTCACCCCGAGCTTGAAGGACGCAAAATGCGTGCTGGCCTCCTGATCTTAGCGCTCTGTGTGCCATTGATTCTCGCGCGCCAACAGATTCGGGCAGAGGATCGCGTCGGCAGAATGCCAGACAGAGTGCCCGTCGAAGCGCAGCCATTGAGCGAGAATATTCGCCGGATAATTACGGCACTCAACGTGGTCGGGCATCCCCTCCCGGAACCCATCGTGCAATCGCTGGAACTGGGGATCGAGAAGGGAGACGCTGAGCAGCTTCAGGCGGACCTGGATGCCGCGGTCCTGCTGGTCGTCACGATCAATCCCGAAGAACGCGTTCGGGTCCGTCGGGGTCCCGCACCGGCCACTCTCCAGCAATATGGCTTCACCCCGGTACTTGTGAAAGTCCTCAATGCCAGTACCGCGACCCGACGACTTCGCATCGTCAGTCCGCAGGCAGGGGCCGTTTACTCGGGTGTAACAAAGCTCAGCATGCAGCGGCAGCAATCCCTTGAGCTAATCGAAAACGAAAACTCAAATCGCGACCGAGGACGATTCCTGGCGCTGGAGATGTACGAGCATCCCCCTATGACTGACCGGTTGAGCGGTCTGGAGGTCGAATACGCCGTGGCATTGATCCTGAGTACCGAGGCGGGCAAGCGAGAAGCGACGCTCGGCTTCGATCTGGGTCAGGGTGAACAGGATCTGGGCTTTCGGGGAGAAGTTCCCGTGCTATTCACAGTTCGTCCCGCCATCCCCGTCCGACTTTCCATTCTGGATGAAACGGGAAGGCCAACCACGGCATCACTGCTGATTCGTGATGAGCAGGGACGTGTCTATCCGCCTCAAGCAAAGCGACTCGCTCCCGACTTCTTCTTTCAGCCACAAATCTACCGGGCGGACGGCGAATCGGTACAGCTCCCCCCCGGTCGATTCCGGGTCCAGTCGGGCCGAGGCCCTGAATATTGGACCCGTGAGCAGACACTGACGGTGCCCGATCGCTCCGGTAAGGACCGCGAACCTGACGCAAGCGATGCGGATACCAAACTGGAGATTCGTCTGGAACGGTGGATTGATCCTCAGGCCTTCGGCTTTTACTCAGGCGATCACCATATCCACGCGGCGGGCTGCGCGCACTACACATCCCCCTCGGAAGGGGTCCTCCCTGAGGACATGTTCCGGCAAGTCAAAGGAGAAGGTCTGAACGTCGGCTGTATCCTCACCTGGGGGCCTTGCTATGGGCATCAGCGGCAATACTTTGCACCGAAGCCGCATGATGTGAGCGAACCGCTCACGATTCTCAAATACGATCTTGAGGTCAGTGGATTTGGCTCGCAGGCGCTGGGACACGTTTGCCTTCTGAACCTCCAGGACCAGACCTATCCGGGTTCCGAGGGAACCATGACGAAGGGCTGGCCAACATGGACCACACCCGTCATGCGTTGGGCAAAAGCGCAAGGAGGAGTGACCGGGTATGCTCACTCGGCCAGCGGACTGGCAATCGATCCTGTCGCTGCGGCAAGACGTGCTCTGCATCGATATGACGGAAATCAGGATGGGATTTTGTCGTCGGACGAAGCGACCACCGCACTTCTTCCGGAACCGTGGCAGGAAATTGACAAGAACGGTGACCAGTTACTGGATGAAGACGAACTTCGATGGAGTCACGATCGCGCGGCAGATCGGCTGCCCAATCTGGCGATCCCCGAAATGAATGGCGTCGGCGCCATGGAAATTTGCGTGACCGCAGTCGAAGGGGTCTGTGATTTCATCAGTGCCATGGATACGCAACGCATCCAGGAATGGAATACTTGGTACCACCTGCTGAATTGCGGATTCCCAATCAAAGTCAGTGGCGAAACGGACTTTCCCTGTATGAGCAGCCGCCGGGTAGGGCAGGGGCGAGTCTACGTACAACTCGTCAACCCGGACGGAACACCCCGGACAACGCTTTCGCCCCATCGACCGCTCGACTTCCCCGAGTGGTGTGAAGGGTTGGCGAAAGGACACTCGTACGTATCGGACGGGTTTGCACATGCCCTCGATTTTCGCGTCAACGAAGTCCGCCCCGGGCACGATGTGAAACTGACCGCACCTGCGCAGATCCGTGTTACGGCACGTGTCTGCTTCGCGCCTCAGACGCCTGTCGCGGTCGCACACGGGACCGACAATCCTCCCTCAGGCCGGCGGACCATCGGCGACACCGTCCTCCTGCACGGCCCCCGCCAGGACGCCGTCACGACCGGTGGCGAGCGTGAAGTCGAAATTGTTTCCAACGGTCGCCCCGTGGCAAAACAGACCGTTCCCGCAGATGGCAAAGTGCACGAACTCGCTTTCGACGTACCATTGACTGAAAGTAGCTGGATCGCGCTGCGGCAGTTTCCTCAGCTCCACACGAACCCGGTGAATGTCCTTATCAACGACCGTCCCATCCGCGCCTCGCGCGACAGTGCAAGGTGGTGCGAACAGACCATCGAACTTCTCTGGAAAAACCGGGAAAAAAATATCGCCGCCGCCGAGCGGGATGTCGCGCGTGAAACGTTCGATCGCGCGACAGCTCGATTTCGGGAAATCGCCAACGAATCTCACTGAGTCACATTATGACTGGTTCGATGACGATTCCTGTTACGCGAATGGGTGCTTAAAATGCGGAAGAATCTCGCTCTCTCTGCTGGGGCCTACATCCGACCGCGGTGAGTCAGTTCATGAGAACGAGCCGAGGATCATTTGTCAGCCTCACGGAATCTACCCTCACACAGTTGCAACAGGTCTGTCGGGTTCGGCACCACGGGTTCGCATCCCTCACCGACAATGACCTCATTATGAAGATGACAACATGAATAAAATCCTTGTCCTGTTCGATTCCCGTTCCGGCCATACGTCCAGGATGGCAACGCTCGTTGCGGAAGGGGCTGGCAGTATCTCCGACACCGAAGTTCGGTTGCGAAGTGTGGATGAAGCCACTGCCGACGATGTGATCTGGTGCGATGGACTTGCCGTCGGAAGTCCCACGAACATGGGATTACTCAGTTGGAAAATGAAACGGTTCTGGGACGAAGTCATGATTCCCCAGTGGGCCAAAGTCGATGGCAAAATTGCCTGCGCCTTCAGCTCATCGGGAGGATGGGGAGGTGGATCGGAAATGGCCTGCCAGAGCCTTCTGACCGTGCTGATGAACTTCGGGTTTCTGGTGTTCGGCGTAACCGACTACGTCAGCGGTGATCTAACACTTCACTATGGTGCCGTCGCCGCCAAGGAACCCCGCGACGAAGAGACTGAAGCGGCATGCCGGAAGTTGGGCAGGCGTCTGGCTGAGTGGACCGCCGTCTATGCACATGGTCGAACTGACGAACACCCGCTGAACAAGAGTGCCGAACGGTATCTGCCTTAATACTCTGTCGTGACGGTTTTGATTCGATCGTACGAGAAGCCAGCAGCAGTGTGCGAGTGAACTCTCTCGCCCTGACGTCGCTGGCGTGATTCTCACGCCAGCGATGTCACACGGAAAAGGGAAGTAGGCGATTTCAGCTAAACTGGAGCTGCAGGGCCAGTTCCTTAACGCGGGTCATGGGGATATCGTCGGTTTCGATCGCGCGGCTGGAACTGATGAAGACTGGGGCTTCGCTCGTCTCGTGACCGGGTGTCGGAAGTCGACCGTGGCTTCCTTTGACGAGAGTGGCATCCAACCCGATAACATCCATGTAGTAGCGAAATCCGAGCAACTTTCGTGCAAGCCGGCAGGCGATCCGCAGCTTGGGGAAAGCGATTTTCGGATCGATAAACAGTTCCACCGGGTCGTAACCGGGCTTACGGTGGATGTCGATCGTCCGTGCATAGTCCGGTGCGAGACGATCATCTTCCCAGAAGTAATAGGTGAACCAGGCGTTCTTGTCAGCGACCACAACCAGTTCTCCAGATCTCTCGTGATCGATGCCGAATTGGCGTTGCTCTGCGCGATCCAGAACCAGATCAACTCCCTCCGTCTGGCTCAGCAGCAGTTTGATCGCCTTGATATCGTCCGGCCGCTGCACGTAAACATGAGCAATCTGATGATCGGCTAACGCAAAAGCGCGAGACGCCTCGCAGTCGAGCGTCTCCCAGCCCAGCGCCTCACGCCGGGTCGCCACGTAGCCGTGTCTTCTCAGGATTCGGTTAATATGAACCGGTCGTGATACTTCCGTGATGGCGTACTCGGACAATGCGATCACATCCGCCCCCATCTCCTGAGCTGCGGCGATGCACTTGCCTGCTTCGGCGTCGACAAGGCGGATGTCCTCGGCGATGCGAGGATCGTGCGGCCCCAGCCGCTGCAAACCGTAATCCAGATGGGGAAGATAGATCAGTGTCAGGCTGGGCCGGTGACGCTTCATCACTTCGACCGATGCATCGGCGATCCAGCGGGAGCTTGTAATATCCGCCGCAGGGCCCCAGAAGCGGGGAAGTGGAAAGACACCGAGCCGGGCCTGAAGTTCGTCTTTCAAACCCGCCGGCTGGCTGTACGAGTCAAAAACTTTCCGTCCGTCAGCGGGATAGCTGGGTCGTGGAGTCATCGACCATTCGACATCGGCATACATGTTATACCACCAGAACATTTTCGCGGTGGTGTAACTCGAATCCCGCTTTTTCCCTTCGTCGTAAATCCGACTGCCATGCACCAGCCTGTTCGACTGGCGCCACAACCAGACTTCGGCCAGATCACGGAAGTACCAGCCGTTCGCAACGATGCCATGCTCTCGAGGCAGGGCCCCGGTCAAAATTGTCGATTGCGCCGAGCAGGTGACTGCCGGCAGCACGGTCCCCATGGGACGAGCAAATCCTTCACTGGCAAGTCTCGACAGATGAGGAGTATTCGGCCCCAGCATTTCGTGGGTCAGGCCAACGACATTCAGAATCAACAGTGGTTTAGGCATGCGTGAGGGCTGGTACTTTGAGCTTACAGGGTACGGTTCACTGGCAGGGTTCAGTGACACTGATCGCACCGATGCCGGATCGAGGCGTTGCGCCCGGCATTCGGTGTCCGGAATCCAAAATTGATCGGCCGCGCAACGGGCTGTACAAAGGACGAACCAAGGGCCGGATCGAGTTCAGGACACCGACCCTGGTTCCGCCATGAGACGACGACGCGGGTATATCTGCAGTCGTCCCCGCAGCCCGATTGAAATACGCGGCCCATTCGCTGCCAACTTCGGCTCAGTCAACCTGGTATTTCCCGGTCAGACGATACTTCGGATGCTTCTCGAGATAAGCGGCGACTCGGTCCGACCGGCCGATGGCCACCGGCAGGAAGTCGAGCGCCTGCTGCAGTCGCTCATCAGGTTCAGCACAACTGAATCGTAAGAAGCCACCTCCCGCATCGCCGAAACATTCCCCACCCAGACAGGCGACTCCAAATTTGTCGTCGGCCCCTTCCAGCAGATAGAGCGCCAGACCGTGACTTGTGATACCGAGCTTATTGCAGACCGGAGCAACGTTTGGAAATACATAGAACGTGGCAGCGGGGTCCAGCGACCGAAAGCCTTCCAGACGGTTGAGTCCGTTCGTAAGGAGTTCAACCTTCTTGCGGAACTTCTGCATCACGACGTCACGCTCGGCAGTATCCCGTTCCAGCGCGGCCTTGCCCGCCAGTTGCACCAGCGGGGGCGTACACGAGAGAGTGGTATTGATCATCTTCCCGATCGCATCCGAAACCTCGGCCGACGCGACAGAGAATCCGAGCCTCCAGCCACTCATGCTGTAGCTTTTGCTGAACGTGTACGCAGCCACAGACCGTTCCAGCATGCCCGGTTCGGACAGCAGTGACTCATGCGTCCCCTTCCAGACCATGTGGCAGTAGGGCTCATCGCTGAAGACGGCGATGTTCGTTCCGCGAAGCAGGTCAGCAACGTCCCGCAGATCCTGACGCGTCATCACGCCGCCGGTCGGGTTGTGTGGAGAGTTGAAGAAGATCGCTTTGGGCGAGGGATCCGTCTTGATAAAGTTTTCGATCGCGGAAAGTTCCGGCCGAAAACCATTGGACTGTTTCAGTGGTGCGAGAACAGGTCGCGCATTGCGACGAAGGATATTGGGAAGGTATGTCGGGAAGTAAGGGCTGAAGACCAGTACGCCATCCCCGGGATTCAGGAATGCCTCACAGAAATACTGCTCGAATACTTTCGCCCCGGGAGCGACGACGATATTGGCGGCCTCAGCCGGAATCCCGAATTCGTGTTTCACGAACCGGGCGGCCGCTTCGCGGAATTCAGGCAAACCCGGTGACGGACAATAGTGAGACTTGTTTTGCTGGATCGCTTCGACACCCGACGACTTTGCGGATGCCGTGCTATCGAAGGGGCTGTCACCGATTTCCAGCTCGACGACATCCTTCCCCGCGGCCTTCAGCGACTTGGCAACTGCCAGCACATTGAACGCGGTTTCGACAGAAAGGGATTTAGCAAACTCACTCAGCTGGACCGTCATAGAGGATTTCCTATTTCGTCGAAATGGCCTGTTGTAGGGGACGAAGCACTTGATCGATCACGTATTTCTCGAGCAGTGATTCGCACTGCGTCCGGAGTTCGCCGAGCGTCCCTTCGTAAGAGCTGTCGGATTCGAGACTGCCGTACTGACGCACGGTAAAGAATACACTGATGTGTTCTTCCGGAAAATCGCCCCGACGCACCTGATACGCATTCGTACGGGTTTCGATCATGAGCCGTGCCTGTCGTCGGCACGTTTCTTCCAGCGCAATCGTCATCATCGGTTCAAAGTTCAGAACCTGACGACCGGGAATCTCGAGTAGTCCGTCCAGTGCCGAGCTGACTCCCAGCGCTTCGGCGACCAGTTCGTCGTGGTTTCCCCGGTAGTTAAAGTCGAAGCCCATCATGTAGTCGAGAGCTTCGCAATCGAGCGAACTGACTGAGAGCATGTAGGGAACAAGTTGCAGTACCAGTTTATGCTGTTCAACTGCGTCTTCGACGTCATCGGGATTGATGTAGCCGCTGCAGATTCGTCGCGGTTCCAGCGTGCACCAGCGCTGATGTCCCTGATCTTTGTCCTCTTCAAGGACGTGGTCCCCATTCTCGCGGGTGTAGAAATTCCGCATCGTAGGGTATTGCTTACGAACCCGCTCGAAGAAACTGAGGGTCGTTTCACGCCCTGCGGGTAGTGCCATCTCCGTATTGAGAGTCATGTTGACGTAGAAGTCGTCGGCGAGGGTAGAATACGAAGACATCAAATTTGTTCCTCAAATGATCTAACGTGCCGGAACCGGGGTGAGATCGAGAAACAATCCCCCCTCGGACAGCACCCTGCCTGAATTTCGCAGCAGACCGTGTCCTTCGCAGAAGCTCGTAACAGGTTACAACGCGCAGGCAGCCGCATTGTAGGGGTCGGCGGAACAGGGGTCAAAGAGTCAGCCCTCTCATCCAAGATCGTCGACTCACGGCGTTCTGATGCCCACTGACCTTACGCAAGGTCATGCAGTCGTCTGATCCGGCCCCGCACGAATGCCTTGTCGCTCAAAAAATACGACCAAAACGAGTTGTTGAACCGGGGCCCCGTCTGTTGAAATAGTGTTTGTGCATTTCACAATTTCCCTGTGCAGGCAAGCCGGGCTCGCGGAACGACACGTAGAACGTCGACACGCGCGGGCTCGCGGAGTTTCCTCAGTGAAGAATTCAGCCCGTCCGTCGTCCTCGCTTGAGCGGGAATCGGCCGCAGCGGAAAATCCCGCACCGCTCCTGCTTTCAGCCTTCACCACTCCGTTGGGCTGGATCGGCCTGCTCGGCCAGAGGAACAAACTGATTGGTATTTTCGCTGGCTACGGGTCGGAGACAGCGATCCGGAATCAGGCAAAGTCGCGATCGGGGGGGGCGTGCCTTTACGATGACTGGAGCCCCGAACTGCGCGAACTGTTTACCGCCTATGCCGACGGCGACGTTGTCGACTTTTCCGGGGTCGAGATTGAATTGCCAAAGCTGACCAGGTTCCGACGAAATATCGTTGACGCCACACGCCGACTCGGTCACGGGCAGACCGCCTCGTATGGAGAGTTGGCCACGATGGCTGGACATCCCGGTGCTGCCCGAGCTGTGGGAACTGTCATGTCGACCAACCAGTTTCCGATTCTGATTCCGTGCCACCGTGTCCTGGCTGCAGGAGGAAAGCTGGGAGGTTACACGTCACCCGCAGGAACAAAGTTCAAACTGCGATTACTGGAAATGGAAGCGCGCTCCGTCGGTCGCACCTTCAATCTGGCGGAACTTCGGTAAGCAGAGCGTGAACCGTCGTCTCACCCCCGAAGATGCGATCAGCCACAGTCGCGATCAATTTCGCTTTCTAGGCAAACGGTTCAACGCAGCACAGGCGAAGCCTGACACATGCGACGTGCCAACATGGGTTACGTGAATCGGGAACGTTGAGAGCCGCAGAACGGGAGTCACATCCTCACATCTCTCAAGGGACCATCGGCCAAACTTGACAGCAACAGTTCAAAGCGGCCCAATGGACTGCCGAGTCGTCTGCTGGATTCTCCTCTGACCATCGCACTGCGAAAGCTACTGATGAAGTTGCCTCAACTGTTTTTCAACCTCACGGCCGTCGCCACGACGGTTTTCGTGATCACGATCCTCGCCATGGTGGCGATGCTGCTGGGGAATCCTGAAGCTCCCGTGAACGTCTGGTTCAACCGACATGGGGCGACCGTAATGACGGTCGAGGTGATCTCCATCGGGGTACTGGGTGTCCTGGCGATTCTGCTGGACCGTCGCGAAATTCAGAGAGAACTGCAGGAACGAAAGAACCCTCCCAAGTCCTAAGACTCAGGAGGGCTCAAAATCCGTCACATCAGCGAATCGCTAACCGATCGTAAGCCGATCAGCTGGCGACGGCGAAGGCTTCTTCGCTCTCTTCCACATTGGTGTCCCCTTCGACATCAACTGGGACCAATGCTTCATCGCCGGTGGTGTCAACAAATCCACGCAGGTGATTAGCGCGGGTTTCGTGCTGCAGCTTGCGAAGCGCCTTGGACTCGATCTGTCGAATGCGTTCGCGCGTCACCTTGAAGATACGGCCGGTTTCTTCGAGGGTGTAGCTGTAACCATCGCCAAGGCCATACCGCAACTTGATGATTTCGCGTTCACGGTAGGTCAGGCTGCGGAGCACCACTTCAATCTTGTCCCGCAGCATTTCCTGCATGGCCGATTCAGCGGGGTTCGTTTCGTTGTCGTCCTGCAGGAAGTCACCGAATGAGCCATCTTCGCTTTCACCCACAGGCGTATCGAGACTGACGGGATGCTTCCACGTCTTCATGATTCGTTCTGTTTCTTCCAGCGACATGCCGACGGCTTCGGCGAGTTCTTCCATGCTGGGATCGCGACCCGTTTCCTGTCGAATCTGTTCGCTCTTGGCCTTGAGCTGCGAAATGCACTGGAACATGTGAACGGGAATACGAATCGTTCGTGCATGATCGGCGACGGCACGGGTGATCGCCTGACGAATCCACCAGGTGGCATAAGTCGAGAACTTGTAGCCACGGCGATATTCGTACTTTTCGACACCGCGCATGAGGCCAGCGTTTCCTTCCTGAATCAGGTCGAGGAAGCTCAAGCCGCGGTTGCGGTACTTCTTGGCGATCGAGACGACCAGTCGCAGGTTTCCACCTGACAACTGCTGCTTGCCACGTGTCCACGCGTCAAACTTGGCCATAATGCGTCGCATCCGATCGCAGAATTCGGCCGGAGTCTCAAGCACCAGTTCGGTAAGGTCGTGAAGTTCGCGACGAAGGATCTCTGCTTCGTTGGCGGCAGCCACCGTGCGGCGTTCCGACAGCTTCTGAATCTGGCCCTGCAGTTCCTGCATCCGCTTGGCGATCTGCTCCATTCGGCGCATGATCGGCTGGATGCGCTGGGTGCGGACGCTCAGCTCTTCGCACAGCCAGGCGAGCTTGCGTCGGCGCGTTTTGATTCGTTCTTTGATCGCGTTGAGTTCAGGCTTCGTCTTGGCAGCCTTGCTGGCTTCCCAGTCAACTTTGTTCTCTTCCAGCAATCGCTTGATGGTCGGCACGTTGACGGGGATTCGTCCCTGGATCTGCTCTTTGCGCAGGTTTTCCGTTTCGCTCGTGCGGAGTGTACGTTCAAAGGGAAGCTCGTTTCGGCAGACCTTCTCGATGGTCTCAACGACGAGTCCGATGGCGAAGTCGGATTCAGCGATCTTGCGACGGAACCATTTGCGTGCGACTTCGATCTGCTTGGCGAGGAAAATTTCCTTCTCGCGGGACAGCAGGGGGATATGCCCCATCTGGCTGAGATACATCCGGATGGGATCGCGCGACGAGGAGGGCGTCTCGGGTTCCATCATAGATTCGGGGATCGCTTCGTACTTGGGCTGATCCCGTGGATCCGGCTCATCAATGATATCCAGGCCCAGGTCTTCCAGAGCAATGATCAGTTCGGGGACCATATTGGGATCCCCCCCTTCGTCAGGGAGGTACTTATCGACCAACTGGTACGTGGCGTACCCTTTCTCGCGGCAGGCGTCTAACAACTTGGCAAATTCCGGGCTAAGACAATGCATTGGGTCAAACCTCCTGTGATTCGTTCACGTCCCTGTGATTGTAGCCTGTGCGGACAAGCATTTCGTGAAACAAATTTACTTCCTGGGAATTCTCAGCCGGTCCATCAACACTTGACGGACGCTCAGCTATTTTCAAATCTGGCCGAAATCGAAAGGTTCAAGCGACCCTTCAACTTTATATCCTCTCGCAGCGAACTCGCCGGCACGATCAGCCGTTAGCAACGGGAAGCGATCTCCAACCAATCTGTCGCTGATCTGGTACTTCGATCCAGGCAAGCCATAACAGAGGGGCCGCCATCCCTGTGGACGGCTGCAGTCGCGGCGAAGTTCGCATTGATAGCATCCTTTCTTTCATTGCGAGTCGACCGGGCGTCGTATGCTCCGGCGGGTCGAAATGCTAACAAAATGAACTCGTCAGCGCCACGAAAACTTCTCAATTGGAAAAAAATCTTGAAAAATTCTTCTTTCACCTCAATTTCCCGTCCTGTTTACGAATCCGTTACTCACGATCACTGTCTGACAATGCCACAGAATGGATCCGTATTCACTTGAATGAGACATCCCGATCCCCGTGGTGACTCACGTTCCTGCGGCCAGGAATCCGGTCCCCCACTTGGTTTCTGTGACAGTGTCGGTTTTCCGCAGGCCCATGACACCCGTGAAAACAGGTGTCACGACTCACCGAGGCCCTCAGAAGGGGAGGGGTTGTCCGAGCCCTTCCAGACGAGCTCGCTGATAGATCCGCACTGCAACTGCCAGGTCTTCCAGTGCTAACCCCACCGACTTGAAAAGAGTAATGTCTTCCGGAACAGCCCGTCCCGTTTCGCGTCCCACAACCACCTCACCCAATTCTCGCACTCGAGTCCAGTCCAGACTGCCATCTTCGATGGCGGGAACGAAATCACCAGCCTCCAACTTGCACGCCTCCAGGCTGTCGCAGACAACATGATCCGCACGACGAATCGTGGTCACATCAATCTCAGCCTTGGTCAGATAGTTGCTTCCGATCGCACTGACGTGCGTTCCCTGTTCCAGTATATGCCCGTCAAACAAGGGGGCCTTGCTGGTTGTCGCGCACAGGACGATGTCTTTTTCTGCAGCCGCTTCCTCCGGCGAATGCACCGCAACCATTCGGACGTTGCAGTACTCAGACATCTCATCCGCAAATCGACTCCGCCGCTCGGCATTGCGACTGTAGACATCGACTCTTTCAATTCGTCGCACGCTGCAAATCGCCTTTAACTGGGCTCTTGCCTGAAACCCAGTCCCAAAACACCCCACGATCCGGGCATCCGGACGAGCCATATACTTTGTAGCAACCCCGGAAGCCGCTCCCGTCCGCATTTGCCCCAACAAATTCGCCTCAATTAATGCGACGGGCTGCCCATGTTCCGCATCGGAAAGCGCAAATTGGAACCGGTTCCCCCCCCGAGTCGTTACGTATGCCTTGTACCCGACGAAATTCAGGTACTCTGCAGCAGCGGACATCATGTGCAGGGTGGAAGTTCCCGCACTGGCTCGACGGCGAGGCTGATGGTCTGCCTTTTCAAACGCTAATTGACGAAATGCTTCCTCGACACAATCAATCGCCGTGTCCATATCGAGCAACCAGGCGACGTCTTCCTCAGTCAGATAGATTGCTGGCATTTCCATGAACCTCTCTTGATGCGTACCGAGCATCCCAGTTCTGTGAACTGCAGCCCCTCACATTGAGGAATCTGCCTGCCGGACCCCAGTCGAAGCGTTTCATACTTCGACTGGTTAGAAGTTTACTCAGTGACCAGAACCGCACTTTTCCAAAGTGCCTCCGTTGTCGAACCGTCTGTCGTGGATTGAATCAATTGAATCAGTCGATCCTGCCCCGCCCACGGGCTCAGGTCAACAGTGATCTCTTTCCAGCCAGGACGAACCGTATTCTTTTCACCGACACTTTGCTCCAGAATGATTTGATCTGCCACTCGCACGGCCAGTTGCCAGGTCTGTCCCGGTTGATGGCCGACTCGCAGTTGCAGCATCTGCTTTCGTGCAGGTTCTAAACGAACCCGACTGATCCATCGGGCTGATTGTTCTGGTTCGAGGCGACTCCTCAGCGTCAGCGGCAACCTGTCGGGACCGTCAGACACGACTTGAATGCGGTTACTGTTCGTGGCGGGATACCAACCGGGGAGCACGGTTTGGATCTCAGCAAATTGAGCTTCCGACAAGCCAAGGTCCCAGTGCGCCAGCGGATCCGAGACCGCCTCGGGGGCGACCGTGGCAGAAACCATCACAAACTCGTGGATTTCCCGTTTTGCATTTTTCCACGATTCCCCAACAAGTGACCACCATTTTCCTCCCGCGGACCACATCGGCCCCATTTGAAACTCATCTCGGGGGGGCACATCGACGAGCGACTCTTGCGTGACTCGCCCCGTCTGAAGATCCCGCCACGTCAGCAACGGACGTGATCGGCGATCCTCCCGGGTAACGCGACGACTGGTCAGCAAGGTCGTGTCAGCGATGCAACAAGCTTCCAGTCGATTTTTAGACGCCGAGCGCCACATCACTTTACCAGACCGAGTATCCATGGCCACCAGTTGCGTAGTCGTGTCGGCAATCGCAATCGTGCCGGAGACACCAATGAGTCCCCGTAGATTCGCGATTGGCCGTTCCCAGATCGTCATCCCTGACTCGAGACTCAAGCACTGAACTTCGCGGACACCGGGAATCGAGACGACGACCCGGTCAGACTCGATCACGGGCGGAGTAACCCGCGTATCTTCCGCCAATTCATCAACGGGTTTCTGCATCAACGTCGATTTTTTGAGCCAGTGCATCACGCCCCGAGCATCAAAACAGGCGACCGTTCCTCCCAAAGTACAGACAGCACGCTGATCGTTGACGGCTAGTTGGCCTCCGTACAGTCGATCTTGCGAGTCACGAAGCCCGAACAACGGACTTGAGCCAATGACGGCTCCCGACGACGGTTCAAACCAGGTTGCCTCAACCTGGACAGTATCTTCATCCCCTCGATCCGCAGTCAGTGCAAACAGGCGTCCGTTCCAGATCATCGGGTCAGAAACGATGCCCTGGACAGTTCGTTTCTGCCACACGATCTGTCCGTTCTCGCGGCGCAGGCAGGCAAGCTCGACACCCGCTCTGGTCAAACGTCGTATGAACAGGTGGTCCTCCGTCAACAACGGCTTCATCGGATGGAAGGCCAACGCGTAGGCGTCGCCCTGGTCATTCCCCAGGCCTCGTGTCCAAAGTTGCCGCCCATCCTCGACGGAGTAAGCGCCGACCTCGAAACGGTTGCTGAGAAACATCTGCTTTTCATCTGCCGTTACGGCGAACTGCCTGCCGAAGGGATCACCATCGCGATACTCATGGCGACCTGGCAGGTTGCCGGAATCACCGTCAAACTGAGCCCGCCGCTCAAGCCTGTAGAACCCTGGCAAAATCGAGGGAGCAGGGGAAGGAGACGACGGTCTCAGAAGTCCCGACGGGTTGGGACGCTGGATGACGTCGTCGAGTAGCCTTTGAAATTCAGACCGAGAGATTTGCGTGCCATTGAAATCAATCGCGTCGACAGTCACTTCATCGAGCCTCGTTCCAGACGATCGGCCACCCGTCGCCTGGGCAAGCAGTTTCCGGGGAAGGAGTATCGCTTTCCAGCTCGGACTGGCAGCGACGAGTGCTTGATCAAAATGCTGCTCGGCCGCGTCGAACTGCCCGCTGGAAAGCGCAAGATCTCCCAACCAGAGATGAGCCGATCTTGCTGCATCCGTTCCCATGAACTGGACTGTCGCGGTTTCGAGAGCGGCAACGTCTTTGCGGTTCACCGCAGACTTCACTCGAATCTGGCCGAGTGGCTCATACTTTTCTTCCATCGTTCGAACCAGACCCGGATACTTCCGGCGTGCATTCTGAATCGCGGTCGACATCGATACATAAAGCTGCCGATTTTCCAGGTCGGGCAACAGCCCCGGTCCTTCCTGCTCGGCCACCGTCATCAGCGTGCGACAGGCGTCCTCGTAGGCATGACCTGCCAGTGCCGATTGAAGTTCCGCCCGGATGTTGTAGGCCTCCTTACTGAGGACCGGGACCAGAGGATGACGCTGAGCGACCGGAAGCACGCCTGCCGTGCCGTCGTCCAGTTGAGGCAGGTTCTCTGCCACGACACATTTGGCCCATTTTGCGTGACGAACGACAGCATCCCCTTCATCCGTCAAACGCGGATCCTGCTGCGGTGACTGGTGCCAGAACAAAGCCGCCTGTGAGCGCTCCCACGCCCGATTCCAGTCGCGCTGGTAGATGGACTGGATGACTTCGGCCGATTCGAGTTGATCCCATACGCCAGCCATCCGTATGTCAGTCCACAGTGGGGACCTCAGCCACAAAGGTCGGAGAGTTTTCATCGGAGGGATATCGCTCCCTTCCGCCAATTGCCCGCCCAACTCCTGATACCAGGTTGCTGCGGTTTTTGCTGCCGTTTCATCAAACAAATCGCACAGCGACACGGCATCGTCAATCAGTAATCGTTTCTGCTCGAAACTACGGTCCGACTTCAAACCGCAGCTCACGAGTTGCCGCAGTAACGCTCCACCGGTCTCTTTCGGAGGTCCCTGTTCAAGTGCCACAACAGCGCAGGTACTAAGCCACTCCTCCGTTTCCACATCACCCGGCTGAGCATCGAGAACGCCGTTCAGCCACGTGGCCAGATCCTGGACCTGGCCAACGAGAGCCAGCGGCACACGACTTCGAAGTTGTGGGTCAGCCATTTGAGTGACCCCGGATAATTCTCGAACCTCAATATGACTGACACAGATTTTCCGGGGGGGCATCCCTGGCTGAACGAACAGCCCCATTGAATTGACCGCGCCGGGCAAGTCGAGACCGGGAGCCTCGCCAATCGCCCCCCAATGCTGACCGTCACCACTGACCATGATGTGCAGCGTACCGAGACCGGCGATCAGCTTCAGCCAGCACGATCGGGAAACGAATGGAGTCGGAACCGAATCCGGGTGAGGGGTCGCTTTGCTCTTTTTCTCCTCCGGTCGAAGGACGCCGAACGTCGTTCGCTGTGTCGCAGGGTCCAGAAAAAAGCCCAACCTCTGTAACGGCCCGCTGTCCTGATTGCCAAGGAAGATCCCCGTTCCGGGCTCGTCAGATTCGATATTGACGATGACTTCGTACAAACCTCCACGACGAGTTGCATCGGTGATTTCCGGTTTTCCGCTACGAACAGGCAAAGTGAGCAGGCTTTCGGAGTCTGCCGATTGCGAAACGAACGTAATGGAACCATCCTCATTGACAGTGAAATCGGGTGAGGAAGCAGAGGAGACGGCCCACGGGAGTGACGCTGCCGCTCCTGAGATCACCACGGGATGTGGATTCTCTGGCGGCTCAGAAAACGGCTCACTGCGGTGCATCGACACCCCGCGAAGGCGGAACTGTCCCTCAATGAAAACGTCCTCAGGTGGTCCGGAACAGGGCACACTCAGCAGAATAGTGCCCCCGCGCGCCAGGACGAAGTGGTCCTGCTGATGGCGGACTTCCAGCGTACCTCCCCCCGACCGGGAATACGCACCGCTGTCTGTCGTGAGCAATCCGAAGGAGTCCGGCAAAGGCGACCGACCCTCACGCGAGATTTCAAATGCGCCCCACATCTGCGGTTCGCGCCTCGCGTAATAGCGAAGTGCGATCCCCTGAGATCCTCGCCAAAAGTACAGAGCCAGGTCATTCACTTCGAACGGAGTCAGTCGCAGGACCGCATCCGTGGGCCAGGGAGCACGCAGCTTCGACAGTCCCTGAAAGCGAGCCGTACGACGGCCTGGCACACCAATCAGTTCGGTCGTCCACCTGGAGGAATGACCATCGACGGGGGCGAACCAGCGTTTGGCTTCCAGGTCAGAAAATTCATCATGCCCCGTCGACTGAGGGGGACTTTGCCACCAGAGACTATCGGCAGCGAGAAGGACACTGTCGGGCGAGAGCTGCGCGGACCAGGGCTCGTCGAGTGCCACGGAAACGTCCGTCGCTCCTTTTGGTGGAGAAACAGGGAGCGACGACGCCTCAGCAGAACTGACCTCTGGCACTGGTTCAGGGACAACAACGTCAGGAGTGGTTTTCTCACCCAGTCCTGGTTCGACAACCTGTTCAATTGGCGGTTGGGGGATATCGGTCGGTAGGGCGTCCGAAGCAACCCGGTCGGCCAGCCCTCTTTCCCGAAGCAGGTAACCCGCCCCGACCCCCATTAAGAGAACAAAACTCAGACCGATTAACCACGACCAGCGAGGCAGCGTCAGCCGCGTCTTCGGTGGCTGCTCGGCCGCTCGCTTGAGAATCGTCTCGACATCGACCTGTACGGTCGCGAGTCCACCGTGCAGTTCGGATTCGAGTTGCAGGTATTCCTGCAGCGCCTGCTGAAGCGCCGGCGACTGCTTCCAGCGGGTCCGGATCAGTTCCAACTCAGCAGAAGTCAGTTCTCCTGCCGGTTTCTGTTGCAACAGTTCGATGAGTTCTTGATCGGTCATGAAGTTATTCAAGCGTCAGAAGTCTCAATTCTTTAGATGCTGTGCCCAGTGGGGGATCTGCGACCAAACCTCAATGAATCCTGTGTTGCTGACAAATTTGCTCAATCCCTTCAGCCTGCATCTCGGCGGCGTTTCAGATGCAGTTCCTTCAGGCACCAGATCGGGCAACTGCCGAGTGCAGGCAATCCCTCAAAGCCTGACGTGCCCGGTGCATCAGAAGTTTCACAGCACCTTCGCTTCGATGCAGTTCTCGTCCAATCTCCACCAGCTTTCGCTCAGACCGATAGTGCAGTTCAATCGCCTGTCGGGCGCTCGGACCAAGATCATTCATGCATCCGGGAAGCTGTTGCAGCCGATCATCCGCATCCGTCCAGAGCGCATCTGCGGGTAACACGGATTCCAGTTCCAGACAAAGTTCCGTCCAGGCGACTTCCTTGCGTCGCCGGGCATGTCGAACATGTTCATGCAGCAGGTTTCTCGCAATTCCGATCAACCACGGTCGGATTAATGCCGTGGAGTCGAACCGTGCTTGAGACAGGTAAAACCGCAGAAACACTTCCTGGACCATATCGTCCGCGTCAACTGCCTGTTGGACGCGAGCGCGCAAATAGCCATACACCACCCGCTGATGTTGCTCGATGACCTGAGCGAACGCCGACGTGTCTCCCTGCCGGAGTTGCTCAATCAACATCTGGTCCGAAGCAGGGGTCAACATTCACTTCCAGAAAAAGCAATTTGGCGAAAAGTCCGTTCATTCTCCGCAACGATGCTACGCCACTCATGAGTCGACAATCAACCCGGAGTCTCGCTGACCGGGGCGACCGGACGGGCGATCGTCTTCTCCTACGAGTCGCATCCAGGTGGACCGGAATTCTTCGATGCCATGACAGTAAGAAGCTCGTAAACGCGGAGTCACGATATTCCGGTTTCGACTTTCCCCGGCCCATGAATCCCGCGAGCATCCGGCCTGAAGGTTTTCAGTGTTTCGAGCGACCAAAGTCCCAGCCCGACATCCTCGTTGAGGACTACAAAGACGTTATATTCAACAGGCGTTGACGATGATCTGTTTCGCAAGTTCACCGTACAACGATTATGCTCGACGATCAGATCCCGAAGTCCATCGAACGTCGCAGAACTCGCCTCACTTTATCTCTCCTCACAGGCTGAAGGGAGTGGCGGAACGATGGACAATGTCACACGATGGCGACGTGGTCCCTCCCTTTCGAAAAAGCAAATCAGAATGACTGAGAAAGCCCCAAGCTCTGCCAGAAGTCCACGGAGGACTTTTCTTTTGCGAGATTGGAGAATTGCAATATTGCTGTTGTCACTCGGGGGCGTCGCGACGGCCGTGAGCTGGAATTTCGGCCGGTTCCATTCTCGCACATCGGGAAATCATCAAAATCCGCTTTCGCAGGGAGTTTCGAAGACCTCGACCGCCGCAGCAATTCCTGCCCCAAAGTCTGTCGAAGTCCCGAATCATCAATCGTCCTCTGCACGAGGTGAAACTCCCCCCGTAGCCATCAATCCAGAAGGGTACATCGGAATTGATGCCTGCGCTGCCTGCCATGCCGAACGCGTCGCGGAGTTTCGCGAAACGCGGCATTTTCAAGCCTGCCTGCCGACGCCTGTCGACACGATGCCCCCCGGATTCCTGACTGGCCGAGGTACATTTATCCCGTCGAACAGTCCCGTCCACTTCCTGATGTCGCGAGAAGGAAATCAGTTCCTGCAAACGGCGATACAGAAGACGCCGCAAGGGGAACGCCGAACCTCGACGCCAATAGAATTGGTCTACGGCTCAGGGGCAGAAACAGACGAAGTCTATTTCACCTGGAAGGGTGATCTGCTGTCCGAACTACCGATGTGCTGGTTACACCCGATCGACGACTGGGGCGTCGCCGGATTCGATCGGAATGGTTCAGGCGATTTCACCCGTCCTACAACCCCACGCTGTATGGAGTGTCACAACACCTGGATGAACCATGTTCCCGGGACATTGAACGAGTATAAGCGCCATCAATCGATCTACGGCATCACTTGCGAAGTCTGTCACGGTCCGGGGACAGACCACGTTCGTCATCACGAGGCCCATCCTGATGAAACAGCCGCGTCTAAGATTGTCCACCCGGGACACCTTTCGCGAGAACGGCGGATGGATCTTTGTGCCCAGTGTCACAGTAATGCATTGAAGCACCGGGGCCCTGCATTTCGCTATCGCCCCGGCCTGCCGCTCGACGACTTCTACAAGACACTTCAGACGAAACACCCCGAAGACGACCACGTTGCCAACCAGGTCAGCTATCTGCGTGAAAGCGAATGCTTTCAACAAAGCGATCAGATGACCTGCATTACCTGCCATGACCCACATGTACACAAGCCGCGTCCCCAGCGCGGGGTAGGGGGGGCAGATTGCCGACAATGCCATCAGCCCGACGCATGTCATGACAAAGAAAATCTGCCGCTTGCGGTTCGAGACAACTGCGTTGGCTGCCATATGCCAAAAAGCGAAAAGATTCAGGTCAGCTTTGCCACCCGAGACACAGCTTATTACGCCCCGGTCCCGCGCTGGGAACATCGCATTGCCGTATATCCCGCCGCACGTGACGAAATCCTCCTGGAGTGGTACCGCACTCAATCCGACCCAGCAAGTCAGGCCGAAGTTGAGAGGCTCAGGGCAAGCCTGTTTGATCATTGGGTCTCGCTGTCGGAACAATACGCCACGGAATACCGGCTTCTCGCCGCGATCCACGCCTGCCGACAGGCACTTCGATTCAAAGGTGATCCCACCGTCGAAAGTCGGCTCAGTCAGTTAATTGTTTCGTACACCAAAACCGATCAGGGGCGTCCGAAAGTTCGGCACCTGATGACATCAGGAAACTATGACGAGGCCTTCAAACTGGCTCAGGAGATTCTGACTCTCAAACCTCACGATGCCATCACCGTCGGAAATTTAGGGACGCTTTACGCCCTGCTCGGACAAAAAGAGCAGGCTCGACAGCAGTGGGAAGCTGCGGCCAAACTTGACGCCGACGACCCCTACGGCCCTTCGATGCTCGGCTGGCAGTCTTTTCTGGACGGGGACTATGAGTCGGCGGTTGAGCAATTCCTGATTGCGGAATCGATCGAACCCTATCTCGACAAGATCAACTACCAGCTCGGACTGACGATGCTGAAACTGGAACGCTGGCCGGATGCAGTCAGCCGCTTTCGGCGAGTACTGATCATTAACCCCCGGCACATTGAAGGGCACATCGGACTGAACACGGCCTTGCGTCAGACAAAGGAATACGCCGAGGCCACGTCCGTTGCGCGTCAAGCGGCGAATCTGACCCGTGAACAGAATCTCTCAGTCCTCGAAGCACTGGCCGAAACCTACGCGGAAGCGGGGCAACCCGCCAACGCGGAACGGACCGCTCGAAAGATGCTGGATCTCGCTCAAAAACAAGAGCCGCAAAAGGTGCCCGAAATCCGCCGGAAGTTGGACGAATGGGCTGCAGCAGGGCGGCAACCTAAACCGTAAAAACCGACTCAAGGAACGGCACGAACTCGGGGGCGGCGTACGGCTCAATTTCGGACAGCAATGCACGCTATGGCGATGAGGACTGAAGACCGAAGGCGGCTTTTCTCCAGGATTCGGCCAGTTCGTGTTTACCAAGCTGGTCGGCAACGTCCGCAATCTGCAGGCACAAATCGGGTTGGCCCGGACGATCGATAATCTGCTGATTGAGTTCCACCAGCTGATCCATCAATTTTTGCGTTTCTTCCTTTAACTTCATCGACTCCTGAAACGCGTCCATCTTGCCTGCCTGGCGCTGGACCTGTGCAAGCTGATAACGAGCGACAACATGGTGGGGGTCAGTCTCGAGAAGTTTCTGAAGCTTCTTTTCTGCGGAATCCAGCTTGCTTTGATCGAGATCAATCCGTGCAGACAGTAACAAGGCGTCGGGGAAAGAGGGTTGCTTCTCGAGAATTGTCTCCAGCGTCTGTTGCGCCTCTTCGACCTTCCCCTGGCTCCACAAGGCGTCGGCACGACAGACCTGTAGCTGGGGATCGGGTTCCTCTGGAGAAACCGTTGCAAGGAGTTCGGCGAACTGGCGATCCCCCTGCAACGACAATGCCAACCCTTGCCGGAGTTCGAGTTGCCGCTCGGGGATCTTGCACAGTTCTAACGCTTTTTTGTAGTGCTCGACGGCGAAAGCGTGTTTCTCAAAATCAAGGTCAATCTGGCCCAGCAGATGATGTGGCCGATAGTCATCGGGAGCCAGTCGGATGACTTCATGTAATTCTGTCCGTGCCTCTTGCATCGCGCTGATGTCGAAATAGATGGCGGCCAGACAACGGTGACCCTCGACATCGTCCGGGAATTCCGCGACGAGGCTGTTCAGGATTTGAATGGCCTTCGTCAACTGACCCGTCTGAAAAAGTGCTTCTCCAGCAATCCATAATGAGGTAGACCGGTACGGACCAACGGGAGAAACCTTGGCCATGTAGTAGAGGGCTCGGTCAAATTCCTGCCGCTTCAAGTAATAGGCTGCTCGCAGGACCGCCTGTCCTTCCGGTCCGCCACAGGCTTCTTCTCCCTGAATAATTCGCTCCATCAGTTCGCCCGGTTCTTCTTTCCGGGCCAGACGGTCGATCTCCGCGATGGGATCGCTCGCCTGAGTCGATCGGAATGAACCACAGCCCGATGTCAGGCAACACGTCAGACCCGCCCAGACCGCAATCATGAGGATGCGGTCCCACCCCATCCGTCGCGACGCTTTCGGTCTGGTTCTTCTCGTTCGATTTTCAGGAGGGCACATCGACATTAACCGGTGATCCACCAGAGATATTGATTCGGACTCGGAAGGTGTTGCTCAGTGTACCACAAGGACAAAGTAAGCAATGCGAAAGAGCCGCACTCGCGACAACAGCCTTCATCCGCGCACCCCGCGATAGCCGTTCAGTGTTCATCGCTCACAACATCCGAATCGTCAGGGAACGAAGGACGTTCGGCCCATGTTGTTTTCTCGACGTGGCGTGTCACTCGACGGAAGCACTCGTCGGAGTTGTTCTGCTCCGTGTCAAATTTTCGTAGACGGTGAAGGGGGGGCGTTTCTGGTCCGGATTGGGTCCGAAGAGCCCGAGCACGATGTCGAGATCGCCGTCGGAATCCACATCGGCCAGAACCTGAGACGCATGGAGTGGGTTACCAAACTCCAGCGGATGAGGCGAAAACTTGCCCGGTTCAGTCTGTTCAAACCAGACGGCCGAGGGGATCGCCGCCAGTTGTTCGGCACTCATCCCGTTGATCACCCGCAGCGGGAAACAACTGGAGGTGACGATGTCGAGATCACCATCCAGATCAAGATCACCAAATGCCGCTCCGCAAACCCCCGGCATGCAGGCGAGGTGATGGTCAGCAAACTGCAGCGAGCCCAGATTCTCCAGCCAGCGTAACTGGTGATAAGGCTTTATCATGAAGTTATCAAACATGTCTCCGTTTGTGACGACGAAATCGATATCGCCGTCGCCGTCGAGGTCAGCCGCTTCCAGGCCATTCAACCCGAATGCGGGCTCACGAGGGGGGCAGAGTTCCTGATTATCAAATCGAGCGTCACCCCGATTCAGGAAGACTTCTACCGCTTCGTATTCCTGCGCAATCAGTGCGACGAAATCGATATCTCCATCCTGATCGAGATCAACGGGGGGGACTCGGATCGCTCCGTGCCGTTCATCCAGTCGGCGGATCTGAAACCTGGGTGTCCCGTCACTGGACGCACGCTGTTCCATGATCCGGATTCCCCCTTTCTTATGCCAGCCAAACTCGGCAACGACGATGTCCAGTCGACCGTCACCATTGAAGTCGGCGGTACGAACTTCACAGACTCGTCCCAATCCCGAGGCGACAGTCGTTGAGCTCCAGGCGTCGTTCGGTTGCTGCTTGAGCAGGTAGACATTTCCTCGGTCGTGATCGGCTGGCTCTACGCTGCCCAGATCGGCAACCACCATCTCGAGGACGCCGTCCTGATCAATGTCAGACCATTCAAATTGCGAAGGATGAGGAATGCTGGCCAGCTTGGAATAGCTCTTTGATTCCGGGTCCCAGTACGAGACCGTCCCGCCGCTCATGTCAGCCATAACAAGCCGTTCCGTTCCGTCCTCGGTCCACTTCTTCCAACTGAGGAACGAAATCATCGGGTACTCGACGGGCTCGGGATCATACTCCGGTGCCAATCGAAATCGCGGAGAAGATTCCGCAGCAAAGCGGATCGGTTCCGGATCAGGCAATGTCTCGGGGGCGCGACTGGTGTAGTAATCAATCGCGCGAGGTTTCTCGGGAGGCTTGATATCGCTTTTGGGATTCGATTCTGCGAAGAAGCGATATCCCTGGTAGACCTCGTGTACCCAGCGATTCTTCGGGAACGAGGCAGGGTCAGGTGGTTGATGGCACTTCGAACAGAATTCGACGATATGCCGTTCTTCCGCAATTTCCCCTGCGGTACCGCCAGTGGATAACGTACCCGGCATGGATCCCGATGGCCCGCAAGCGGGAACAGTCAGCAAACAAATCAGCGGGAAGAGCGTCAGCAGACGATTCCGGTTACGGTCACAACTCCAATGACGCACAATCACAGCTCCATGAAATCCTGCGCAGCAGCAATTCTGATATAGTGGCCAGTGAACCCGGGGGTATGGCCCAGCGGCTCATGGATGACCGTCGTAAGGACATTGGGCGGAAGTGTTTTTAGAGTAGGCCTTTGAACTTCAGTTTGCAACCCGTTGCTAAGCGTGATCGATGACTCAGAAGAAGCCGGCATCCCAGAGGAAAAAACCATCAGCGACCACCGCGACACCAGATAGCCCCGTCAGGAAACGAGTCGGAATTGGGCTGATTGTGATTGCGCTGCTCGCAGCCGGATTCTTCCTCACTCCTGTGTTGATCGTTGCCCGCGCCAGGACGCTGCTCGCCAGGCGAGAACCCCAACCAGCCCTGGCTTGGCTGGACCGAGCCCGGTGGTTTGGAACTTACCATGGGGAAATCGAGTTTCTCCGCGCCCGCGCTTACCGCAGACTGGGTGACCTCGATCGATTTCGTAATTCCATGCAGGCTGCGCTGGAGCAAGGCTATCCTGCCAGGCTGCTCGAACGCGAACAGGTCCTGATGCTGGCTCAAGTTGGACGTTTAAGAGAAGTCGAGGCAAAGCTGCCCGACATTCTCGTCAACGCTAACGAAGATTCCGGTGAGGTTTGCGAAGCATACGTCGGCGGACTGCTGCTGAATTTTCAGCAGGAACGGGCGTTGGCCGTGATCGATTCCTGGTCGAAGGATTATCCGTATGACCCCCAGCCCGAGCTGATACGTGCGCAGGTCCTCCAGAATGCAGGAAGATTCAAAGAGGCAGACGCTGCTTACCTTCAGGCGATGAAACGGGCTCCACACTCGTCCGAAATCAAGATGAGACGTGCTCTCGCCCTTTTGGCGGACAGGAAGATCGAACCGGCCAGGGCGCTGCTGCAGACGCTACTGAGGGATACTCAATACCACGACCGTGCCAGCCTCCAAATTGCCCATTGTGAGCGTGTCCTCGGCAACCACGCCCAGAGCCAGGCGGCGCTCGATCAAATCACCGACCCGGGGAAACTCCCTGACGAAGATCTGAAGCTGGAACAGGGACTACTGGCTCTCGATCAGGGCAACTTCCAGATCGCAGTGGAATGCCTCGAACAAGTCAAAAAATTGCAGCCGAGATCTCTCGAAGTGGGCCATGCACTGGCTCGAGCTCTGCGGGGTGCCGGTCGAATCGATGAGGCGACCAGCGAGGCGCATCGCGTTGTGGAATCGGAAGCTCAACTCAGCAGGGTCGACAAACTCCAGGTCGAAGTCGCCGGTGATCCCGCTAACCTGGAGTTGAGACTCGATATCGGGAAAACGCTGTTGAAGTATGGAGACCCCAAGCGAGGTGTCTCCTGGCTGCAGTCGGTCCTGAACCTTGATCCCGGAAATCGGGACGCCAACCTCGCACTGGGGGACTATTACCAGTCGCTTGATCCCCCGTCCGCAGAGAATCACAAGCTCGCTAACGTCTATCTGGAACGTGCGAGACAACCGAGCAAAAGCCCGACGGATTCCCCAGCAGACAAGTCAGAAAACGAAAAACTCCTCTCGCGGTAACCACAAGAGGAGTCGAGAAGTACCAGAGTAGCCCGTCAGCAAACTGTTGTCGGCTAAGTTTTCAGTGCCAGAACAAGTTATCTACGGTTAGTCGTCCGTCAAATCGAACGTGAAATCGTTCTTTTCACCCGGAACCACAGTTCGCTTGAGCCCTGATTTTGAGGCGTCTGCGTATTTGGCAGGAATCAGTTTTCCTGTGTTTCCGGCGCCGGGTGGTTGCAGCTTCTTTCCCTTTGAGCTCTGCTGGGCCTGCTGCATCTGTGCCAGGTAGTCCGTCGGGGAGGCATTGGCAGGCATAGCACTGCCGGGCTCTGGCAACGTCACGATGGTAATAACGTGCTCTCCAGGGACTGCTCCGTCGTTGGAATTGATTGTCGTGAGCTTAAACTTTCCGCTCGCGTCGCAGACTCCCACTGCCGTTCGCGGCGTTTTATCTGTTGCGAAAGTAACGACAGCACCTTTCACCGGCTGCCCCTTATAGTTCACGGTTCCCGAGACAGGAACAACTTTCAGGGTGGAGCCCCCGCCGCCACACCCGATAATGGCGATTACTGCGAACAGAGCACAACGAGACAGCATCGAAACCTCCGAGTCACAAACAAAGCGAGAAAACCATAAGAGGACATTATCTCTTGCATGACAGATGTCTGCTGTCGCAAGGGTTCAGACGGAAGCACAAGAGGCGCGTCGTTCGACGCGCCCCTTGGCAGTTCAGCACTTTGAATCAGGCGGTCATCTTTAGCCAAGAGGCTAAGAGAAGGCCTGAATCACACGGACCACTAGAAGGAAACGGTGTTACCATCACGTCGATCACCCATTCGCTGATAGGTGCCGTAATCGATGTTTTCGCTAAGGAACTGGACCGATCCGTCGCAGAACAGGAAGTGAGCGCCGCCTGTGTGCTGTGACTTGAATCCCTGTGACGTGTTCCAGGTATCGGCCCGGTGGCAGTTATCTGCTCGCGGAGGCGACTGTGGACAGGTTGGGAAGTTGATCGGAGCCGTCGTAGCGGTCCAGATCGAGTTGTTGTGGAACCAGCCGTTGTTTTGATGGTCAGCACACTCGGGACGAATTTCCCCCATCAGAATCGTGTTGCTGGTACCGTCGGTGACGTCCCGCATGCGGGCGGCCCAGATTCCGCGGCTGAACATTCCGGAGATTTCAGCAGGATTCCAAGTGTTTGAGTGACCGGCTGGTCCGGTACCGAAGTAACCACCCGCATTTGTGCCACCGCGAGCGGCGTGCTGTGGGTCTACCAGGGGACCGTGTGGTGGATACAAGCCAGGGCAGCCAGTTCCGCCGTTGACGTCCATTCGCTGTGCACCGAGCGATGGAGCATAGTTCGTCTTCGCACGGCCCGTGGTGTCGGGTGAAGTCGACGTCGGGCAAATGAAGGCGGGGATGATGATGTCGTAAATTGGCTTACCATTTACGACAATCGTTTCTGCGTTGGGAATAAAGAAATTGATCTGGTTGTACAATGGCGCTTGATCGATGAAAGGGAGAATCATCGTCAGTTCTGTACCATGCTGAGTGGCGGTCCACTCGGGCGTCAGCGCTGGGTATCCCCACTGCAGACTGTTGTTAGGAAAGCGGTTATGGGTGTCATGGTAATTGTGCATTGCCAAGCCCAGTTGCTTGACGTTGTTCTTGCACTGTGTTCGACGAGCTGCTTCGCGTGCCTGTTGAACTGCAGGCAGCAGCAATGCGATCAGAACTGCAATGATGGCAATCACCACCAGCAATTCGATCAAAGTAAACCCCTGATTCCGAATTCGGCGCAGCATAAAACGATCTCCGAGAAATGTGAGAACGACGCAACGAAAACGTGGCTCGCAAGAAACGAGTCAACGACAAATCAGAAGGGAAGAGAGAGAATTTGAGATTTCATCGAGTCAATTGAAATTGATGGAACTTTTTTACCTAGTTCGTTATGAATTCGCAACACAAAAATTTCATGAATCTTTAATCTGAACAGTAGGCTCTTCAAAATCTTACACGATCTGGGTGATCAATAATGCGTTTTGACAAGCAATCTGTTCTGCCCCTGCTTGCGACCTTATGCGTCATTTTCCTGTCGAGCTGCCAACAAAATTCTGAAATTCCGGAAGCCCCTCTCAGCCAGTCTGAACCAACGCCCGCAAGTCTTTCGGCACCGATCACTTTCGTCGAAAAACCGGATTTCTTTGCGAAGCCGTTCTCTTACGATAATGGAGAAAACAGCGAGTATTTCGCGATTATCGAAGCGATTGGGGGAGGTCTGGCGACCTTGGACTATGACCGGGACGGGATGTTCGACCTGATCATCGCTGGCGGAGGCGAATTGCTTCCCGAAAATCAGATCAAGCCCAAACCGACAGGGTTCTACCGTAACATCGGAAACTGGAAGGGGGTTGATTTAACACATCTCTTTCCGCCCGCTGCCTTTTTCTCACACGGTGCCTACGCCGCTGATTTTGACAACGATGGATTTTGCGACGTGATCATCACGGGCTACGGTGGAGTTCAACTTTTGCACAACACGGGCGATGGCCACTTTCAGGATGTGACTCGCCAGAGTGAACTCATCGACGATTCCTGGAGTACTGCGGCAGCCTGGGGAGACTTTAACGGGGATGGAGTTCTGGACCTTTACGTCGCCCATTACGCAAACTGGTCCTTCGAGAATAATCCCGTTTGCCTGGAACGCCCCTCTAATCTTCGCGACACATGCGCCCCGCGTAACTTTGTATCACTCGATGACTCGGCATTCCTCGGGACAGGGGATGGGCGGTTCAGGTCTGCCCATTCCGATTTGGGCTTTTCACCCGGAGGAAAGGGGTTGGGCGTCCTGTCAATCGATCTCGATGGAGATCTTGATCTGGACCTGTACGTCGCAAATGACGGAGAACCGAATTTCGTCTACCAGAACAACGGAGGCACCTTCAGCGATGTCTCGATCGTGAGCGGTGCAGATCGAAATGAACGAGGTCTGCCTGATGGCAGTATGGGCTTGGAAGGGAATGATTTTAACGGAGATATGCTGCCTGATCTCTGGGTCACCAATTTCGAGAAAGAGTCCATGGCCTTGTATCGGGCAATGCCGGGAAGCTACTTCCAGCATGTAAGCCAGCCCTTAGGAATCACAGGGATTGGATCCGAATACGTGGGCTGGGGAATTTGCCTGCGGGACTTCGATGGTGACGGGGATGAAGACGTCTGTATTGCCACGGGCCACGCCAACCGCCACTCCCCCACATCTCCCCGTTTTCAGGTCCCCATTCTGCTCGAAAACCAGGACGGACGGCTCTTCTCGAGCGTCGCCGCGAAGGCGGGTTCCTATTTCACGACGGGGCATCTTGGCCGAGGTCTGTCTGCCTGCGATCTGGACAACGACGGACGGATTGACCTTGCGGTCTCGCAAATCCTGGCTCCCACCGTCGTCCTCGAAAACACAACTCCCCATACTTCTCGTTGGATCGGACTGCAACTTGTCGGTCGCACCACATCCCGGGACTCGATCGGAACACGGATCGTGCTGCGGTATGATTCGGCCCGCCAGACCCGATTTATCACCAGCGGTGCCAGCTACCTCTCAACATCTGACTCGCGTGTCCTGTTTCATGTCCCCGAGGCAGCAGAGAACGTTTCCATCGAGATTACCTGGCCGTCAGGTCAGGTGCAGATTTTGTCTTCTCCACAGTTCAGTCAATATTCCGTCATCGTCGAGCCCCCCAGAGATGAGGTCGCTGCCTTGGAAAAACGGGGGTAAGACATATCACGCTCAGGTCGAATCTCACGCGTTCGTTCCCGCCGGAACTTGCAGGCCTAAATGGGAAGCTCAACCGCAGCCACGTCGTGGCAGCATTGCAGACATCGTCCTTCGGTTCGGTGGGCGTAACACATCGTTAGTGCGATGACGTTAGTTCCAGGTCCCGGCCTCTCTTGAGGCAACCTGCCAGCGGACTTTCAACAGGAAACCACCACATGAATCACGATGCCTGTTCACGCCGTTCGTTCGCCGCCATGACGGCCGGAGCATTCCTGTCAACGGCCGCATCGTTACGAGGCCAGGAAAGTGCTGCTACCGATGCCGCCAAAGCCAACGCGTCACCTGCGGGGCCGCGAGAAGCTCCCTTCGAACGAGACTACGAAGCACCTGCATTTCAGCCCAAGTGGAAAAATCCCCAGATCAACCGCTTACTCATTCAGGACTTCGTGATGTTCGCACACACGGACATTGAGATGGTCAAACGATTGCTGGAGAAAGAGCCGGGGCTGGTCCTTTCGACCATCAATTGGGGAGCGAACGACTGGGAAAGTGGACTCGGCGCAGCGTCACACTGCGGTCGACACGACATCGTAGAACTTCTGTTGGAGCGGGGAGCCCGTCCAGACATTTTCTGCTCGGCCATGCTGGGGCAAGTGGATATCGTCAGGACACTGCTCACGTTCCAGCCCAGGCTGATCGATGTCAAAGGACCGCACGGCTTTTCGCTGCACTTCCATGCACAAGTGGGGGGCGAGCGGTCCGCGAACGTGCTGGACTATCTCCAGTCCATCCGGTACGTCGAACTGAAGCCGAATCCGTTCCTGAAAATGAACGAAGAAGCAAAAAAGAAAGCGGAGCCGGAAAAAGGGGAGGGTCTCAAGGATCCCGCAAACGCCCCGTGAGGCCACACACACTCTCTCTCGCTCTCTTGGTTTCACACACCACGCGAAAAATCATCAGGTGGGGTCGGGTGTTGCGGCGGCATAGGCCTTTGCGGTGTCGTAGAAATCGAAATATTCCACGATCTTGCCATCTCGAAAGCGGAAGAAGTCTGCCTTTGGCGACTCAGCCGACTTCCCCGTCAATTTACTTTTGAACGAGCAGCGTCCCAGCATGACGACACGGTCGCCCTGCTCGATGAATTCGTCAGCATGGAAGTAGAGCATCTCCCAGGTGGCACGTAATTCGTTGAAGTAGTTCTTTGCCTGCTCCTTCCCCGTGAGCGCTTTAGTAAACTCCATTCCCGCGTTCCCATCCGACAACGAGGTCATCCTGACATCGTCACACATCAGATCCAGCCATTGCTGGACAGATTCCCCACGCGAATCATTCCATTCTCGATACGCGACTTGAAGTTTTTTCACATTGGGCGAAGCGTCTGGTGCTGGCATCAGTTTCCCTCCGGATCCTTGTGAACGACACGCAACAATCTGAACCGACCCCTAATCATGCACTTCATCTGTCCTGGAAGTAAATCGGGAGGGCACAAATGTTCCCTTCCCGAGAGATTGGAGGCGGAACGAGGTGAGTGACCCGGACGACCTTCCCGTCACGGCCAACAACAATTTCAAGTCGCGAGAACCGATAAGGCAGCCGAAACGGACAGGCAATCGGCTTGGTCTAGACGCATTTTCCCACTTCGACGATTATCCCGACCAGCCGAACCTCACAGGAGTTACTGATGTCCACTGCAGCCGCTACGACCGCCGTTCCGAATCGACTCGTGGTCACACTGTGCACGTACAATGAGCGAGAAAACATCGCCAAGCTTGTTCCGCAAGTGCTGGAGCAGCTTCCCGACGCACATGTGCTCGTCGTTGACGACAGCTCGCCTGACAGAACTGCCGATGTTGTACGGCAGATGATGGCACAAGATCACCGCATCAAGTTGCTGCTCAGAACGGCCAAAGAGGGACTCGGCGCGGCCACCATTGCCGGATTTCAGTGGGCCATCGATCACAACTACGAATTTGTCCTGAACATGGATGCCGATTTCAGCCATCATCCGCGCTACCTTCCTGCTTTGAATGGAAGCATGGAAGTCGCTGATATCGGAATTGGCTCCCGGTATGTACCCGGAGGGAGCATCTCGGGATGGAGTCTCACTCGACACTTCATGAGTCAGTCGATCAACTGGTACTCGCACATCCTGCTTGGGCTGAAGGCTAAAGACTGCAGCGGCGCATTCCGCTGCTACCGCGTCAGCAAATTACAGGAACTGGACTTCGGCAAGATCCGTTCGAAGGGCTATGCCTTCCAGGAAGAATTCCTCTATCGCTGCACTCGAATTGGCTGCCGCATCGTCGAAACCCCCATCCGCTTCGAAGACCGTATCGTTGGACAATCCAAGATCAACATCCCGGAAATCATCCGCTCGCTTCGCGATCTGTTCCTGCTGGGACTGGAAGGGATCCGCGAAACTCCGGTGACGCACGACGAACCGGCACAGCAGACATTTCCCGCAACGGTGAAGTTTCAGCGCGAGGAGTGCAGCAATTCAGCGCTGCCGATGCCCAGGCAATCCAGCCGTGCCGCTTAAGCACCGTCGTGGAGTTCATTCCCAAGAACGGGCTCGCGAATACCCTCTTCACAGTCAGTCCCAGCAGAATCATCTGCAGGACAGCGGACACCATCTCGCCAGGTGATCCGCTTGGATCAGTTCACCCCGGCCGATTGTCCAGGAAATCACCTCACCTGACGGGCCAATTCCGGTAGAGTGAATTCGATTCACGTGCGGATTGATCACATCGACAACGCCAAGAGGCGGGTATTGACCTGGGGCGGGAATATGCTGAAAAAGCGACTTGGAAGAACCGGACTGGAAGTCAGTCAGCTCGGTTACGGAAGCATGGGACTTCGCGGTCCTCGGACGTGGGGGGTGCGAGTCGTCAGTGACGAAGCGGCCGATCGTTTTCTGAATCTGGTTCTCGATTCGGGGATCAACTTCATCGACACGGCTCCGGACTACGGCATCACGGAACAGCGAATCGGGCAGTTTATCGGTCAGCGACGCTCCGAATATTTTCTGGCCACAAAATGTGGTTGTGCACCCATCCAGCATGCTGACCATCTGGAGACCAGGCATACCTGGAGTCAGGATGTCATCACCAGAAATCTCGAAAGCAGCCTGCATCAACTTCAAACCGATCATCTCGACATTCTGCAATTCCACGGTGGAGATGCGGACAGCTTGCAGCGAAACGGCCTGATCGACCTGCTGCTGAACTTCAAATCGCAGGGGCTGATCCGGTTCATGGGTGTTTCAAGCAGTCTGCCCGAGTTGCCGGGCATGATTGCACTCAACGTCTTTGACACATTCCAGATTCCGTACTCCTGCCTGGCCCCAGAGCACCATGATCTGATTACTCAGGCGGCGGAGACGGGAGCGGGGATCATTATCCGGGGCGGAATCGCTCAAGGGGGCCCCGATGCCGAGATACAGCGTCCCGCACTCAATGATGTCTGGACACGTGCCCGGCTCGATGAGGTTCTGCCGACAGGGATGAAACGGGCAGAACTCGTGTTGCGGTACACTCTCACTCATCCCTGCTGCCACACCACGATCGTCGGGACGTGCAACCCGGAACACCTTTCCGAGAACCTCGCGGCTGCTGCGGCCGGCCCTTTGTCGCAGGACCTTTACGATGAAGTTCGAAAACGTGTCGCCCGACTTTTGCGCGACGCGTGAGGTGACCAGCTATTCGTCGCTCCAGGTATTCAGTTTCCAGCGAACTTGCCAATGAAATACGACAATCGTGGCGATGAGAATGGCGAGATTTCCGGAGAACGCAACTTCCGAGGAAAGTGCCAGCCAGCTACTGATGATGATGAAAATTAAAACAATAAACAGCAGTAGCAAACTGGGTCCGGCCCACCAGTTCCTGGAATAAAGCTGAGTGATCACCGAGATTTGCATCAACAGCACACCGAAAAGAAGCGCGATAGCCAAAACCATCATCATCGCAGTCGGATTGGTGATAGTTCCAGCCATCACCGCGCAGAGAAGCGGAATGAGCAGGCCGTCGAACTCCCAGACTGCTGCGCGGAATTTCTCGACGATCACTTGCATGGGGTCCGAGGGAAGCAGCATCAGGCTGTTCCACGTCTGATGTCGAAACTCTGCTGTGACCAGGGCATCGAAACGGACGGTTATCGCCAGGATGAAAAGGCAAGTCGCGGCGATTCCCGTAACCAGAGCCTCTCCCTTCGCAATCGCCAACACGACACCAATCAAGATCAAAAAAGCCATCACTCGCCAGCAGGATCGGGAAAAATTTCCCCCTCCCAGGATGTACTGGTCCTTCCATCGCAAAGGACGATCAGTGCAGCGGGGTCGCATGAAGTGAGGAGTGGAGTTCATGAGATCGACTTCCGACGTGTCCTTTGCGATCTGGTTCCCCTCGATGGTCACTCGAAATCTTCTCTGCATGGTCAGCACTGCCCGCCAGATGCAGATCGAACCTGTCATCAGATGCAGCCAGTAAGAGATGTCTAAGCACGAGAACGTGCCGGGAAAAATGAGAGTTCGAGTCACGGCAACGATCGGTGTCAGATTGATCATCGCGACCATGCCCTGGTGCCAATCGAGAAAGCCCATCACGGCCCCGGCAAATCCGAACAGAAAATTGTACAGAATCCCCCATGCCAGCGTTGCGACTGCGGCCGCTCTGTCCGGATTGCCTTTTGGCTTTGAGGAAACGCTGGAGATCAGCGCAAATCCCGACATCAACACCGTCAGCAGAAACAGCCAGCTCACTGCCGCAAATGCGATCCCAGTATCCAATGGCCCCATCGTCAGTACGAAGCCCCATAACGGGACCAGCAGCAGCAGCGACAGCAGAATCGTCAACCAGCGACATAAGGATTTGCAGAAAATCAACGTGACCGGATCGATCCCCGTCAGCTTCACTAAGTCATTCAGTTCGTCAGAAACCTCCCAGCAGACCGCTCCGGAAACATGACGGATGCTCCCCAGCACAAGACTGAATGCGGCAACTCCCCACAGTGCCCGCTGTAGATGAATTCCTAATCCGGGATACCAGGTTGCCGCCATCAGCTTGAGCACGACTCCGGCGAGGAAGATCGGAGTGAGCAATACGAAAAAGTTCCAGCCCCGCACGGCTTCACGCTGAAGACACCAATACAGGAACACCCCGGTTCGCACTCTCTCAGAGATTAACTCCATTCGCCCGTGGAGATGATCCGGACAGATCGATTCGGAATCATCCATCAGAACTTCTCCTGCCCGGGACGGGAATCTGCACGAGCTATTTGCGACGTTGCAGGGGATTCAACCGTCGCAGGTCCAGCGGTGAAAACTTGACGGGTTCAAGCGACGGAACAGCGGGTGAAGGGACATCGTAGTCCGCTTCCAACTCGACCGCCACAATCCGCAGATCGTCCAGCAGAATTTCCCCCAATCCCTGCAGTGCGATGGTCACTGACATGTCCTGAGATTCTGGGACCGGGCGTATCAATTCAAATTGCCGCCAGTCTTGAGCGGCCTTGAGCCTCACCGCCCCCGATTTTCCCAGCAGGCTGTCGTAGATGAGAGCCCCTTCAATGCTCCCCACGATCGTCGCGGGAATTTTGACCCAGCCTGTGATCTTCACGAACTGACCTTTGTGAACCGTAACACTGGGGGAAACGACGGTCACCGGAGCACTCGAAATGACACTGGGAACTGGTCCGCCCGGTAGCGGGCTCGCCGCGAGTCTCAAACTGAAATCACCCTGTCTGGCGACGTGGTGCAGTTCGGCGATGGACTGGACGGTCTCAAGCATCGATTGCTCATGCTTCCAATGCTCTCCGATCAGAGTTTTGATGTCTTCGAACTCACCGGACGGAAGCAGATTCTCTTCCGAGTCCAGCGAGCCGAGCTGACCGATCCGTCTCATCAGACTCCAGTGCTCGGGAAGTGACTGAAACGATACGGCCCAGGGGCTCGAAGTGACATTCGGCATCGACTGAATGGCGTACTCCCAGTGGTTTCTCTGCAAGAGACGAGCAAACTGGAGTGCTTCCGACGCGTGCTGCTGTGCTTCAAAGTAGTTACCCGCCTGCATTGCAGACTCGGCTTTGTCCAGTTGCTGCCTCGCATCAGAAATCAGTTGCGGCGATTCCGGTCGACCAACCCCCATTCCCTGAAGTGTCTGGTCGATTTCGAGAACGCGGGCCATTTTCAACTTCGCCAGTTCGACACAGAGGTAGGCGCTTCGATCTTGAATGCTGGCGATCTGTTCGTTCAGTTCCGCGACGAGTTGCTGGTCCGACGTCAGCAGGATCGCGGCTGTCTGATCCAACCGTGGAAGACTGATCTTCACACCTCCTGCGGCCGGTTCGCGATTGAGATTTCTGAGGCGGCCGGTCGTTGTGATCTCCCATGCCGCTGCTGTCTCCCCCCCACCGGGAACGATGATCGACATATTCCGAGCGGCGAGTGGCCCAGGCACAAACTGGCTGTTTTCTTCGAGCCACATTGGCAACAGCAGGGCCCCCCGGTCCGATCCGATCATTGCCGCCTTGAGTTCACGTGATTGGTTCGCAGCCAAGATCTTCGCATTCCTCGCGCGACTTGCCGGACTGGCCGGGGGAGTAACAGGCCGAATTCCCCGAACGCCGATACTGTACTGCTGGCGTGGGGTATCGATGGCAAATGTGACCAGTTCGGGCTTACCACCCGATGCAATCCAGGGCTCGAAGAGTTGGAGTTCGAGATTCAGTTGCGACAGAGCCAGCAGTCGCTCACGTGCAGCCGGCGAGTCCTCGTCTAACGGAGTCGTCGTCCAGAAACCCAGTCCACGGCAACCCGCCCCCAAAGCGGCGTAGACCTGTAGCCGGATCTGTTCAGGCTCCAGCATCGGTCGCGTCCGCACGCCTCGAGCCAGATCGCTGACCTGAGGTGCCGGTTCCGTTTGAATCCAGGTAAAGCAGAATGAATCAGGCCACGCCTGCTCGCGTCGTTGAATCATCCAGTCACGATAGTCGGCCAGCGAGCAGATGCTGTGAATGACATGTCGACTGACTCCTAGCATGTCAACGTGCCGGGATACGAGCCGCTCGTTCTCGATCACATCTGCGGCAATGGGTCGCCGAACGCCCCGATCGGCGTCCCGGATCTGGTTGGTCCAGCTCGTCAGCTTGGGAGGACCATCCAGTTTCATGCGTGCTCCCAGCATCCAGAAAAGGACCGAAGACGTGTTCGTGCCGAATGGAAGCAGGCTGGCATCTTCAGAATCCAGTGCCTCACCGTCAGCCCCCTTTGCGTAGGGAGGTGCCGCAGTGACCCACAGCCCTTGCCGACGAAGTTGTCCGGTGACGACAGAATCTTCAAAATCAGGTACCCAGACGACATTGGCGCCGGCATCGGCCAGGACCTCCGGGCGCTCGTTCTGGTAGGTGATCATCCGGGGAAAGAACGGGCGATCCTCGACTGAAAGTCGGTGCAGTCGAAACTGAACAGGAATTCGTGCCGCGGCGACCGCCGGCCGCGGATTGTCGGTTGACTTCCCGGCCTGCTGAATCGATTCCGGGTCCATTCCCTTAAGTGTTTTTTCGTAAGCGACAAACGGCCTTACCGACAAATCATCCAAAGCAACGTCAGTGGGACCGGGTGGAAGCTGTCCCCCCAGAATCACTTGGTCGACGTACATCTCCCGCGGGTCACGAGTGATCTGTTTGAGCGCCCGCTTCAGTTGCAGTTGTTCTCGAACAGCCCGTTCCTTCGTCTGGCATTTCAATTGTTGCCACTGCCCCGGAGTCCGGTACTGGTCCCCGACAATGATGAGCGTGCACGGCGAATTGGTCTCAGGATCGATAAACTCGGGGAGGATGACTTTCAATGCGAGTGAAAATCCTTCCCGGTCCGATTTCACCCACACCGCCACCTCAAGCTCATCCAGTACAGTGGCGGGGGGTAATGGATGTTCAATCCGAACGGGCGTATTCTCTTTGAGGGAATTAACGCGAATGACTTCTGCGCCCCCCTCGCGACCCGCCCCACGTCGGCGCTGGTGGATCGCAAGACTTGCATCCTGTGCGCGCAGCCGCACCTGCCACGAATTTTCCGGCCCTTCAAATTCGGCCGTAAAATCCCCTGCATTAAGACTTGTTCGTGGAAGAAACCACAACGCCAACAGCACGACGATGAATGTCAATTTTGGCATGAATGGACTCGTCCCTGAGTACAAACTGGTCGGCTTCAAAGTCGCTTCGTTTCTGCAATCCAATTCGAGAGCGAATCTGACGGCATAACTTGTATAACCGATCAGATCCCCACTCCGGTGCGGTGCGACCGCACCATCTGGGCAAATTCAATGATACACTCGCTTGTCGGCAATCCTTTTCGAGCGAGTTAAGTCGATAATCCTAATGGACTTCCCAAGAATCGCCTAGGTGAATTGTGACGGGACGGAACAATCGGCCGCAGATCCGCAAAACTGTGACGCCGACCAGTTTTTTGATTGTGAACGCTCCTGTCTGCAGAACACAATCGAATCACGAAGGCATGAGCCAGAGTACTGTACAAATTATGGCGAGAAGGAATCATTCGTGAGCCCAAGTAATCGACGGTTCAACATCCCAACTCCACAGGACGACGATGTCGTGCCTGAGGAGTTGTCTGAACTTGGACAATTGATTGACACGCTCTCGCCGACCCGGCCTCCGGAACTGGAAGTCGCCTTCCAACGCGTTCTGAACACGGCTCTCCGCCGCAATCAGACTCTGGAACGCGTACAGGAAGCCCTCTCACAACTGCGAGTCGATATCAAATATTTGATGTTTGATCTCGAGATTACTCGCCGCGAGCGGGACGAACTGCGTCAACGGATGGAAGGCTAATCCTGCGGGTTAGTTACTTTGAAACTCTTTCCTGTCCGGCAAGTGTCCGCGGAACCCTTTCCTGTTGGAACAGGTCGTCCGTGCCGGCCGATGGTGGGTATCAACGCAGGGGTCCCATCGGCATTCCCTCCGAATGATGGATGTCCATAACTGGATTTTCGGGCCTGATGGCACTGCTTCCGGGTCGTCCGCGAAGTGACGTTTTTCTCGTTATTGGCGCGGGACAAAGCTCTGCGCCACTGAGCACAGTCCTTCAGTGGCAGCCAATTGTGATTCCTTGACGATGCCCTACAGGTGAGGCTGGTCACCGTTCGTCTCTGGGACCGACGCCATCGGTCTCTGCACTTTGGCGCGCCGACGCTGAAGAACAAAGTCGTTTAAGGCGTCTTTCAAACTTTCCGGCTCCACAGGTTTTACGAAATGCCGGTGGAATCCCGCACCTTCTGTTTTTCGCCGGTCGTCGTCCTGTCCGTAGCCACTGAGGGCAATCAGATAGACATCCGACAAATTCGGCTCGGCTCGCAATGCATTCGCGAGTGAATATCCATCGATTGCGCCTGGAAGTCCCAGATCCGAGATGACGACCTCGGGCAATACCGACAATGCCAGCGCCAATCCCTCAGGGCCGTCATGTGCAACGCACACATCGTGGCCCATCAGGGTCAGCAGCATTTTGAGTGTGATGGCGGCATCGCGATTGTCTTCTACCAGCAGAATTCGTAACCGGCATTCTTCGTCCTGCGAGCTGTCACTCGCCAGCTTTTCAAGCTTTCCGATCGAATCTGGTTCGAGTGGAATCCGGAGCGTGAATTTGGAGCCTTTACCAACTCCATCGCTCTCGGCCACGACCGACCCGGAATGAAGCTCCACCAGACCTTTAACCAGCGCGAGGCCCAGTCCGAGGCCACCTTTGTCACGATCCAGCTTCTGGTCCGCCTGGGAAAAGGGCTCGAAAAGATTCTGAAGTACGGCCTCGTCCAGTCCCACCCCGGTGTCTCGAACGAAAATGACGGCCTGCGATGTCTGCACATCAGGCCAGGCTGAGATTTCAACTAACCCGCCGCGCGGCGTAAATTTGGCCGCGTTGTGCAGCAGATTACCGAAGATCTGGGCAATTCGAATTGGATCGCCAGAAGCCCACATCGGGGCTGCTGCCACATTCAGCTTCAGGGTGACCCCCGCGTCCGCCAGTGTCTGACGGTAGTCTTCTGTGGTTTGTCGCACGATTGCACCCAGATCGCACCGCTCAATCCGCAGGGCAATTTTCCCGCGCGCGATTCTTGCCACATCCAGCAGATCATCCACCAGACGGACCATGTGCGTTACCTGGCGGAAGATGATCTCGCGCGTCTGAGCGATCTCGACTTCTGTTACGCCTGGAAGCCTCAGGATTTCAACTGCGTTCCTGACCGGTGCAAGCGGGTTGCGCAATTCGTGCGCCAGCATAGCCAGAAAGTCGTCTTTCCTTTGGTCGGCGTCACGCAGCGCCTGCGCGTACATCAGGCTTTCTTTTAACAGCCGCTTGATCTCTTCCGACGCGGTTTTGAGTTCATCCCGTTGATGAGCGACTTCCTGACGCTGTTTGAAGAGCTCAAAGAAAACCTCAGCCTTGCTTTTGATCACGTCGGCTTCGATTGGCTTTTGAAGGAAATCGACCGCTCCCGCCTCGTACCCGCGAAAACGCCGATTCCAGTCCGAAGCCCCCGCCGTCAGAAAAATGATCGGAACGCGCCGAGTCCGCTCGCTTCCACGCATGAGTTCCGCCAGTTCAAATCCATCCATTCCCGGCATCTGAACATCGACGATGGCAAGAGCGACTTCCTTCTGAAGCAAATACTCAAGCGCTTCGACACCCGATCGGGCTTTCAGTAGAACCAGCCCCTCACGCCGTAGCAGTGCTTCGAGCGCGAAGAGATTCTCTTCCAGATCGTCAACAAGCAAAAAATAAACGGGTTCAACGGCGCTAGTCATCGCTGCAACACGGCCTCCATCAGGTAGGTTGCAATCTGTTGGAGGGTAAGGGCTCGAGCGTGAGTGCACGCATCGAGTGCTGACTGTGGCATTTCCCGAGCGAATGCCGTATCGGGTAATTGGACCAGAGCTGTACCACCGGCGTCTTCAATGGCTTTTAATCCTCGCGCCCCATCGCGGTTCGCTCCGGTTAAGATGACCCCAATCAGGTTCCGTCCGTAGACATCAGCGGCCGATTCGAACAGCACATCGATCGAGGGACGTGAGAAATACTCCGGTGCCTCGTTCGATAGCGAGAGGCGCCTGTTTTCTTCCACCAGCAGATGGTAATCGGGGGGTGCGAGATAAACAGTACCACCAGCGAGTGGCTCTTTGTCCTCGGCTTCGCAGACCCTGATCAGACACTTGTGGCTCAGGCATTCGGCGATCGAACTTTTCATATCGGGATGCAGGTGCACGACACAGAGAATCGGCACTGAAAACGTCGACGGGAGGGGGGACAACAACGTCGAAAGGGCCTCTAAAGCCCCCGCGGACGTACCGATCACAACGGCAGCGACCTGCTGTCGAGATTCTGCCTTCATGGTAGGGGCAAGCCCGTTCACGGCGTCCCTCGTTTCTGAAAAATGCGATCTTCGCGAGAGAATTCGGTAAATGAGTCTGCATAACGTGTGAAGCGCAAACTCTCTTTCGAACCCAATCCAAGAAATCCTTTGCGGACAAGCGAATCGACAAACAGCCCGATCGTTCGGTTCTGATTCTCCAAATCGAAATAAATCAATACATTACGGCACGAGACAAAATGGACTTCTGCAAAAGCGGAGTCAGACACCAGGCTATGATCCGCGAAGACCGTTCGCATCCGCAAAGTCTTATCAAAAATGGCGCCGCGATAATTCGCTGTGTAATAGTCGGATAACGAGGATTTCCCACCGGACCGCTGATGATTTTCCGTAAATTTGGCGATCCGATCGAGCGAATACACCCCCGCTTCCGCCTGTTTCAACGCGTTCGGGTTTATATCGGTCGCGTAGAAGATCGTTCTGTCTTCCAAGTCTTCCTCACGGAACAAAATCGCTAAAGAATACAGCTCTTCCCCCGTACTGCATCCGGCCACCCATACTTTCAACGAGGGATAGGTCTTCAGGTGGGGTACCACGAGTTCCCTCAACGCCTTGTAGTAAGAGGGATCTCGGAACAGCTCACTGACCTGAACAGTGAGGTAGGACAACAGTGCCGGTAATACTGACTCATCGTGCAGAACGCGATCCTGCAGTTGAGAGATCGTCGTGCACTCAAAATGCTCTTTCGCCTGTTTCATCCTTCGTTTCACGGAGGCCATCGAGTAGCCACGGAAATCGTAGTGGTACTTCCTGAAGACCGCTTCCAGAAGCAGCCGCACTTCAATGTCCTCAGTTTTTCCGGTCACGACACACCCTCGTCGGTTACCTACCAGCGCATCCAGACACGAACAAGCGACAGCAGTTTCTCCACATCAAGAGGCTTCGACATATAATCGTTGGCCCCTGCGGCCAGGCACCGCTCCTGGTCGTCTGCCATCGCCTTCGCAGTCAACATGATCACGGGTAGCTTTTTCCACTTTGGATTCTGACGAATTTGCGTCGTTGCGGTAATCCCATCCATTTCGGGCATCATGACATCCATCAGTACCAGGTCGATCGATTTGGAAGGATCCTGGTCACATCGTTTGAGGACATCGAGTGCTTCCCGACCATTGCGGGCAATCTCGAGAATCGCGCCACGTGGTTCCAGAATGCTCGTCAATGCGAAGACGTTTCTCACATCGTCTTCCACAATCAAGATCCGATGTCCTTCAATCGAGGCGTCTCGGCTTCGGGCTTTCTCCAGCATTCGCTGCTGTTCCGCGGGAAGTTCCGCCACGACCTGATGCAAGAACAAAGTGACCTCGTCAAGTAGCCGTTCGGGCGACTTGGCTCCCTTGATGATGATCGATTTCGAGTACTTGCGCAGTTTCTGCTCGTCTTCAAACGAGATGTCTTCGCCCGTGTAAACGATCACAGGAGGAAAGGAATAAGCATCATGACGACTCAGTGTCTCCAGCAACGAGTACCCCGTTGCATCCGGAAGAGTGAGATCGAGGACCATGCAGTCGAACGTTGATTCCTTAAGTTGCTCCAAGCATTCCGCCGCGCTACGGGCACCAACAGTCTCGACGTCCTGAGTACCCAGTAACTTCCTGAGACTCTCCAGTTGCACCGCGTCATCTTCGACAACAAGAATGCGACGCAATCGCTGAGCCAGCCGTTCTTCTAACTGGCGAAGGGCACTGGTGAGATCTTCACGCTTGACGGGTTTGAGCATGAAGCCGACAGCCCCCAGTGACATGGCTGTTGTTTCATAGTCATTCCCCGACACCACGTGGACCGGAATATGGCGCGTCCGGGCATCATGCTTGAGCCGGTCGAGGACCGAAAGCCCCGACTGGTCTGGAAGCCCGACGTCGAGCAGCACCGCACTCGGCAGATACTGCCGCGCTATCGCGAGACCCTCCTCTGCCGTCGTGGCAATGAGGCACTGGAAATGCAACTCTTTGGCCAGATCATAAAGGATCCGGGAAAAGTGCTCATCGTCCTCCACAACCAGGATCACACGACTGTCGCCAGTCAAACTTCGCCGGTCGTCATCCACACGACGGTAGTTGGGGGGAACGGGGCTTGAAATTGGCGTAAAATGTTCCACGTTAGCGGATGCGGGTCCCTTGTCGATTTCATCAATGGCCTCGACCGAATCGTTAGACGTGCTCCGGGGAGAACGAGCAGGGATCTGGCTGGGATCGTAAACTTCCGGAAGTACGATCACAAAAGTACTCCCCACACTTGGTTCACTCGTCAATTCAATCTCACCACCAAGCCGCCGGGTTAACTCTCGTGAAATGGAAAGTCCCAGACCGGTCCCCCCATACTTACGGTTCACTTTACCATCGGCCTGCTGGAACGCTTCAAACACCAGACGCTGCTGGCGAAGGGGAATGCCAATACCCGTATCCCTGACAGTGAAGGCGATTCGATTGCCGGGAAGAGGACTGGCTTCGCACGCAACCTCCCCCTTTTCAGTAAACTTCATGGCATTTGAAAGCAGGTTTTTCAGAACCTGCTCTAACCGTTGTCGATCGGTCACCATGGTGGCGGGACACCCCGGCAGAAGTCGCTGCACGAACTTCAGGCCCTTCTGATCTGCCACCGGTTGAAAGGTCCGCTCCAGGTCGTCCATCAGTTGCTGGATTGAGAAGGTATCGGGATGCATCTCCATGTGGCCCGATTCGATCTTCGACAGATCGAGAATGTCGTTGATCAGCGTCAGCAGGTCGTTACCGGCAGCCTGGATGGTCGTGGCGTATCGAACCTGTTCGCTTGTCAGATTCCCGGACTCATTGTCGGCCAGAAGTTTGGAAAGGATCAGCGAGGAATTCAGCGGCGTCCGCAGTTCGTGCGACATGTTCGCCAGGAAATCCGACTTATACTGACTGGCCTGCTCCAGTTCCTTGGCACGCTCTTCGAGCGAGGCCTTCGTCCGTACAAGGTCATCTCGCTGAACTTCGAGTAACTGAGCCTGATCTTCCAACTGAGTATTCGTCTGTTCCAGCTCTGCCTGCTGCTGTTCCAGTCGGGTTTGTGACTCTTTCAGCGCACGACTTTGTTCTTCCAGTTCTTCATTGGAAACCCGCAATTCTTCGCCTTGAACCTGCATCTCCTCGGCCTGCCGCTGCGTCTCTTCGAGCAGATTCTGCAGCCGGATGCGGTCGTTGGCAGTGCGGACCGCGATCCCGATAGAGCCCGCTTCCCGTTCCAGCAGTTCTACGAGCGATTCGTCGATCGGAGCGAGAAACCCCAGCTCGATAATCCCATTCACTCTGTTGTCCTCTTTGACCGGGACAATCAGCAATTGACGGGGTTGAGCACTTCCTAACGACGAGCCAACAGTCAGGTATCCCTTCGGGATGTCCCGCAAAAGGATCATCTTTCCGTCCTTGACGGCTTGCCCCATTAACCCGTCAGAGAGACCAAACTCTTCAGGAATTGTGGCTGAACTGGGCACGCCGTAGGTCGCGACCTTTCGAAAAAGATGCCCGTCCTTCGCATAAAACGCGCCCGCCTGAGCATCCATGTACTCCGCCAGGAATGTCAGAATATTTTCCCCCAGTTGTTGCAGTCGGGCTTCGGCGACCATCACCACACTCAGTCCGATCTGCCCCGCCTGTAACCACTCCTGACGCTGCCGCATCAATAAACTCTTCCTGACCAGATACGTCAGGATCGCAGAAACGACGACGCCAAAGATGCAGGTGATGAAACCGCTGGTAATAGCTCTGGAATAAGACCGATCCAAGTCCGCCAATCTTTCGTGTCGCCTTTGCCGCTCCACCGACCTCATTTCTGTGATCTCGTTCCGAACCGCATCCATCGCGGCTTTTCCACGGTCGGTGGCGACCACTTCTCGAGCAGCATCAAAACCACTCTCCCGACGCAGCGCGATTGTCTCTGCGAGTTCGTCGAGCTTGTCGGTGATCCCTGCTTCAAGGAACGCAATTCGCGATCGCTGTTCTGAGCTGTGATTCATCATTCGATCCAGGTCGACGAGTCGAGATCGAATGCGCACCACGGCCACCGTGTAGGGTTCCAGGTATTTCTCGTCCCCTGTAATGACGAAACCCCGCTGCCCCGTTTCTGCATCCGCGGACAAGGCGAGAAGATCCGTCAACCCCATCAACAGCTCATGGGTATCAGCAATCTGCCGAGCGTTACGACTGAGCGCCAATGTGTTCGTGTAAGAGATAACCCCACTGAAAATGAACAGGATAAGTGCAGCGACCATCCCGAGAATAATAAAAGTCTCAGATCGAAGAGTCAGCGTCGTGGGCGAAATGCGGCTTTTCTTCATCAAGCAAGTTCACATTCTGAGGTCGGCAAAAAACAGGGAGAGGAAACAGTACAACGATCACCGGTTATCAGACAACCTGGTCAAGAATAGACCACAGTGAAGCCCGATCGTCCCAATCGACCAGTGAGCCACTTATATCTAGACACTCGATAGTCCACCGTCGGATCCAGCCGCGACGCGAGGCACTCTGCATTTTTTATACCAAAGATCATGGCTATCAGGAGTACCAAGAGAACACCTTGGAGGCAGATTTCCAAGCAGTGAGACGGACCAACAAAATTCTCCTCAAGCGTGCGACTTCGCAACCCACGCTGAACTCGGCGCGAGCAGACGTGACATGGAATCTTGCTGGCGCAAATTCGTGGTGGTCCACGCGACGTCTCCGCACATGCGTTCCAGGCAGCAGGGCGGTGCAACCACCTTTGTCCATCTGCACTGAAGTCAAGCATTGGTTTCGCTGCTTCCCGCTGGCTCCGGTCAGAGAAGCAGCCCTCTCAAGCCAGTTCCGTCTTCTCAAATATCAAAGTCGGTCCGGCAGCGACCCAACTGTCTTGTCGAGGCTGTTGCGTTCTACCTCTGCATCTGCCGCTACAGGATTTAACCACCTGAAATCGATCGCTAGAATGCCCTGCACGAAAAGCCCTAAGCTGAAAGTCAGTTCATGAATCCGCATCCCCCTCAAGAACTCCTCGAACAAACCCACTCTTTCCCCGGACGATTCGTTTTTAAAGCGATTGGACGTCCAGCAGATGATTTTGCTTCCCGCGTGGTCGCCGTTGTACGGCTGACTCTGGAACTCGATTTCGATCCTCCTTATGAACTGAAGGAGACCGCTGCGGGACGACATGTCTCGGTGACCGTCGAACCCCAGGTTGAAACATCGCAACAAGTGATCGATATCTACAGCGCCATTCGAAATCTCGAGGGTCTGGTCATGCTGTTGTAACCTGCGCCCATGCACGTTGCGGTAGATCTCCGAACAATCAGACTGCAACTTCGGAGCATTACTTCAGGCGTGCGCGCAGAGGTCTGGTGCGGCGGCTTGCACCATCATCGCCGACCCCACGATCGGGCGATACGGTGTCAAAGGTGACGCGGTGAGGAGAAGTCGCCCCGAACCAGTTTGAGCGAGCGAAGCGTCATCCGCAGAGTTGGACGTGCACCTTCGCGTTAGCGAGTCTTCAGACACTGCAGCAGCAGGACTTCGAATTCGTTCCAGTCGAAATCGGGCTGGTCCAGAATGACCTCCAGTCGACTGTCTCGGCGATAGGGAATCGACTCGTACGTCAGTTCCCCACCAACACGATTGTAGAGAATCCATTCACTCCCGACGTTGAACACGCCCTTCAAGCGGTGAACATCGAGGCTGCCGCTAAAGAGTTCGAACAGGCTGATCTGACGGAACGTGTCCAGCGGTGAAAAGATCCACCCGCATGCCGCACGATCGCTCTGTCGACTCTCTTTTCGTACGGGATGCCCGGGGAGCAGCATCGAAATCAGCGGACGATCACCAACCCGAACTGTCTCACTCGCGCTGGTTGTGGTCACGTCAGGTTCAGGACGCGCAGGATGAGCATCCGGAAACAACGCGGTCCGCTCTGGAGAGATATCCGTATCTAGCAGCGATCGATCGATCCGGCCCCCAGTCGTCGTCAGAACCTGAGCCTTGGGTGGAAACAGTCCATTCAAGAAGGTGAGAAATTCACGAAGTCGATCAGGGGAGGTGCGATCGAGTTTGTTCACGACGACGACGTCCGCCATGTGAAGCTGATCCTGAAAGACGTTCACATTCGTGACGGCGGGATTGGCATAGTCAGCCGGATCCGCGAGACAGATCGTGGCTCGCAGATCGACAATCCCGCGGAACCAGGGTCCGCGCAGAGTGTCGAGAACCTTCGCAGGATGCCCCAGTCCAGTGGGTTCAATCACAACGCGATCAGGATTCGTCTGACGGATCAGTTCCATCAACGAGAATTCGATCGGCGAATCAGACGAGCAGCAAAAGCACCCGCCGGCAATCTCAGTGACGGCAACGTTGTCCGAACCCGCCGATTCAATCAATGCCCCGTCGATACCGACTTCACCAAACTCATTGACCAGAACGGCCCAACGCTCTCCCGCAGGCTTCTGACTGATCAGGTGTCGGATCGCGCTCGTCTTTCCCACCCCCAGAAAGCCCGTGATCAGGTTTGTCGGAATCCGCTTTCGGTCGGTCATAAACATCGGCAATCGCAATGAGAAGAAATTATTGAGGTTTCTCACCAACATACAGGGTGGCAATGCCAAACGTTAGTGGCGTGAACGTCACCTTGGTCAGCCCGCACGACTCCAGTTTGTCTGCCAGTTCCTTTCCGTAAGGGAACTCAGAAACCGACGCAGGCAGATACTCATACGCCGACTGCTTGTTTTTTGCGAACAGCTGGCCAATCCGCGGCAAAACGTGTTTGAAGTAGTTGCGGTATACGAAGTTGAACATCGGGTTCGTCGGCATCGAGAATTCCAGGATGGCAACCCGTCCACCCGGTTGGCAAACGCGGGTCATTTCCCGAATCCCCACTTCCGTGTTCGTCACATTTCTGAGACCGAACGCCACCGAAACAATTTGAAACTGATTATCTTCGAATGGAAGCTGCTGTGTGTCGGCTTCGCGGAACGTCAAACTCGCCGCTCCTTCCGCGATCTGCTTTCCAAACTGGCGATCCCGTTTCCCTTCCGCGATCTTCAGCATTTCCGGAGTAAAGTCCGTTGCCATCACCGGGATTTTCCCTCGACCGGCTTTCCAGTAAGCCAGAGCCAGGTCGCCCGTTCCCGTGCAGACATCCAGAATCGGCGCGGTCCCGGAAGGGGCCACCTTACGGATCGTCTGAGCACGCCAGTAGTAATCCACGCCTCCGGAAAGCACGTGATTCATGAGGTCGTATCGGCCCGAAATCTCGCCAAACATCTGACGGACGCGGGCTTCCGATTTATCAACAGTCGCAGACATATTTTACTTCAGCTGGTAGTGTAATTTTTCAATTGCAATGTCGCGGAATGGCGGAACGGCTCTCCCATCCAAAGGAGAGTGCCCACATCAATTACAAACCTGGCCAGACCTGTCCTCAGTGGGACCCAAACGCCTGATCTTAAGTTTGCAGTCAATGTGACAGCATCAATCCGCCAATCCATATTCGGCCCAACGCTCCGTAACGCGAGCCATCATTTCGTCCGAAGCCTGCAGCGTCTCGGGCCACGGTCGCTCTGACTCTCTCGAACTCTTGCGAGTCGCATCGATTCCGACCCGACTGGCAAGCGACTCCGTCAGTGGAGTGTAGTCATCATCTCGCGCCAAACCATCTGAGAAGAGAAAATCTCGACTCGGACACGTATTTGTTCCCACTGTAAACCAGACGGCCGCCTCGTTCTGGACGTCAACGTCTTCGTCGACAATGACAATCATCTTGGTCTGCCCCAGTTCTTCGAGTCCCCACAGGGAATGAAGGATCCGCCGTGCCTGGAATTCAACCGTCTTGCGAATGCGGACAAACAGGATGTTTCGGCCCGCCGCTGAAAATGGCTGGTGCAGATCCATCACTTCCGGCAACAGGCGTTTGACCATCGAGAGCTGAATTCGCTCGCGAGCAGCGGTGATCCAGCTCTCTTCGCTCGGGGGCAATCCGACCACCGTCGCGGGAAACACAGGATTGGCGCGATGCGTAATCGCGGTCAGTTGGATCAGCGGCAGTTCTCGAGAAACGTACGAACCATTTCCCCGGGCGACGGTTCGCGCTCGGGACGTCCTTGAATTCGCCGCGTCAATGTACCCTTCGAGGATAAATTCGGATCCTGCCGGAACTTCGATTTCATTCGTCCGGCAGCGAACCAGTTCCAAACTGGCGCCGCGAAGTTGTCCGACAAACCCGCGCACATCCCCAACCCAGGGAAGTCCCGTTGCCACGCAGAGCAGGGGGTCGCCTCCCAAACTGATCGAGACCGGAAGATTTTGTCCAGAGCTGATGGCGGCGTGGATAATGTCTCGCTGAACCGGATGTTCGTCATACCAGCCCAGTTCACTTTGTCCTGCCACAACGAGCGGCGACTGGAAAAGATGGAGCTTGCGTGTTTGCGGGTGAACCACGGCCAGCTGCCCGGACGTAATGACAGGATCCAGTTCCCCTTTCCAGTTTCGGGGTATGGGCAGATCCCACAGGTTTACGTCACGCCCGACACGGACCACCTGCTGGCACGCTGCGGTCTTGACCAGCTTCGGCGCAAATTGTCCCATCGATCCCCGTGACGGGACCAGCTTGAGCGAGTCGAGCCAGCTTGCCGGCTGAGCCAGTTCCAGGCGTCGTTCGACCTCGCCGCAAACCTCGGTCAGGTCCGATACCCCCAGACACAGGCAGATTCGTCGACGACTTCCCAGCAGGTTTGTCACGACAGGAATCGTGCTATTCTTTACATTCTCGAAGAACAGGGCTGGACCGCTGGGAGTCGCCTTTGTCGCGCGATCGGTGATCGCAGCAATTTCGATGGAGGAATCAACCAGCGCAGAGACGCGGACAAGCTCATTGTTGTCCTGCAGCAATGCGAGGAAATCGGCCAAAGAGGCATGCGACATAATCGTCCAACATCTTCAGGAATGGCAACATTCCCTTCCAGGGTCGTTCACGATCTGGCTCAAGGTCGTCACGATCAGCGAGCCAGGATTCTGATACAGTCAATTGGTGTGGGCACTGAACGCGACCGCCCGCAGATACTAGGAAAACGAGCATGGAATTACGAGCATTTGCTGAACGAGTTCTCCTGAGCGACTCGCTGGAAGTCAAAATTCAACGCATGAGCGAAACTTTGACGGACGAGAATCCGGGGCCATCCGTCCGCCTTGCCGAGCCTGTTCGCCCCGCCAATCTGCAGTTTGCCCCGCGACGGGCCGCACCGTCGATGCCGCATCCGTCGAACTTTTCAGACCCCCGAAAACGGGCGATCGCTCATCACATCCTCGCCAACCACGAGCTGCAGGCTCTGGAAGTCATGGCCTGGGTCCTGCTCGCCTTCCCGGATGCCCCGACGGAATTTCGAATGGGACTCGCCGAAGTCATGGCCGACGAGCAGCGGCATACACGCATGCACGCAGATCAGGCCGCAGACCTGGGTGTGCAGTTCGGCGATCTGCCGGTCAACTGCTACATCTGGAAGAAGGCCCAGGATTTTCAGTCGGTGCTCGACTATCTCGCCGGCATCCCCCTCACCTTCGAGGGACGCAATCTGGATCACACGCTCGAATTTGAAGAATACTTCGCTGCCGCAGGTGATTCACGCAGCGCCGCGATCATGAAGGCGATCCACAAGGATGAAATTCATCACGTTGCCTTCGGCCTGAAATGGCTGAGGATTCTCAAACCTGCTGCGCAAAGCGAATGGGATGCCTACGTCGAACACCTGCATTGGCCGCTTCGCCCCGAGAAATCGGTGGGAGACATCTTCCACGAGGCCCCCCGAATTGCGGCAGGTATGTCCCGTGAATTCATCGAGCGCCTTCAGGCACCGGAACCGAATGAAGGATCGTCGACCGAGCCTGCGGGCCGCTGAGCACAACAACGGATTACTGCGAAATTGAGTACGTGAAGCGTTCTGATCGGCGACATCCAAGTCCGCTCAAGAAACGTCCACCCGTACATGAAAAAACACTGCTTGACCGGAACAGTCAAGCAGTGTCATCGTTTCTGTCACGTCAAACGGTTGGGGAGGCCCGCCTGATTACAGACCTGGCTCAAGTCGAACGAGCCCTCCGGTGGGCTTTTCGCCAGTGTTCTCACCCGTGCCGAAGACGGTGAGGTACAGTGTCCCCTCTTTGTCAAAGGCCAGGGCCGTTGGTCGATCAAGACTGACAATCTTCTTGGCAGTGACCGCTTCTTCGCCCACTTCCAGTTCGAACAGTCCGCCATTTCCCTTGATCTCTTCAGCCCAGGCAAAATCGGTGGCGTACAGTTTTCCCGTCTTGGGGCTGTAAGCCAGACCGGTGATGTCGTTCAGGCCTGTCGTCAACTTTTTGGTCAATTTGCCTTCTTTGTCGTAGAAGGTCAGCAGCGAATCACCGGGGACGGTCATCTCGCCCATCTGACCCACGACCAGGCTTGAGCCATCGGGCGTAACGGTGATCGCAACGGGTGCGTCGACTTCGGTCGCTTCCTTCGTAGCGATCGTGCCGGTCAATTCACCTGGCTTGCCGTCGACGATTTTTGCCGTGGCGATCCACCCCTTGGTGTCGTCACCGTTGGAGGTGACGTAGATCGTGTCATTCCAGACAACAGCGGCGTAATAGTTCCCTTCGCCCTTGTAGTTGATCTCAGGATTCCCTTTGATCGGACCAAGAGCAAATTCGGTCTCCGTGGCCTTACGTGGCTTGGCGGGAAGCTCGTCAGCGATCTTGTAGACACGGACCAGCTCTTCACCGTCCTGAAGGCCCCCATCCGGGACGATCAGTCGGTCAGTGCCCCACAACGTCACCCCCAGAGGTCCGATATTGTATTTGGGTCCTTTGCCGTAGACGTCTGTGGGAAAGCCTTCGACTTCCAGATAGACCTTGCCGGGAGTCGACCGATCCCAGCGGAAGACTCCTTGATTCGAGGTCACGAAGACATGCCCCGTCCCCGGATGGACGGTAACACCCGAGGGATTATTCAGGTGCTTCACCAAGAGTTTCGGAGTGGGCTCCGCTGGCTTCTCCGCCGCCTCTTGGGCGTACGACATCGGGGCGAACGCCAGAACCGCGAGTACCGCAGTTAACGGTTGAACAAACAATCGACGCATACTCACTCCATTCATCCATACCACAGAAAGTTTCACCGCGCAACACCATCTATGAATCACTCAACCAGACCGGGAAATCGATCTGAAGAAGTCCACATAGGAAATGCATCCCTGCACTCGCCCTCGTTTGCGGAAGACGACTGCCACTCCCTCTGACGCCCCGCAAGGCTTCAGTGGAAACAAGCCGTGACGCTGTTTCAATTACTTCATCAGCGTGGTGATCGTACTGGACCTTGACCCACGATTCAATTTTACAGCGGAATCTCTCTGCAGAGCACCGACTTTTCATTCCCCCAGTTTGACGACAGGGAAGGTCGCTGACACACTTAACACGCGGTCGATCGTGAAAGGCAGTCAAGACGATCTGGCATCGGCTCACACCACTGCTCGTCCGAATGACTATCTCACGGTTGGCATTCAACCTGGGATCGCTGCCTCCCCCGATTGCCCCCCCGCTCGTCACATTCCCCTGTAATTGGACCTGAAGAGATTGATCGAGGCCCTGGACATGATTCGCCCTTTCGTACTGACATTTCTGTTTTCCATCTTGGCGGCGAGCCCTTTAGTGAGGGCTGGGGATTGGCCGAGTTGGCGAGGACCAACCGGAGACGGGATTTCGACCGAGAAGAATCTGCCCGTCGAGTGGAGCCCGACACAGAACGTTGCCTGGAAGCTTGAACTCCCTGGCCCCGCCGGTTCGACACCTGTCGTATGGGGCGATCGCATCTATCTGACATCAACGGCCGAAGACGGCAAACTGGTACTGATTGCCGTGTCACGCGATGGCAAAGAACTCTGGCGGCAGATGGTCGCCCAGGGAAACAAGGATGTTCGGGGTGACGAAGGAAACTCAGCCTCACCTTCACCGGTCACGGACGGTAAGCATGTCTGGACATTCTTCGCGAACGGCATCCTGGGTTGCTATACCGCAGACGGGAAGGAAGTCTGGAAATTCGACGTGCAGGACAGGTACGGAAAGCTGGAGATCGCCTTCGGCCTGACAGCCTCACCGGTGCTGCACGAGGGAGTGCTTTACCAGCAGTTGATCCACGGGGACGGCGATGCCGCCACACGGGAAGCCTGCGTCGTGGCTCTCGATGCCGCCACGGGAAAAGAAATCTGGAAAGTCGATCGTCCCAGTGACGCCCATTCCGAAAATGAATCGTCCTACGCCTCGGCAATCCTCTACAATGATGGGAACGAAAAGTTCCTGCTGTCTCATGGGGCTGACTTTGTGGTCGCTCACGATCTCAAGGATGGGCATGAGCTCTGGCGATGCGGCGACTTGAATAAGAAATCCAACTACGATCCCACGCTGCGGTTCGTGGCTTCCCCCGGAGTTGCAAAAGGACTGATCGTCGTCCCCAGCGCCAAAAAGGGGCCTGTCGTGGCTCTCAAGCCCAACGGCCGCGGAGATATCACCAAACAGAGCGAATTCCACTGGTGGTCCTCCGCAAGAACCCCCGATGTCCCCTCTCCATTGATCGTGGGTGATCTGGTCTACCTGTGCATGGAAAACGGTGACCTCGCCATCATGCGCGCCAAGACCGGCGAACAGCTCGACTACCAGCGCACCCACCGTCAACGCCACCGCGCCTCACCCGTCTACGCCGATGGCAAGATCTATCTCACCGCCCGCGATGGCCAGGTGACCGTCGTCAAGGCCGCTGAAAAAGTCGAAATCCTCGCCGAAAACCAACTGGGCGAAGACATCTCCTCGTCCCCCGCCATCTCAAACGGAGTCATCTACATCCGCTCCTTTCAGCATCTTTGGGCCATTGCCCAAGGGAAGTAAAACCGCGAAGATCAACCTAGGCGTGCACCGCGGCACGCCTGGAATTTTGGTGAGAAGATTGCAGTACGCCCAAGACGCCAGTCACAACGTGCCCACAGCTGCGGTGGGCATCGTCGACAGCAACTCAATCCGCTCAGCTGAAGCAAAAATAGAAAGGGGTTGCAGTGTGGGGAAAGAATCGAACCCCACTGCGACACCCAATCATCAGTTCAAATATTTCGTTCCGAGATGTTACCGCTGCCGCGGTCCGAACGGCGCCACTCGAGTCTCGAAAGTGGCGGGGGGGCAGAAGGAAACAAGCAATTCGAGTCGCCTGACAAGGGACCGCAAAGACGACCTCCAACAGGCTGTAGAAATCACAGGCAGTCAAAAAACGAGGTGGGCGTCCGAGCAGTCTCGAGCTCAGCGAGAGGCTGGTAGTGAACCAGCCCCCTGTTCTCTTTCTCAACCGGCAACGCGATCTGGATGACTCCCTCGCCAGACGAACGCTTGCTGAAATCGCCCCCAGCGGGATGAGTCCCGCTGCCCTGATCAAATTGCAAGCTGCCGTTAAGCGACCGCCAAAGTCGACGCTAAGCCCACCTACCCGACCGGGATAAACCCGCTCTCCGCCGACCCTGCGTCGGCGGAAGCAACGACTGACCAGCTAAGGCCGGCAATCACCCCTACATTTATGCTCTCCACCGACCCTGTGTCGGTTGGAAGCAGCGACTGAGCCGCTATCGGGCCACCCCACACCTCGATCTCTGTGAGACGGGACTGTGGCCTGTGTCACTTTTCGTCGACGACCACAGGGAATGGACAGACAACCGGTTGCCCGAATTCAAACAGACGGCCGAGTCAGACGGGGTGAAATTTTCCGAAACCCGAACATGTCCTGTCGGAGCCTGGCAGAGGATCCTCTCGACGCAGCCCGAGGTGGCACTACCTGAGATCGAATGGTCCGGGTACAGAACCCGAGCAGGTTCGTAGCGCGTTGAGCCAAGTTCAACGGGAGTTCCCTCAGGTGGATCTTTGCACTGACCGGGGAGGGCGTTTGGGACATCGCTCGACAACATGTAACTGGTCATGGCGCAGGCCGAACGATGGAAACAACGTGCGCAAGCAGCTCCGTCTCAGCAGCTCAGTCGTGGCTTCCGACGGACGAGGGGGGTCGGTGGAGAGCTCTTTTGTGGGCATTCGGGCGCCGTCTTTAGCGGCTCAGTCGTGGCTTCCGGTCGACTCGGCGTCGGTGGAGAGCGGCTCTGCTGGGGGGGTGACAGTTCGAAAGAATCGCCTGCCTTCGTTTCTGCGATATCGTCCACACCTGCCTTTCACGGGCAGGGTCGAGTCCAAACGTTTGGATGTTTGGGCTCGCTGTGCGGCAGTTTATTGCTGACACTGCTTACTATTGAAAAGTAAGAATTATTGGAACGCCAGCGTTGATCAGGTCAGGAGGGTGAGCAACGTGACCTGATTACAGCGCGTTGTTGTTCACCGCGCGGTGTCAGAATCATCAACGAGTTGCGGTTTGCTTAACTATCTCGGTCACGGTGGCCGGTGGGAATAAGATCGTGATTCGACTCGTCCTGACGAAACTGAGGCTCGGCTGATGGTCAGGTTATGGCGTGAACTGATCGTGCGGAGGGGAAAGGTCAGGACCTTGAGCAGTCACGCAAGACTGGGAACGGCGTATCGGGCGATCAATGTCGCGGTGATGACGATAGTCGGTGACCGGTCGAGCTCGAAAGAGACTATTGCGTGTAACGGGCGGAGACGAGGGTTTCTTCTCACGCACGGATCGAGTTGTGATTTAACTTCCGCCACCGTGTTCACAGAGGAGATCAGCGGCGAGACGCCACTGCTCCGATTTCGATTTCTTGATTTTTGTGACGGGCTGGCCAACTGGCCAAAGTTTGGCCAGTCGGTGGCCAGTCCCATGTTTTGCAGCAATCACAGGTTAAGTTGTTTTACGTGACTGGCCCGGCTGGCCAGGGGTACCCTAATCGCAATGCGACCGTTTTGCCGGCGCAGACAATATTGAGTTAGGGCACACGGATAGAACGTCATTCTGAGTGCCTCAGTCTGATACTGATGATTTGCCGTTATTTGACAATTCGGAACAGGTCGGACCACCTTCCTCGCATGAGGAGGTGTTCGCGAAAAGCAGACGAGCAACAACAGGGGCCATCAAAAGATTACCGCCGACGTCACCACGAGACAACGGGGACTTTGGGCTCTTCTGCTTCGGCCGAGATCTCTTGCCAGTTGGTGGCTGAGGAAACGGTGGAGGGGAGGGCGGAGAGACGGAGGAAATTGGCCAGAAGCTGGTGACCAGACTGGGTGAGTACGGATTCCGGGTGGAACTGGACGCCATAGAGAGGGCGTGTCTCGTGCTGCAGGGCCATCGGGATCCCCTCCTCGGTGCGGGCGGTGACTCGCAGCGAGGAAGGCAGGGTTTGCTCATCAACGATCAGCGAGTGGTATCGTGCAACTCTTAACGGTTGCGGCAAGTCCTGAAACAGGTCTTCGCCCGTATGCTGAATCAATGACGTACGACCGTGGACCGGTTTGGGAGCCCGGATGACGTCACCGCCGAGTGCTGCGGCAATGGCCTGATGGCCTAAGCAGACGCCTAGCATGGGGATGGCGTGGCTCAACTCACGGATGAGGGGAATTGAGACACCCGCTTCATGGGGTGTGCAGGGGCCGGGAGAAATGATGATGGCACGAGGGGCCAGTTCCGCGACTCCTTCCACGGTAATGGCGTCATTGCGGACAACGCGGGTTTCGCACCCTAACTCGACCAGGTACCGCGCCAGGTTGTAGACGAAGCTGTCATAATTATCGATCAGAAGTAACATCAGGTGTTGCCAGCAATCAAAGGGCCTTCAGCATCCCTGCCGCTTTCGTCAACGTCTCTTCGTACTCCGCTTTGGAGTCCGACTGAGCGACGATGCCTCCTCCGACGTTACATTGTAGCCAGCCATGCCGCTGCACGTACGAGCGAATCAGGAGATTGCTGTCCGCCTGCCCATCGGCCCCCACGTAGAACAGGCTGCCGCAGTAGGGGCCTCGCACGGTCGGTTCCAGTTCTGCAATAATCTCCATGGCCCGGACTTTCGGAGCTCCGGTAATCGAACCGCCCGGAAAAGTCGCTTGAAACAGATCCCAGATCGATAGTTCTGGTTTGAGCTGGCCTGTGACAGCAGAAACCAGATGCTGAACGGTTTCGTATGTTTCGACCGTGCAAAGCTGTGGGACACGGACTGTCGACGGCAGGCAGACTCGGGACAGGTCGTTCCGTAACAAATCGACGATCATCACATTCTCGGCTTGGTCCTTTTCACTCTGTCGTAGCTCGTCACGAGTAAACAGATCGGCCTCGGGGCCCCGTTTCCTTTGACGAGTTCCCTTAATCGGACGCGTTTCCACCTCGCCATCCTGAACCCAGAGAAACCGTTCGGGGGAGGCGCTGACGATGGCCCAGTCATTCCAGACCATCAAACCGGCAAAGGGTGCCGGATTGACAGACCGCAGCCGCCGATAGAGCGACACAGGCCCACACGGTGCCGGTGCCAGCAGCCTTTGCGACAGGTTCGCCTGGAAGATGTCGCCCGCCTGGATGTACTCGATCACTCGCTCAACCGCCCGCAGGTAGCCCTCACGCGTGAAGGTACTCGACACATGCGGCACGGAGGGAAGGGGAAACTGGTCCGCCAGTTCGAGCTTCCGCGGAAAAGGAGATGTCTCGTCTGGGCGGGCGCGGCCTGCTGCCAGTGCAGCCTGAACATTGCGTATCCGGTCAGCGGCACGAAAAGCACGGCGGTCCGGCTCCCGCTCCGGCCACCCCTGCGAGACGAGCCAGACTTTGTGTAGTTCATGATCCCAGGCGATCACCCAGTCATAAAGTCCCACCGCCAGGACCGGCAGATTGAATTCGTTGAAGGTGGGTGTCGGAATTCGCTCCCAGGATTGCCCCAGTTCATACCCCAGCAGACCGGCGATCCCCCCTTGAAAAGGGGGGAGGCCCGCAACCCGCGCGGTTGGTAATTCCTTCCACGCTGCGCGGACTTGTTCGAAAGGATCGATTCCGTAGCGGGAACGATCAAGCTCCCAGCGGGTGATCGGATCCGCCATCAGGAAGGTGTAGCGACCGACCCCCCTCCGTTGAAGAGCGCTTTCAAACAGCAGCAGATTCGGCCAGTCTGCAAGGGCCTCTACTGCTGACATCACGTCAGTAGATGGAGAAAGCTCTTCGACGAGGGGAAACGTGATCGCGGTCATGCGTGCTCTCGCACTCCCAGAGGGCATCCATGCATCTGCACTCTCGGGTCGCAGTACTGGAAACGTCGATTACTTATGCTCTGCCATGGCGGGCGTCTTAAGAGCCTCTTCGACGAGTGCGAGGGTCTCATCGAGTTCTGGCCGAAAGAGATCACCAATCAGCAGGTCTGTGATATCCCCCTTGCGATTAGGGTGTTTGGCAACGAATCTGCCGAAGCTGAAACCGGCGTAGTAAGCGTTGACCAGTGATCGCATCCGCTGCATACCTCGGACATAATCGGGTTCCCAGGCTCCCAGTTGAGCCGCCGACGTATCCCCCTTGGCCAATCCCTCACAAACGGCATCAGCGGCGAGTTCACCTGACTTCAGTGCCAGGAGCACACCGGAAGAGTAAAGCGGATCAAGGAAGCCGAAGGCATCGCCGACGAGGACCCAGCCATCTCCGGCGGCACGGCGGGAGCGATAGGAATATTCCTTCGCAGCCCGATAAGGGGCGACACGCTTTCCAAGACTGATTCGTTGCTTCACCGCCGGACATTTTTCGACTTCCGCGTGATAGATGGCCTCGAAATCTTTGGTATCGCGATTCTTAAACAGGTAGTTATGGTCAGCGACGACACCGACACTGATGATGTTGTCATGCAGCGGGATGTACCAGAACCATCCTGTTTTTCCCTGAACCTGCAGTACGACCGTCGCCCCCTCGTCCCGTCCCGTGTCTCGCTGAGCACCTTCCCAATACGTCCAGACGGCCGCCTTCTTCAGTTCCTGATCCCATTCTCGCAGACCGAGCTTACCCATAATCAACGAACTTTGACCGCTTGCATCCACAATCACGTCAGCTCGCTCGATCCGCTCTTCGCCACCGGCTTCGTCTTTCACGCGCACACCGACGGCTCGTTCGCCCTCGAAGAGGACTTCGAGAACTCGCACACCTTGCTGCACATCGACGCCGTGGTCGGCGGCGTTCTGGAGCATCATCTGGTCGAACTCACTACGCCGGACTTGCCACGTCTGGGACGACTCATGCGGCTTGTGGTCGAGAAAATAGAAAGGCTCCGACAGTCGACCACTGGCGCCGACGAACTGCACGCTGTACTTTCGGATGAACTCGCTACTCTTCATTTTATCCAGCATATTGAGTCGTTTGAGGACCCAATACGTTTGCGGAATCAGCGATTCACCAATGTGGAACCGCGGAAACTGCTCTCGCTCCAGCAGCCGAACTTTGTGACCACGCTGAGCGATCAAAGTCGCTGCTGTCGAGCCGGAGGGGCCGCCACCAATCACGATCACGCGAGGCTCAGTCGAATTCACCATGGCTACGGTTGCTCCACTAAACAAGGAAATTTATGGACAAGAGAGGATTGATGAAAGAATCAGGCTTCTCGACACCAGTGGCTCCCTTCCACTTCGTGTGGAAAGCGAGCTGCATACAAAAGTTCCACCAGTTGCTTTAACTGAGCTTCTGACAAATGACCGAGTTGCCGGGAATGACACTCGCTGACGGCGGTGGAAAGTTCATCGACGAGTTGCAGCCCGCCAGCGGTGATGCTGACTTCGACGACGCGGCGGTTGTCAGCGCGCCGCTCGCGTTGAATTAACCCACGTGCCTCAAGGCGGTCGAGCAGGCGAGTCATATCGGGGGCCCGCGAAATCAGCTTATTTCCCAAGGCAGATGTCGGCATCGAAGCGGGATGCACGGCCTGCAGAAGTCGGAGCGCGTTGTACTGCTGCGCTGAGAGTTCATGCGATGCGAAAAGCTCATCCTCCAGCGACTTCAACCTGTCATACGTGCGCCAGAGGTTTAGATAGACCTCTTGCTGCAGGGAGTCGAAACGAGATTTTCGGGCCGTCGCAGCCAATGATGATCATCCCATGAGTTGACTTGTAACGGAATCCGCTCAACGAGGCGCTGCTTGCTGCTCGTTGCCCCCAACTGGGAACGGTTCATGCGAATTGTAGGCCGCTGGATTCATTCGTCAAGACGACTGTCGTTTCAACACCTGTCGACTGTTTGCTCACCCGAGATGAAAGAGATTTCCTTTCCTGTCGGAATTAATCTGTTTGACATTTTTTGACGATCCGTCGATAATTGACGCATGGGAACCATGACACGCAAACAACGTCAGATCAAAGAACGAGAGCAACTGTTTCTGCAGGTTGCCCGTAAGCTGTTGATCGAGCAGGGCTATGCGGGCCTGAGCATGGACCAGTTGGCAGAAGCGACGGAGTATTCGAAGGGTACGGTCTATCAGCACTTCTCAACGAAGGAAGATCTTGTCACGGCACTGGCCATCGAAAGCATGGAACGGCGTGTTGAGCTGTTCCTGAGGGCCGAACAATTCGTAGGACGTTCCCGTGAGCGGCTGGCGGCTATCGGGGTGGCGGATGAGATTTTCTCGCGTCTCGAACCACACCACTACCATTCTGAGTTCATTATCAAGCTGGCCAATCTGCGGGAACGTGCATCCGCAGAACGTCGGGAAGCACTCGATCGGCTGGAATCTGCCTGTTTTGGAACGGTCCTGCGAATCGTTCAGGCAGGCGTGGATGCAGGCGAACTGCGACCGACCGTCGATTCGAGGGAACTGGTCTATTCGGTCATCACCATGGCGCTAGGGACGCACATGACGGCACTGCATTACTGCCCAATGTTGAAAGAATTTGAGATTCAAGACCCGGTTAAAGTCCTGATGAAAGGAATCCATACACTGCTTGACGGGTTCGACTGGAAACCACTTTCAGGGGAATGGAATTACGAAGTCAGCCGTCAGCGAGTCCTGTCCGAGATTTTTGCACCCGAACAGGCCTCCCTGGGGCTCAACTGAATTTTTTTCGCCCGTTCTTGGCGCGTCGTCAAAATTCGACGCATTTTTGCCTGACTACAATAGCAGAACGAAACTGAACCGGGATCACCTCGAAGACGTACTTTATGAACTGGCTCGCACTACGAATGCTGACGGGCGACAAAAGCAAGTACCTGAGCCTGATTCTCAGCATCACGTTCGCGACGTTGCTGATGTCACAGCAGGTCTCCATTTTCATGGGGGTCGTCGAACGGTCTGCCAGCCAGATCATCGATGTCCGCGATGCAGACTTATGGGTGATGGACAGCAAAGTCCGGTACATCGATGAAGCTCCATTCCTGCCGAATAACGATTTGCAGCGTGTCCGCGGCGTTCCGGGGGTCGAATGGGCCGTTCGCTTTCACAAGAGCAGTGCGACCGCACGCCTGCCAGATGGAAATTTCCGAAATGTCATGTTGCTCGGGGTCGACGACGCGACGATGGTCGGATCACCTCGTCGAATGGTCCTGGGGGAACTGAGTGACCTGAACCGTGCCAACGCCGTCTTCATCGACAAGGCGGGCTACGAATACATGTGGCCTGGGGAACCATTCCAGTTGGGACGGGAATTTCACATCAACGATCGACGAGTCGTTCTGATGGGCATTTGCAAAGCATCGCCTCCCTTCACGACTCTTCCCATTCTTTACTCGCGGTTCACTGAAGTGGAACGATTTTTTCCCACCAATCGCAACCTGATGAACTACGTCCTTGCGAAGGCCATGCCGGGTCAGGACCCGCACCAAGTCTGCCAGGCGATCGAGCAGCAGTGCGGGTTAATGGCGCTGACTCAGGACGGTTTCTTCTGGAAAACAATCGACTATTTCATGAGTTCCACCGGGATTCCTATCAACTTCGGGATCACGATCGGCCTGGGATTCATCGTGGGAGCAGCGGTGGCCGGTCAGACCTTTTACCTGTTCACGCTCGAAAACCTGAAACAATTCGGAGCACTTAAGGCCATGGGAGTCACCAACGCCCGCTTGATCTCGATGATCCTGCTGCAGGCCAGCGTCGTCAGCGGTATTGGCTACGGCCTGGGAATGGGTACGACGGCAATTTTCTTCACGTTCACGAATCGAATCGCTCCGATGGCAGGCATTCACCTCAACCTCGTTGCGGCCATCGGCGTGGGATTGGCCGTGGTGATCATCATTCTGCTGACCAGTCTGTTCAGTCTGCGAAAAGTGTTGTTCCTGGAACCTGCGGTTGTCTTCCGAGGCTGATCCATGACCGTAGTTTCACCTTCACCGATCAGTGACATACACCCGCCTGAGGTGCTGGCTGTCGCGTGTCGTCAGATCTTCAAAGAGTTCGGCACGGGCGAAGCCAAAACGATCGCGCTGCGCGGCGTCGACCTTGATGTCCTTGCGGGACAGATGACGTTGCTGGTCGGTCAGTCCGGCTGCGGTAAGACGACGTTAATCTCGATTGTTGCGGGGCTGCTGAATGCGACGAGCGGATCGCTGACCGTGCTGGGAGAAGACTTGATTGGAATGAGCGGTTCTCGTCTCGTCCAGTTCCGGCAAAAGAATATTGGTTTTGTGTTCCAGCAGTACAATCTGCTGCCGACCCTGACCGCCGTGGAGAATGCCGCGATCCCTCTGATCATTGCGGGGATGTCGCGTCGGAAAGCGTTTGCAGAGGCCAAAGAAATTCTCGCGGAAGTCGGACTGGCGCAACGAATGCACCTGTTTCCCAATCAGCTTTCCGGGGGACAACAGCAACGGGTGGCGATTGCGAGAGCCCTCGTACATGAGCCACGTTTGCTGGTGTGTGACGAACCGACTGCGGCACTCGACGCTCAGTCGGGTCAAACTGTGATGGAATTGCTGAGACGTGTCGCACTTCAGCCCGACCGTGCGGTCATTGTCGTGACTCACGACAGTCGTGTTTTCAGTTTTGGTGACCGAATCATCCACATGGATGATGGAGTGGTGACAAAAGTGGAAGTCCCCGATCCCACGGGTGTTCGTCCTCTCGAAATTCATCACTAACACGACATCGCAAGACGGATGACAAGCTCTTCCTGAAACCGAAGCAAACCGATCACAACAGTTTATTGAAATGTCAGAAGGCTGGACTGAAATGTTGAAAACCGTGCGTGCCCTCTTTCTTCCCGTGCTCGCCACAGGCATGTTCGCATTTTCCATCTATCACCTGATGTTTGCCGCGGAAAAAATTCCGAGAGCGACGCCGCTGGTCGAGCCCCCCAAGCAATCATTCACGGTTGGTATCTCTGGTACAGGTCTGGTCGAGGCCCGTACCGAGAATATTTCAATCGGGACGCCAATCGCCGGAGTGGTTCTTGAAGTTTGCGTCACTGCCGAGCAACTTGGTCAGCGCGTGACGGCTGGAACTCCTCTCTTTCGCGTCGACGACAGGCACCTCCGATCTCAGTTACATGTCATGCAGTCACGGGTGGCCATGGCCGAAGCCCAGCTCAACCGGCTTGAGCAAATGCCGAGGCCGGAAGAGATTCCTCCAAGCGAAGCCAAAGTCCGCGTTGCCGAAGCGAACCGAACCCGCCTGAAAGACCTGCTGGACCGGGGCGAACAGTTGCTGGGACGCAAGGTCATGTCGGATGAGGAATTTACTTCGCGGCGATTCACTTTCGCGGCGGCCGACCAGCAATATCAGCAGGCCCAGGCTGAGCACTCGCTACTGATGGCCGGTGCGTGGGATTCCGACAAAGCCGTAACACAAGCTTCGCTCGAGTCAGCTCGTGCCGAAGTCGAAAATATTGAGACAGAGATTGACCGCTGTCTCGTCCGAGCCCCCGTCGATGGTCAAATTCTGAAAATCGATGTGCGGCCGGGAGAATACGTTAATTCTTCGTCGTCCAAGGCGTTGATTCTGCTGGGAGACCTGCAGCGTCTTCGCGTCCGTGTCGATATTGATGAACGAGACATCAGCCGGTTCCAGGTGACGGGGAAGGCCATGGCCACACCCCGCGGCGCCTCGAATCAGAACCTCAAGCTGGAATTCGTGCGAGTCGAACCGTACGTGATTCCTAAAAGAGCGTTCACGGGTGACAACACTGAACGGATCGATACGCGTGTCCTGCAAATTCTGTATGAGATTGATGAACCTGCTCCGCGAGTCTACGTCGGCCAGCAACTGGACGTTTCGATCGAGTGTCAGGCCTCTTCTTCCTCCAAAGCGTTTGAACAGGATCGCTCAGTCGAGTAAAAGTAACAGAACGCAAGTAATACCGACGGTGATGGAGAACCGGGTATGGTACCCGTTTCGGGCCGTCGTCCATTGTTGAGTTCGACCTAGAAACGGCCGTATGCCAGCCAAGTACATCATCGGAATCGATCTCGGGACCACCAACAGCGCGCTGGCCTATGCCGCACTGGACGCCGAGCATCCGGAAGTTCAGCTACTGCCGATCCCGCAACTGGTCGCTCCGGCGACAGTAGAAGCACGCGATCTGCTTCCGTCTTTCCTATATCTTGCCAGCAAGCAGGAAGGGGCGACCGGCGCCTATGACGTCCCCTGGGCGAAGGGACGCGATTTTGCCATTGGAGAAATGGCACGAAGACAGTCTGCTGAACTGCCTGACCGAACCGTCGGTGCCGCGAAATCGTGGCTCTGTCATAGTCGAATCGACCGACATCAGGCGATCTTGCCATGGGGTGCCGGGGATGAGCTTCCCAAGGTATCGCCCGTCACGGCAACCCGCAGATATCTGGAACACCTCGTGGCGGCGTGGGATCAGGCACATCCGGACGCCCCTCTTGCCGGTCAGCATGTCGTTCTAACGGTTCCTGCGTCATTCGATGCCAGTGCGCGCGAACTCACACGCGAAGCCGCCTCTGCGGCAGGACTGCCTGATGACCTTGTTCTGCTCGAGGAACCGCAATCCGCCGTCTACGCGTGGCTGACCTCAATTGGGGACCGGTGGAGGAAAGTGCTGAAAGTTGGCGACACGCTCCTGGTCTGCGACGTCGGTGGGGGAACGACCGATTTAACGCTCGTGGGCGTCAGCGAGGAAGAGGGGGAACTGACTCTCAAACGGGTCGCTGTCGGCAATCATCTCCTGCTGGGGGGTGACAACATGGACCTGGCGCTGGCGCACTATGTTTCCGGACTGTTTGCCAAGAAGGGGGTCAACCTGGATCCCTGGCAATCGGTCTCGCTCTGGCATTCCTGCCGGCAGGCCAAAGAGGTCCTGCTCGCCCCCGACGGCCCCAAGAAGCATCCGATCTCGGTATTGGGCCGCGGCAGTAAGTTGATCGGGGGAACGGTCACCGTTGAAGTGAGCCGCGAAGCCGCGATGCAGTTGCTGATCGACGGATTCTTCCCTGCGTGCAATTCAACCGAGCGCCCCGCTCGCCAGCGTGTGTCGGGGTTCCAGGAAATCGGACTTCCGTACGAAGCAGACGTGGCAATCACGCGTCATCTGGCAGGCTTCCTGCAGAGTCATGGTACCGACGAAGACGGGGCTGCCCGTCCCACACACGTCCTGTTCAATGGGGGTGTCTACAAAGCGGAGCAGTTCCAATCTCGCCTGCTTGAGACACTCAAATCCTGGTTCCCTGATCAACCCCCTCAGTTACTGGAAGGGGTACACGATCTGGACCATGCCGTCGCTCGGGGAGCCGCGTATTATGGCTGGGCCAAAGTGAAAGGCGGGGTCCGCATTCGCGGGGGGACCGCACGAGCATACTACATCGGAATTGAGACAGCCGGTCTCGCAATCCCGGGAGCCGCGCGGCCTTTGCGTGCCCTGTGTGTCGTCCCCTTTGGAATGGAAGAGGGAACAGAGCTGGACGTTCCCTCTGACCCGATCGGACTAATTGTGGGCCAACCGGCTCATTTCCGGTTTTTCAGTTCGTCCACGAGAAAAGACGACCAGCCAGGGGTCCGTCTGCAGCGTTGGGGTGATGACGAGATTGTCGAGACCGATTCACTGGAAGCAACTCTGCCCAAGGATGACGCCATCGACGACCACTATGTTCCTGTTCAGTTTCATACGCAACTGACAGAACTGGGCGTGCTGGAACTCTGGTGCGTCAGCACACGCGGCAGCGGCCGGTGGAAGCTCGAATTCAGTATCCGGGAAGACGCAGAGAAATAACCTGACACCTGTGAGAGGTTTTTGCGATCTCGGTGAGATGTCCCCGTGGCGTCTCACAGCGAGTGCACCCGGGAAACCACATCACGGCTCGATTCAGGCGTGTCTGGCGCAGCAAAAAACGCCCACTCTCGGAATTCCAAGAGCGGGCGTCTTGATATTAACTGAAGGCGAGATCGCCTCTTCGAGAACCTCGACTGTGAATCAGAAACATGCCCCGGACTCGAAGGCCGGGTCATGCGGTTCGAGATTACTCCGAGAATGCTGAGTCGAAGGCTCGTCCTGAGGGAGCGAAGTCGATGTTCTTGACGTACTGGCAGGACTCACGTGCACCGTGTTCGCGATCCATTCCGCTGTCTTCCCATTCCACGGACAATGGGCCCTGGTACTTGATGGCGTTCAGAGCGCGGATGACTTCTTCAAAGTTCACGCCACCCCGTCCCATGCTGCGGAAATCCCAGCCTCGTCGTGAATCACCGAACGACAGATGGCTGGCCAGAATTCCGGAACGGCCGTTGAGCGTTACTTTGGCGTCCTTCATGTGAACGTGGTAAATGCGGTTCGGGAAGTACCGGATAAATTCTACTGGGTCGACTCCTTGCCAGATCAAGTGGCTTGGGTCGAAGTTGAATCCGAATTCTTCTCGTCCACCCAGAGCGGCAACAGCCCGCTCAGCGGAATATAGGTCGAAGGCGATTTCGGTGGGGTGTACTTCCAGCGCGAACTTGACTCCGCATTCCTGAAAGACATCGAGGATGGGATTGAATCGCTCGGCGAGCAACTTGAATCCATCGTCGTACATCGATTTCGGTGTGGGAGGGAAGTCGTAAATCAGGTGCCAGACGCTTGAGCCAGTGAAACCATTGACGATACCGACACCCAGCTTTTGAGCCGCACGGGCGGTATTCTTCATTTCCTCGATCGCACGTTGCGTCACCCCTTCAGGCTTGCCATCACCCCAGACGTAGGGTGGAAGAATGCTTTTGTGACGTGCGTCGATATTGTCGAGAATCGCTTGTCCAACCAGATGGTTAGAGATCGCGAACACTTGGAGGTCGTACTTTTCGAGAAGCTCTCGTTTGCGGGCGCAGTAGGTATCATCCGACAGAGCCTTGTCCACTTCGAAGTGGTCACCCCAGCAGGCCAGTTCCAGCCCGTCGTAGCCAAAATCTTTGGCCTTCTTGCAGAGGTCTTCGAGCTTCAGGTCAGCCCATTGGCCAGTAAACAGGGTAACAGGACGACCCATCGGAGTTGCCTTTCAAGCGTTGAAATTGGAAACGAAGAGTGAGAAGCGAGACCGGCATTTTGGCACGAAACTAGACCGGCATCAACGGAATGTCAACCAAGCTGAACTTGACCGGCCCGCGAGTTTTCACAGCCTCCGCACACGTTGTTGCGGCAGACAGCCAACCTATACCCCTTACGCCGCTCGAGAGTTTCACGAGTGACAAGCGCGCGATGTTCCGCATCCCATTCGCGATGGCTGCCGGAATTCTAAGTTGGAAAACCGCCTTCAGCAGCTCTGTCGTACGAACCGACTCCGGCTGATTCAGTCGGTCCTTCGGTTCTTTGGATCGACATGTATCACCTTCGGCTTGTGCGTTTGCACTTCTGACTCTTCGAACTGGGCATAAGCGCAGATAATGACGAGATGACCGGGGGAGACCAGATGCGCTGCGGCTCCATTGATGCAGATGGTCCCACTCCCCTCGGGCCCGCGAATGGCATAGGTGATCAGTCGATTGCCATTGTTCACATCGTAAATATGAACCTGCTCGTGCTCGGCGATATTCGCCGCGTGCATCAGTTCGTAGTCGATGGTAACGCTTCCTTCATAATGCAGTTGAGCGTCAGTGACGGTTGCACGATGAATCTTGGATTTGAGCAGAATTCGCTGCATGCTTTTTCTAAGTTCTATCGATATCGCTGATCGAGGCGGGGGCAGGTCATGGTGCCGCACGCTGGAAATCAATGGATTCTGTAGTTTTGAGAGCGATTATGACCTGATTGTGAAAATCTTCCCTGACTAATAACGTTGCTCAGAGCAGGACACGTTAGCCGTCGCGACATTCCCCCCGAGCTCTTTCTCCTAGTGCCACCGGCTAAATCTCTGATAGCCAACCCGAGCAGGCAGAACCCTCGGAAAAGGTATGCCAGCGAAAAACTCCCCGGCGTGACCACCCCCTTCAGGAGCTTCTTTTCGGGATTCTGCTACCGAGCCATCGCGTCCAACACGAATTCTACGGGCCTTGTGCCGAAAACAAAGTTACGTTCTCACTCGTCCTGCGGCGTCGTTATTCTTGCCGAAACAGGTTGACTCTCCAAGCGGTGCAGCGCAACTTCCCACGAAAATTCGGCTTGTTGCATTTTTTGTTGTTCGCTAAAACGCCCAGGCAATCTCCCTTGCACCCAAATCGAACAGTTCATTAAGCCGGTCCGTCAGAATTTGTGCCAGGCCTTGATCCCTTCGTGGGCTCAGGTTCTGTCGTGTTCTGAACGGGATCGCAGCAAGTCACTTCGCGTGTCCGCGTTGGCCACGATCTCTTCAGATCGGCGACACGTGTCCTGATTTATCCAATCCCAAACCAGCGCGGACGAGGTAGAGTCGATGGCAAGCCGCATCCTGATATTTTTGCTGGCGTTGAGCCCGTTCGCAATGGGCTGTTCCACGATGAAGCGGTCGGACACGGCCCGCACGGCCCGCGAGCAGTTTCTGATTTCCGGTGCCGTTGATCAATCCTTGGCGAAGTGCGATTTCACTGCATTTCAGGGTTCCCGCGTCTTCGTCGAGGAAAAGTACCTCGAAGGGATCGACAAAGGCTATGTGGTCGGCTCAATTCGGCACCGTCTCATGTTGAACGGCGCCATAATTGCTTCCAAAGCGGAAGACGCTGACATTGTTGTGGAAGTCCGCAGTGGTGGAATCGGCACCGACAATTCGGACTCCTACGTGGGAATTCCGGAAATCGTCCTGCCCGGGATGATGACCCTGCCCGAAGTTCGCTTCTGGCAGAAGCAGAAACAGTCAGCACTTGCTAAAATCGGGATGGTTGCCTACGACATCAAATCGCATGAACTTCTTGGCCCAGGAGGTGTTACGGCATCGATGTCCCACGACACCAACACGTTTCTTCTCGGGTTGGGTCCCTTCCAGTCAGGGACTGCGCGGAGTGAAATCGAACGCACAACGTCACGCCGGCCAGGCCAACCCAATCAGGAACTTCCCTCGACCGTTGCGTTTCAGGGGCCAAGTGGTCGAGCCGCTCCTGATCGGCTGCAGCTTGCGGGAGAACAGCGAGAAGAACAGTAAACAGGCATCAAGGAGTGCCAAAAGCGGGCAAGTCTTCTCTGACTGGCTGAACTCTTTAGAGAGCTCTGCTATGATGTAAGGTTCCGAAAACCTTGCTTTCAGTAGAGATCTGTAGAATGTCCGTGCCTAAAGTCGCCATCGTCGGCCGTCCCAACGTTGGCAAAAGTTCGATCATGAATTGGCTCGCCCACAAGCGAGTATCGGTTGTGGACCCGATGGCGGGGGTGACTCGTGATCGCGTCACCTACCTGATGCATGTCGACGATCGCTATTTCGAATTGATTGACACGGGTGGAATCGGAATCGTTGACGTCGGCGAGCTGTCCGAGGAAGTTGACACACAGATTCGGATTGCTCTCGAACAGGCCGATGTGATCATGTTCGTCGTTGAAGGCCCTGCCGGTATCACGGCGTTGGATCAGGAAGTCAGTCGCCGGCTCTGGAAAATCGACAAACCCAAACTGCTGGTCGTCAACAAATGCGATTCCCCCAAAGTGGATCGCGAAGTTGCCGAGTTCTATCAGGTTGCGGATGCACCGCTGATCACGATCAGCGTGAAAGGGAATCGTAACCAGGACGAACTGCTGCGAGCCGTTCTCAATATCCTTCCGCCTCCTGACAATCTGGAAGCGGAAGAAGGTGAATCGCTGGAAGAAGTTCCCGAGTTGAAACTCGCCATTGTCGGGCGGCGGAACGTCGGAAAAAGCACGTTCATCAACCAGTTGGCAGAAGACGATCGCGTCATCGTCAGTGAAATCGCCGGGACGACGCGCGACAGCATCGACGTCCGTTTTCAGATGGACGGCAAATCGTTCATCGCGATCGACACCCCCGGGGTCCGCAAACGCAAAAGTCTCGCGAACAACGTGGAATGGTACGGACTGGCACGGGCGAAACGGAGTATTCGCCGCGCGAACGTTGTGTTGATGTTCTTCGACTGCATGGAAACGATTTCGAAGGTTGATAAGCAACTCGTCGGAGAAATCCATGACGAGCACAAGCCATGCATCTTCGTCATCAACAAGTGGGATCTCGCTCCAGAGTCGACCGGGACTTCGGAATGGGCCGAGTACTTGTTCAAGAACTTCATGCACATGCGGCACGTCCCCGTCTGCGTGATCACCGCGAAAGAGGGACGCAACGTCAAGAAGTTGATCAACCTCGCGCAGTCGATCTACAAGCAATCCCGATTCCGTACCAAAACGGGTGAGCTGAACAAGCTGATTCGGGCTGCAGTCAAGAACGCGCCACCGCCAACGCGAATGAACCGGACACCGCGAATTCTGTTCGCTACGCAGGTGGCAACCGAACCCCCAACGATCGTCATCAAGTGCAACGCCAAGGAACTGTTCGACGAGGACTATAAACGATACCTGCTGGGGGTTCTGCGAGAACGGCTTCCGTTCAAGGAAGTCCCGATCAAGCTTTACTTCCGCTCAAAGGCCGATGATCACACCAAGGGCGAGCGGGAAGAAGCAATCTCGTCGGCCATCGACCGTGGAATTGATCTGGATGAATTCGAAGACGAAATTCTGGGTGTCGATCTCGACGATGAATGATCACTACGCCTTGCCTTTCGCGATTTTGCCGGGCAAGGCATGACATCCCTTATGACGCCATAACGATCAACAAGCGTTTAACGGGCGTCGACCTGCTTTTCGGTCGTTCCGCTCTGATGAGGAAAGATGTCTGCCCGCCGGGAGATCCCGTTTTGATTTCCCCGACCGGCAGAAGAGGATTAGACTGTTGGACGGGCCTCAATACTTCGCCAGGTGCCTTTCGCCTGATTCATAACCCGATTCACCCCCCGGTGAACCAAGGAATTGATAATGTTTCGCGTAGCTCGAGAGATCGAATTCTGTTACGGCCATCGTTTGCTGAACTACGATGGAAAGTGCAAGCACCTTCACGGTCACAACGGCAAAGCAATTATTGTCCTGGAAAACGACGCGCTGGATGACAGAGGAATGCTCGTCGATTTCAGTGACATCAAGAAACATGTGGCGGGCTGGATCGACAAAAATCTCGACCACCGCATGATCCTCAACAGGAACGACCCGGTCGTTGATTACCTGCTCGCTCAAGGCGAACCTCTCTATCTGATCGACAGTAACCCGACAGCGGAAAACATTGCTCGATTGATCTTTGATTTCGCCAAATCGCAGGACCTGCCCGTCGTCGAAGTTTCGCTTTGGGAAACGTTTCAGTCTTACGCCACTTACCGTGGTTAATCTGCAGCCGGAACCGCGAGAAAGAATGGGCGTCCTCCGCCACCCGCCGCAGCGCGGTCCGGGTGACAGCCTCACCCGCCAATCGATTGATGAACCTGAAACAAGACCTTCTGACATCGGCCGCCTGTCCTTTGACACAGGGCGTTGATCGACCGGCAGGGGCCGGCGGTGGTGACAATCGTTACCTTCGTCAGATTCATTAAGGTCGTCTCCGAGGCGTTCAAAATAGCGGCATTTCCGGAAACTCCACAGCAGTTTGCAGAAGTGGTCAGATCAGAGAGCGGTTGCCGAAACTATTGGGTGTGAATGCGAAATTCCAATTGAACTCTGTCAGTGGTACCGTATCCTTTAGTTCCTGAAAGTAAGGGAGTCTCGTTACTCGCCGAGAAAGCAGGGGCCGGGAGAGTCGGGGGAGAGATATGGTAGGACACATGTTCGACCTCACTCACCATTCACGCCGCTGGTTGCGAAACGAGAAACGGGCAACGATTGACGGTTTTCATTCCGGGGAGCGTCCACGCTGACGACAGAGTTCTCGCAAAGCGGCCGTCGGTGGAATGGCCGCGTTTGGAGCTGCGGAAATGGAAGACATACTGACTGGCTATAAAGTCAATGAGCCGACATGGTTCTATTTGTCGTTACTGCTGATCATTGCGGTGTTCTTTAAATTCAGTCGGTTCTGGTCCATCCGAAACCTGGACTTGGCACTGCTGCTCTCTCTCGCGCCAGGTCTGCTGCTGGTGAAATCCAACTATGCCGGGTCAACGCTGGGCTACTGCTGGCTGTTTGCCGTGAGCGGTCTGTTGCTGATGCGACTGCTTTTTGACTGGACTCTCACCCGACGTCCACGAATGGAACAAAACCTGAACCCCGCTGGTATGGCGTTTCTTTGTGCAGCGGCCCTGCTATTCCAAACGACCAAGATCATCACCGAACCCACCGACATCGGTGCAGTCCAAACCGCCAATCACGCAGTCGAATTGCTGAAGCGACAAGAGCCATCAACGCTGTACAGCCCGACCGATGCCGGAGACACGACAGGCCCAGCCAGTCGACTGCTGGCCACGTCCGTAGTCCCGTTCACCGGGGGAGCCGCCAAGGCGGTCGCACAGTCGATGGCCTTCCTTTCCCACTTGGCCGTCCTGTTGGGCTTGATTGCAGTCGGTCGCTGGCACTTCAGCGATACCAACCTGGGTCTGGCAATGGGAACAATGTATCTCCTGCTGCCCGTCACGGCCTTTGACGTCACCCGAGTGAACCACTTGCTGCCCGCAGCTTTGATCGTGTGGGCTGTTGCCGCGCACAATCGTCCTACGGTTGCGGGAGGACTGCTTGGACTGGCCTGCGGGACCCTGTTTTTCCCAGTCTTTCTGTTGCCGATCTGGATGGCATTCTACTGGGGGCGCGGCGCGATGCGATTCGGAATGGCGCTCGTCCTGACCGGTGCGGTACTGCTGGGAAGTCTGGTACTGACCTCAGCCGATTCTCACAGCTTCACCCGGCAGACGATTGGGTCAATCGACTGGAGTCTCCTGAAGTTTCAAGCAGATGAAGGAGTAGGGTTCTGGAGTCTCTATAACCCTGCTTACCGTATTCCCGTGTTCGCAACATTCACTGTGCTGCTCGCGACGTTGACCATCTGGCCCCATAAGAAAAACCTGGAAACGCTGCTCGCCAATTCCGCGGCCATCATTGTCGCCACGCAGTTCTGGTACCCGCATCAAGGCGGGATCTACGTCCTGTGGTATCTACCTCTCATGCTGATCGTCACGTTCCGACCACGACTCGCCAATCTGCCCGGCGATACGGCAACAGTCGATTCGCGTCTGACGATTCCGCATGGAGGAACTCATTACCGGCACGAACCCGTGTCGGGGCTTCCAAGGACGCCTATGTATCGCTAAACCCGTCCAAGGATGAATGTGTATGGGTCCGTACACCGTGAAGCTTGATCTTCCGCTACTGACGAAAGAACTCATTGAGCAATCGGCCCGAAAACGGACATACATCTTGCGAGCGCTCTTTGCGCTCCTTCTGTACGGGATGACAATCTGGATTTTTCAGCGTCAGCAGGGGGGATGGAACGGGCTGAACATTCTGGGGGAAGGTCGCAAAATTTTTATCTCACTGGGATTTCTCCAGTTTGTAGCGATCTACCTCTTTCTCCCCGCAATGACCTGCGGCGTACTGACTGCGGAAAAAGAACGAGATACGCTGGGTCTGCTTCTGCTGACCAGACTCGGCCCCTGGACCATCATTTTCGAGAAACTGTTCAGCAGATTAGTTCCGATCGCGTCGTTCATGATGCTGTCATTGCCACTTCTGGGGATTGGCTACAGTCTGGGAGGTGTCGAAGCGACGGACATTGTCAAGTTGACGTGGGTTTTGATCGCAACCGCGCTGCAGGTCGGAGCTTTCTCGATTCTTTGCTCGGCGTGGTTTCGTACGACGGCATCTTCGTTTCTGGCTGCCTATCTGCTTGGTGCGCTGTGTATTGCCGGATCAGCGGCTCTTTACGAGTCTCTCTACCGTCCGGCATTTGAGATGCTCACATTGCCCCTTCTCAGCGATGAAGCGCATACCTGGCTGTTCGAAAGAGGTTCGACCTTTCCAAGCGGAGTCGTCCTCGCGTTTGGTCCGGCAATTGTGAACGGAAATGAACTGATAGCCGCCGAGGCAGGCCGGTTTCGGAACTTGAGACAGCAGACCGTGCTAGACTGTTTCGTCATGACGCTGCCCACGCTCGGGACAGCCGCTTTTAGCATCGCGTTCGCACGACTGGTCCTGTGGCGGCGGGCCTTCGTTCGAGCAAATAACCTGTTGCTGAAAACGTTTAAGGGGCTCGATCGATTCTTCGATAAGGCCAACAACAACCGTTTGACGAAAGGAGTGGTCCTGGTCCGGGAAACCGTCGGACTACCGTACTACGATCCGATCCGCTGGCGCGAAACATCAAAGCGATCGCTGGGGACCACCCGCTATCGGTTCAGAATGTTGATCCTGATTCAAGCTCCGATCACCTTCCTGCTACTGTGGCCCACCAATGATCATTCAATCTATTCCCGATTCGCTCCCGCATACATCGCCACTTGGATCCTTTGGATTGTCGCAGCCCTGGTGATCTCAATTCAGGCGACCGGACTGATTGGCTCGGAAAGATCTCATCAGTCGCTCGATGTTCTACTGACGACACCGCTCAAGAGCGAGGAAATCGTCAAGCAGAAATTCGCGGGAATCTGGCGCACAATTCAAATGCTGTGGATCCCATTCGCAACAGTTTACGCCTTTCAGCTCTGGTGGGAATCGTGGGTCCGAACTTCGATCTATCACCCCCGAGTCTCTTCCGAGACTGCGATTCTGTTTACAGCCATTCGGGCCATTCTCTCAGTCACGCTCTACCTGCCTACCATTGCCTGGTTTGGTTTCCACCAGGGGCTTCGCCGCCGCTCACAAACCCAGGCAATCCTGATCACAATGACCGTGATCAGCCTCGTCTGTACTCTCCCGCCCCTGATTGCGTGGGCGCTTTTCCCCGAGCCGGTACCTCCGTTCTGGGTCACCGCAATTCAGTTTATCAGCCCCGCTGTGGTTCTTTGCGATGTTCCCGACACACCCGGGCACTGGATTTTCCTTCTTTTGCATTTCCTGGGTGTTGGATTTCTGTACTTGTGGCTAGCCAACCGCAGCCTCGGTATCTTTGCCAAAAATGTCGGACGCAATGACGGCTCAGACTTCGACGAGATCGAAGCTGACGTTCCGTCTCCCTGGAGCGACAGCCCGTTACTCCGTCAGCGTCGCGAAAGAATCGGTACCCGGTTAGAAGATGATCTGAATTCTGCGGAAGTTCATTAAGGTAATGTATTGATGTTGAAAGAAAGTAATCAGGTTCGAGTTCTCGCCATTCACGCACACCCCGACGACATCGAACTCCAGTGTGCGGGAACTTTGATTCGCCTGAAGAATCTTGGCTGTCAGGTATCACTGGCGACGATGACGCCTGGGGATTGCGGAAGTGCCGAGCTGTCGGCGGAAGAGATCGCCGAAGTCAGGCGGAATGAGTCTTTTCGATCGGCACAGCTTCTCGGCGCGGACTATGCCTGCCTGGAATTCCGCGATCTGAGCATCGTCGTCGACAACGAAAGCCGACAGCGCGTGACTGAGGCGATTCGCAAGGCACGGCCCGACATCGTCATTACGGCCCCTCCGATCGATTACATGAGCGATCATGAGATGACCAGCCGCCTCGTGCGTGATGCGTGCTTCAACGCAAGCTGTCCCAACTACGTCACACACCAATGGGATCCGGCCACCCCTACCACGAAGATTCCGCACCTGTACTACGTGGATGCCATTCAAGGGATCGACTACTACGGCAATCCGCTTCCGACAGGTTTTATTGTCGACGTCTCCGAAACCATGGAGAAGAAGCTGGAAATGCTTGCTTGCCATGAAAGCCAGCGAATGTGGCTACGTCGTCAACACGGGCTGGACGAGTATCTCGATGGATGCCGCCGCTGGTCGGCCGCGAGAGGGCAGGAAATCGGTGTGGCCTACGGCGAAGCGTTTACGCAGCACTGCGGACACCCCTATCCGCACGATAATCTCCTCCAGACGATTCTTGAGGGTGGGGCGCCCGCTGCACACGCACACTAATCGCGGCGGATCCTCATCCTGCGGACTTCGAAAGGGTGATCCTCTGCCTGGACTCCGATTAATCCTTCGCTGAGGAAGTCCGGCTTGGAATGCGCGATCAAGCTGCCGTTCATAAGCACACGAAGTTCGCCACTTCTGGAGACAACTTCGATCGCATTCCACTGGCCGACGGGGGCTCGGGAGCGCTGCCGAGCTTCGTCGTCATCCTCGACAGAGACTGGCTGAGCCCCTCCGTTTTCTTTCACGGTCGCGATCTGAGCGTGCTTACCTTGTACTTCCAGGCAGATCGGCCACAACTTGTGTGGGCCGGTGATGTAGACCAGGAAGCCCGTGTTCCCTTTGAATTTGCTGTCGTCGGTGAGTTTAGCCGGACGGGGAAAGCGGTATTCGAACCGCCAGGTGAAATCCTGATAAGTGTCTAGTGAATAGAGATATCCTCGAGGCTTTCCCGCACAAGAAAAACCCTCCTCACTGGCCCCCCATGTATCGGGCTCAGCGCCGAACTTGTCGAAATCGTCAAGAGTCAGCCGTCGGAAGTCAGACTCCAGTTCGAACTCTGGCTGAGTCTCCACGACAGGCTGCGCCGGGGTCACCACTTCAGGCGACTTGGCCACGTCTGAGGGGGGGCAATCTGTCGTTGTCACGGGTGCGGTCGCTGGCTTTTCAACCTGGCAGCCCAAACTGAGAGAGGCCACGAGCAGACTGGAGAATAATGTACCAAGCACCCGTTTGTTCAGCTCACGCAACACTTGCCCGCGTCGAGGTGAAAGAGTCAGGGCCGCGACAGAGTCGAGTGGCGACTCCATCGCGCAATCGTTTCTATGGTGTGGAATTGGAAATCTCCTTGAGTTTGCTACGAGCACGTTCGACGAATGCCTCAAGGCGTTTATCACCCTGATAGAGCAGGATAATCCCTTCATACACTTCTCGCGCTTCTTCTTGTCGGTCCTCGGGAAGACCATCGGCACGACTCAGTGCTCGTTCGACGAATTCCTGCTGGTCCGGAGTTTTCGTCTGCTTGGCAATTGCTGATCGGAGTCGCTCGATGGAATTCCGTACGGACTGAACATCGGGGTCCCCCTGAATAACCGCCTGAAGGGCGTCCAACTGAAGCAGAGCCGCGTGGGGATCACCACCTTTCCAGCGCCATCGCGCGGCCTGAACGATCCGTTCTGCCTCTGTTGCTCCAGTAAATTCCACCTCGGATGATTCTGTTGGCGACTTAGAATTCCATAGTAGCCAACAGACTCCGGCGACAATCATCGTCAGCAGCGTTAACAGGACCCAAGTGTTATTGAATACATGCCCCAGTAGGGAAGGCTCGTTTGCGATCTCCATTTTGACGATGTCTCTGACGAGTTCTCCGCCAATCGCAGCGTGCGCGTCGCCGGAATCCGATCGGGTCCTGTCAGTGGGTGAGACGACATCGTCAGAAATGTTCGCGTCGTATCGGGACAACACTTCCTGCAACTTTTTGGAAGTCACGAACGCGTCCGGAAGGCGTTTGTCAGGCTCCTTCTCGAGTAACTGGCAGACGAGATGGTCCAAGGTCGCAGGAATTTCGGGCACGTAATTTTTGGGTGGATCAAAGCGACCGAACCGCTGCTTCTGCATGATGTCCGTCGCATTCATTCCCACGAACGGGGGCTGGCCCACCAACATCGTGTAGATGACCGCTCCTAATGAATACAGGTCGCTGCGTTTATCTGTCCACGAACCCTTCACCTGTTCGGGTGACATGAACTCTGCGGTCCCGATTACCCCTCCGGTAGCAGTCAGACGTTCCGCGGCGAAGACCTGGGCGACACCAAAATCGGTAATCTTGACCTGCCCGTCCTTACTCAGCATCAGATTCGACGGCTTCAGATCACGGTGTACGACACCCGCATCATGGGCATGCTTCAGTCCAGCGCAAATTTGCCTGGCGATCTCAATCGTCTCTCTCCAGGGGATGCGTTTCTCTCGACGCAGTTTGGCCGTCAGAGTTTCCCCGTCCACATACTCCATCGCGTAGTAGTACGTGTCCCCGTCAGAGCCGCTGTCATAAAATTTCACAATGTTTCGGCAGTTGAGCTTTTCCATCGCTTCAATTTCGCGATTGAAGCGATAAATGAATCCTCCTTCCCGCGCGAGTGACGCGGGGAGTTCTTTCACGGCGACGTATTCCGTGGAATCCTTGTGTCGGGCGAGGTAGACGTTCCCCATCCCGCCGGCACCAATTCGCTTCTCAACCAGATAGGGGCCGATACGGTCTGGATGCATAAGTCCCGCCGGAATTAGAGTTCAAAGTCGCCAGAACGACAGCAGAATCCACGCGGTATGCCACCGTCATCAGAAACAGGCTCGATCTGAACCACTGATTCCTCTAACGAATCCGGCACGGAATCCGGGTGGGTTGATTTCGTAAGCCTCTCTTTATCGGCTCGGTCACCCAAATCGGGGTGAGTCGAAGGCATGAGAGACGATCGTCCTGTTCTTCCCGGAAAGTTCAGGCAAATCGAACTTTACCAGACCCAGGCAAGGGACCACGTCATCCGTGCTGTCGGAATCGATGGGAAGTCGACGTCATCTCCCACGCACCGTGTCTTCGCGACCACCTACTTTTGCAGGAGGACATTGACGCCCTTTTTGTTGGAAAGCACGACGTCGAGTCGACCATCACGATTGAAATCGACCATGGAGAACTGCGTTCCGACACCTGTGTCCCGACCCGCTTCAATTTCGTGCTTGACGAATCGGGGTGGCTGCCCCTTGGTCCGTTCGATCTCGAACCAGTACATCACGACCGGCTGAAACTCGCCGGGATCACTTCCCATATGAGCGAAGAATCGCTTTCCCGTGACGAGAGCGGGCTTGTTCTTCTCTACCAGATCGACAAGAGCCAATGCGTGGGTTTGCGAGAATGATTCGTCAATCAAGTGATACTTAAAGGGTTCTGAGGAATCCTTGCCGGGATTCTCGAACCACCAGATCCCGAAGGCATGAGCTGAACTGAGGATCAAATCATTGTCGCCGTCCAGATCGAGGTCGATCACGTGGATGTTTGAAGCGGGCAGGGGAGCCCCCTGATTGTCTTTGGCCAGCGGGAGTGGATGGAACGTCCAGGTACCATCGCCGAGCTTCGCCGGTGCTTCCCACCATCCATGGGGGATGATGACATCGATCCGTCCGTCCGAATTGACGTCGCCAGTCCCCAACCCGTGGTAATACTTGAACGTGCCGTTCTCATGAGGTTCACCCGGTTCACTGATGGGGGTAAAGACCCATTTTTCATCGCATTTTTCGGTCGCCGGAATCGTAAGATACCCCATCTGACGTTCTGGTTGTGATCCCAGAATCAGTTCGGGCTTGCCATCGTTGTTTAAGTCAGTGAACAGAACGGTCTCATTACAGGCACTGTGCCAGATCTCGTGAGCCTTCCAGTCCCCCTCTTTATTTTTGGGGTTTTCGTACCAGTAGAATGGGTCCCCGGGGTAGCCGACAGCAATGATGTCATCCCAACCATCACCATTCAGGTCGTAGGTAAAACTGGCAAAGCAGTTCGAGTAGCCTTTCGTGCCGTCATATGCCTCGGTTGGCTGTCCCTGCTGATTGAGCGGCTGCCGATACCGTGACCGCTTCCAGTCGGGAGCGGCATACCAGACGTCGCCAGCGGCAACATCGAGTTTTCCGTCCTTGTTGAAGTCCCCCACGGTGACTCCTTCAGATCGAAATGTCGCATCCAGTTCGATTCGTTCAAACCTCGGCTCGCCCGCACTCAGGATTCCCGGCAGCAGTCCCAGCACAGATGCAACAGACAACACGCGTAGCAGCATGAACGAAGGCTCCTCAGCAGCGATGAATCAACAGATCGATATTCCCTGGTCGAAAATCTCAACTTAACCTGCCAGTGTCACGTCGCTGAATTGGTTCGTCAACCAAATGGGTGCAAAACGCTCAATTGCTCATCGCAACCGGGTCAAATCGATCGCGGTGAAATTCGCAAACGATTACTCCCACGCATGGGGTCATTCCTGCGCGGATCTCAGCACAGGTTATCTTACAGAAAAGCAAGCTGTCTTTAGTGAACGATCATCCAAGAGAGAACTTATTTGGCTTTCACACGCTTCACAGCCTTCTTTACTCCCTTTCGGGGTGAAACGGAATCATCGATGATTTCCTTCAACTCCAGTGCCTCGCTTTTGGAGATAGGACGGAGCGTCACCAGTTGCTGAACCAGGGGAAGGATACTGCCACTGCCAACAGTATCGACCAGTAGTTGCAACATTCCGGCCCCGGCCGCATTAGGGTCTAGTAAAGCTTCGTAGCGCATAGGTCGAGACTTCGACCGTACGGCAACCCCTTTGTCGACAAGGCGGTTAAGCTGCGTCTGAATCGTGGTATAGCCGACATTCCCAGGCTGTTCACGGTAGGCCTCGGAAAGTTTGAGAGGTCCTAATCGCCAGAGGACGGCCATTAAGCGCAGTTCTCCCACTGACAGTTTTGCTGTTTGCTTCTTCTTCGCCATATCTGCCTCGGTGTCAATGACGCTCGCGAGCGGGTACCGGTCAGAACGACCAATAACAGGATTGATGTGATAGAGTCCTGCAAACAAGAGTACACCGAAGCCGAGGGGACCGAAACTGTCCGCTACTCAATTGCTAAGACGGAATGGCCTCACAGGTATCACCCAATAAATGGGACTTGACGCAGGGCGGGTAAATCCTTAACGGGCTCTCATGCACCGCGTGACACTCTGGACCAGTCCGTTTCTTCCCGTCGCTAACTAACTCTGGGCGGTGAAATCGCATTCACCCGGCATTTTTTTCCCGCAGCACTTCTTCAAAGAGCTGAACGACTTGCCGGGCATTATCTTCAACTTTCAAGCGGGAGGCGACCTGCCAGCAGGCATCGCTCATCGCCACCCGAACATTGGAGGGAAGCGCGAAGAAATGGTCGATTTGTTCAGTCAGTTCCTGAACAGACCATGCATCCGGGATCACGTATCCATTGCGACCCTCCTGGATGATGTCGGCCCCCCCAGCCGTTGCCGTTGTAATTACAGGAGTCCCGCAAGCCATGGCTTCGAGGTTCACATTCGGGAAAGGCTCATATACCGTCGGCAGGACGAACAGATCGCCGGCTCCATAGAATCGCGCGATCGAACTTTGCCTTCCCGCGAAGTAGACCCGTCGTTCGATGCCCAACGACCGCGCGATGCGGCGGTAGCCCTCAATGTCACCTGCCCCCAGTACAGCCAGCCGGATGTCGCGATTTTTGGCGTTTGCCAGAGCTGCCAAGAGAGAGTCGAGCCCCTTTCTGCGGAAATCCATCGAAGCGAAGATGATCAGCGGGGTGTCGTCCTGCTGGACGTCGGCACCCGTTTCTCCGGTGTCGTTCCCCGCCTGACCAGGAGCCGCCGAATGAAACTGTCCGAAGAGCTCACTGCGAACGGCATCCCGTTCGGCTCGAACACCCGGGTGAAAGACGCTCGTATCCACGCCGTTGACGATATGGCGAATTCGGGACTCATCAACGCCAAAGTACTGCGTCAGCAGGCGAGCGTCGAGTTTTGATTGAACAATCACCCGACGAACCCCCGTCGGTCCATACAATTTTCGTTCCAGTTCGAAGATCGCGCGATGTCGAGGGTTCAGTTGCTGAAACCACTGCGAAACAGGATTGCGGTACCAGACCTTCACCCAATGCGTCTGCATGGGGTCAGTTAAACGAAAGGTATCGAGACCTTCAACGCGTGACAGCCCGTGAACAATGTCGAAGGGGCGGGAACGCACGAATTTAGCACAGTTTGCCGAGAACGATAGGTTTCGAGTCCAGGAAGTCATTCGATCGACGTGAATCGGCACGAATTCCACTTCATTGCGGAGTTCATCATCAATTCCTTCACCGATGACTGTGACCTGGTGTCCAAGTTTTTGCAGCCCCCGAAAAAGATTGACGCAGTACCGTTCAGCTCCCGCCTTTTTCAGCGAGCAGAAACGGCGGATCAGAGCAATGTGCATAGAACGTCTCGATGTGAATTGAGTTGGCCCCAGACGTTCAGATCGGGATTGCTGACAAGGGTGGGAGCTTCCAGGCAAAACTGAACAGGTGCGATTCTCTGGCAAGCGCGTCGGCCGTCTTTCACCGCTTCCTGCGAATCACGACCTGCCGACGTTGCAGACACTGAGTTTACTTTTACGGATGTCCCTATGCGACCTTGGGAAGGGATGAGCGCCGCTGAAGTTGACGCTGCACTGCAGCGTACACATTCTCGACGCTCAGATCCCGCAGACAGCGGTGGTGCTTTAATGGGCATTCTCGCTGCTGACAGGGTCCGCAATCAAGTTTCAATTGCAGGTGCTCTGCCAGTTCATACCGCGTTTCACTCCATTCGATATGCGTTGGACCGAACAAAGTAATGACGGGCGTACCAAACGGAGCCGCGAAGTGACGTGGCCCGGAATCCGTTGTGACCAGCAACTGGGCCGAGCGAATCGCCGCTTTGGTCAACCCGATGCTGGGTGGAGTATCAGCCAGACTCAGCACCGAAGGATGTCGCGCCTGTTCCGCAATCCAGCGCGCGTCATCCCGTTCTGCAGGTCCACAGACAATCAGGACCGAACGGTTAAGCTCTGTCGCGATGCGACGTGCCAACTCGGCAAAGTATTCTCGGGGCCAGTTCTTTGCGGCACCGAATGCTCCACCGGTATTCAGACATACGTAGTTGGCGGGACTCTGACTTGTGATCTGCTTCCATTCCCGGTTCTCCGTGACCCATCGGCCCGACCAGAACTCGTCCAGCCGTGCCTGGTCCTCGGGAGAAACCGCCAGTTCCGTCTTCGTTGCCAGCGAACGACACCCCATTCGATCGGCCAGACGCAGATACTCGTCCATCACCGGATGAGGCGTCGATTTCGATTTGGGAACGACTCGATCCGTCAGCAACCAGCTCCGCAAATCACGCGCAAATCCCACACGCCGCCGGGCACCAGACAACCAGGCGAGCACGCCGCTGCGGAAGGAATTCGGCAGAAGGACAACCGTGTCGCATCGCTCCGCACGCAGGCGGCGAATAAAACTGATATCCCGCTGGGACGAATCCTTGCCGCGGGGATTGTAGAACAGCTCACGATCGATCAGTCCCGTCCCCGCGAGGACATCAGCGACGTAAGGACGCATCACACCGACGATCTCTGCCGACGAAAATTCGTTCCGAATCGCGCGGAGAGCGGGCGTCGCCATCACGACGTCGCCAATCCAGTTGGGGAGGAAGATTGCAAGCTTCATGGGATTTAGAGCCATTGAGCTGAGTTTTGCCTCACGCTGCACGTCGTTCAGCGGGTTGAGGCAACGGAATCGAAATTGCCTCGGTCTGGACGGCCCGTAACCGCCTTACGATCTCAGTGGTCGAAACCCCCGGGGTAATCCCCAACGCCTTGACTCGTCCACCGTAGCCGAGCACCACCTCGCGTCCGACGATCTCGTCTTCGCGATAGGTTCCCCCTTTCACAAGCACGTCCGGCTGTATCTGGCGCAAGACGGCATGGGGAGTCTCTTCATCGAAGACAACGACGTAATCAACCGATTCCAGCCCCGCGAGCATCTGAGCGCGGTACTCTTCATTGAAGATCGGTCGATCGGGCGCCTTGTTCAAACGTCGCACGCTATTGTCGCTGTTGATTGCGACAATCAGGCAATCTCCTTCCTGGGCGGCTTCCTGCAGGTAGCTGAGATGCCCCACGTGGAGCAGGTCAAAACAACCATTGGTGAGGACCACCTTTTGTCCCGCTTTGTGCCTTGCGGCAACATGCCGCGTCAACTCGTCGACGGTACAGACCTTTCCTGCCGCGCGACGGGACCCTCGCAGCAGGTCGGTCAAAATCTCTTTGCGACTGATGCGAACGACGCCGACTTGTTCGACCTCAAGTCCCCCGGCCACGTTCGCCAGTCGACACAGATTGGTCGGATCGATGCCGGCGGCCATGCCCAATCCGAACATGGCCAGAACCATATCGCCGGCTCCGGTCACGTCGTAGACCTCACGCACGCGGGTGGGCAAGTGGACAGATTGACCATTACGCGGCGCCAGAACAATTCCGTCCCGGTCGAGCGTAACAAAGGCCATGTCGAGCTCGAACTTTTCGACAAGCAACTGCCCCGCCTGATAGGCAGCATCGATCGTCCGGATTTCAACACCCGTTGCCTTTTGAGTTTCCGAGCGATTGGGTGTGACGCCTGTTGCGCCACGGTAGATGTTGTAATCGCCGCCTGCGGCGGGATCGACAATCACCGGCAATCCCGCGGCCCGTGCGGCCTTGATCAAAGGTCGCAGCAGTTCTGCAGTACAGACTCCTTTCGCATAGTCGGAAATCAGCACCGCTTGAAATTCATGCAGCCGGGGAAGGATGGCTGCCAGCAGTTGCACGACGATGGCTGAGGCGACAGGCTTTCGATCTTCCCGATCGACCCGCAGCATTTGATGAGGATGACGGTGCTGGGCACGTCCCATGAATCGGACTTTGCAGGTCGTCGGCCGGTCACTGTCCACGACCAGAGCCGCACAGTCGACTCCAAATCGTTCGAGCTCTTTCGCGACCCAGACTCCATCGGGATCGGCTCCGACAACGCCGGCGAGAGTGACTTCCGCCTCCAGTCCGCGCAGCATGTTGGCGACGTTTGCCGCGCCACCCAGCCGCGTTTCCTGTCGATCCTCTCGCAAGAGAATCACGGGGGCTTCCTGACTGATCCGTTCGGCATCACCCCAGACATAGCGATCCAGGATCAAGTCACCGATGACGAGCACCCGCGGAGTGCCCAGTCGCGCCATTTCATCGATCAGTTCAAACGTCATTGTCCGCCATCCTTGGCTGATTGACTAACGCTCTTCGTCCAATTCGTCGCTCAGGATCCGTGAAGGAACTTCCCGAGTCAGGTCCGGACTCCGCCGGATCCATCAGGTTAACTTCTGATGCCCGCAATCATCCTCACGTCAGGCGGTTCCGTCAATGCGGTTTCAAAATCGAAATGCCTCGGGACAGGTTTCTCATGCTTTGACGCTCGTGGCCGTGAGGCGTGCCCAGGTGCCCCGAACCCGGCAGAGTCACCTTCCACTGGACCCTAAATCACTGTGTCAAAGTGCGAAAGTCTCCGTGCTGGAACCCGACTGGCACCCCGGGACGACCGCGAAACGGCGTCCGGGCGCGCGATTCATCTCGGATGCGCATTCGTGCGAAGCAGATCAATCGCTTAGAAAAGTCCGCCAGCAGTCGTACTTGCGGCTACTCAAATGATGAAACAACAACGGATTTCTCGCTGGTTTGTGAGGCTGCTTCATCAGCTTCATGTTCGCTTCATAGGGAGTACGCCCCCCCTTTCGCACATTGCAATCCAGACAGCAGCAGACGATGTTTTCCCAGTTGGTTGGCCCTCCACGACTTTTGGGCATCACATGATCAAGGCTGAGCCGATGTGTTCCGAAGCGTTTTCCGCAGTACTGGCAGCGGTTCTCATCCCGTAGGAAAATGTTGCGGCGATTGAACTTGACCCCATTTCGGGGCAATCGGTCATAGCGGAGCAACCGAACAATACGAGGGACCTGGATTTCAAAGTTCACCGCGCGAATCCAGTCCACATCCTCCCGGTCATCCATTTCGAGACGGAGAAAACCCATCTCCACCCAGTTCTCAAAGTCGTACGAATGAAACGTACCGTCGTCGACGGAGATGACTTCAGCGGCCCCTTTATAGAGCAGGCAGAAGGCGCGACTGACTGAAAGAACATGCACCGGAAGATAGTGACGATTCAGTGCCAGTACGCTCGACTGAATCGCCGGACTGTGTGCTGCAATCATCTCGCCTGTGCTCCTCCGCACTGGACAAGTAGGGGCGTCACGTGCATCACAGTGGCGAGTTGCAAGAGGCAGAAACAGGAATAGACCATGCAAACCGCCAACCGTCCCCTCATTGTAGACGGGGTCTCAACCAAACGGCAACAATGGCGCATCGACGGATCAGCGGTCACCTATCCCTGAGACCGGGTTCGAAAACATCGCGATTACAGAACTAACGAGACTGTCAGGATCATCGTCAGCATTCACAAATGCGAGCCTGCGAATCGTCTGACCTAATCAAAGCATTTACGCAAACAGCAACTTACGACTCTTAAGATGACCGAGAGCACCGCGTTGTCCGCTTTCTGAAGCGGGTCCGCAGGCGATTGATTCGCCACCGCGCCAGACTGTCCCCGTCTGACACTGTCGCCTCATCCTGGATTTTCAAGCAGTTCCAGCCCCGACTCATAAGTCCTTTCGATGCATCAAGCTTGCAGCATGCAGTTTCGTGTTTCCGAAACCGCACGCCTCTACGGAAACAATGCTGCTTGTTCCACCCAACCATCAGCGATGGGCACGCTTCTGAGCGCCTGGTGTGTTAGGGCCGAATGCAAGCAAGCCCGTCCAGAACTGGGCGGGCTTGAACAGAAACGAGTTCGAAAGGTGTTGTTGCAGAAGGTGGCCTAAGCAGCTATTGCGTCAACCGCCTGTTGGACTGGAGCGACAGGCTCGGCATTGGCCACTTCTGCTCCGAGAACTTCCGCGACGAGAGCTCCGTAGTCGATGGCACCGGGACTCTTCGGAGCGTAGTCAAAAATGGACTGACCGAAGCTGGGGGATTCCGCCAGCTTGATGTTACGTCGGATACGGCTTTCGAAGATTCGAGCGTTCTTCCAGGGAGCCCGTGGGTCACTCTGTTCCAGGAAGTGGATCAGGTCGTCGGTAATATCGGCAGCCAGTCGCGTCGATGTTTCATACAGGCACAGCACAATTCCGCTGACGATCAGATCGCGATTCAGACGGCGCTTCACCAGGGCGGTCGTTTCGAACAGTTTCGACAAACCCTGCAAGGCAAGAAAATGCGGCTGCAGAGGGATGAAGACTTCTTTCGCAGCCGTCAAGGCGTTGATCGTGAGAACACCCAGGGAAGGGGGGCAATCCATGACCACATAATCCAGCGGTTGCTGCTGGCAAAGCTTTTCAATGGCATTGCGCAGGATCAGTTCACGCCCCTGCATGTCGACGAGTTCGACTTCGGTCGCCGCCAGATCGAGGTCAGACGGGACGACCCACAGGTTGTCGACCGCGAGTTGCTTGACGTCGGCCATCGACTTCCGACCCGAGAAAACATCGTAGACGGTGGGAGTCTGTCCAAATGCATCCACACCCATATGCAGGGATGCGTGGCCTTGTGGATCCAGATCGATCAGACAGACGCGACGGCCCTGCTTTGCGAGACCAGCCGCAAGATTCACACTGGTAGTCGTCTTGCCAACGCCACCCTTCTGATTCATCACACAAATGCTGCGCATCGGGCGTCCTTTCCCGGAGAGTCAAAATTCGATGAGGCAATTTTAGCCGACAGTGCGAATCGGTGAAAGACGGGTTTCACAGACAGACACCTGATATTGAAGTCATTCACTTGAAATGACTTAGCGACGAGTCCACTCGCAATCTGACGTTCTGACGGCGAGCATGAGACAGGGCGAGACCACCTGCAGCATCTTCACCCCATCCACTGTGATTCATGCGAGTCAGGAAATGAAAAGAACCGGAGAGATTCCCCCGGTTCTTTTCGTTCGGTTGTCTATTTCACCATGTAAGGTTTTTCTCGCGACTTTTCGACCAGGTCTCGCCATTTGGCGGAACCATCATCGGGAACCAATCGGGTGTTAACCCCTTTCTCGAAATAGGGCATTCGTCCGGCGATGGCGTGGGTGAGCATGTAGTTCACGGTTCCGTTACTCGCCGTGTACATCGTCCGACCGTCTGGCCAGGTTGTTTCCAGCAGGCGCTGGGGTTCTGGTCGCGTGGCTGGCTTCGTCACAGCGTACTTCTTCAGTACGTCACGGTTCAGTTCAAAGCCAACACCCGGGGCGTCCGGGACGATCGCCGTGCCATTCTCAACCACGATCGGAGCCGTGAGTGTCGATACTTCGAAAAGCTGGTGACAGTTCACTGCGGGCCATTTGGCCCATTCCAGAACGCCACCGAAATGCAATGAGTGAGCGGCAGTGACGGACGAGCCGACCAGTTGCAGCCAGAACGGCTTTCGTGACATGGCACAAACCGCTCCCGTTCGCATCAGCGTGGATGCGCCTCCACCCACCACGAAGCCGTCGCAGGCGTCTGTCTTCAGCATGTCCCACGGATCAGGGTTGCCGTAGTGGAGCGCGACCTTGGCCTTGAGCGCCTCTTTCAACTGGTGATTTCCCTCCAGGTCTGCCTGAGGGAGCGGACCTTCCCAGATGTCGACCTGAGGAATACTGTCAAACTCCTTCAGAATCGGAATCGCCCGCTCCGCGGTCAGCAACGTGTCATTGAAATCCATGTCGATCTTGAACGACTCGGGAACCACCTTGATCGAAAGTTCGATCTGCTTCCACAAATCAAACCAGGGACGACCTTTCGACTTCAGCGACATGTACCCTGACTTGTAGGCAAGTGCACATTCGCTCGCCAGGTCTTCGGGGGGGAGGTCGATATTCCACCATGAAAGCGGAGTCCGGGGATAGTGCTTCTTACCCAGGAGAGCATGCAACGGGACTTCCAGAGTCCGGGCCACGGCATCGAAGAGCGACATCTGCAATCCGGCTCCCAGAGAATCGTCCCACATCACTTCTGCCGCATTCTTCCCCCGACAGCGTTCGACAGCCTGATCGCTGGTGGTTCCCCAGGTATAGAACAGCATTGTCTCACCGAACCCGGTTTTCCCGGACTTCAGAGTGACTTCGCAGATCTCCAGATACTGCCAATGCGGAATCTCGCGCGCCATCGCACGGGCAGGGATTTCACGGAACGGAAGATGAAGTGTCGTTCGCTCAATCTTTTCGATCGTCAGCCAGGTCGACGACACGGCCGCCGGCAGTTGCGGAGCGGACCAGTGCCCGAGCAGAGCTGCGCTGCTCGCCATTGCGCCCCACCGCAAAACGTCTCGACGGCTCATCCGTGGACTGTAAGAGATGTCACTTCGTTGCTGCATTCTCAGTGTTCCCGATGTTTCCAGTAAATGAATTCCGCGAGCGCCAGATAATGGCGACTCGCGCCGCTACGGATCTTTCGAGCAATGTCGCAACGTACCATTTCCGCCGTCAGAGATCGAATCAAAAGCGGTCTGGATATCACCCAATTCGCCAGGATCGGCTCTCGCAATTCGGGAACGCGAAGCGCAGGGACGTCCTCAATTTGAAGACTCACATCTTTCAGAGAGCACTCCTCAAGCGAGGCTTCCAATTTCCGAAAGGCAGATCGCAAACCACTTGCGGGGAGGGAGACGTCTGGCTCGAAACTCACTTGGTGGCGATCTTCGTCCTCAATGCCGATTCGCCTTCAGTGCCGATCAGTGGAGAACTTCGACGCCATCCAGAGTGCGTTGCAGTTTCCTGACACCGCTTGGAGTAACCTGCGAGCCTGTCACGTTGACGCGCGCGGGGGTCTGCGATCCCTGGAATGTCTTGCCGATCGCATCGAGGCCCGAATCTGTTACCGAAGTGTTATTCACACCAAGCGACCCGATTTTGGAGAAGTATTTCAGCCTCGGAAGCAGACGTTTCAGGTCAGCGTCGTGGCACTCGGTTCCACCGAGGTCTGCGTTGATCGATCCGTCCTCATCCTGAGTGATCGATCCCCCCAACCGTTGTACCATCCCTACCGCAGCGCGTCGCTGCGCACCGGGGTAGAGTCCGTCGAGCCCAATAACCGCACCAATCACACCCACCGCCCAAACGACTCCGAGCATTTGCTTGAGCTGAGGTTTCAAGTTGGATCGAACCAGCAACAGCAGACATAACGTGGCGACAGCTGCCACAGTGGCGAGCCAGGCCGCGTTCATTTGAATCTGGCCCTTCAACAGCTTTGCCCCCAACAACGCCATCATCACGGCCGACAGCAGTGTCAGATTGAGAATCGTGATCCAGCCCAATGGTCCCTTAAACAAGCGTCGGTTGCCAAACGCGAGGCTCGTCGAAGTTTTGGTGAACGTGACCGCAAAGACTACCAGCACCCCGACGATCAATCCTTCGTAGACGTCAGCACCTGTCTTGATGATCTTCGCCACACCGTCGATGACGACGCGCAGAAACAGTGCCCCGAGAAGCGTCCCCTGAATCGTGCCGACGCCTCCTTGCAGGCTGCAGCCTCCGACGACCGACGCGGCGATGGCATTCAGTTCATACCCCCGTGCGAGTGTCTGCGGATCCGCGACACTCAACTGGCTCACAGAGAGTACCCCGACCATAGAGGACAGCACAGCACTGATACAGTAAGCGAGCCACTTCAACCGATTCGTCTGAATCCCACTAAGTCGCGCCGCCTGCTCATTCCCTCCCAACGCATACAAGTGGCGACCAGTGACGGTCTTGCTCATTAACAACCAGAGCACGATCGCGACGACTGCGACCAGGATTGTCAGGTTCCAGACGGTTCCGGAAATCGCGCCCGACAATTCACGGAAGGGACGATCCGCGATATTGATCTGGGTGCGCGCTCCCCCCAGCATCGTCTGGGTCACACTTTCGACGATGGCGCGTGCCAGGCTGCGCAGACCCACGAGCGTCCCCAGTGTCGCGACGAACGGGGGAAGTCCAACTTCTGTAATCAGCCACGCATGCAGACTGCCGATTAAGAGTCCGACGATCAGCGTCCCGGTAATCGCGGTCACAATGACCCCCGTACCCAACGGTAACGATTGATTTACCGCCTCCGGGGCGAGCAGCACCATGAATGACGCACAGATGGAGGCACTGAACGCGATCACCGATCCCGCAGAGAGGTCGATCCCTCCCGCTATGATCACGATTGCGGCGCCGAAGGAAATGAGCGCCAGCATCGTCGTCTGGCGCAGAAGGTCGATCAGACTGAGTTCCCACTTTACGACGTAGTTATGCTGTTCATCCAGTAACGTCGTACAGCACAGCACGATGAAGATCGCCGCCACTAAACCAAGCTGGTGTCGCTGGGCAGCGTTTTGTGCGACCAATCGACGCAAGCCAATCATAGTGACTGCCGCGATGATCATCGCAATCAGCGCCGCGACAACAGAAGTGTTCATACAGACTCGCGATCAGAGGGGTGTCAAAAAAAGGGGGGGGCAGAAATGAAGATCAGGACCCGGTGAGATCGTATTTGCTCAACCACTCTTGGAATCTCTCGAGCGTGATCACTTCGACTCCCTCAAAGTGATTGGGATTTAATGGTGATTCATTTGAGGGAATCACAACTTTGAGGCCGGTGTCGAAGATATCTCCGCCATCCTGACCATATCGGGGGAACATCTCCGTGAGTGTCTCTTTCTGATTGCGAACGAGAGCCGCCAGAGCCCGGATCCCTTCATAGCCCATGCCGAATGGGTTCTGAACGACCATGGCGTCGATGTTTCCTTCTTTCATCGCCGTAATCGCCGTCGGTTCGGCGTCGAATACGACAATCGTGAAATCCTTCCGGCGGTTTGACTCTTTGACAACGTCCACGATGGCGGGAGCGTTATATGACCAGATCCCCACCAGGAAGTTCAGATCAGGATGATTCCGAATGGCGTTACGGACGTTGTCGCGTGCTTTCGTTTTGTCCGTTCCATCTTCCATGGTGTCTTTGGAATTCAGCTTCTCTCCGGCCCCTTCGGCAAACCCCTCGATGCGATCGATCGCGTTCTGGGCTCCCCGGAAGCCAACGAAGGTGACGTATTCTCCACCTTCAGGCTTCAGTTCCGCTGCGCATTTACCCAGCAAGCGGCCACCTGCGAGGTTGTTCGTACCAATGAAGGCATACCGGGCATCGGCGAATTGCGACCGATCGACGTCCGAGTCGATGGTCAGGATCTTAATTCCCTTCTTCTGCAGCGAACGAAGTTCGTCAGCGATCGCGACATTTTTGGCATCAATAGCTGAAACGCCGACGCCCGCGATATCGCTCTGGGTGGCGTACTGCTGAAGTTTACTGAGCTGTCCCTGAGCAGTGCCGTCGTTGACGTCGAGTTCCGCAACCAGTCCGTCGTCTTTCAGTTTCAGATCACTTCCCGCCGCCAGTAAGCCTTGTCGGCAGGCGTCCCAGTAGGGGGAATCTCCATTGGTGAGGATGATGAGACGCTTCAAGTTTCCCGAGGTTCCCGTCGGTGATCCCGATGCACTGGCGGAAGGGGCCGATTTGTCCCCGGTCTCGCTTTTAGGAACATTCGGCTCGCATCCGACGAAGACCAGTGATACGAGCACCAGCAGGATCTGACCGGGCAGAATACGAGACAGCGTCATGGGAGCGCACCTTCAGCGAATTGAGAGGAGAGACCGGGGTCAGAGATTGACGATACACACCCTGCAAAGTGCTGGTCAAGCAGCGCGAGCATCGCATTGAGTAGACACAGGATCGGCCTGTTTTGCGCATGCGTCCGGCTTCCTTGTGCCATCTCAATCGAACTGGTGCGGACAGGCCCATAGGCGTCCAGTGACTGCGATTTTCTCGCCGCAGGCCCGACTTGGATTGACAAGACGATTCGCGGCTTGCAGTTTTTCGATGGTTACTTTAAGTTTCGACCGCCGCACCAACTCTGGTCGGCAACTGTCCACGTTGAGGATAGATTTCGAACGGTATTGGTAAGAGAGCCGCAAAAAATCATGGGCTCGACAACGCTGGCCGATACGTCAAAAGCCTCTCATTTTTGCGAAGGAATCTCATGGCCGATTTGATCGTTCCACACGGCGGGCTGTCTGCTCCCGTTTGCCGTACTGTCAGTGCAAATGAAATCGATGCGTTCAAGGCAGAAGCCGCGGGACTCACAAAGGTTCCCGTTTCCGCCGCCGATTTGTCCACCGTCTACCGACTTGGCGATGGCACCCTCAGCCCCTTGACGGGCCCCATGACCAGCGAAGTCTATCACAAGGTGCTGGACGAGTGCTGCATTGAAAGCAACGGCAAGAAGTACGCCTGGACAATCCCTCTCGCCTTCCCCGTCTCAGCGGAACTGGCGAAGACTCTGAAGGCCGGTGACAAGGTTGCCCTGACGGGTCCCGATGGCCAGATCGCCGCCACCCTCGATATCACCGACGTCTATCCCTGGCCAAAACTGAAATACTTGCAAAGCGTTTATCTCACGGACCGCATCGATCATCCCGGTGCGTCGATGGTGCTGGAAGGCGATAAAGGCAATTCTCACCTCCTCGGTGGTGAAATCCGCGTTCTGCCACAGCCCAAGAACGCCAAGTTTGGCAAGTACGTTCTGACCCCACGTGAAGTTCGCAAGCTGCTGGCAGAGAAGGGCTGTGACTCGGCCGTGGCATTCCAGACCCGTAACCCTTTGCACCGCGCACACGAGTACGCACTGGTGCACGGACTGGAAACGTTGATTCGTGAAGGCAAGAACCCTCTCGCCGTTCTCAATCCATTGATTGGGGAAACCAAGGGTGACGACGTCAACGCCGAGATCCGGATGGCGACCTACGAAGCTCTGATCCAGCAGCGCCAACTTGGCGACGGAGATAGCGATCAGTCTCTGTGGGGTCCACGAAATGAGTCCGTGCCTGACCGCGTCGTGCTGCTCGGCCTCGACATCAAGATGTTCTACGGTGGCCCGAAAGAAGCCGTGATGCACGCCATCTATCGGCAGAACATGGGATACACGCACATCATCATTGGTCGTAAGCACGCTGATGCTCCCTACGCCAACGGCGAGAACATCTGGGGCGACTTCGATGCTCACCAGATCTTCGACAAGCTCGGCGGTGACCTGCAGATCAAGCCACTCAAGGTGGGCTTTGCTGCTTACTACGAATCCTGCGGCCGCGTCGATTTGACAGAGCGTCATCCGGGTGAAAAGCCAGTCTCCATCTCGGGTAAAGACATCCGAGCCACCCTGCAGAAGGGTGAACAGGTCGATCCACGAGTCATGCGTCCAAGCACCAGCCAGATCCTGGGTGCCGCGATGAAGACGGCATAGTCGCCAGATGATCAGGTGGCTTTTGTGTCAGTCGGCTGATTTGAAGGCCGAATGAACAGCGATCACGAACGGGGCGGTGCCGATCACCGCCCCGTTTCTGTATACAGACTCTGAGTCTCCTTCGACAATTCACCACTGTGCCCGTTTCTGTAGTCGTCCTCCGCTCGCACTGGAGTTTTGGCGATGACCGAAGATCAGGTAGTCGGCTGCATTCTCGGGACAGCAGTCGGTGACTCACTGGGACTGCCGTATGAAGGACTTTCGCGGCGACGGGGTACAAAGCTGCTCGGCCCTCCCGATCGCCAGCGTTTCTTCTTCCGACGTGGCATGGTTTCGGACGACACCGAACACCTCTGCATGGTGGCCCAGGCATTGATCGACGCCAAGGGCAACGTGGAGGTATTTCGCAGATCACTCGCTCGCAGGCTGCGATGGTGGCTGCTGGGAGCTCCCGCAGGAATCGGTCTCGCCACGCTCAAGTCGATCATTCGGCTGTGGATGGGATGCTCTCCCGAACACAGCGGCGTTCGCTCGGCCGGAAATGGGCCTGCAATGCGTGCCGCGGTCATCGGAATCACTTACGGTGACGCGCCGTGCTTTCGTGATCTCATTCGGGCTTCGACCAGATTAACTCATACGGATCCCAAAGGCGAGTATGGAGCGTGCGCAATCGGTTTGGCAGCCGCCATGGCGAAAGACGTGGAATCTGTTTCACCGCAGAACTACATCGAGCGGCTCAGGCAGATTCTTCCGGAAGAGGGCGCACACGAGTTTCTGGAGCTGATGTCAGGCACGGTGGCATCTGCAAGTCAGTCTCAGAGTACGGATGCCTATGCTGGCTCTCTCGGACTCTCACAGCGAATTTCCGGGTACATGTATCATTCGGTCCCAATTGCGATTCATGCGTGGCTCATTAATCCCCTGGATTATCGAGCCGCCATCACGTCTGTGATCCGCTGCGGTGGTGATACCGACTCGGTTGCGGCCTTCGTCGGGGGAATTGTGGGGGTCTCGGTCGGACAACAGGGAATCCCGCAGGAATGGCTTTCCTCCATCATCGATTGGCCCCGGTCAGTTACATGGATGCAGCGACTCGGGAAGCAGCTTTATTTTTCTATGACATCATCAGAAGTGACTCGGCCCATCCGTTTGCCCGTCATCGCCGTTCTCGCTCGAAACCTGTGCTTCGCAGCAATCGTTCTGTACCACGGCTTCCGCCGTCTCGGTCCGCCGTACTAAGTGGGGAAACCGAATGCAAAGCGGCACGGGACCGAAACCAACCCAGGGGGGGGATTTCAATGACGAATCGAAAAGATCCCTTTGTTCGGGAATCGTCTGTTATCGATATTTCGAATTTGGTTAAGTGGTACCATACGCACTGCAATGGAGACTGGGAGCAGAAGTATGGAATCAAACTCGAAACGTTGGATAACCCCGGCTGGCAACTGACCGTCGATTTGATCCACACCGATCTGCAGGGAAGAGAATTAACAAGAATCTCTGAGGGATGCAGCCCTGATGGTCATCCCCGGTCTCCCCGTTGGATACATTGCGGCATCCAGAACAATCAGTTTCAAGGAGCCTGTAGTCCATCACAACTCGAGCGGCTGCTCCAGATCTTCACTCAGCTTCTCGCCCCTCAGAACCACACAGATTCAAACGTTATAGAATAAAAACGGGAACTGCTCAGATGGAACTGAAGCTCAGGAACGAACTTTGAATCCGCTGCAAAGAATTGGCGTGATCGGCGACATCCACTGCGAGAGTCAGTCGCTCAAATTGGCTGTCGATACCTTAACGGCCCAGCGATTGACGACGATTGTCTGTACCGGTGATCTTCCGACCGGACCAGGTGACGTGAATCTGTGCTGCGATTCATTGCGAAGCAACAACATTATTACCGTCCGAGGAAATCACGACCGCTGGCTGCTTGATCGGAATGAACTTAACCTGCCATTCGCAACACCACCTGAAACGGTTTCAAATAGTTCATGGCAATTTCTGGAGTCACTTCCAGTCACGGTTGAACTGACGACGGCAGCGGGACTTGCTCTGCTTTGTCATGGGTTTGGTGCGCACGACATGCTGTCCTTTGAATCTAATCAGCCAGACTCCGAACTCCTGAACCATCCCATCTTCAGGGAAATCTACGACTCTTCCCGGTATCGTTTCATCATCAATGGGCACTCGCATCGTCCGGAGGTTCGTCGCCTTCGATCGTTAACGATCATGAATGCCGGAACGCTCCGCAGCGATCATCAGCCCGTGTTCGCGGAAATAGACTTTGAATGCGGACTGGTTCAATTCTGGGAAATCATCGATCGCCAATATGTCAGAAAATCCAATCGCTACGAAATCTAGAAATCCCGTCGCCGGGGCGTCGTATGTACCTCTCTGGGGTGCAAAAGTGGCGGGTGGGGCTGTTATTGGCCCCACCCAGTTCCTTATGCAACGTGTCTTCTCCCTATCACCTTCCCAAGAATGTGTCGATAGCCAGCGCGTAAAAATAGCGGGCGGTCAACGCTCAGTCCGTGATTGCTTGCCGAACATTCTTCGGACGTTGACCGCCGCCGGTAGGCAGAACTACTCAGCAGCCGGGGTATTGAGGAGCACTGTGATCTTTTCTGTCAGGCCATTCAGAACCGGCTTCAGGACGTCTTCGACCCCGGGAATGGAGAGAACCTTATCAATCTTTTCCTGGAGCTTGCTCTGAGATTGCTTGACGATGCTCGTGACGATAGCGCGTGACGAACTGGGAAGGTCTTCGATGACACTCGTTAATGAATCAACTTTTGCGGTGACAGCCGTCAGCTTCTCAGTTGCCGCTTCGGCTGTCGCCACATCGGTTACGCTGTCCAGAGCTTCGTACGCGTCGCGCATGTAACCACCAAAATCCTTGGTGACCGTCTCTGCCGGATCTTGTGGCCCCGGCGCCGAGCCGAGTGTTCCCACTCCAGCAGTGGGTGGATTGGCCGGCGTCGGAGTTCCCCCAGGTCCGGCAGGGGGCTTGGAGTTGTTAAGCCACCACGCCCCGGCTGCCAGCAAAACGACCAGAGCCACGAGGGGAACCATCCATTGCATCGAGTCTGAAGCCGCTGCAGCAGCTTTATCACCGGCCGCCCTGACACTTCTCGCCGAGTCTGAGACAAAGTTGCTGAAGTCGCCCAGTCCCTGGACGCCTGAAAGGCTGTCCGCAAGCCCGGCAGGCATAGCCTTCGCAATGTTAGACTTCTGCGACAAGATCATTTTCAGCAGACCACCCAAATCGAGACCCTGCGACTTGACCTGTTTACCGAGGAAACTCAGGATGAACGGGGCCACGAGCGGAAGGAGTTTTTTCACCAAGGCCGGATTGCTTGCCAGGAATGAAGCAATGGAGCCGATCAGTGCTGTCAGGCCACCTTTGCCCAGCAGGTCTTCAAGGATCCCGGTCCCTTTTTTGGCCAGATCGTCGGCTCCTCCACCGGAAAGGACACCCCCCAGGTCGTCAGCGACATTTTCGTCGACCTTCCGAAGCGAGTTCCAGATCTTCTCGCCCCCCTCTGGCTTTGCAGCCAGACTGCCCAGGCCGCTCAGCAGCGTCGGCACGATGGCCGAGATCGCCTTTTGAACATTCTCTGGCGTCTCCCCGATAGCGGCCGAGAGCGTCTTCAGCGTGTCGCCCGACAAGGCTTTCAGGATCATTTCGACGATGTTCATAGTGTCGCTCCGTTGCAAAATCCAGATGAAAGAGGGACTGACGTGAGAGACTCGATTTGTGTTCGACGACGTGAAAACAGTGCCCCGAAGCCGAACGCCTTGCAAGGTATCGTTCAGATCGGGTAACGGGAGAGGTTGGCAACTAACTTTGATGAAAGTCGTTTGAAATACACAGGAATGTGAGTCGGCCGATGAGGTCCACTGCAGCGTAATCAGACGCTATCTGAACTTCAACCCTAACGTATCCAAGTACGCTCATAGACGTAATCACAATGGCCAAGTTGAGATGCAATCCCAGCTACAGCCGTGTTTGAAAGTTTAACTCAATGATTTAAGTAGTCGGGCTGATAAACGTTCCTATGATCTCGATTACAAACCCGAGTATGAAGGTCACGTTCAGGAATGATAATAGGACGTGAGCCAGAACAACTCGTCGACAACGTCTGCTTCGGACGGAAATGTCCGACACCTGGTAACAGATCGCCAGGGTGAACGAAAAGTACATGAAGTCCCAGAAATCGGGCATGGTATCGTCCGGGAATTCGAGCGGAGGACGATCTGCAGGTTCATCCGCTGGCGGGGTGGGATCGTAATATAACCGCGCGTAGTGGATGCCAAACAAGAGGTGCAGCAGTCCCCAGGTGAGAAAGACTGCAGCAAGCGATAGACCCAGATGCAGATTAGTCATCGCGGGTGACCAGTTCACCGACCGATGAAGCATCAGTCCCACACCGACGAGACTCAGTCCCGACAGCAAACCCGCAACCAGCAAAACGACGACGTTGTTGAATTCGATCCGTGCCGCATCTTCCCGTGTGGACGTCGCATCCGCCGCCGCCATTCTCCAGACGAGGGTCACAATGTAGCTCGTAACCGCCAGATCAAATCCCAGCAGAATCCGCGACTCGAGTTCTAGAGCCGTCGATACCCCGAATGCCGACAAACCGATCAGTGCCGCAAATATCATTCGCCCGAGAATCACTTTCCAAGGCGACATCTTCGACTTCTTGTTCACGTTTCTCCCAGGCCCCCATAGTCAGATTGACGCGCCACTGATCCACGCCGGAAAGCTGCAGACCGTATGTTCGACCAGTCCTCAGAAAATCGATTCAGGCCTCGTTGCTCGCTCACCTGTCGGTGAGTTCGGCAGGCAGGGGATTGCCTCGGACCGGTCGAACTCATACTCTACGAAGGCGAAACTTCGTTCTACTGAAAGAGTTCGAATGCGGTTCTTATCTGTTGCTGGACAGTGGCAATCCCCGTTCCCGATCTGGCAACGTACCCATCTTTATATCTGAAGGAAGCATACAATGCGTTGGGAAGGTGGAAGGAAAAGCGGTAACCTTGAGGATCGGAGGGCTATGCGGCCCGCCACAATGGCGGCAGGCGGCCTGGGTGTGATGATTGTCATGCTGATTGCTGCATTCATGGGAATCGATCCCCGAAAAGTTCAGCAGTTGATGAACAACGTCAATCCACCGGGAGGACAGGGAGGACAAGTCGCCGAACGGGAACTGACTCCTGAAGAACGCCGGAGCGGTGATTTTGCAGCGACCATTCTTGCGTTTACGGAAGAAGTGTGGGACGAGCAATTCCGCAAAGCAGGCGAGCAATACGTCCCCCCCCGCATGGTGCTCTTCGCGGACGCCGTCGCCACCGGTTGTGGAAACGCACCGTCAGCCGTTGGTCCCTTTTATTGCCCCGCAGATCGAACCGTCTATCTGGACCCGACATTCTTCACGGAACTGAAGGAGAAAATGGGGGGTTCTGACGCAGAGTTTTCGCAAGCTTACGTGATCGCACACGAAATCGGCCACCACGTACAAAACTTGCTGGGATACAGCGACCTCGTCAACCAGAAGCGGCAAGGCCCGAAGGCTGAATTCAATCGCTGGTCGGTCCGGCTGGAACTTCAGGCAGACTATCTTGCAGGTGTGTGGGCTCATTACGGCCAGAAGAAGTTTGATTTTGTAGAACCCGGTGACGTGGCAGCAGCGATCCAGTCGGCGCAGTCGATTGGAGACGACCGGATCCAGAAGAACTCCCGCGGTTTCACGTCCCCAGAGAGTTATACGCATGGGACTTCGGCACAGCGAACAAAGTGGTTCAAACTCGGACTGCAGACGGGTGACCTGAACAGACTGAAAGAGCTATTCGAAATTCCTTATGAAGATCTGTGAAACCCGGCTCTCGGATCGAATCTGCGTGACCATTCCTTCCTCACAGTGAAAGAACATCATGGGCGCTGGGCAGTTCAAGATTGCGGTTCACATGGCGATGCTTCTCAGTATCGTGACGGGTTCTCACCAGTCGGCACTTGCGCAGACACGTGAACGCCTCGACAAGTCTGATGCGCCGCTAGTTGTCGAGGGAGTGGTCCGGCAGGTTTTCAAGAGTCCTCGACAGGGACGGACAGACTACCTGGTGCAGGTCGATGTACAGAAATCAGAAGGCCGAACGGCTCTTAAAAAGGGAGAGGCCACGCGATTCGCGGGGCCGGGCGAGTCTGTTTACATCCATATTTCCCAGCGGCTCGATCCGTCGGGAAAAGTCATCGCTTCGGAAAGTTTTCAAGGTCCACCCGAAGAGCGAGCGCAGATCAAAGCGTTCTTGACAACCCGCGAACAGGGGGGATGGGAAGGATCATTTCCAGACTGGTACGAAGTCACTGGGGAGCGAGGTTCATTGAGTCCAGCCGACGATTCAGCATCAATTTCGCTCGACGACCTTCCCGCCGCAGCGGAAAAATCCCAGCTCGGTATGACAAGTGAAGTGATCAAGATTCAGAATCGGATTGCTCTGCGGGTCACGAGCGTGGAACGGAGCGGTCCTGCCCAGAAAGCCGGTCTCGAAGTCGGTGACATCATTGCCGGTATCGATGGTGAAGCGATCAAATCTCCGGGACAGTTGGAGACGTTCGCTTCTCAAGGCAAAAAATTCTCGCTCGTCGTAGTCGATGTAAATACCGGGAAAAAGGCTCAGATCGAGATCGACCCACATGCCGCATCGACTGCGGATAGGGAGGCAACGTCCGAGACTGCAGAAAAGCCAGCCACTCAACCGGGAAAGATTTCGCTCGGGATTTCTGCTGAACCTGTCACCCTCGGGACGCGCAGCGCGCTGAAGGTGACGGGAGTTAATCCCGACAGTCCAGCTGGGAAGGCGGGACTCGAAGTGGGAGACATCATTGTTTCTGCGAATGGAGCTCCCGTCACCGGTCCAGAACAGTTGCTCGCCGCCCTGCGAAAAAGCGGTCCCACTCTCAAACTGGCTGTGCGTGATTCGCGCACCGGACGCGACGCGGAAGTCACAGTGAATATGGGAGGCACACCTCCCATCAAGTCATTCCCGGCGGACGTCGAATCTTCAACGAATTCGGTGCCCGGAAAGTTGGGGGCGGTGACAGAGTTAGCCTTCCACGATGACGACTTCGCCGTCAAAGTCACTGAAGTCGAACCCGGAAGCGCTGCCGCTCGTGCAGGTCTGAAACCCGGCGTTCTGATACTGGCGGCCAATGGCAAGGCAGTCCTGCATCCGAACGATCTCAACGACGCGGTTCACTCCAGCAAGGGAATCCTCAAACTGACCATCCTGAACCCCTCCGGAGGAAAGAAAACGAATCTCGACGTCGATCTGCGGAATTGATTCCGGGACCCTGTCAGTTCAGTCCGTCTGGTTGGTGGGCGGGAGCAATTGATAACTCGATCAACACTTCGCCTGACTGACGCGAGAAACAGACGTTTGATGCTTGGATCCAGTACTCAAATCCCTCAATGACTCCGTCCGCGAATTGACGTCGCGCATGGTAGATATGAGGACCGGATGCGTCGGCAAGCTCCATCTGTGCGTTTGCCACGACGACTCCTCGATACCCCTGCTGAAACATCGACAGGTCGTTACCGGAATCCCCCGCGACGAGTACGTGCGTCTTGGGAATCTGCCAGGATTGAGCCAGAAACTCAATCGCAGTTCCTTTGCTGACCCCCATGGGAAGAACATCCAGGTCGCGGCCGGAACTGTAGACCAGTTCCGCAGCAATCCGTTTTTCTCGCAATCGATCGCGGACCTGTGCAAGCCATCCTTCGTCAGCATCGTATACGGTATAGCTGCGTTTGAAATCAGATTGGCACTGCGGTGGCTGGAGGTTCAGTCCAAGTTCCCGATCCAGCAGGTTCCGGACCTCATCGAGTTGCCAGCGAGTCCGCCAGCGATGAGACCATTCCTCCAAGGGCCTTCCGCAGGGATAGAGTCGTACTTCACTGCCCACGTTTGCAACGACGGCATCAGGAGAGGGCAGTTTCCACTCCTGAACGGAAGCAACGATGGACGCATAGTATCTGCCTGAAGCGTATACCAGTCGCGGCGCGGGATGGAGCGACCTCCACCACGAGCGAAAACGCTCGACGGCCGAGGCGTCGCCCAGGAGGGTGCCATCCAGGTCGCTGGCAACCAACCAGGGAAGTCTATTCACAGTAAGTATCCCAGCCAATGTTGTCAGCAGATCAATTCAGCATTGCACTTCATTACCTTACCGCGTGAGTTCTACGCCCGTCGTACTGGCGATCCATCCGCAATTGACGCACTTCGTCAAAAATCGATGAGCAACTTTCTTCCAGGTGTATCGCGAGCGTGCGGTAATGCTGCCATTGAACGAGAGCTGCTGTCGAATTCTGGGATGAAGCAGCGGGGAGCAGATCGCCTGCGATAATGCCTCGGTGTCCTGGGGATCACAATAAATGCAGTCGTGTCCCCACGTCAGCTCTTCCCAGAGTCCGCCACGCGTCGAGACAATCGTCGGCGTTCCACACGCCATCGCTTCGACCGCCGTCATTCCAAAGGGTTCGTTCCGACTCCCCAGCACAAATACATCTGCGGCGCGGTAGTAGTCCGCCAACCGCTGCTGGTCTACGCACACTGTGAATCGGACGTGTTCCCGCACCCCCACCTCGCGCGCCAGATTCTTCAGCGATACAAGTAACTCGTTTTCTTCTCGCGACCGCGTTACCCCACCAATGGCGAGAACCAGCGTGGCATCGGGGATTCGCTTGACGACCGCCGGAAATGACTGGATTAACAGGTCGTATCCTTTGCTCGTCGCGAGCCGCCCCGCCGAAAAGACCGTAGGCGAGTCCCATCCCAGGTCTCGCTTGATCGCCATGCGCCTGCTGTCCTTGAGCTGATAAAAGACATGATCATCCAGACCTGGAGGGATCTGTTCCACTTTTTGACTTGGCACGTTGTATTCATCGCATTCCGACAGACAGCGGGTTTGCTCTGCGGCGGTCGAGAGGACCAGGTCCGCACGGTGGTAAATCACACGCTCCTGCTGAATTCTCTCGGTCAGATGATCCGCGGTCGATTCACCGGCGTCACCCCATGCGCGATTTTGTCGCTTAAGAAGTCCCATCGAGTGCGGTGTATGAACATGGGGGACCCCCAGTCGTTTCGCCAGCTTGACTCCGGCTACTCCCGCATCCCAGTAGTGACTGCTAATCAGCTGATAGCACTTATCCTGAAAATGTGGATCTTGAAAATAAGCGTCAAGCAGCTGAGGAACATATTGCGCCAGGACTTCCTTGGGCAGAAAATCATTGCCGCCATAGGCACAACGAAGAATGCGAACTCCTTTTGCGACTTGCTCAGATGCCGGCTGACCCTCGAATCGCCGTGTGAGAATATCCACTTCAAAACCGCAGTGAGCGAGTGCTTTTGACATCTCTCGGACATAGACGACTTGCCCACCCGTGTCAGGCCGTCCCAGTTCGGGTTGAGCCGCCACATATCCGTGGGTAGAAATCATCAATATACGAGGTGATCTCATAGTGAATTCCTTTCAGACTATTCAATCGATTCAAGAACTTCAGTTCACACATGCACTGGCCATAGGAAGCATCTGTGAACGCCATTCGTAGTATGACTCAAGATCGAATTCGCTGGTGGAGTGAGTGGGGGAGGCGAGCGAAGAGGTGGGATTGAGGGCGAATTGCAGTAGCAACGTGAGTGGTCGTAGCGTGACATCAAGAATCTTCAAGAACATGCACCCCTCCTTCGATCAGCGAGGAAAATCCCGTAGAATAGGTCCCCGCGAAGAAAGCAAGTCCCGTACCAATCCGTCACTGAGTTCAGCTTGCCCTTGAAGTCACTGCGACGTCCGAAGTTGCGGAAGAAGAGCAGGGTTTCTCAAAACCTGCAGGAGCCGACCCGCAAGGTGTAACTACGACAGATTGTCCGCCGCCACCCCCTCAGGTCCGACAATTTGTCGTAGTTCAAGAGAAGGGGACAACGAGCCATGTGCCGCATTGAGCCGATTATGGCACATCAATTGCAATCTGATATTCATCTCCCCGAGTGAGTCTCCGAGGATCTGTCTGAAGACTGGCGACTTGAGAGATCGAGGCCATTACGCATTTCTCAAGTGCTCGAGGCTGACGCATCTCTTACCTACATAGACTTGTGGCTCCTCGCCGCGAGAAACGAACGTTCTCTCGGGCAAGGGGAGTCGGAGGCCCCAGTGGACTTAGGCTGAAGGAGGCGGGTATTTGGTTTTCGCGATTTCAATTCTGGCGATTCTGCTCTGTTTGGTCATTGGGGTTCAGCGGCAGACAATCACCCGATTGAAGCAGGAATCATTAAAATCAGAATCACAGCGGTTGCTGGAACTGAACCAGTTGATGGTCGGTCTCGCGCACGAGGTCCGTAATCCTTTAAACTCAATCCGCCTGAATCTCTACACCGCTGACCGAGTCTTCCGGGGCGATGCGCAACTCGCCTCCGAAGAGATTACCGCGATGCTGGGCGAGTCCGTTCGTGAGATTGAACGGGTGGATGGTCTGATGAACCTGCTTCTTGGGTACGCGCGTGCGGACGATTTGGAAGTGAACACCGTTGATCTGCGCCGCGAGATTCACAGTGTCGCGGCTTTCATGGAACCGACGCTTCAGGCGAGCAGGATCAACCTGAAGCTTTCGGTTCCGGCCAAGGGGGAGTTCCTGACTCGCGCAGGTCGTGGTCACGTAAGACAGGTACTGCTCAATCTGCTTTCCAATTCGAAAGAGGCAATCCCTGAAACCGGAGGAAAGATTGAAATCGACCTGAAGCAACATCAGCAGATGGTCGAAGTCAACGTCACGGACAGTGGGAGCGGTATCTCAGCGGCGCACCGGGATCTCATCTTCGCTCCCTTCTATTCGACGAAAGAGCAGTCATCAGGTCTCGGTCTGGCCATCACACGGAGTCTGATGGAACGGGCAGGGGGGACGGTGAATTGTGTGCGACTTGACCGCGGGCAATGTCAATTTCGAGTCAGATGGCCAGCCCATCGCAATCAATCACGTGAGTGATCGGCCCTATGACAAAATTCAACATTCTGATTGTCGAAGACCAGCCACGGGAGCGCGATGCGCTGGCCCGTTTTCTCAAGACTGAAGGGATGAATCCCCTCACTGCGAAAAATCACGCGGAGGCCCTGGCGTTTCTTTCGGAATCCGTGGATGTGGTCATCTGCGATCTCAGGCTCGGCCAGCAAAGTGGAGTTGATCTGCTGCATATCTGGAAAGCCCAGCGCCCTACGACACCTTTTGTCATTGTGACGGCATATGGGGAAGTCAGCTCTGCCGTCGAAGCGATCAAGCTTGGTGCAGAAGATTACCTGACGAAGCCGCTCAATCCCGACAACCTGATGCTGCTTTTGCGACGTCTCATCCAGAACAACCCTGCCCCCTCGGTGACTGAACCCGAATCGGAACGACGTGAAAGATTGACGGGAATCATCGGCCAGTCACCTCAGATGCAGGATGTGGTGGAACGCGTCGAACGAGTCGCCCGCACTGATGGGCTGGTATTGATTCTAGGTGAATCGGGTACCGGGAAAGAACTGGTTGCTTCCGCCATCCATCGATTGAGCCGTCGGGCTAACGGTCCATTCGTCGCCGTCAATGTCGCTGCTCTCCCGGAAAGTCTGATCGAATCAGAACTGTTTGGCAGTGTCAAAGGTGCCTTCACAGGAGCGGCAGAAGATCGGATTGGGCGATTCGAAGCTGCTCACGAAGGAACGTTGTTCATCGACGAAATCGGCGATTTCCCACTTGCGTCGCAGGCGAAATTACTGCGAGTCCTGGAGAACCTGAAGGTGACTCCCGTGGGAAGCAACACAGACCGCGATGTGGACGTCAGAGTCGTTGCCGCAACGAGCCGTAACCTTCCCGAGATGATCAAGCAGAATCTCTTCCGAGAAGACCTCTTCTACCGGCTGCATGTGCTGACCATCGATCTTCCCCCATTACGCCAGCGGCCAGGTGACATTGCCAAGTTGACAGACAGGTTTCTTCACGAAAGTCGCGAGCGACATGACCGGATGAATGTGCAACTCGCCCCGGAACTGCGGGAGTTTTTTATTGGCTACAACTGGCCCGGAAATGTACGACAGCTTAGAAATACGATTGAAAACATGGTCGTCATGGGCAAGCACGACGTTCTCACCCAGGAAGACCTTCCAGCCTACTTTACCGGTTACCCTGCATCCAAACCGTTCGTATCGTCGAGCGATGGCGAGTTGCAGGAAATTGAGCGAGTGGCCATTCAAGCCGCTCTCGATCGATTTCACGGAAACCGGACGCACGCTGCAGAAGCGTTGGGAATCTCCGTCAGAACCCTGCAGCGAAAGCTCAAAGTACTTCAGTCGGGACAGGACCAGGACTAAAGGTCAGCAGACTTTGGCAGTAATCTGGCCAGCAACCGCAAAGTGACTCCATCCGCAGCCGTTCATAACTCATCATGATGAAGTCCATTGAAGGCATTCGTCCAATTGCGAAGTTATCACGCCGTGTGAGTCGTGGGTCTGGTCCGAACTGGACGGGATTGCAGGTGTCTCACCGCGATCCGTGGACGCGGGAGGCGTGGTGCTTGGGACGAGGACTCAGTGTGATCGGGGGAATGGCGCGGCCGTCGGTGGCCAGTCCAGCCCGCGCCACAGTACCCGGATCCAAAATCTCTTACTAAATCCCGTTCGGTGTCGCGTCCGTTCTGGCGTCTTCGGCCACCATGGCTCGGATTTTTGCCCGCAACGTAGGGCGGCTCAGCCCCAGAATTTCAGCAGCGTGCGACTGCATGCCCTTCGATATCTTCATCGCCTGACTTACCAGTAGCCGATCGAAGTAGAGTAGCGACTGACGGTAGACGTCTGACTTACCTTCTGTCATCAACTTTTCGACAACGGTCCCCAGATTTCTCCAGGCATCGTTGTTGACGTTCAGAATGGTTTCGACCGGTTCGGGCTCTGCGGGTGGCTCACCATGCAGTTCGATCGACAGAAACTCGGGAAGCAGCGTCGGGCCGGTGGAAACAATGAGCGATTCGCGAATCACGCTCTGGAGTTCCCGGATATTGCCCGGCCAGCGATAAGACTGCAGCCGCTCAAGCGATTCTTGCGAAATCGACTGAACGGCGGTGCCAAGCTGGCGGTTAAATCGGAATAGGAAATAGTGAGCCAGTTCGGGAATGTCGTCGATCCGGTCCCGCAGCGCCGGCATGTGCAGGGTAACACCGCGTAGCCGATAGTACAGGTCGCGGCGGAAGCGACCTTCTTCAATCATCGCTTCAAGGTTCTGATTGGTTGCAGCGATTACCCGGACGTCGACGGTGAGTGTTTCGTTTCCACCGACACGCTGGAACTGACCATCCTGCAAGAGCCGCAAGATTTTGGCCTGCGTTGCCAGCGGCATATCACCGACTTCGTCCAGGAAGAGCGTTCCGCGATGACACTGCTCAAACTTTCCCACCCGTCTGCGATCAGCCCCTGTGAAGGCCCCTTTTTCGTGACCGAACAGTTCACTCTCCAGCAGTGTTTCGGGGATGGCGGCACAATTGATCGCCAGAAAAGGTGCCTGGTTCCGGCGACTGTGCTGGTAGAGGGCGCGTGCAACAAGTTCCTTACCAGTGCCGCTTTCACCGAGGATCAATACGTTGACGTCCTGAGGAGCCGTCCGCCCGATCTGCTTGCAGATGGACTGCATGGAAGGGCCGTTCCCCACCAGTCGGTCAGACGCATCGTCAGCCGAGGTGTCATCATCGATGGCTGCGGCGGCATGCATCAGCCGGCCGATTTTGAGCGCCTGTTCCACAACCTGGGTCAGTTGATCGAGATCAAGCGGCTTGACCAGGTAGTCGAAGGCCCCCACCTTCATCGCTTCAATCGCAGTATCCGCTGTCCCATGCCCCGTGATGAAAATGATAAGGGCCTTGGGGTGGATTTCGTGAATCTGATCGAACAGGTCCAGTCCAGATTGTTTCCCAAGGCGAATATCGAGCAGAACAACATAAGGCAATTCTTCGCGGAGAATGCTGAGTCCTTCCGCTGCAGTCGAAGCGGTCAGGATGCGCAGGGTGCTGCTTTGGAGCACGTTTTGAATTGTTTTGCAAATTCCCGCTTCATCGTCGATTACCAAAAGCGATTCCATTGTGCTCCTCAAATGCATTAAATCCGTCAAGAGGTTGCCATCTCATGATCGGTACGTCTCGACGAGGGGCCCGAGACTTCAAATTCGATGATCGGAATACAGAGGGTAAACTGGGCACCGCCCGTCTCCCCGTTTCTGGCACTGATCGTTCCGTGATGCTCTTCAGCGATCCGATGCGACACTGCCAGCCCGAGACCTGTACCCCGGTCCTTGGTCGTCGCAAACGGCTCAAACAATCGCGGCAGGACATCGGGCGAGATCCCTTCGCCAGTATCCTTTACGACAATTTGCGCCATCCTGGTTCCGCAATTTCCAAGTTCGACCACCATTTCTCCCGAGAGTCGGCAATGCGTTCTTTCTACGATTCTGGCCTCGATCGTCAACTGTCCTCCATCGGGCATCGCTTCGATGGCATTAATCAACAGATTGACAAGTACCTGATGTAGCTTCTCGGTATCTCCATCGACCATGAGGGGAACCTCACACGGTCGGACGATGATTTCAATTCCCTGCTGCCGGGCACGTGCACTGACCAGATTTAAGGCTCGCTGTAGTGTCTGGGCCAGGTCATGCAGGACACAATTGAGCTGCGGAGGACGGGCGAAGTCGAGCAACCCCTGAATCGTCGATTCCATCCGACCAATTTCTTCCAGAATCAACCGCAGCTTACTTTCGTCCAGCTTGGGCCCCGAAGCCTGCCGAATGGCATGCTGCAGCAGAAGCTTGACCGATGTCAGCGGATTTCGAATTTCATGGGCCACCCCCGCCGCAAGTTCACCGACCGCAGCGAGTCGCTCGGATTGAAGAACCTCGCGTCGCGCGGCCTGAAGGTCACGGCTGACTTGGCGCATTCGAAAAGCAAATTGCTCTGCCTTCTGCTGAACTTCCTGAAAATCGGTTGATGCGTTGATATCAATCGTGCCAATGTTGCTGTCGCTCTTCGACGAAGCATCATGTAGGGTCACTGCGATTCTGGAGATCGATTGGTTCAAACGCCGTGAGAGGCGCCAACCAAGAAAAATGCCCAGTAATGGTCCGACCAGCAGAATTCCCGAACGGAACCACAGAATCGTATTCGTCACGCGGCGCCGCTGTTCTTTATACATGTCCGTCGCATGCTGATTCACGCGGATGATGTCATTGGCATTGACCGTAATTTGATGTGCCAGCTCAATCGCCTGAGGGCGGATGGATGCATTCAGGTTTGGATCGAAGGTGTTTGTCGATTCCCTGACCTCGAACAGCCCCCTGAAAATGTCCAGATAGGCATTCAGTGGCCCTTCAAGAGCCTGCAGGACCTCCTGATTCCCTTCAACATGCTGCGATGCCTTCAGACGATTGCGTTCCTTGGCAATCTGGTACTTGGAGTTCTCCCAGCGCTCTCGGAACCTGGGCAGATCTTCCCGGTTCGAAGGGCACTCAGCCACCATTCGCCAGATCACAACCTTCAATTCTTCGGCAGCGCGAACGGGAACTACATTCTCGACGAATACGCGTTGATTGGATCGTTCGATCCAGACAACGTAGTATGTTGTCAAAATGTTCATCGAAATGTACAGCGCGAGCACCCAGAAGACGGGAATCAGCGCCTGGACAAAAAGGGATTTGTAGAAGTTAGTCTTCATATAGGGCCTTCGGCTGAAGCGGCTTTCCCGTCAGTACGATCGATTCCATTTGATACGAGCTGACATGCTTGCGCTCCCGCCGAGTTCAACTCTCACTGATTGGAGGTTCAGACAGGTCTGCGGGAAAACTCTCACTGCGTTTGTCGATTATCACGCAGTTATGGTCCGCACGCTATCTACCCGCGTAAGAAAATTCGTGAACCGCAGCACTTCCTGAACTTCAGCGGGATACGAATATCCTCCCTCATCCCCTTTCAAGAGGACCGCCCAACCTCAAGTTTTGATCAATCGATTTTCAACCCACCACCGCACCACACGGCTTGAAACCGTTCCCGCGTCCACGACTGGGTCAATCCTGCCCCCTGATCAGAACAAGCAGATGTTTCCCGATCGGCGTACCACGAGCGAGCAGTTCGTGATCGTGGAAATTTGAGTCAACGCCACAGCCTTAGTCTCCATCCCTTCTGTGTTTGCCCTTTAGTCACCTCGGCACCGTCGTGATGGGTGGCAGGAACCGACAACTTTCTCCCAGACACATAAGTACCTCTTTTTGCTCTCACTCATCCCCAACAAAAGTGAGCATCAGTTCATTGTAAAAAAAGTGATTTCACTCGGAATCAATTTCACGCCACTTTACGTTGGTTTGCACAATCAGATTGAGAGCAGGTGAAATGGAGAAATTATTCCACGTGCGCTACTTCGTTGGCAAAGTAACGCGCACAAGTTTGCGACGGCGTCAGCTTATTTCCATGAATCACTCCGGGGCCGAGAACTTTGCTGAAGTTCGAGCCCCGACTCACCGGCCATTGGAGTTGTCGCTAGAGAGGCCAGAGAACTCCCTCATCGGCGCACTCGCGATTCTTGAACACTCATTTGGGAAAACGGCCCCGACTAAGCAGGTTTAGTGCCGATCCGATCGCCGTCGGCAGAACATGCCGCAAGAAAATCATGTGTTCACTGACAAAACGAGTGTCGAAGAGCTACCGTCCGCGGAGAGTGTTTCGCTTTGATTGAGCTAATCGGCAACGCTCCGTTCTTTGTTCCATTTGGCAAATCGCTTTCCGCTCTTGTAAGTCTGTTTCCACAGGCCATATGTGATTTCGTTTATTTCTTCTCGGACTGGCCCTTGGCATGCGAAGTGCATAGGGATCGCCTGTATTGGAGGACTCAACAGTTGCAGGTGTAAGTCGTTGAGTTTAGGTCAGTTTCGTATTGGACGGGATGAGTGTAGAGGGAAATCATGATGCCGATTCATGTACTCGTCGCCAGTTCCTCCGCCTACCGTCGCTGGTGGTATGTTGAGCAATTGCAGCAGCATGATATGGAAGTCACGACAGCTCATGATGGGCTGACATGTATTCAACAGATGAGAGCTTGTCTCCCCGATGTCGTTCTGCTTGAGCCATCGCTCTTGTGGGGAGGAAGTCACGGAGTTCTGGCTGTCCGGTCGCAGGAGCCGGAATTTCAGCACATTCCTGTGGTGCTTGTCGCAGTCGACGGCATCTCGCCTGACTGGTATGAGCTATCTCGCTATTCGGTCCAGGGACTTCTCTTGCGAAGACCCTCCGCCCAGAAACTGGCCGCGACGCTCTATGCCGCACTCAACGAGGAATGCGACGTTGCCTCAACCTGCAGCGATTCTCCCGTGGCGTTTTAGCCGCAGTGAATTCGGCTGTATGCAGACTGCGGATCTCTGCTGAGACGACAGTGCTTCTCTGCCGTCTCAGCAGAGATCCAACCGCCCCCTTTCTCTATAGTTCTTGTCCTACGGCTTCATTGCCTTGGCCCTACAGGGGAATGAAGGCACTGTGAGCGCAACCTCGGGTCGTCGAGACGTCTATCCTGCCCGTCGACCTGACGAGCGAACATCCGCAGAACGAACCTCCAAACGATTACTTTACAAACTCGTCGAGTATCCGCTGGAGCTTTTCAAAGTCAGATGGCTTGATCAAATGATGATTTATACCCGATTCGATGGATCTTTGTCGGTCATTATCGTCGCCGTAACCGGTCATCGCCACGATCAACACTTTTTCAAACTCGGGCTGTTGCCGCAACTTCTTGGCCACCTCGTACCCGTTCAGTCCTGGCAAGCCTATATCCAGTATGATGACGTCGGGCCGGTAATCGAGAGCTGCTTCGATCGATGTCGGACCATCATGCACCGTCAGCGCTTCATAGCCCAACTGCAATAACAGCATTCCCAGCGTCTGCGCACCATCTTCGTTATCATCGACGATCATCACCTTGAGGGACGAGTCCACGCGGCCCTTCGTTTCCTTACCGCGCACCACCATCCGATGTTGAGGGGAAGCGGATAACGGCAGGAAAAATCCAAAATCACTTCCTTGACCCGGGGTACTGATGACGTTGATTCGGCCACCGTGCAGTTCCACCAGCCGTTTGGCCAGTGACAAACCGATGCCTAAACCACCGTTGGTTCGGTCGTGCAGCCGATTCCCCGTAGTAAACGACTCGAAGATTCGAGGAATTAATTCAGGGTCGATCCCGACGCCCGTATCGGCGACGTGGATTTCGCATTGGTCCCCAGTCGCACCTACGGTCAATGACACTCTCCCACCGGGGTTCGTAAATTTTGCCGCATTGGAAAGGAGGTTGGCAAGAACTTGTTCTAACCGTGCAGGGTCAGCCTCCAGCCAGATCGACTGCGGTTGAATGGAGATTTCAAACTGATGACCGAACTGCTCCAGAAGGGGGCGGACATCTTCGATAGCGTTGTCGACAATTTCACGCAGGGGGCAGCGAACCTTCTCGATCTGAATCGCCCCTCTCGACATGCGAGATACCTCCTGCAAGTCGTCGATGACCCGCTTTAATTGTCTGACCTGTCGTTCGATGATTGCTCGTGCATGCTGCTGAGTCTTGCTTTCATTGGGTTGAAGTCCCAGAAGTTCGAGGGCACTGGCAATGGGGGCCATCGGATTTCGTAATTCGTGGCTCAACAGTGCAAGAAATTCGTCCTTCTGCGGAGTCTGCATCCCGAGTTCACTCGGTCGCTCACCTGTGACGTCGAATGCCTGACTTGTTGAGTCCACATTGACTATCTCAATCGCGAGCAACACCAGATCAAGGCGATCGGCATCCACTGGAAACGGACGAGCGGTCATTCGTACAGTACACCTTTGTGCCTGCGGCGAAATGTACTCAACCTGAATGTTATCTACTGGCTCACGTTGTTTGAGAACGCGTTCCAACATGGATCGGACGGGGGGTAGATCCCATTGCCCATTCGCAAGACGAAACAGAACCTCATTCCGGGCATCTTTCTCGTCGACGGAAAAGTTGGCATGGAATGCCGAGTTCCCGAGTCGCAACCGCAGTTCCCGATCCAGAATCACGTACGGCTGTTGAATCGTGGAAATGATCTCGCCTGCCAGCGCGAGTAATCGAGAATCCTTTAATTCGGTTTTGACGTCGCCTGTCACATCATGGAGGGGGTGCTCCAGATCCTTTGTCCGATGGTCCAGAGCACCTGGGTGAGATTGGTCGTCGCTCATTGCCTCACCCGCACGCTTCTTGACGAATTTGAGCGATGGTTGATCAGGATTGGTTCCCTTCTTCGATGTGGACGATTCGAGATCAGCGTTGTTATCCATGGAATCGACTCCCTGAACGTGTGCCCCGGCTCGGTAATGGCAGGCGATCAGCAATCAAGCGAGCGAAAACGCTCACAATCCCGATTCTCATCCTTCCCGCGGGGTACATCTTCCTAGTAAGCCCCGCAACCTGTTCAATCTCCGTGCCAATTCTAAGAAATTCGGGTCAGCACGGTGGTTTGCGCTCAAGAGAAGGACCTTCTGAACTTCGGCCGCCAGAAGTTGCTCAAGCGCCCTCTCGATGAATGGGCCAATGCATGGCATCAGTTCTCCGGCTTCCCACGCAGTGAACGGGTGTTGGCCCCCAAACAAACCCGGATCTCTGACCGTCGTTCGCATGCGCGATCAGTGCGGATCCAGAGTTCAATCGGGAGGAAGAGACAGTGCCTGCTGACATTGCTCCACCAATTGATCGAGTCGACTCCTGATGGCTGACCCGGATGGTGTCGCAGTGAGGATCGATTCCAGCAAATCACGGGCATCAGAGGGACGGCCAACCTCGAGGAGGGCCGTCGCCAGATGCACGTAGGTCTCATACAGTGCTGGTGCCAGGCGAGTGGCAGTTTCCAGATAAGGAATCGCTTCTGGCGCACGCCCCGACTCCAGCAATTCCAGTCCCATATTATACGGAATCGATACCGACTTCAGGTCGGTTTCGAGTGCGTGCTTATAGTGGCTGAGAGCCTCCGTTGATCGCCCCAGAATCGAAAGCGCTACTCCCAGATTATTATGTGCCGTCGCCGACTTGGGACGAATGGCGAGTGCCGCCTGGTAGAACCGAATTGCCTCCGGGGCGTTGACCGAATGCAGGGAATTTGCCAAGACCAGATTCGCCAGAAAGCTGTCGGGGTGATCATCCTGAACTTGTGTCAGGAACGGAACCGTATCCAGACCACCCGCCTCCATTCGATCACCCAGAACCCTCAATGATTGCACAGGTCGCCCTGCTTCCGGGGCAGATTGCTCAAGTGTTTGAAGCGCGTCAACGTGATTCCAGTTCTCTGGATCGCGTAAACGCAGACTCCAGGAAGATGGCGCGATATCAGCTTCTCGAATTACTTCCAGCACCCATCGTCTCTTGCGGGCATCCGCTTCACACACGGCCCAGTCCTCAAGAAATGTCACCAGAAGTGAACGAATTTCAGAGCTGCGAATCCGTTGTCCGGCCTGCTTCGACTCTGTGCCGACGTCTCCCCACCCCGCCATCGAAAACAATGTGGCATAGTTCGCAGCAGCATTCAAACGATTCACGCGGTCACCGTCAGTTCCCTTGAGCACCATAGATCGCTTGATTCCTACGGAATCGAGGCTCTCAACCAGAGATAGATCCGAAACAGCCTGGTCGATCCGCTGCCTCAAATCACCTGCCCCCCCGTCTCCAAGCTTCTCCAGAATGGCACGTGCCTCGGCCAATCGTCCCTCCTGAATCAGTTGCACCCCCGATTCCAAGCGAGCCGTCAACCGGCTTTTTTCTGCAAGTCGACTCGCAACGAGTGCCCCATTTTGGAGCGAGTCGATGATGATCAGTCCAATCAACAAAATCCCCGTAACCGCAAGAGTGGTAGGCAAGGGGTTACGACGAATCCAGCGAGCACACCGCTCGATTCGACTGACGGGTCGTGCTCGAATCGGTTCATGCCTGAGAAATCGAGCAAGGTCTTCAGCCAACTCGCCTGCCGTCGCAAATCGCCGTATGGGGTCTTTCTCCAGACATTTCAAGCAGATCGTTTCCAGGTCTCGCGGCACTTTCGCATTTCGGCGCGACGGCGGATCAGGATCGACACTTGTCAGACGGCGCTCCGTGTCTGAGAGAGTGGTCCCCTTGAAGGGGGGCTCACCCGTCAGCATTTCGTAGAGGATCGCCCCCAAGGCGAAGATGTCGATTGCGGGGCCGACGGCGGTCGGATCGCCCGTCATCTGTTCGGGAGCCATGTAGCTGGGCGTTCCCATCCGCGCACCTGTATGAGTCAGTCCATCGTCCGTATTAAGACGCCGCGCCAGTCCGAAATCATTGATCTTGGGAGTACCGTCTCTATTCAGCAGGACATTCGCCGGCTTGATGTCACGATGAATGATTTCAGACTGGTGGGCCGCATGGACCGCATTCGCCAAAGTCGCGATCATCTGCGCAGACTCGGTCACGGGTCGGGGTGAACGGGCAATCTTCTCTGAGAGATTGCCCCCCTCTACGTACTCCATCGTAAAATAGGGCCTCCCGTCAACATCGCCAATGTCGTAAATCTGAACAATGTTCTGATGCTTTAGCCGCGCAACCGCCTCGGCCTCGCGCAGAAATCTTGCGTGTTCCTGCCGACTGGCGTACTGTCCCGACAGCAGCATTTTTAGCGCGACCACCCGATTCAATTGCAGGTGCACTGCCTTATACACAACCCCCATTCCGCCCGCACCAAGCACAGCTTGCACGTCGTAACCCGGGATTCTGGGGAGCCCCGTCTCGCCGAGATTTACCGGGGACGTACTCTCTTCAATCGCCGTTGACGGAAAAAGCGAATCGAGCTCGGCTTCAAAAGCTCGTACTTTCCGCAGGCGTGCTTTGACTTCCCCCAGCAACTCCGGAAGTTCGACACAGACTTCTTCGGGTGTCCGATCCGAGTCGAGAATCTCTTCAATCAATTCATTGATTTGTGAGTCATTCGACAAAGCAGACTCCCAGGATCTCAGGGTAGCAGGGTAGGGGGGCGTTCCACTTTCGGTCGTGACTTGCGGGCTTCGATTCAGCTTCCACCCAGCGGTGCAGCCGAAGGATTCAAATCACCCAGTTTTTCGTAAAGCAGGATCAAACTGCGATTCAGTCGGCGCTGCACCGTTTTGGTGGAAGTCCCCAGAATCTCAGCGACTTCCGGGTGCGTCATTCCCTGAATTCGGACCAGACTGAAGACTTCCCGTTCGTCCTCGGGAAGCACTTCGATTGCTTCGAGCATCCGCCTGGCGTTAGGTGTCAACTGCGAGACACTCGATTCGGGTGACATGACGAAATCGTCTTGCAATCCCAGCGCTTGTGAGCGATCGTCGAGCCTTCGCGCCAGATCATTCAGTTCCCACCGCATGTGCTGATTGGCCAGCGCGAAGAACTGTCGCACGGAGGTCGGTCGCACTTCCTGCATGGCTTTCAGCAACCGATCAACCACGGAACTCAGCAGTTCTTCCGTCTGCAGGTTCATCGGCGGCCGGGTCAATCGGGGGTAACTGCGAACCAGCAGCGAACGACATAACAAGTGCAGACGACTGACCGAACTATCGATCAGACTTCGAATGATCGGATCTGCCGGAGCATCACCACTGAGTCGAGCCAATTCAACCAGATAGCGCTGAACAGCAACAGTGGTTTCACCTTGGTTCATCGGTAAACGCTCGAATGTCCCCGAAATTGACAATGACCGCTCGGCAGGAAGTGAGAAGCAGACGGATCGCTGAATCTCAATACGGCTCTCATGTTGCTCAACGGAACGCTGCCCCGTGTAGAAGCCAGCAAGCAGAGGAAAGGATGTTACCATAGCTTCGTCGCTCGTCCAATCGTGGTTCGCAGTGACCGCTTCCGTTTTGTGTCCATTCCAATACTCAGTTGCCTGCACATAACACTCGCCGGTACATGGTTCACGAGGCAACCGAGGATGGCCTCTCCCATGTCCCGCGAGCGACGGCGAATTTTGCGGACTTGTACATCCCTCCTTTGAAGACTGCCCGGCGATTCCGTCTCATGCACATTGCGTCAAAAGTCACAGAATTCGTTGCGACCACGGTTATCCCTCGCTAGCCTATCGATCCCATTGTCCGTATCGGGTCTTGGAACGCCAGGAGTATCACTATCGGCATACCGGTCAATCTGTTTCCTCATGCCCCGCCGTCAGGAGACAAGCGGCGAATCGTCAAGTTTACGACGAACGAAATTTTGCTCGAACACGGGATTGCCCACCGGATCGAGTTTCGCGAAAAGCGTTGTAATCTGACCCTGAAGAACGTGACCAATCGGCGTCAACCGGTCAACGTCCGCGTGTGGGTCCTAAACAAATCCCTGATTCAGTTGTGGCATCAGGCGGAAAAATGGACGCTCTCTTCACTGCAGCCAAACCAGATTCACGTATTTAGTTGGGACTTTAATCCCACCGTACCCGACGTCATCTGGAACGTGAAGGCCCGCGGACAAGCCCCCGCGTGGATTGTCATCGACGCAATCTAAGCTCCCGTACGACCGCCTACTCAGAGGTTACCCCCTGGCTTCGCTTCCAGTTTTACAGTTTTCCGGTACCTCGCGACGTCCGACGCTCGATACGTCACCATCGAAGGCCATCACGCGGTCTGTTAGCATGAAATCATTCTCGGCAGGCTGCCAATCCTGCAACTTAGTTCATGCCAAAACTTCCTCTGCGGTTGGGGATTTGAATGGATGCGAAGTTTCTGCCCGCACAAGCTGCGATTCGCGCCGACCAGCCAGAAGAGCTGGAACAGTTGATACGTGCCGATTCCACCCTGGCCACTGATCGATCGCTGAGTGCAGGAGATCATCCGACACTCTTATGTTGCCTTGTGCTGGAGATGCCGGCCCGCCGCGAGCTGGACCGTTTGATTCGTCTTTTTTCCGAACAGGGTGCGGAGCTGACCGAGGCATTGACTGCCGCGGCGAGCATCAACAATACGACGGCCATCACGACACTTCTGGACTTGGGGGTTCCCATCGCAGGGGATCGAAGCTGGTCTCCACTCGATGAGGCCCTTTACTGGGGTCATGCGGATTCTGTTGAGTTCCTTGTGAAACATGGTGCACCGATCGACAACATTCGCAAGTATGCCGCACTCGGACATCTCGACGGAATCCGACGCTGTTTCGGTGACGCGGGTCTGATCGTCGAGACAGCAGGCGAAGTCGACTGGCCGTTTGGAAATTCAATCGAACCCACGATCCGCAGCGATCCCCAACAGATCACCAACCACGCCTTGATCTACGCTTGCGCGTGGGGCCAGCTTGATTCAGCGAACGAACTCATCACTCATGGTGCAGAAATCAATGCGATTCCTGCCGGATTTGACTTCGCCGGGACGCCGCTGCACTACGCAGCGCTCAATAATCGTCGAGAAATGGTCGAATGGCTGCTCTCTCAAGGAGCCGATCCGACCATCCGCGACACGAAGGTCCAAAACACTCCCGATGGCTGGGCTGATTATGCCCGTCATCGACAACTTGCCCAGTTGCTCCATACTGCACGAGAAACCTGGCCGACCTCGCACAGAAATGAAATGAAATTCGCCCCATAGACTGCGTTTAAGTAACAATCAGAGGTTTTCAAACCTGACTGCCGAGGTCATGGCACCCAGCATGACTTGTACGTTAGAGCACGGCGACCGTACATGCTGAAGCGGTGTCTTGAAACAATTCACCTTGAGTCGCCGGCTGAATCACATCATTCAAACGGACCCGTTACGAAGTCACAACAACTCGTCTTCAACTCATCGTGCAGTTCACCGCTACTTCCGAATATTGTAACTGGTGATCAGGTTTCGATAGGCGGGAAGATGATTCGAGAACAACGTCCCCAGTCCATCGACGTCGTTGCGCCAGTCCCGATGCAGTTCACAGGCGATTCCAAACCAGCTCATCAATTGAGCTCCGGCTGCTTCCATTCGTGACCAGGCAGCATTCCGAGTGGTCAGATTGAAAGTCCCTGACGCGTCCGTCACGACAAAGACCTCATATCCAGCTTCGAGCGCTGACAAGGCGGGAAATGCGACACAAACTTCCGTCACCACGCCAGCAATAATGAGCTGCTTCTTCCCTGTCGCTTTCACGGCTCCAACAAACTCTTCATTGTCCCACGCATTGATCTGGCCGGGCCGGGCGATGTACGGAGCATTCGGAAACAACGCTTTCAACTCGGGCACGAGGGGACCGTTCGGCCCCTGTTCAAAGCTTGTCGTCAGAATCGTTGGTAAATTGAAATACTTCGCGGCATCTGCGAGAGCGAGTACGTTGTTCTTGAACTCATCGGGAGAAAAATCGCCGACGATATTGCAGAGGCCGGACTGATGATCAACGAGCAACACAGCAGCGTCATTCTTATCGAGCCGACGGTATTGGAAGTTCGTGGGCATTTGCTCTGCTCCGAAGTTGCGAAAGGATGAGATACGGATTGGGACCGAGTTGTTTACTCTCAGACCAACGACCAAGTGCGATTGGAACCGACGGAAGTATAGAGATATGACCTCACCCGGCAACTCGACGGAGCTTTCACTTAAACCCCGTCCTATGCGTCTGGCTGCAAAGGACGGTCGCAGCCCCTTCGGCCGATCTCCCATGACGGCAGCAATAGGCTGTTCGCGGCACAATATCGACATTCGTCATATTTTTCTCTTACGCTCATACGATGAAAGCGCTATCCACAAAAATTCACACATTCTTTCGATGCTTCAGCAGACCGGTTCCTCAGTATGGTGAGATCCCTCGCTGCAGGAATGAACTCAAACCCGACTCCCCCACGTGCCATCCCAATTGACATCGATTTCAATCCCGGATCGTCCTGGAGCCGAGTTTCATGCCCCTTCCCACGAAGTACAAAGCCTTCGGCATTCACAGCGAAGTTGCTGGATTCTCGGATCAACACACAAACCCGATGGCCGCATCGCATTGAGCGGGCGAAGACTACGCACTAAAACTGCACCGTCTGTGGAACGGCGACTGATGCTGATCCTTCCTCAGGCCGGTCTCGTCACCATTAGTTTGTTTGACTGCATCCAGCAAAAGCGGTCTGCGATCTTGATTTCTTGACAGGGGGTCAGCAATGTCCAGGTTCGTGCGACTGATACTGATTTTAAGCTCGCTCAACGCCACCGCGCTTCGTGCCGAAGAGGAACGTCCTCTTCTGATTCCAGCCCAGGCTGGTATGAGCGACGAAGTTCTCTGCGAGATCGATCGACTCATCGCCGACGCGATCAGCAATGAACAGTTGCCGGGTTGTGTTGTGCTGATCGGCAGGTCCACAGGTACTGTCTGGCTCAAGGCGTATGGCAATAAGCGAATCGAACCTGACTCCGAAGTAATGACAGTCGAGACCGTCTTTGACCTGGCATCCCTGACCAAGCCACTGGCAACCGCGACGAGTATCTTCAAACTGGCAGAGATGCAAAAACTCATCATTGATGACCCCGTCGTGAAATACATTCCTGAATTTACAGGCGAAGGTAAGAACGAGATTACGCTCCGGGACATGATGGTCCATCGCAGCGGCATGATCCCCGACAATGCACTAAGCGACTATCTCCAGGGCCCGCAAGTTGCCAGAGAACGACTCTTTGCCTTGAACCCAATTGCCCCTAATGGAACAAAGTTCCAGTACTCGGACGTCAACTATCAAATTCTCGGCGAAGTCGTGGCCCGGATGTCAGGTGATTCGTTGTCGGACTTCGCGAGGAAGCACATCTATGAACCGCTCAAGATGAACGAGACCGGCTATCTACCGCCTGAGTCCCTGCGGGCTCGTGCAGCCCCGACCGAGCGGCGAAACGGATCGTGGATTCAGGGAGAAGTCCACGATCCCCGGGCGTACCGAATGGACGGTGTTGCGGGACACGCAGGTCTGTTCTCAACGGCTCGGGACCTGGCCCGTTTCGCGCAGGACGCTCTCGCCGGGATTCAACACGATCAAAGTCGTATTCTTAAGCAGTCGAGCTGGCTCACCATGACAGCTCCACATGTCATCGAAGGTTCCGACAAAAATGGTCAACCGACGCGGGACGTGAGGAGCCCCGGTTGGGACATTCAATCCCGCTATTCGTCGAACCGTGGTCAAGACCTCTCTGCCCGCGCTTTCGGGCACGGTGGGTTTACCGGAACGTCACTTTGGATCGATCCAGAGCAGGAGCTCTTCGTGATATTTCTGAGCAACAGATTGCATCCGAATGGGCGCGGTATGGTCAATCCCCTCGTGGGTCGGATCACCGATGTGGCGGTCAAGGCCGTCAGGCAAGGCCCGGATCGTTAACCGCCGGTTCCGTCTCTTGCTGTGTCTCCGGAAGGCTCAGTAGATCCCATTGTGTCTGACGTCATTCCAGTTTCGACCATACTGCGGGCATAGCCCGAGAATCGATTGCCAGAATAACCCCCGTTGATGTCATCTCAGGGGGAGGTGGACAACCTCAACTCATTGTCACAATTACTTGATCCCGACAACCATCGAATCAGGGCCACTGAGCGGTTCAACTCGAATCTGTTTGAAGCCAACTTCGCTCATCCAGCCAGCACAGTCAGCCCCTGAAAAATCGAAACCGCCCGGAGTTTCGACCAGCATGTTCAAGCTCATCAGCAGTCCCATGGCGTTGGTCTTGCGGTCGTCGTCGATAATCGCTTCGCAAACGACCAGTGCCCCACCTGGCGGCAATGCATCATAGGCCTTGCGGATCAGCATCTTCTTTGTCGGCAGATCCCAATCATGGAGTATATGGCCCATGGTAATGACGTCTGCTTTGGGAAGGGCCTGTTCGAAAAAATCGAGCGGTGCGAACTTCAGCCGGTCCTGCAATCCATGAGACGCGACGTACTTCTCGAAAATCGGTCCCACGATTGGCAAGTCGGCTCCCGTCCCCTTGAGATGTGGATGGGTTTGAGCAAGCACGACGGGAACGCCTCCCTGGGCCGCACCGATATCGACGAAAGACTGGTACTCAGACCACGGGAATTTCTCTGCCAGGACCCTGGCAAGTCCGAGACTGAGTCCCGTCATCGCCGAAAGAAACTGTTCCAGTCGCCGGGGTTCACTGTAGAGGGTTCCGAAAAGATCGCCACCATGCTTACTTTCGTTCTGCGGTAAACCCGTCCGCAACCCATCCGTCAGATCGGCCCAAAAGCGGAAAAGTCGGGCGCTCATCATTTCCAGCATGCCCCCGATGTAACCCGGTTTCGCCCGGTCCAGATACAGATCCGTTGCTGGCGTGTTTCCGTACTTGCCGTTTTCGCGCGTCAGCATTCCGAGCGCCACGAGAGCGTCGAGGAAGTCGCGTGCACCCCGCTCGTGCAGACCGACTTTTGTCCTGACTTCTTCCAGAGTCAGCGGCCCTTTCGCCAGTTCCGTGAACAGTCCCAGTTCCACCGCGCTTAACAACGTCCGGGAACCCCAAAAACCAAACCCCAGTTGCATAATCGCATCGGGCGTCACAACTGCCGACATCGTCTCGCTCCTTGAACTGTCGAATTGAAAGTGCGGCTCCATGCCTGAACCTGTCGCAAAGCATCTTGTTGCTCAGGTGCCGCAGTTTAGTCGAAAAAGAACGGACGAGCGAGCAGAGCCTCAGCACCAATCGGCGTCCATTTTTACGATCTGCGTCATCGGGACGAAGATGCAAATTCCAAAAGAATAGAAAGCAGTGACAGCATTCCCACTTCGAACAATCATCAAACCGTCGCACAGCGCGCCAGCGGACGACGACACCTCCAAGTGGGGGCTTGCAGACTGACGCAAGCCACCGTGTCACGGCAGAACAAATGAAACGGTTCGGAAACTCGGGCCTCGCGGGTTCAGCCCACAGCACTTCACGATCTGCGTCCATATACTCCTGTGATTGCAGTCCCTGGCATGTCCTCGGCACCGCGATTGATTCTCCTCTGCTGCTCCTCTAAATTCGCCCTCTGCGTCGACGATCACCACTATGCGAGTCTGCTGATCGATGTCGGCGACACGCCGGATTGGCGAGGAGGGACATATGGACCTGCACGAATCCTACCGAATGGCGGCAGACGCACTCCGCAATGCGGATGCTCTGTTAATTGGGGCGGGGGCAGGCATGGGAGTTGACTCCGGCTTGCCCGATTTTCGTGGCCCGGAGGGATTCTGGAAAGCCTACCCACCGTTCCGCGGCCGGCCCTTCAGCGAGATGTCGACGCCACACTGGTTTCGTTCGGATCCTCAGCTTGCCTGGGGATTCTTCGGACATCGCTACAACCTCTATCGGACCACAACTCCTCATCCTGGTTTTCAAATTCTTCAGAAGTGGGCGAAGCGATGTCCACTGGGGGCCTTCGTCTTTACCAGCAACGTCGATGGCCAGTTTCAGAAGTCCGGTTTCTCCCCCGACCATGTGGTCGAATGCCATGGCTCGATTCTTCATTTGCAATGTTGTGCACCTTGCCATAAGGAAATCTGGAATGTCTCCAACCAAACATTTGAGATCGATATGGAGACCATCAGAACGGCTTCGCCGCTGCCCGATTGCCCACAATGCGGTCGGATCGCCCGGCCCAATATTCTGATGTTTGGTGACGCTCACTGGATTGCGACACGGTCGGACCAGCAGTACCAGCGATATATCGAATGGACAGCGAAAGCATCCTCCCGCCGGATGGTGATCGTCGAACTGGGAGCGGGACTTGCCATTCCAACCGTTCGGTATGAGTGCGAGTCCCACGCGGGAACGTTAATACGGGTCAATCCTCGAGAAGCCGACGTCCACTCCCAAGGTATCTCCGTTCCCACGGGAGCATTATCGGCTCTTCAGGCAATCGATGAATTGCTTGAAGCAGGGTAGGGAACCTGGGTTTGTCGGATCGGCTTCGATCAGGCAGTGCCAGTGCATTGCTTGTACGACAGCAACAACTTTGCCAGATTAGGCAGCCAGCGCCGTCAGAAATCAGCTCTCTTGAATGCCTCCTTCGGATTGCTCGTAGTTCACGGAATTCTCGCTGGAAAACTCATCACCTCTTTAATCTCACATCAGGAAGCGACCATGCGTGCAGTTCGTTCGGACAAGGAACTTTCCCCTGAGGTACGGGAGCAACTGCTGACAAAACTCTCTGCTCGGTTTGAAAAGAACATGCATCGTCATCCCGGTCTCAGTTGGGACAAGATCCAGAAGCGGCTGGATGAAAACCCTGATAAGCTCTGGTCATTGAACGAAATGGAACGGACGGGCGGGGAACCGGATGTCATCAGCCACGACAAGAAAACCGGACAATACCTGTTTGTCGATTGCTGCCCCGAAACGCCTAAAGGCCGTACCAGCATCTGTTATGACCGCGAAGGGCTGGAGTCGCGGAAAGAACACAAGCCGAAGCACAATGCCATCGATCTGGCGACCGAAATGGGAGTCGAGATCCTGACGGAAGCCCAGTATCGTGAGCTCCAAAAGGTCGGTAATTTCGACATGAAGACCTCCAGTTGGATCAAGACCCCCGAAGATATCCGCAGCTTGGGAGGAGCCCTCTTCTGCGACCGCCGCTTCGGTCACGTTTTCGTCTATCACAACGGAGCTCAGTCCTACTATGGCGTCCGCGGCTTCCGAGCAGCACTCTTCGTCTAGTCAGTCCGCGAGATGTAGCAACTCGTCTCCCGGAATGGAAAACATCTCCTCCGCACAAAGGTCGTTCTTCAACTCATCAACTACGCACCTCTGCAGCAGAATATCGCACCTGCATCGCGGTTCGAGATGATGCCCGAAAATCCCACGAGTCACCCCAATGGCTGTGTCCAGGCCGCGACCGGTGCGAAGCCAACCGCGAGAGGTTTCATCTACATCAAAAACCTATCCGCCCGCTCTCAATCGTCGTGAAACAGCGTGTTCGGCCAGGACACACTTCCAGCGCATCCCAAACAGACCAAAGCGGCCAATCTCATACCGGACAAATTTCCTGGACAGGCCCAGAAAAGGCGTATTGCCTCATTTCTCGACCACTTCAATCAGTTCGACAGAGGGATCCTGGCCGAGACCATAATGGACTTTGACTGAATAACTGCGCAGTCGGCCCTTCCAGGTAAACGTTTCGACATCGACGGCTCCTACTGTGTTCGTGCCGGCCTTGTCGGATGTAACCAGTGGATTGCCTTTTGCGGGAATGGCTTTGAGTTGAGATTTCGTCAGATCCGTGTTCTCACCACTCGATCTCAACGCAGCCTGCCAGGCCTCATTGGTGGAACTGAATGCCTGTTTGACCTGATTTTCCTGCCAGGCGAGGAACAGCAGTACCACAGCAGCGACGGCGACCAGGCCTCTGACGGTCCACACAACGGCCGAATTCGTTGCCTTCGTGTCCTTGGATGAATTCTTCGAATTGGAAGAACGGTTGCTCATGTCTGTCTCTCAAATCGATGAAACGGGAACGAAAAAAGGAGACAGATCACATCTCATCATCGCGGGGAAGTCAATCCAGATGAACCAATCCGGGTTGGGCTCCTCATCTTCCTTCTGACGCCCGTTCAAGGCTGCTCGAGACCTGACACGGTTCTGGCTGATTTCCAGTGATTGCCGGATTTCGATCTTCCTGATAAAAGGCCGCACCGAATTGGATCTGGCAACTGGAAACCATCCTGGAATCTATCGCAATGGCAAAGAAACGACCGCAGGAAGGGAGTGAATCAAGCCCCATCGAGGCAGATCTCAGCCCCATGAAAGAAGCAATCATCATCGAGGACCTCGCTGGTGAAGCACCTGCCAACCTGAAAAGCGAAATCGAGACTTTCATCAGTCTGCGCGATGAGCTGGCACGCAAGCTGGCCGATGAAATTGCCGCGACCGAACTGAAATTGGCACAACTCAGGGAAACCGCCGCCTCACTATTCCCCCGCACGAGTGATTCCCCTGAAGACAAGAAAGCCAAGAAGCCCAAACCGAAGCCCGCAAAAGAAGAGAAACCCTCCTCCGTCAGCGCGGAAGAACAGGACAGCACTGAAACATCCGAGTCTTAAAGGCTCAGTGAAGGTTGCATCAGGAACCGGTAATCCCAATGGCACAGGTACCACCCAGGGTTCAATCGCGAGCCCCCTTCCGGAACTTTCCCGGTTCCCATTGCTAGACCAGTCTTCGCCACCCGCTTCTTTTGGAGCATCGTGGACCAGAGCCAGCCACCCGTCCCTGAATTGCGATCGACGCACCTCGACGTAAGCCCTGGACTTTCGCACTGAGCGTAGGTGGCTGCACATTCTGCCACGATGACGAATGCCGGTCGTCGCGGATCTTCATTCCATCAACTAGATCATTCCAGACGCGACACGCATTTAAAGTTCCGTTGATGAAATTCATCGATTGCGAAATGGGATCCACACCCGTCTGAAGCCATCATGCCCGCGGACTTGCCCATTATCTTTCGTTTTCTGTACGGGCTCACCGCGGATGGTTCCTCTTTCATCAGGAAGGCTGATCGCGTGTAAGGCCCGGCAATGATAGACAGCAAGTCTTGCCCCAGTGTCATCTGCGCTTGCCGAAACCTTTTGAACTGCTGATAGTGCTGTGAAAGTCACCCCCGCATTACAAAGTGGGAGCACGCAGCATGCAGGACTATTTTCAGGGCCGCAGACGCTGGTTCGGCTGTCTTGCACTACTATTCTCATGCTTCATCACGACCGGTTGGATCAGAAGTTATTCCCACGTCGACGAATTCGACATCGGCCAGCTTGTCGACATCCCTTCAAGCGCTGGCCACATCTTACTTGTCCAGAGTCGAAAGGGCTTGGTGACACTGATCGCTGTCGACCCTCAAATTCAGACAGTCGAACAAACAATTGCTGCTCCACAGTCCCCTTCACCACACGAAACAGGGGACAGTGACGACTCATTAAGTGAAGTCACAGACGGGATCATACTCTGCAATACGCTTTTCCTGAGACTGACAGAAGTGGTCTCTGTTCCATACTGGATCTTCGTCGCTCCCTGTACCTTGGTCTCAGCGGTTCTCCTCATCAGTAGCAGACACTACCACCCTCGACCCCAAGCTCAGCGGTATCAACAAGGTCCGGACGCACTTAGCGACGAACATCACGCGGCTGTGCACAACCGTTGTTCATAAGAGCCCCGACCTCAGCCCCGGTCACTATTTCATCTGAGAAGGGGACAGATGAGCCCCCGATCCCTCGGAGGAAGTCAATTCGGATCAGGGCTTCGATCCGGAATTGTACTCGCCCAACCTGTCTTTCTCCGGTAAGTGATCTTTGAGGCGAAACTTGGGCCTTTCATGTGAGTTCACGTAGTCTGCGATGTCGAGTGCTTCTTGGTCCGAGAGATCGGTGTCATCCAGTGGCATCGCCACCTTCAGCCACGAAGCCAGTTTCCGCACGTCTGTCAGTCCCGCCCCCTCATTGTACGAGCGTGAGCCCCAAACGGGCGGGTTTTCTTCATCACCCGCCCCGTCTGCTCCATGGCATGAGGCACATCGGTCCGCGTAAAGTTCGCTGCCCCGTTCGCGCTGGGCGCGGCCAACGTCGAGCTTCAGATCAGGAACAGCATTAGGACCAAGCGAACGGACGCCGTTCATCTTGAGTGGCTGGCCTGTCGACAACCAGGTGATGTAGGTCGCAATCGCGATCGACACTTCACTCCCCAGGGGAGGACGAATTCCGTTGCAACTGCGCATGAAGCAGTTGAGGATGCGATCTTCCAGCGTGATGACCCGCTGCTCACGTGGAGACCAGGCGGGGTACGCCGTCGCAACCCCGATGAACGTCGCGGCCTTCGGGTCGGTCCCGTTCTTCAAATGGCACGATGTGCAGTTGAGATCGTTACCGACAAACCGCTTTGATAACGGATGTTTCACCGTCTGCTCGACCAGTAACCGCCCGAGTTCGATCGTGTCACCCAAGGGACCTTCCGGCAAAGGTTGTTCAAGCGGAGGAGACTCGCTCACGGGAGACTCGTCTCCCGAACTCAGTCCCAGCATCGCAGTGCTGCCTCCGAGTAGACAGATCAGTATCCACAGGCGGCGAGTTCGTTTGATCATCCCGTTTCTCCTGCTGCCATTGTCGTTGATTCGGCATGACGACAACTGGCAATCCCTTAATGCAGCGGCAGGTAGCCATATCCATCCATCTGACGATTGGCAATCACGGACAGAGCCGACTCAGCGACGGAGATCCCTTTAGCCACGGCCGATTCCGGAAACGCCTTGTAATTGAGTGCCTGTCCGCAGACGAACACTTCGACGCCCGCGTCCTGCAGCAATTTGATCAGGGAAAGATTCGGGTTTTGCTCGACTCCAAATCGCGCCTGATAGAACTCGTCGTTCAATACCGATTTGGTCGCCTCGCCATGCAGCACGACGACAATCTTTACGTCGGACGCCTTCAAGCCCGCGACACCATAAAGATTCAGCAATCGAGCGGCCCGATCAAGCGACTTATGAATACTTCCTGCTGGGGCGGCAGCAGTTGCATCCAGTAGCAGCTTTGCACCTGATCGAGGTTTCTCCGTGGCATTGGGGACCGCCACGACACCGCCATGTCCGGCAATGATGGGATACAAAGGGGACTTCAGGCCCGGAGTCGCACTCTTGGTAAATTCCACGAAGTAATTCTCTACGAGGAAATCATTGACCTCCCGCGTTTTGAGAAACCCCGATTCGACAATCTCGCTCTCGAAGACTTCCTGGCCCGCACGAACGTGATTGAGCGTCCAGTCCTTCGTTTTTCCGGGAATGCGGCGGAAATCGATGACAATCACGCGCCCGCCCGGCTTAAGTGCTCTCCGTAACGAGGCCATTGTCTTGAGCGGGAATTCGAAGTGATGGTAGGTGTCACAGATGAAGGCGACATCGATGGAGTCATCCGGCAGCTCGGTCGATTCGGGAGTGCAAAGCTGGGTCTCAACATTCTTCTGGCCGCGCTGATGACTGGTGAGCTTCACGTGGTCGAGAAATTCCTGAGCGATATCCACCGCGATCACTCGCCCCTCATCGCCCACGGCATCGGAGAACATGCGCGTGAACAGCCCCGTTCCCGCACCGATATCCGCCACCGTCTGGCCGGGTTTGATCTGACAGGCTTCAAGAATGTTTTCACGCTGCTGGAAGACTTCGCGGCTTTCAATTTCAAACCGTTCCACGAACTCTTCTGGCTTTGGATTCCGGAAAGTGTCGTTGATCCCCGGTTTGACACTTTTTTCCTGTCCGGAAGAGACCCCTGAAACGAAAAGCACCAATAGCAGCAGTGTCAGCAGACGAATTGGCCGTAACTCCATGATCTCTCTCGGTCTTTCCATCGTTGGTGGCGCAGGCAAACATGACAGCGTTCTTCATCGGGGACCGAGCAACGGAAATTTGCTGGCCCCCCGCGGATGCAGTGTACGCCAAGCCCCTTTGAGAAGGACATCCTTCCGCACTGCTGAGCTGTAGCCGCAGCGAAAATCAGGAGACACGTCTCGCAGAAGATGATGATCCCCGATGAGTTCAAATGCTGGACGATCTGCCAGCCGACATTTCGCAAGCCGAGCTCAAGGGCAGAGTTTGACCGACGCTCGACAGCCGCCTAAAATGGCGTCATTCTGTTTTTGCCATTTCGGCCCGGACGATGAGCGACGTACCCGGTTAGGAAAAGACGACGCGGATTGAGGAGCGTCGTGATGCCGTGGATTCTACTTGTCATTGCTGGCTTACTGGAGGCAGGCTGGGCCATTGGTCTGAAACAAAGCCAGGGGTTTACCAAGCCGGTACCGAGCATACTCACAATTATCGGGATCATCGCGAGTATGTATCTGCTCGCTGTTGCCGCCCGCACACTTCCGATCGGGACTGCCTATGCTGTCTGGGTCGGGATCGGGACCTTCGGAGCCATGGTACTCGGCATGGCATTCCTGGGTGAACCTGCCAGTGCAGGTCGAATCTTCTTTCTCAGCCTGCTGATCGTCGCCATCATCGGCTTGAAATTCACGGCAAGCTAACATCGCGGCCACCAGACTGAGTCTGGTGGCCTGCCGGCGGATGGACCGTGCGTGTGTTCACAAGACGAACAAGGGAATCGCATCCAGACGGGTCGGGTATTGCAACCCGATGCGCATGGAGGATTTCCCATCAAATTCGTATGACTCGCGGGCAGGGGACTTAGTCGCCCAACGGAATTCGGAGCGATGCCATAATCTCGGAGAGGACCTCGTGTCGAACGTCGCTCTGTTCTTGGGCGCTCAGCACGCCGACTCGGGATGCGTTGGCTCCCTTGGTTCCGCTCAATCGATTCTCGGCCTCAATGGGCGAGCCCTCGCGGGGAGTTGAAGCTGTTGTCGCTGTACGTTGACCCCAGATCGTCGTCATAATTTTCATCTTTTCAGTTCGTGTTTTACGGAGCAGCGTCGGTTACGTCCGTCCTATCGCAACAGACTGATAACGAAGAAGGTTGCAATCTTCAGGCCAACCGGTTCCTTTCCAGTTCCAGGCCAGAGAAAGCAGACAGTCTTCACCCCCTTGGCAACCCCGTCTCAGTCACCGGGCAATCGATCAAAACTGTGACCGTCCCCGTTGCATACCGGACACATGTCGAAGCGACAATGTTCGCGACAAGACGAAGTGAAAGAGAGCAATCCACAGGATTTCAACGAAGGATGGGATTCTCCAAAAAAGCCCGGCCCCACCCGCATGATGAAGGGGAGGATGTTCTCCAGACTGCCCAAAGTCCAAACAGGCAAAGTCTGATGGTCGTTCGTAGCGCGACCTGACCAATCAGACAGCGAGGAACCCGCAGACCCGTCAGGGAATTCTGACCCGGTCTTCAGATTCACCGGGGCGCGGTTCCGGCCCCCGCAATCCGTTCGGACCGAAAGTCTCGCCACGAACTCGTCGCGTGTGCCTGCCCTCGACCTCTGTGACCCCACCAATGCCCAAATGGCAAACTCTCTCCGACTCATTTCGAATGCAGGAGTCCAGGCCCCCACCCAGGAGGGAAGTCGACGGATGTGGACACCCCCGCTCGCGCTGCAGGTCCTACAGCGAGTACCAGCTTCGCGACCGTCTGCACTAAAGACGAAGGTGGCACGACTCGTCCCAAATTGTCAAATAACCGCTAAACGATTGATTCCGTCTGAGATTCTCAAAACACTGCCGTCTACCCAGACACCGAGCGGTAGCGCCCGTCAACGTACAAAAGAGAACTGACGGGACTCTGCTGGCCAGCCGGGCCAATCTCCCGAAAACTATATAAGCTTTGATTGCTGCCATACTTGGGACTGGCCACCGACTGGCCACCGGCTGGCCAATTGGCCAGCCCGATCCGTTATATCACCGAGCTGCCGCTGACAAAGTGTCAGACTCCCCATCACACCCCTCCTCACATTTCGACTAACGATCATCCCATCCGAACAGTGTGATCACCGGACAGCGTCCCGGCGAGTCCAACCCTCCAGACGTTTGGAACCAATCATGGGCTCGGAGTTCAGAACGTGTATTCGTTCCGCTTCCCCCCAATATCAAGCTCGCTGTTTTTAGCAGTAGCAGACCATCCAACCACGAACCGAATTGGGACAATTCACAGGACGGCGCTTCGAATCAAGAAAAGACCTCGCGGTCTTTCTTGGACACCAACACTGATCTAGAACACAGGAATCGCCCTTTTCTTTCTGATGGAGCGTCCCCGCGACTTCGTCCGAGGAATGTTGGCCATTTGCTCGATTTTGTTCGGTTGCAGAACCGACGCCAGCCCGCGCAATGATTCGACGATCGGATAACGCAACGGCAGCATCACCCACAGGAGTGACTCGCCCGTGTCTAAGCGGGAATGTTTTCCTGGGCGGCAGTTTGATCAGTGCTTTGATGCGACCCATTTCGAGTGAAATGGACGATTGAACTTCGTATGCAGGCGCCTGAATCGAATGAAGGACTGCGTGAGATCGTCGTATGAATGACAAGATCCCGCCAACTCGAAGAATTGGCGGGATCTGCATCAGACGATCAACGAGGGTATCAAGCCTTCATACGTTTTCGGAGGACGTTTCCTCCCAATCCAACGATCCCCAACGCAGCCAGAACGAAAGCGCTGGGTTCTGGGACTGGGGACTGCAAGGTGGTACTGAATGTATGATTGTCGCTTTCGAATTCAGATGCCCCTGGGGCATTTGTGAATACAATTGAGTCAAACATATCGGCCGCAGTTTCCGAGTAGAAGTTGACAAACACATAGGGCTGGCTGGGGTTTTGTCCCTGGAAGGCCGCGTTTGGGTTACCGAAGTAGGCAGGCCCCAACAGGGCTTCAATGGTCGCCTCATCAAAGGCACCGACCGAAACGCCGTTGTTGAAAAACTCGATTGAATTCGCGACGTCACCAGCCGAAAGCCAGAATCCAAAGTAAGCTTGGGCATCTTGAAGTGTTGCAGTCACCGAGTTACCCGTTTGGATGCTGAGGGACCTGCCAGTCCCTCCCGCTCCACCATACTCACTGGCTTCTCGGACGAACTGATTCCCGACATACGATACCGATGAGGTGGGCGTCAGATCAAAATTCTGAGTGAAGTGATAACCGGGATTTGCTGAATTGAAGTCGACCAACGTTGTGTTTGTCGCTGAGGATGTTTGCACTCCTGGACCTTCTACCGTCATTAGAATTCCGGCTTCGGCCATTCGGGAGGAGTAACTGTTAAGCTATTCTGGGCTTTTCCAGTGGCCAGGGTTTGGTAAATTTTGAGCATCATGGATGATGTTGCGTTACTCAAAGAGCAGGTAGCGGCTTTGCTGCATCGCGTGGCGAAGTTGGAAGCCCAGGTTGCGGAGCGTGATGCTCGGATCTCGGAATTGGAAGCAGAGCTGGAACGGGTTCGCCGTCAGGGTTACAAGCCACAACCCAATCGCAAGCCGCCTGCGGGAAACAAGAAGCAGGATCGTCGCAAGAAGCCATTTCGGCAGCATCCCGGCGTGTTTCGTGATCCGCCGAAGCTCGATGAGATTCCTCCCGGTCAAGTTGAATGTCACGAGGTGGTGCTCGACGCGTGCCCCTGCTGCGGCAGTCGCCGAATCGAGCCGACGGGCCGATTTGATGATCATCTTGTCACTGATATTCCTGAGCCAAAACCTGAATACCATCGCTATCGGCGACATGAGTATCAGTGTCGGGACTGCGGAAAAACCAGCCAGGGTCGTGCGGAACTGGAACTGCCGGGCAGTCATCTGGGACCTCGCGCAAGGCTGCTGAATCTGTATTGCCGGGCTCATCTGGGGATCTCGCTGGGCAAAAGCTGCGATCTGTTGTCGCAGTGGTGGGGAATTCCGTTGAGTCGGGCAGGAGCACTGGGACATCTCGCTTGGGGCGGCAAGCTGTTTGCTCCCGTTGTGACCGATCTGCTCGATCTGTTGCGGCAGCAAAACTTGATTCACGCCGATGAAACCGGCTGGCGCATCAATGGCAAAAACGTCTGGGCCTGGTGCTTCTCGAATCCCAAAATTGCCGTCTACCTGATTCGGCATTCTCGAAGCGGTGCCGTAATTCGCGAGGCACTGGGAGACTCGCTGGCCGGTGTCTTGGTGACGGACTTCTACGCCGCCTACAACGCGATGGAAGCGACCAAGCAGCGCTGCCTGGTCCATCTGCTGCGAGAACTGCACGACCTGCGCCAGAAAGTCCCTGCCATCTGCACAAAGCGGATCATCGAACCACTGATCGCCTTGTTTCAAGAGGCAATGGCACTCGGCAAGCAGCGCGATGAACTGTCGCCGAAGGCTTATACTCAACAATGTGATGCGATTTCAGACCGCTTCGGGGAACTGGCAACGACGATCAGCACAAACACCCATGTTAATCGCATACTCAAGCGATTGCGAAAGTATGCAGATGAACTCTTTACCTTTTTAGATCATCCACACGTCCCCCCAGATAACACACCGGCCGAACGAGACATTCGAAGCGTCGCCGCCACGCGTGCCGACGGAGGAGTGAATCGGACGGATTGGGGTGCGACAGCCTTTGCAAATATCAAATCAATCGTTCGGACATGTCAAAAGCAAGGCTGTCAGTTCCTTCAATACGGACTTGAGTTGATCCGTGCTGTCCAAGCCCGGCAACCCACCCCACTGCCGGTCAGTCAGAACTCCTCTTGAACCACCCACATCCCTCGGGAACCAAGCAAGTCACGATCTGAATCGTCCCCATCATGCGGGAACCGGGGCCGGTGCGCTTAACAGTTACCGGGAGGAAAGAGCAAGCAAAGCAACTGCAGCGAAACGAGAAAACCGCACCATCGAGAGAGTCACCTTAAATTCGGGGGGAACTTTATCAGGCCCGCCGCCGAAAACTCTCGCATGTTGGAGAAGGTGGGGATACGGCGAAAACGACAGTTGTCACGGTTTCGCAGCAAATACGTATTGTTTCGTACTCAGATTACAGACGTACCAGAAAAAACTTACAAAGCCGTCATGTTGATCCACTTTCGACCGTCGGACTGAATGGTTAACAAGCTAACCCAACGGACGCTTGTGCAACTTACCTTACGGCGTTCTGCACCAGCCGTAGACGTCCCGTATTTCAGTGCGGATCGACGGCACATTTCCGATCCCAGGCGACGCGGCGGTGGTAATTGAAGAGCTACCGACTGAGCGTGCCTGGTGAGGGGCCACGAAAGCGACTGGAAGACCACCGACCTGTCGGTGCACCTTAGTGACTTCATTTTTTTTAAACGTTGGCCTGTCTCTCGACGAGTCCCGGGTAACGTGGTCCAACTCACTGCGGGAGACATGACACGCGCCGCGGCCCTTTGCATTGGCCGCTGCTGATGCTAACCCTGTTGGGCTACGTTTTCCTAACGCAACTGGTCAAGACGTGGCTGCTACGAATAAAGTGGATCTAACTGAGTATTCAAGGAACAATCGGCATGTATGTGCAACACAGAGAACGACACCGTACGGATCGGATTGGCTGGCTGCGCGCTGCGGTGCTGGGCGCGAACGACGGGATCGTATCCACGGCAAGTCTGGTCGTCGGCGTGGCTGCAGCACATTCGACAGCGAGTGACGTTCTGGTTGCGGGTGTGGCGGGCCTGGTGGCGGGAGCCATGTCGATGGCGGCCGGAGAATATGTTTCCGTCAGTTCGCAGTCGGATACTGAAAAGGCCGACTTGGATCGCGAGCGGAAAGAGCTGGCAACGGAAGATGAATCGGAACGGAACGAACTGGCTGCGGTCTATACGAGCCGAGGAGTCGAACCGGCACTGGCCCGACAAGTGGCCGATCAACTCATGGCCCACGATGCCCTCGCAACCCATGCTCGAGACGAACTGGGCATTTCGGACCTGACGACCGCCAGGCCCATGCAGGCGGCCTTGGCCTCGGCTTGAACATTCGCCGTCGGTGCGGCGATGCCGCTCGTCACCACCCTCGTCACGCCACGGACGGTATTGATCCCTGTCGTTATCGCCACATCGATCCTGTTTCTCGCGCTCCTGGGTGGTTTCGGTGCCCATGCGGGAGGAGCCCCGGTCATGAAAGCCGCCTTCCGCGTCACATTCTGGGGAGTGCTGGCGATGGCACTGACCGCCGGGGTGGGTGCGTTGTTCGGAGCAGTGGTGTAACCCGGCTCGGACCTCTTCAAGACAATCGTCTGTGCAATGCGGAACACTGCCGCCTCTGCTTGAAATCATCGAGACGACTGAACCGCCAGAACGGTTGCGGGATATTAATCCCGTCGCCAACGGCCTGAGGAGGTCCCGGCGGCGAGTCGAACGGCAAGCTTGGAGTTACGCGTCGTTCTCCACCAGGACATCGATCGTCCCCATCTTGACCGCTGCCTCCAGTGCTGCATGGTCTTTTTCATTTTGGTCAGCGTAAGCCAAAGCGAACTCACCGACGGCCTGGTCAAAGTCATCCGATTTGCCGAGATAGCCACTCATCAACGCCGCATCTCCTGACTTGGCATGGGCGTGAGCCAAAGTCCGGCCGCACATTTCAGCGTAGCGAAGCAACTCTTTAGCCGAGGTCCCTTCCGCTACCCGCGCCGACATCTTCATGTCTCTGAGCTGGCGAATGAAGTAGTCGCGGCCATATCGGCCCCGCGTCCATCCCAGAAAGATGTCGCTGGCAGACTGCATCAGGCGTTGCCCCACGACGACGCGCTGGCCGTGGTTTTCATACAGGCTCTTGCCAGCAAATGGTTCCAGCACAGAGGGACAGGCCTGTTTGAATTGCAACAGCAGGGGGTGATTCTCTGCCGACAGAAACAATCCCACAAAGCAGAGCGTGCCCACGCTGCCGATGCCGACCGCTTTTACAACAACATCTTCGAGGCGGTAGCGGTCAAACAGGACGCGGCGTTCGTCAGGCAGCGACAAGCGGTATTGGTCCACGGCTTCCTGGACGATGGCTTCATGTTCCGGCTCTCGCTCTTTCGTGACATGGAACATGATCGGCGGTTGATCGACCAGACGCCTTCGCCCTCCCACCGTCTCGCTGATCTGGGGATAAAGATACTCGCTGATGCGCTGCCGGGCCTTGGCGATGATCGCCTTCCTCTTCTCCTCGGTCTTGGCATCTGGAGCCGAATCGATGAGCGTCTGGGCATCCAGGCGGTGGTACCAGACGTCCAGCGGGCTCATCTTCGAGAACTTCCGTAACTGCTCGCGATAAGCGCGAACGCACTCAATTGCGGAGGCTCGGGCTTGCTTGTCGGTGAGTTGGATATCGCGTGCGGAGACGGCGAAACTGACCGCCAGGCGCTTGACATCCCACTCCCACGGTGCGGGGAGGGTTTCGTCGAAATCGTTGATGTCGAAGATCAGGTTGCGCTCGGGCGTTGCGAACAGGCCGAAGTTCAGCAGGTGGCAGTCCCCGCAGGCCTGGACCCGTATTCCGCTGACGGGAGTCGTCGCCAGATCGGCCGCCATGAGTGCGGCCGATCCACGCAGAAACGCAAACGGACTGGCTAACATGCGCCCGTATCGGATCGGCACGAGTTCTTCCAGACGATCACGGTTGGATTCTTTCAGGATTTCGACCGGGTCGCGACGGTTTGCGGGCGGTACCCATCCGGCATGACTTTCGCGCGGAACTCTGTCGCGCAAGGCTTTGCCGGCAGCGAGGCACTGGCTTCGCGAACGAAATGTTGCGGGGTCGCAATCCTGAGAAAAATCTTCGGTTGTGGACATCTGATTTCCAGTTTCGTGCAGAAAGTCAGGCGGACGCCCCACCCAATCTAATCGCTGGGACATGCATCAAGAGCGCGTCCGAGCCATCAACATCGTACCCGATTGATTCCGAAAAAGAGTTGCGATGAAGCGCGGGCGACGGCTTGGACTGAAGAACGCCGTCTTTGATGATGCCGCCGAACTTCGGATCGGGTGGTGGGGGCTGATTCCCGGGAATCGACGTGGTAGCGCTGGGACTTCCCAGTTGGCCAGTGACATCGACCTGCGTAGCTGTATTTGCCGCAGCCTGCGATTTTGCTTTCGTTGATCGCTGATCAGTCGCTTTGGTCTGCGTAAACGGGACATTTTTGCTCTTCAGAGCGGCGTCCTGCGACCAGCAAGCGCCCAAGCCAGGCTCGCGAACACAAGCAACGAACCATGCATTTTGACCCAATCGCTGGATTGTTGCATCGTCTTCTCCGTCTTGCTGTTAGAGGAAACGCCAATTCTATCCTCGATGCCAGGCATCTGACATCCACTCGTTTAGCGATTTCGATCTCAACCATCCGGCACCATGTTAAACCAGCCCGATGGGTGCCAATTGCCAGGTGCCATGTTCGCATCGCGCCAGCAGGGCGAACATGCCGAAGATTGCCGAGCGAAATGTTGTTGGCGGTTCTCTGCCAGTCTTAAGCCCCTGGAACCGCGCTTAGCACCAAAGCGGGGCTCGCGATTAAAGTATCATCTTCCACTAAGGCAAATTATTGCCTGCGAACGAAGATGGGGTTCGTCTGACTTTGGTCTCAAAATGGACCTGAACGCGAGTGATTAAAAACCGGACAGCAAGATTCAGTGCCCGTTTGAGATTTCTTGCTCTTCGTACTCGATTTTTTGGGACGATTAACGCTCAGGGACTTGAATACAAGCTGCCACTGACGAGGGATCGGACGTTCTTGAAGTCAGTGACGACTTGTCTCGCCGCAACGGAGTCGGTGCAGCCGTCTATTTCTTGGAACACATCTGCCGTCAGCAACTCGTCGGTGGGCGTCAAGACGATGATTTGCTGCTCAGTGAAGTCTTCACGGGTTAGCATGGTGCTACTCCCCAATGTCTTCATTCCAGAGTTCCGGCTTCGACCGAATGAACTCTTCCATCAGCTTCACGCACTCCGTGTCGTCTGCGATCTCAATTATGACGCCTCTTGATCGGACGTAATCTTCCGGTCCCTGAAAGGTGCGATTCTCCCCGATGACGATTTTCGGAATGCGATAAAGCAGGGACATCCCCGAACACATGTCGCACGGTGACAGCGTGGAATACAGCACGGCTCGGCGGTAGTCGCTGGCCTTGAGTCGCCCGGCGTTCTCTATGGCGTCCATCTCGGCGTGCAGGATGACACTCCCTTTCTGAACCCGGCGATTGTGGCCACGACCAACGATCTCACCGTCAATCACCAACACCGAGCCGATGGGAATTCCACCCTCGGCCAGCCCCTTGCGGGCCTCTTCGATGGCGGCTTTTAGGAAGATGTCTTTTGTTGGTTGAGTCATGGGACAGTCCTCGTCAGTACCGAATCCGGTCTTCTTTCTTCATCCATGTTTGCAAAGCCACCAGTGCTTCTTCCCGCAGGGCTTGCTGCATCGGAATCGCACGCTCGGCAGTGGGTCTACTGATCTCACGGTAAAAGCTCCGGTCATCAAAACCTGCTTCCGCCGCATCATCGCAAGTGGCGGCGTAGTAGATGCAATCCAGCCGAGACCAGTAGATGGCGGCCAAGCACAGCGGGCATGGTTCGCAACTGCTGTAAATCTCGCAACCTGCCAACGAGAACGTTTTGAGGCGGGAACAAGCATCACGGATCGCTACGACTTCGGCATGAGCCGTGGGATCGTTCGTCGACGTGAACTGATTCCAGCCCCGTCCGACAATCTCGCCGTTTCGCACGACGACGGCTCCGAACGGACCACCCTCGTTGGCTTCCATCTTCTTGATGGAAAGGCGAATCGCTTCACGGAGAAACGTAGGGTCGAGCGGTGTTGTCATCGGTACTGCCTCCAAGCCGAGTTGAAGCTCGAAATCGACGTGGCCGACCGGGGCAGGCACGAAATCATCGACATTGCGGTGAAAGCGTTTGAACTTTTGCAAAGTCTTCGAGAGAAATGGCTTACCGCCGACGACGCCGCAGTACGTCGAATCCTCGAAATCCTCTGTTTGAACTGCTCTCTCGATGGCGTAAGTCTCGTCGCCACAATGAGAAAGCCCTTCGACCTGTTGGCCAAAGGGCTTCTTTAGAAAGATAGTCGGGCTGACAGGATTTGAACCTGCGACCTCTTGACCCCCAGTCAAGTGCGCTAGCCAAGCTGCGCTACAGCCCGCGATTGACGGCTTGCGTCGTCTCTCTTGGCGAACTATTGCAGCGACGGGCGATCAATGCAAGAGAAACAGGGTTGTTTTCGTGGCTCCAACTTCATTGACTCGAAATCGGAGCGGCTTTTTCGGCAATTTCTGTCACAAAGCGGCGTCATAACCGGGCAGAGATGCGTGAGGCAACATCTGCAATGTTGCCTCCACAGGCCTGACGAGCCCCTTGGCCAGAGGCGATCCGGAGATCGTTCACGCCCGCTTGTCATCGAAAGTCTTGAGAATTTTGGCGTATTCTTCCTGGTCCCGCATGCTGACCGCCGAAGTGCGCTGCCTGCTCTGGTTCAACGGGGCGGGCCGCTCATGCGAAGTTCAACGAAGTTGTCACTCAGCGGACTTTACGACTCGACGGCGAACGCGGAAACTATTTTGGTCCGCGATTCTCACATAGAATCTCGTTGATTCGTTTCACCGCAAAGTTTGACTTCTCCCTGGTTGGAATTTTTTCATGCGGATGCGACCAGTAATTGTTGTACTGGGGATGCTGGTTCTGGCGACCTGGGCTCCGTTCGACGCTGCTCCGGTACTCGGGCAGGAGCCCTCCGTTGCCGTCGATCCTGACCATGCCGCCAAACGGACGAAAGGTTTGGCTCTGTTTCAGGCGGAGGTCCGCTCGATCCTCAAACAGAATTGTGTTTCCTGTCATGGCGAGCATGAGACTGCCGGCAAACTGGACCTCGTCACTCAGGAAGGTTTACTTATGGGGGGTGAACGTGGCCCGGCGGTGGTGATCGGAAGAGGGGACAAGAGTCTGCTGACGCGCGTCATCACTCATCAGCAAGAGCCAAAGATGCCCAAGGACGGGGAGAAGCTGACGGCGGAACAGATTTCGGCCATCACGGAATGGATCGATCTGGGAGCCCCATACGATGAGCCATTAATCGCCGCCCGCAATGACACGATCCACTGGACCGAGCGAAAGGTGGGTTCCGCAGCGAGAGATTTCTGGTCATTTCAACCGCTGCAGTCGTCTCGTTCACCGGAAGTCGTTGACACCCACGAATGGGGACAATCGCCCATCGATCAATTCATCCTGGCCAAACTGAGAGAAGCGAAACTGGAGCCCAATCAAAAACTCCCGCGAGAACCGCTGATCCGTCGATTGTCATTTGATTTGATCGGCCTTCCTCCCACCGCAGAAGAAGTGGTCGAGTTTGTAGAGGACAGCCGACCGGACGCCTATGAACGTCTTGTCGATCGACTGCTTGCGAATCCCCACTACGGAGAACGCTGGGGACGTCGCTGGCTGGATCTGGCTCGCTTCGCAGAAAGCCATGGATTCGAGCACGACTATGACCGAACCACGGCCTTTCACTATCGCGATTTCGTTGTGCAGGCCCTGAACTCGGGCATGCCTTACGACCAGTTTGTTCGTTGGCAGATTGCGGGAGACGAGATCGCACCAGAGGATCGATTGGCCATGATGGCGACGGGATTTCTGGCGGCCGGGGTCCACTCCACCCAGATCACCAAAAACGAAGTTGAAAAGCACCGCTATGACGAAATGGACGACATGCTGGGGACGATTGGCACGTCGGTCCTGGGACTGACAGTGGCCTGCGCCCGCTGTCACGACCATAAGTTCGATGCCATCCCTCAGGCGGACTATTACCGACTGCTGTCCACCTTCACGAAGACGATCCGCAGCGAAGTGGAACTCGACTTCGATCCCGTCGGCTTCCAGCGTGAAAAGTCCGAGTTCGAGCTCAAGCATGCTCCGTTCGAACGGGCAGTGCGCGACTACGAAGCGAACATTCTCCCTCAACAGTTTGTCGCGTGGCAACAGACGGGCATGACCGATGTTGTCACCACGACCTGGTTACTCCCCGAATCGATCAACTACAGGTCCGCGGGTGATGCAATCTTTACACTGCAGGAAGACGCGTCGTGGCTTGTCAGCGGCCCTAACGCGGCGAACGATGTCTGGACAATGACCTTCGACACGAACCTGCAAGGAGTTCGTTCGATCCGCCTGGAGGCACTGGCGGACCCCAGTCTCGATCGTTCCGGTCCGGGTCGTGCGTCGAATGGCAACTTCGCCCTTTCTGATTTCGTCGTGACGGTTCAGCAGAAAGGGACTCCGACCGATTCCGGCCAGCCACCCGTCCCCATCCCGCTGGTCTCTGCCAAAGCGACATTTGAGCAGAATGGTCTTCCCGTGGCGGCAGCCATTGATGGTGACCCTGCCAGCGCCTGGGCGGTGGACCCCGAATTTGGCAAAGGCCACGCCGCCGTATTTATCGCCAAAGAGCCGTTTGGGTTCCCCGAGGGAACACGAGTCACGGTCACGTTGAAGTACAACACCAATGTCCATCATTCGATTGGTCGACCACGGTTATCGGTGTCGACCGAAACGGATCCACCGGCGACAGTAGGAGGGGCCTTAAATGAGTCAATTGTGACGCTCATCACCCGTCCGTTCGCAGATTTAACCAGCGAACAGCGGACTCAGGTGCTCGACTGGTTCAAGGCGCGGGATCCAGGCTGGGTTGAAGTTGACAAGCGCCGTGCCGAGCATGCAGCGCTGGCCCCCAAACCCAATCTTCAAAAAGTTCTCGTGGCCAGCGAGGGGCTTCCCGCCGTGACCTTGAACACTCAAGCCGATGCGGAATTCCTGCCGGAAACGCATTTTCTGCGACGGGGAGAGCCGAACAATAAAGAGTCGGTCGCGACCCAGGGGTTCCTCCAGGTTCTCATGGCGAATCCCAATACACCTCAGCAGTTCCAATCGACGGCCCCCGCCGGGTGGCGAACGTCCTACCAAAGGCGTTCGCTCACCAACTGGTTGTTTGACAGGGAAGCGGGAGCGGGGAATCTTGCAGCGCGGGTGATGGCCAATCGACTCTGGCAGCATCACCTGGGCAGGGGAATCGTCGCCACCCCCTCCGACTTTGGAACACGTGGTGAGCCTCCAACGCATCCTGAACTGCTTGACTGGCTGGCACAGGAACTGGTGCGACATCAGTGGGAACTGAAGCCATTGCACCGCGCGATCCTCTCCAGCAGTGTCTATCAGCAAAATTGTGACACGGACGAAGCCCGCGGCTCGGTGGATCGAGCGAACAGCACTTTCTGGCATCGACCTCGACGCAGACTGGAAGCAGAAATCATTCGCGATTCCATTCTCTGCGTGAGTGGCATGCTGGACGACCGTTTGTACGGGCTTGGGAAACTGGATGAAACCCATCGTCGCCGCAGCCTGTATTTCATGATCAAACGCAGCCAGCTCATGCCGTCGATGACCGTCTTCGACGCTCCTGACGGGACGACACCTGTGGCGGATCGCTCGGAGACGACCATCGCGCCTCAGGCACTTCTGCTGATGAATAATCCGCTCGTCCGAGAATCCTCTCGGAAATTTGCCGCGCGTTTGCTCACGGACACTCAGAGGACCGACTCGGACACGGCACTCGAATCGATCGTTCGCCTGGGCTATGCGACCGCACTCAGTCGGCAACCGACTGAAGACGAATTGCATGACAGCGTTCGTTTCCTCCAGCAGCAGCGTCAAACTTATCCAGATCCAGCAGCAGAAGCGGCGTTGCGGCAAACGGTGGTCGACTGGTGCCAGGTTCTTTTTTGCCTGAACGAGTTTATTTATTTGGAATAAACAAGTTTGAATATCTGACGAAGAAAATCGCCCCACCGGTCGAATTCTCGGCTTCTTCAGCAACTTTTTTCGCCCAGTGAACAGTCCACCAGCCTGACAATCCGCAACTAAGTATAAACGGGATCGGGAGTTTCGCTCGGTCGATCCGATCTGGCATCAATTCCTCCTGGTGAGCGAAATATCGATGCGGAGTGCGGTGCTGTGGAGTAGAATGGGCGTGTGACCAATCCTCGCGCAGGAGCGGTCATCTGTCGCGCGCGCCGCCGGTTCCGGAGGGTGCCACAGAATAATGTCAGTCGATGCATTCAGAATGCCTGTCGGGAGCTTCCCAGATTCTGAACCGCATTCCAGTCCCAGATAAAATTGAGTTCCATGTCGAAATTGAGGGCCAAGCCGATGCAGGGAAGCACGACGCCGTCATTAAAGCGGTTGATCAACGTGCTGATATGTGCGTTGACCACGCTCGGTGTCTGCGTACCGTCATTGGGGCAAGAGGGTCCCGTAAGTCCAAAGCAGATCGAGGGGGTGTCTCCCGCAGAGCCTGCCCGCAAAGAGGCAGCAACGAGCAACGGAAAGTCCTCACTCGAAAATGTCCTCCCCCCGCCTGCATTTCGGTATCTCTACGATAAGAAGACAAATGAACCCGTCGCGGTCCCTTACGATGTGACGCTCGAAGACTTGCTACGAGCCAAAGCGGGAGGCGACCGGAATCAGACCGGTCCTAAAGTGGCAACCATCAACGCTATTGCCATCGACGGAGTTGCCGACGACGAACGGGCTACTCTGAAAGTGACGTTCACAATCCGTCTGCTCAAGTCGGATCAGTTCGTCAGCGTTCCTCTCTACCTGAACGAGGCAGTTCTGATTCAACCACCGGTCTACACGGGTTACGGCGAAGAATCTCCGTTCGAGAAAAAAGACCCGGAATTCGGCTACGTGTGGTGGTTCCGTGGTCGCGGCCGGCATGACCTTGAGCTGACAGTCAGCGTGCCATTGAAAAAGCAACTCCCGTCGAGACGCCTAGTATTGTCGCTGCCACCCAGCCCCGTCAGTCGAGCCAAGCTGATCTTGCCGGGCCCCTCACTGACCACCAAAGCCAGTCGCGAACAGACGAGTCTCGACATTACGCCGACTCGGGATGCAAGGACACTTGTCGATGCGATCGACCTGGGGACGCGGTTTGATTTGACGTGGAACCCGGCTGTTGAGATCAAGCCGAGCGAAGCATCGCTGGAGTCACAAACGATCATTCGAGCCCAGATCGAGGCGGATCAGGTGGTGCTGCGGGCCGAGCAGCAAGTCAAATCACTTCAGGGTCAGTTCGACAAGTTTAATGTGCGACTGCCCAGTGCGACCGAGCAATTCAAACTCGACGATCCTGAGCGGCTTTCCTACACAACCGACCCGAAAAATCCGACGCGCGTCGCCGTCACGCTCAAAGAAAAATCAAACTCCGCGCAACTTTTCTGGACCGTCAATCTGCCGACAAAGTCCAAAGTTCTCATGCTCGATGGCTTCCTGGTGGAAGGGGCCAAGAATGAGAGCGTCCGGAAGCAGGTTGGACGGATCGGATTGTCGCTCGCAGAAGGACTTCGATTCACCTCAGAACCGAGCGATCCCAACATTCTGCGAATCAATGCAGGGGAATTTCCAGCATCGCTGGGACCGGTAGTGCGGGCTTATCAATTCCTGGGTCAGCCCTTCAAGCTGACCACGAAATTCGATGAAGTTAAGCCGTACTTTCAGGTAAAGCCGCAGTTCGTGCTGAAAGCTTCCGCACAACAACTGGAACTCGACGGCGTCTTCGATTATCGCGTTGACCGGGACAGTCTGAACGAAGTCATCCTGGCGTGGCCCGATTTGAAAGCGGAAGGCTGGACACTCGAATCGGTCGACGAACCGGGTGTCGTTGAAAGCCACGCAGTGGACGAGAAAGGGCAAATCACAGTTCGCCTGGTGAAACACCAGCCGGGTGGTTTCTCATTGCACCTTCGAGCGACGCGTCCGGTCAAACCGGGTGAAGAGATGACGTTGACACTTCCCCGTCCCAAGTCAGCGTCTCGCCTGTCACCGACTTCGCTGATTCTGGCAAACGCCGAAAATGTCGAGACGGAACTCACCTCCCGGGGTGAAACGTTCATGCAGCTTCTCTCATCGACCAATCTGGAACTTCCCGAGTCCGTACGAGGACGAAAGGTGACTGCCTACAGGGTCGATACTGACGAACAACGTTTCAGTCTGCGGGTCACTCCACAAAAGCAGCGTGTACGAACCGACTCGCTGGTCGAAGCCCATTGGCAGGACAATCAATTTCAGATTGTTCAACACCTGATCTATGACGTCTCGTACGAACGGCTTTCCCAGATTCGAGTCGCAATCCCTGCGACCCTTGAGCCTGAACGAATTCGCTTCTATACGAGTCGCGACGTCGAACTGACATCGGATCCGATCACCACTCCACCTGGCACCCCTCGTCAAATCCTGCTCAAACTGGGTGAAGGGCATCTGGGACGATTTGAGATTCAGGCCCGTTACGCCGTCCCGTTTGCGAAAGACTCTGCCTTTGACACCGACGCGGAAGTGGCTCTCCCCATCCTCGGGAGTTCGGACGAGGCATTCTCGGAAGTCCGTGTCTCACTTTTGCAATCAGACTGGTTCGACGCGGAACCGGTTTCACGAGACCTCTGGAAGCCGCAGTTCTCACGCCAGGAAGCATGGCAGTGGCTGGCGGATGGCAGCCCGGCCGCCATTCCCTTGAAACTGGTCCGATCAACACACGCGACGGGGAAAGGGAATGTCTCGCACGCACTGATCACCGCGCAGGTTGATGGAACGGGGCAGGGGATCGTGCGAGCACAGTTCCGTATATCAACACGTTCAACGGCGCTCCCGGTCGTCCTTCCGGCGACCGCCACATTGACCCGGTTTTACTGGGACGAGCGATTGCTTCAGGCGCGGGACTTCGTCGAATCTCCCGCTGAATCCCGCAAATACACAATTCAGATCCCCGAAGAGTCCGACAAGAACTCCTATGCAGAACATCTCCTGACGATCGAGTATCAGGATCGCTTCAGCTCGATCCTGGGTTGGTCCGAGCGATTAGAGATGCGTCCGCCGACACTGCCACGGTGCTTATGGGATGGAACCGTCATCTGGCAAACGGTCATGCCGAAAGACCAGCATCTGTTTACTTATCCCTCGTCGGCGACTCCGCGGTTTCACTGGAAACGAAACGGGATTATCTGGAGTCGCCAGTCGGATTACACGCCGCAGTACCTGTCTCAATGGGTGACGCCCAATTCCATCAAGCCACCTGCTGAAGTCGATCTGGGAATCCCTGAGTCATCGACCAATCGCTACGTCTTCGTGCAATTCGGTTCGCCTCAATTGCTGGCATTTCAGACGATGAACAGTTCGATGGTCCTCTTTTTCGGAGCCGGTTTCTCGCTGGCAGTGGGCTTCATTCTGCTCAGGCTCGTCGTCTTGCGGCACGTCATGACCGTACTGTTGTTGTCGCTGGTGATCGCCACATTTGGATTGTGGTACTCGGCACCGCTCGAACTACTGGTTCAGCCGATGATTGCCGGACTGATCTTTCCCGCCACGGCGGTACTCCTTGATAGCTGGATTCGTCGACGTAGCGACACGGGAATCCTGTCATTCGAAAATCAGGGGGAATTTCCGCCGATTCAGGCATTCGGCAGTCACCATGGTTCTCGCCAGGCCGATCCGAATGAGGTCACCGTCCATCGCGCGTTTGTCCGGGACAGCCAATCCAGTCTTCCCGTCGAATCTGGAAGTGGAGTGTCATGAGCCGTTTTCGCTGGCATGAAGTGGTGTGGCTCGGCGTTTTGTTTGGCCTCTTCCTGACGGATTCGATTGGGTGCCTTGCCGGGAATGCATCGGGCGCGGAACCGCTGCGCCCCGGCATTGAGTTTGAACGAGCAGACTTTCCCGCCGACCAGCCGAATGCCTGGCCGAAAGAGGTTAGTAAGAGCGTCGCGGTGCCGCGGGATGAGTTTGTCTCACTGGTCGAGAAACTCAACGCTCGTACCCGCGGTCCGCGTCCCGCCTGGCTGAAGTCGGCTCACTACGAAGCCATTCTCGTCGATGACACACTGGTCAGCGGACTGATGACAGCATCGGTTCAAAGACTTGACGGACCTCCTTCCCTGCTTGAGCTGGGACCATTCTCTTTCGCGATTAAAGAACTCAAATGGCAAAACCGAAGTGCCATCTGGGGTTCATCCGCCGATGGCCGCGCCTGGGTCCTGACCGACGAGAGAAGTGATGAACTGCTGGGGGAATGGACGTGCGCAGGAAGGAAGTTTCCCGGCGGAATCGACTTTGATCTTCAGTTGCCTGAAGCAACCACGTCGTTTCTGGACCTGCGGATCCCCCGAGCCTACATCATTGATGTTCCCGGGGCCGATGTGACTCTGTTGTCTGACGCCCCGTCCGAAGCAACTCGGTTGTGGCGAATTCAGTGCGGAAACAACAATCGTTGTCGGTTGACGTGCGTGTCCAGCGACGCCATTGAGCCTCGGCGGAACGCGCTGCTGGTTGAACACGATATGCACGTCGTGGTCCGAGAAGAAGATGTCCGATTTCAACTGGTCCTGAACCTTGAGGCACTTGATGCTCCGATCCGGGAATTTTCGTTGCGTGTCCCGGCCGGTCTGACGATCTACTCAGTCGTATACGGCTCTGAGACTCCCATTCAATTTCAACGAGTCCCTGAGACGGATCCCGACGGAAAACTGCTGATTCGCTTGCCCGGGCCACTGCTCGGACGGGGGCGCACGCTGCGTATCGACGGCATGGCCGTAAAGGAACCAGACCGTCCTGCGATCTCTCCGCAAATCATTGTCGAGAACAGCACATTTTCCGGCGGACGCCAGTCCGTGATTGTGCAGTCGCCGCTTCAAATCCGGTCGATCCGGTCGACCGCGTATCGCCAGTTGACCCCTCTCATGCCGACCTCCGATGGCGAGAGCCTCATGTTCCAGCAGTTGTCGCCCGAAGCGCAACTGATTCTGGACGTGCATCGGCCCCCGGTCACGCTGACCGGTCAAATGCTGGGCCTGCTGATTGCAGACGAAGATTCGTGGATGCTGGATACCGAAATCACCTGGACATCGCCGACCGTCGGGGGATTTCGAACGAGCTGCCTGTTCCCTCCCCAGTGGGAAATCACGGATGTCCAGATGGCAGATCCACTGCGGGGAGCCCCACTGCCGCGAGTTCCGGATACGAACGCGGCCAACAGACCACCTGAGCCGGAAAAACTGATCTGGGATGTCAAACTGCAGGAAGGGGGGCAGACGCTCTCGGACAGTCAGTCGCTGCTGGCCATCGAATTTCTTGAGGCAATTCAGCCAGGTCAGCCGCGCGCTGTGAGGGTGATTGCGCGCCGGCGTCCCCCCGAGCCGGGTCAAGTCGTCTCGATTCCATTGCCTCAACTTTTGAACTGCGACACCTCGGAAGTCCTGCTGGGAATCGAAGTCCCGAATTCGATGACCCCAGATATTTCGGATGATGCGAGGTTCGAACGGATTCCGCCGCCCCCTATTACGCCGTTTCCTACAGCGCCCGATCACTTCGAGCGGCGCTGGTTCCGTGGAGACGCACTTGAAGGAGGGGGAACGTTTAAGGTCACGCCTCAACTCCCCCCGGTGCAGGTCAAAACCGAGACCGTGATCGAGGCTTTTCCCAGCGAATACCGCGTTCGCTATACCATTCAATACCAGCCCCGGCTGCCCAATCCCGATCGACTGCTCATCTATCTGACTGAGTCGAATACCGATGTCCGCTGGAGTTTAAAGGGATCGAAACCGGCCGAGCTCTCGGCTTCTCGACTCAAAAAGTCGGAGCATGTGGAGTGGAATCTGCCCCCCAAAGGGGAACTGTGGGAGATCCGTCTGCCCCGGGGGATCGAACGGGAGTTCACCGTTGAGGGGAACTCGACCAACCGCTGGTCATCGCCGAATCGACCGGCACTGGCGATTGTGCCGCACGCCATTGAGAAGATCGCTCAACTGAAACTGAATCACCCTGACTCGCTTCAGCTAACCATGGAAACCGACGGACTGAAGTCGACCGGCGAACGTTCGACCTGGTGGTACGCCACTCCTGAAGCGATCTTTGGGCTGGAAATGCGAAACCCCGAGCCGTCAAAGGATTTTCCCTTGATGGTGTCGATGCAGCTCAGCACATTGATGACGACTGACGATAGCGGGTTCGATCTTTACCGCGCCCGCCTGCAACTGGAAAACGGTTCAGCGCAGGAGTCAATGCGGATCAAGCTCGCCCCCGACGCCACGCTGCAGGATGCGACCGTGGATGGACAGTCCATCGCGGTCAACCTTCGTGATGGCGAATTCGTTGTCCCCGGACTCAATGCCACTCGCAAGGACGCGGTCGAGTTGATCTACAGGGTCCCCGCGCACAGCAGTGTCCTTTACGAAAAACGTCGAATCATCGTCCCGGAAGTTTCTGCCCAGGTTCTGGTGTTTCATTGGGATTTCACCGTTCCTCCTTCTGCCCGGCTCTTCGCTGAGCCCAGTGGGGCGCGATTGTCACGGCCTCTTCCTTCGCCCACCTGGCAGGAGCGACTGTTTGGACCACTTGGCCGTTCACGGTCGGAGTCGATCTTTCATCCGTTTTACAGCGAGTCCTGGTATCGACTGTTTCAGCCACACCTGACAACCCCTCCCGCGTTGGCCTTCCCGGAAGCATCCCTGGAAGCGGCCGCCGAAGGTCAGCGACATGAAGCCGTCACGCCCGGTGTGCCTACGAATCTGTCGGTTGAGCTGTGGCACACCTCTCGTATCAAGCTGCTCACCTGGATCAGCTTCGGGGGCTGCCTGACGCTCGGCATCGGACTGCGGATGATTGGCTGGTCGAACCGAGACCGTTTTGCTGCTTACGTCCTCGGGTTGTCCATGGCGGCAACATTCTCGGCCCCCATGCCGTATGCCGGTTTCTTGGGAGGCGCCGTGGCGGGAACGCTGATTGCCTTGTTGATTCCCCGTCGGCTACTCACTCCAGTGAAACCTCCAGCGGAATCGATGGGCTCATCTCTACGTACCTTGCCCGCAACGCTGACGGCCTGCCTGCTGGGGGGCATCACGTTCGCGGGATTGTCGTTAGTTTCATCGACGCCCGCATTTGCCCGGCAGGCAGGTGGCGAAGCGGGTCTGGTCCAGACGATTCCCCGTGTCTACATCCCCGTCGACGAAGAAGGGAATCCCTCCGAATCACTCCCCTTCGTTTATGTACCCAAAGACGTCCTGTCACGATGGAAAGAACTTGCCAGCGAACGAGGGGCTACCCCCGATTATCTGATCTCAGCCGCGAACTATGAATTGCGGGGAACGAACGAAAGTCACTGGAATATCCTGGCCAGCTACGTCGTCCATCTGCTCCCCTCGTCAGACCCGAGTGTCCTGGTAGAACTGGCGCTGGCCGATGTGAGCTTGCCCGATGCCGAGTCATGCCTGGTCAACGGTAAGCCGTCTCCGATCGGCTCACTGCCGAATGGAAAGGGCTACTCGATCGAGCTGATGCGGCCCGAATCGAGTTTCAAGTCGGACGAATCCGTCAGTGCTGCCGATGAGCTTCAAGAGGAGAGGATCTCCACGTTCAGGATCGAACTGCGGCTTCGCAAGCCGCGCCCCGGGGGTCGAACGCTGGATCTGGCCATCCCGAGCGTGGTCAACAGCCACCTCACCCTCTTGCTACCTGAGCCCTATCCCTATGCCGAGGTCACCGGTGCGCGGGGTGCGTCCGAACGAGATCCGGATCGTTACCGCATCGAAACGGACCTGGGCCTGACCTCATTGATTTCTGCTCGCTGGGGTCAATCTGCACCTCCTCCCAAGGTCCTCAATGCAACGGCATCGATGCTGCAGCATCTCGAACTTCGCCCCTCCAGCGTTGAACTTCGGTTTCATCTCGTCGCCAATGTCGAAGAGGGAAGCCTGGAGGCACTGGAGTTCGAACTTCCCACCGACGCCATTGTCCGTCGCGTTCACTCACGTGACGACGATTTGTTGAGAAGTGACGTGATTGTCCTTCCATCTGGCCAGCGTCGTCTGAGGCTGATTTTCGAGTCCCCCCGGCGTTCTCAGATCATTGTCGATGGGACACTGCTGCTGATTCAGGCCGACTCACTGGTCCAGACCGTACTCCCCCGGTTTGGGCTGGCAGGCTCTGAGACGCTCGTCTGGCATTTTGAACGAAACTGGTGGGGAATCTCCGCACCATCGGACTTCCGTGTCGAAGCGGGCAATCTGGACCCCGAATACGTCAACAGCATCTCGCCAGAGAGTTACCTGCAAGCGTGGATCGACGCGACGGCCCCCGTCCTGCTGGAGACCGTCGTTCCAACCCAGGCACAAACCGCGTTTGAGCTACGTGCGGCCGCGGCCCCGACATTCTCATTGGTCCCGTATCAGCCCCGTCGCCGAGCGATGCAGTGGCGACAATCAGGATCGATTGGCAAGCGGCGAATGGAATGGTCGCTTGTCGGAGAGATTGAAACCTCGCTGGCACCTGTTTTTCAGACGGTCCTCGATGTCGATCGGCGACTGCGGGTAGAGAAGGTTTCGGTCATCGAGAACGGCGCGGAACGCCGGATTCGCTGGGCCGAGTCACGCACGAATCCCTCGCGCATCGTTATTTTTCATGACAAGACCCAGGGGCGGCAAACAATTTCCCTCCGCGGCAGCTTGCCTATCCGTTCAGGGGTCCAGATCAACTTGCCGTTCGTCCGCCCCGAAGACTGTGATGTCACGAATTCAAAGCTCACGCTCACCCGCGATCCCGAAGTCGACGTCGTGCTGACCCCCGCACGTGACTGGAAGGCCGATACGGAAGGACTGAGCACAGTCAACTTCGAACAGGACGGACAAATTCTGCTCGGACGATTTCTGCTGACAGATCCCGTCGTAAGGGGAACCATACAAACGTCATCCCGTCACTCGCGGTGTACGGCACGTGCGACTGCTGTTCTTCGCCGGCTGGATACGGGGGAATGGAATTTGAAGTACCGCATCCAGATGACTCCCGAAGGAGAATCACCCATGCGAATGGGGCTCAACTTCCCGGAGACATTTACAGCCATTGAAAGCGTCACCGTTGATAACGCAGAACCTGCCTGGCGCGACCAGACCGAAGGGGGGAGGCAACTGGACCTTCTGCTCAATCGTGGTGACGGTTCGGGAACAACTTCCGTTCAGTTTGAGATGACGTTGGCCGAGCCCAAAGCGTCCGACTGGGGACTGCCGCTGCCAGTCCCGCTCAACTCCAACACTCACGAAACCTTGCTCGTGATCGAGCCTGAAGATGTCTGGTTTGCCGCCAGCGGGCGTGAAGTACGAGTCGCAGACCTGCCCCAATGGTCGACCAGTTTCTTTCAAGAGATTCCAGGTGCCGGGACGGCTTTTCGTGTCACTGGTCCTTCGGTCCGCATCCAGCGTGAAGTCGTTACACCGCACCTGCGCGAAGCATCGGTGCGACTGCTGGATCAGCGAATGTGGCTGCACTGGAGTGGCCAGCGTGCCGGAATCACGCAAGCCTTCCTGTCGAGTGTCAGAACAGATCTGGATTTCGAGCTGCCTGCGGGCACGGTGATCACGGCAATCTTCCTGGATGATCATCCGCTTCCGTTGATGGACCCTGTCGGACAGAAATTGACGATTCCGATGACCGATGCGGGTACGGAATCACTTCTCACTTTGGCATGGACAGCGGACTCATCGTCCTCATTCCGCATGAACTCGACCCCCACGGAGACATTCCCCTGGCCGACAGGAATCCGGCTCGAACGGAACCTCATCACAATCCTCCCTGATGATTCCATCCGATTGTGGGCACGGTCAGGACTGACCGAAGTCAATTCGTTCGATCAGGGACTGGACCGACTGGAAACCCTGCTGGAACGCCACCAGGCACTGGGACCCGAAACGCGTGGAGCGGCTGCCAATCGATGGAGACTTGATCAGCTACAAACACGTCTGCTCACCCATGTGACGAGAGAACTGTCGTCACCAACCAAGCAGACGGAAGCACGACTTCAACGGCGTAGTGACATCATTGCAGCGATCGATGAATTAGAACCCGTTCCTGACGCACCGCAGATCAGTTGGCAGTCCCGCCTGCTGGAAGAGCCTCCTGCCGATTGCGAAGGTTGCATTCGAGGACTCAGTCAACACGAAGGCCGAATCAACATTGTTCAGATCAACGACACGTGGCTGCTGTGCACAGTGTCGTGCCTCCTGGCACTGATCCTTGTCCCGCTACTGCGACAAGTCATTCGGGTGAAGTGGGGCCAATTCCTGGATCGGCATATTTCCATTTCGTGGCTGCTGCTGGCATTGATCTGGTGGTTCTTCCTCACCCCCAGTGCGTTCGGGCCACTGCTCATGATTGTCCTGGCTCTACGAATGCTGATATCGCAGACATCACGTAAGCCAGCCACAACACTCTGAGAGCCAGAGGAGTTGTCAGTGCGAACGGATCACGAGTAACGATCGGCTCGCGGCCACGATGTCTTTATTTTCCCCGTGCAGGGTGAGGAAGCCGCAAACGAGCGATGGATGGTCGTTTCCATACGGCTTCAATCCAGAGCAACTACGGAGTTGGGCCGAGCAGGGGCTTCGTGAGTGCACTCGCCTGATCCTGATCGTGCGGTCCGTCGGGCCGGATCTCACCGGACGACCGACCGCACAACCGATTCCGTCCAAACCAGATGGTCACACTCATAGCGTTCGAAGCGGGCGACTGCACGTGTAAAAGTCGCCCGTCGGCCCTGATTCAGATCGTCAAACAGCGGTCACGTGAGGTGACGTCCCATTGATCAACCACTTTGCCTCCTTCGATGACGTAAGCCTGTTTATGCAAGGCGGACGTGGGGCAGACGTGTTTGGGAACCGCATACAGTTCGGCACCAGGCTGATACTGATCAGCCAGCGGTGATTCCAGAACCATGTGCTCTTCATTATGAATCGCCTGTACCGCGTCGGGCAGGTCCGGGAAGTAGGCTCGCTGTCCTTTAGGAGGGTCCGAAGCGACGGCTTTGTTACCCAGATCGCACGTTAAACGGTTAATGCCCGGCCGACTGATCACGCGAGTCAGCATGAGGACCGCCGGCTCAAAGTCCATGTCAGGAAAGGCCGTCCCGTACCCGGAATCGTGGAAGACACACGTCCCCGGTGCCAGTTCAATTGCTGGATCATTCAGCTTGGCGTACACAGGGAACGACCCTGTACCGCCGCAGACGATCGCCGGAACCGGCCAACCGCGCCCCACAAATTCGTCTCGCAGTTTAGCCGCACTTTGCCAGCACGCATGCACGGCAGCCGTGCGTTCCTCGAGACTCGTCTGGTTATTATGACCATCGTAAAGATGGAAACCACGCGGCTCGAGGCCCAGGGCGTCGATGATTTGCTGATACAGCTCGGCGGCTCGCGGACCGGGTAGTACTCCCGTACGGTGCATACCCGAGTTCACGTCGAGAAACACCCCAATCGTTCCCTTGACGGCGGAGATTGCTGAACTGAGTTCCGCAATCATCAGTTCATCGTCAGCCGTGACGCTGAAACGGACATCAGGATAGGTCTGCAGGAATTTGACCGCCCGTTGAATGTTGGGGCCAACCAGGTTGTAGGCCAGAAAAATATCCTTCACGCCGCAATCCGCCAGCATTTGTGCTTCCGCAAACGTGGCACACTTATGCTTCTTGATGCCCATCGAGAGTTCGATTTTTGTGACGGCAGCCATCTTGTGCGTTTTGCAGTGAGGTCGAAGCCGCTCCGCACTTCCGGCGATCTTAATCATCTTCTCCAGATTACGAACAACAATGTCACGGTAGACGAGTAGTGCTGGAGAGAAAATTTGTGATGTATCAGCGATCGCGTACTTAGAATCCATGTTAACCTTTTGGTCCCTTGTGCAGTTGTCTTGGGGTGTAGCTGTCTTTGAGGCCCCGTCCGCAGGGACCATTCGTTCTCAATTCGGACGGGTTTCCCCACTTTTTGATGATCCCATGTGCGGACGGGACGACGTTCCACGCTGACCCTTGCACCCGACTCCGAATGACTGTGACAGACGACCCGTCGGGTTCTCGGAACAGCGAACAGTCGGTCCCTTAGCCGCCTCAGGTGAGCTTCTTCAGTTTGGAGACACGACCCGTGCCGACCCATTCCGCCACGAACAGGCTACCATCCTGAGCGAAGCAGGCGTCATGTGGATGGACGAACTTTCCATTCTGCCACTTGGATTTGTCACCCCGGATCGTGAAATTGTCTGACGTGACCCGCGCCACATCGTCGCCCAAACGAGCGACAACTTCATTCTTTTCATTGAGCAGCGTGACTCGCGCGTGCAGTTCTGGAACGACCATGAGATTCTTCCAGGTCTCAACATTCGCGGGCAGGCCGAAACCCGTGAGGGTTTCGAGGTACTTCCCGTCCATGGTGAAGTACTGCAACGTGTGATGAGCCCGGTCGCAGACGACGATGGATGGTTCGCGACCGGAACGCTTATCAACCCAGATGCCGTGCGGTGTGGCAAATTTTCCTTCGCCGTTGCCAACACCTCCGAAGCAGCTGACCCATTTGCCGTTCTTGTCGTAACGGTGAACGTACGATGCTCCGTACCCGTCGATCAGCAGGAACCCACCATCATCCAGAAATGCAAAGTTGGTAGGAAGAAATCGATCTGCTCCCCAGACCTTCGCAGGATCAGGACGATCTTCAGGTCGAGTATTTTCTCCCTCTGCATAGACGCCTGATTCCATTGGTGCGTACTGCTGCCAGACGATCCCTCCTTTGAGGTCCATCTTGGCAAACGTCTTCAGGCTCTGATAAGCACAGACGTACAGGAATTCTTCGTTTCCTTCCTGACGAATCTCGATCCCGTGGCCGCCACCCTGAAACTGTGCTCCGAACGAACGAATATACTTTCCTTCAGAGTCGAAAACGAAGATCGCGGGGTGATCTTTAAGGTCAGTCCGACCTTCGTGGATGACGTACAGGTTTCCTGACTTGTCGGTGGCGACGTTATGGGTAGTCTGCCATGTGAACTTGTCAGGAAGCTGGGGCCACTCGTGCTGAACTTCAAATTGATGTTCGCCTTCTCCCACGATCAACGGCTTGTCGGTTTTCGCCGCTGTCAGAACCATCGGTGCTCCCATGATCACCGTCGCGGCCGCTGCCGAGGTCGAAAGAAACTCACGACGCGAAACGGATTCTGAATTCATGAGAATTCTCCTTGGGGTGAAAGCATTGCTCGAGCGCTCGTTCACAGTTTCACATTGACCTGCCTGACGAAACGATATCGCCCGCCGACTTACTTCAGCGGAGGTTGACTCGACAGTTGCACGAGTGCTTCCAACGTACGGGGCTTCTGCTGGTCAGTCAGCTTCAGGTATTGATGCCGTCCATTCTCAGCCGGAGTGAACCTGGTGAAGCCGTCAGCCTCGACAACGATGTTTCCTTTGGGCGACAGATCGAAGAAGTGTCGATCAGGTTGCACAGCGTAAAGAACGCTCGTCAAATCCCAGGTGGGACGGTTTGCCGGAGGTGGATCGTAGCGATGGTAAGCTTCGGCGACAGGATGATCCGCGACGTACCCGTAATCCTTGAGAATACTTTCCGAGGGGTAGGGGACAGCGATCCCGATCTCGAACCCGCTCCAGACAACCGGCGTAGGCCATTCCTCGGCGAGCTTACGGCAGTTCTCGATGTCATTCACAACATTGTATTCACAGTAGTGTGCGTTGCCATCGATCGGGGTGAATGCGCCCGCCATCACAGACAGCAGCTTCACCTTTTTCTTGACCAGTTCGACCCCACTCAGGGAAGATGCGCTATCCGATTTGCTATCGAGCAGTCGGGCCAGATTGGTTGAAAAACCAACCTGAGCGATCGTCACAGACTGATCCGGTTGTCCCGCCAGCGTCTTACGAAGCAGCGCGACCGCTTCAGGCGCTTTGCTGTTGCCTTCGAGGTCGTGGGGGTAACGGAATTTTCCATCCTTCTTTTCCGCGGCCATGGGGAGATATTTATACGGATCAGGAGTTTTCCCGGGTCGAACGACTCCAATCGGAATATCGCCACGACCGTAGAATGTGTTGATCAGATCAACGAAGGGGGCTGCCAGTTCGCTGTCCTTTGTGATGGTCACCGCCAGCAGTTCACACGCGCCGCGCGACTGCAGCCCATGGATGACCGCCAGCGCCTGAACGTCGTCGACGTCGTTGCCCATGTCGGTATCAAAGATCAGCTTGACAGGCTCTGACGCGGCTCCGGCAGGAGCAAAACCGCATAGAGAAATCGTAAACGTCGCAAGCAGGCAGACCAGTCGACTCGCCATCGGCGAAGGCTCCTCTCTCATGTCTTTCATGGGGATCATCCTTGTTTTCACCTCGAAGGGGTCAGGATGTTACGGATGGGAAAGAACTGCAAGCGAGGACAAAATTTTTGTTGATGGTTTAAAGCCACCGACGTAATCGACGTCAGTCCAGCTTGGATGAGTTTCGATCTGGACTTCGAGATTGTTGTTCAGAAACGCGCTGAGTATCATGGACTCGCAAAGAAAACTTCTCCGCAGCCTTGTGGTTGAACCGGTCGAAATTTCCTGACCCGCAATCGGGAACGCATACGATGACTTCCTTACGACTTCTCCGACTGGCCTCGTGCATCCTGGCTTCCATCGTACTGGCCGTCCCGATGAGTGCAGACGCAGGCATCCCCCATTCTCGAGTGGCCCGCAATGCCGCGATCTCACAAGCTCGAAAAAACTACCAGCAGCAAATGAAACTGCAGACCCAGATGCAGGCGGAAGAGCAAAAAGCGGTTGCCCAGGAGATGCAGAAAGCGGCCGAAGCGGAAGCAGCACAAGAGAAGCAGAAGCGCGAGATGCGCATTAAGGCCAATCGCGATCGTACAGAACGTGAGAAGAAATCCCGCGAAGCGGCAATTGCGAAACGGAAGGCCGAGAATTCTGCCAAAGGCGATTCCGACAACGGCAAGGTGACCGAGCCCACCGCAAAACCCAGCGCTTCGAGTAAGCCGAAAAAATAATTGCTGCCCGTAAAACCCTTCGTGGGGATACGGCACGCTGCCGGAACGGAATCGAGCGTGGGCACAAGTTATCTATCATCCATACCCTCAAACCGTCTTCAACGCATCCTGATCCCCCCGCTAGCATTCGATCTGCGCGTTCCGACCCAACGAGATACTCATGCAATTGTCGATCATCATTCCGGCTTTCAACGAGGCCGAAAGTCTGGTCGAACTCTACTCGCAGATCAATCGCGTCGCTGCTGAGAACGAGCTGGCCATCGAGATCATCTATATCGACGACGGATCGACCGATGGCTCATGGAAAGAGATTCAACAACTCGTCACTTTCGACGATCGCGTGCGCGGCATCCGCTTTCGCCGCAACTTCGGGAAGGCGGCTGCGCTCACGGCGGGAATCTCGGCAGCCAAAGGGAACATCCTCTGCATGCTCGACGCAGATTTGCAGGACGACCCCGAAGAACTACCGAGGTTTCTCGCAAGGTTGAATGACGGCTTTGATGTCGTGAATGGTTGGAAAGTCAGACGACTGGATCCATGGCACAAAGTCTATCCCAGTCGCGTCTTCAACTCGCTCGTTTCCCGGCTAACCGGACTGATCCTGCATGACCACAACTGCGGAATGAAAATGTTTCGTGCCGAAGTCGGTCGAGAGATTCGGATCTACGGGGAACTGCACCGTTTTATCCCGGTGCTGGCACATGCACGGGGATTCCGCGTGACCGAGATCGGGATCCATCACCGATCGCGTAAGCATGGGCACTCCAAGTATGGTTTCCGCCGATTCACGCGCGGCTTCCTAGACCTGATGACCGTGGCATTTCTGACAGGGTACGGTCAGCGACCTCAACATATGCTGGGGGCGATCGGGCTGTGTGCCTTTGGTCTCGGTTTTGCCGGGCTGGGATATCTGGCGGTGACGTGGCTGCTCATGCACGCACTGCACATCTGGGAACCGACTCCGATTGGGAATCGCCCGTTGCTCGCTTACTCGATCGCACTGACGATACTGGGCGCACAAGCGATTTCGCTGGGTCTGCTGGCCGAGTTGCTCGTTTACTACACGGGACGAACCAGCGATTCTTACAGCATTGCCGAGGAAGTCTTTCGGGAGAAGGGGGCCTAAATCCGCTTCGTGGGATTCGCAGTTCCCGCTTCGGATCGGTATTTTGATGTCGCCCATGCAAGCGAGTTCCCTCAAGGGTGAAATCCTCCTCCCGCTCCGGCCTGGCCAGATCGTCTGCCGACGGTGGCCGATATAAGCCGTTTGACGAGGGTCCTTTCACCGGGAACTTTGACGTTAGACAACTCGACTCATGAAGGAACAGCCGATGTCACACCAGCTCAATCGCCGCACCTTTTTGCAGGCTTCCACGCTTGCGGCAGCCTCCTCTGTCTTTTCAGGGATTTCGTTCGCTGAAGGGGCAAAAGATCCTTACCTCGGCCTGAAGATGGGGCTGCAAAGCTACTCTCTGCGGGAATTCAAAGTTGAAGAAGCACTCGAACAGACAAAGATGCTGGGTCTGAAGTACTGGGAAGCGTTCCCCGGCCACCTTCCCATGAGCAGCGTTCCCAAGCACATCGAGTCACAGAAAGAACTGCTCGCCAAAGGTGGCGTAACACTTCTCTCGTACGGTGTGCTGCCATTCGATGGGAATGAGACAGCAGCCCGTGAGCGATTCGACTTCGCCAAAGCAATGGGAATTCAGTCACTGAGCGCTGACCCCAATCCAGACAAAGTGACCTTCGATCTGCTCGACAAACTGGTGGCCGAATACGACGTTGCCATTGCGATCCACAACCATGGTCCCGGCCATCGGTATGACAAGATCAGCGATGTCGAGAAAGTGGTGAAAGATCGGCACCCGAAGATCGGCGCCTGCGTTGATACGGGACACTTTCTGCGCAGCGATGAAGACCCCGTCGAAGCCGTTCAGCGACTCGGAAAGCGCGTCTTCGGCGTTCACCTGAAAGACGTCAAGTCGCTTCCAGGGGGACAGAAGCAGTTCAAGATCGCAGGCGAAGGCGATCTGAAGGTGACCGAACTGCTGAAGGCGCTGAAAGCACTGAAGTACCAGTACTGCGTGGCCATCGAGTACGAAGAAAATGCCAAGAATCCACTTTCGGATATCGAAGCCTGTCTGAAGCACGTCCGTGACTGCGCAGCGAAGGTTTCCTGAATCGAACAGGGATCGAGCGTCTTGACCTGTTTCGCTACCAGGCTCAGACGAGATGATCCCATGTCGACGAAACACGAGCATCGAGCTGCTTGGACATCATGGTTCAAGCAGCTCGATGCGTCTTAGGGGCTCCTCACCCCCCACAGCGGCATGACTCTTGGCGTCCCGTACTCAATTTCGTTGGAACCTTGTCAGGAAGCATTCCGCATCTGGCCGAAATCCTCTTAGCCCTGCTGGCGGAGAAACTCGTAGTCGAGACTGCGCTCGATGCGGCGCAGGACGTCATCACTGATTTTCCCCTGATCGCGTAGTTCAATCACGGTTTGCCGTTCCGACATGAGCAGCTCTTCACGCAGTTGCCGGACAGCGTCTGCACACATCGAGTTCTCCTGGCAATCAGCGGGATTTAGCTGCGCGTTGGCCTGCTGAAGCTTTTTCCCGTAAGCCGAACGGAGTTCGTCCAGGACTTCAGGATCCACATCGCGGGCGACGACGTGCTGTTCCAAGCGATGCAGCGCCGCTTCCGCAGCAGCGATCCGCGCCAGTCCTTCTTCCACTTCGTCCTGATTATCGTTCTTGAGTTCCAGCCGCCGAATCAGGAATGGCAGACTGAGTCCCTGTACAACCAGCGTGGCCACGATCACGCAAAATGACAGAAACATAATCAGATTTCTGTCGGGAAAAGGGGTCTGGCCGCCCGACATCACCAACGGGATCGCCAGTGCCGCGGCGAGCGAATCAACACCCCGCATTCCGGCCCACCCCAACAGCAATACATGCTGCCAGACATAGGGAGGTTCCGCATCCTGGTGTGTGCCCGGCCAAATGCGCGGCAGGTACGCAAATCCAAATACCCAGACAAGTCTCAGCAGGATGACAGTCACACTGATTAACAGACCATACGCCACCAGCTGCGAGAAGGGAACGTTGCCAAGGTCTTCCATGATCGTCCGCAATTCCAGACCAATCAGTACAAAGGCCAGACCTTCAATCAGGAACGTCACCGTGTCCCAGAAGAAGTACGCCTGAATTCGTCCTTCGGGCAAAAGGATTCGTGAAAGCTGCCTGCCGACATACAGGCCCGCAGTGACCGTCGCCAGAATTCCCGAAGCGTCCAGCATCTCGGCTCCCAGGTAGGCGGCATAGCCAGTCAGCAATGACACACTGACGCTCTCAACCTGGTCTTCTAACCGCTTTCGAATCTGGCACGCAGCAATTCCTACCACCAACCCGACAGCGATTCCGGCGGCGCTGTTCCAGATCAGGGCGATCACTGCGGTCGAAACCGGAATTGATCCACTCGACACCGCATCGATTGCCATCTTATAGGCAACCAGCGCCACGATGTCGTTGATCAGACTCTCCCCTTCCAGAATCGTTCCAATACGGCGCGGAATCGCCGTCTCACTCGAGATCGCTGTGACGGCCATCGTATCCGTAGGACCAATAATCGACGCCAGTACGAAGGCACCTGCCCAGCCAAGTCCCGGCACACTCCAGTGCATTACGGCTGCGACCACAACCAGTGTGGCGGCAACCAGACCAATCGACAGAACAAGGATCGGCCGCAAGTTCGAGCGGAAATCGCGGAGTGTCGTCCGCGTCGAAGCGATGTAAACGAGGGGTGTAATGAAGACGAGAAATACGATGTCCGGTGGAATATGGACGATGGGCAAACCGGGGACGAAACCGAGGACAATCCCACCCATCACCAGGAGCACGGGATAAGGGATCTTGATCTTGCGGGCCAATGTCGACAGGACGGCTGCTGCCAGGATCAGTCCGACGACCAGTTCCACGGGATTCATCATGCTGGCTACTTCTCACGGATACACGAGAGCGCAGGACCCCCGACTTCGGTTCTTACTGGTTCCCTCTCGCCCTTGTCATCGTTCCTTCACATTCATGTGAAAGTCAAAAATTTCGGTCCTGGGATTTTCGCACTTCTTGAACTTGCGCCTCACGTCTCCGTCGAGAACTTGCGAGCACGCGAATCCCCCAATGCCCTGCGTGGCGACGAGTTTCTCCACATGGACTTTCAGAGTCTGACACAGGCAGGACTTGTACTCGCGGGAGACGCATTGCGCGAAGATGAGTTACCCCCAGGGGATTGTTCGGATCGTTCGATGGGGATCGAACCAGGCAACGCCTTCTCCCGGCGATCTGGGATGAGCACGAGCCCTCGAGAGAGCACTCTCTGGTTGAGCTTCCTGCCGGGCAATCGTCAGTGGCACGCAAAGTGCTTTCTGTTCCACTGCTTATTCCCCACTCAATTCAGAGGAGTTTGAAAATGGCTGATACAGCGAAGAACGTGAAGTCGGGCATCGACAAGGCAGCCCAGTCAGCAAAGGACCTGACGGATAAGGCCGCCGACGCCGCATCGAAGGCGGCGAAGAACACCGGTGAAGCCGTGAAGGCGGCCGGACAGAAGATCAAAGATGCCGGCAAATAACAGGTGTCAAATAGCAGATGTGTTGTGTCGCCTGCCGCTGGCCTTTGGGCTGCGGCAGGTTCTTTGGTCATTGGACTTTGCGAGGGCGGGTCTGAGTTGGGACAAACAAACAGTCCAGTCTGAAAGATTGCGATTGCAGTTCCATCTCATTAGTGACGCGTGAGTGGGAGCAATCGGCGGTGACGTCTGATGCAGAGTTCACCCTCAGGCGTTGTTGTTCGCGGCTCTCGCCGGATTCCACGAGCAAATCAAGCCGGGTTTCACCCACTCAGAAACCAAATAGCCCCGGTATCCTGACGCTTTCGACATCAAATCGATCCTTCACCCCGAGGATAGTTGTGTGGCTGATCTCCTGTTAGTCAACCGGATTGAGCATCGAACAGTTTATTCCTATCGACAGCCCGTCACGCTGGGTCAGCATCGGCTTGTGCTTCGCCCAAGAGAAGGTCACAACCTGCGAGTCGAGAACATGCAGATTGCCATCTCGCCGCGTCACGAGATTCAGTGGGCTCACGACATCTATAACAACTCTGTCGCCCTCGTGAGTTTCGTCGAAAGCGCGAGTACCCTGGAAATAACGAGTACGGTTACCGTTCATCGTACTTTTGCAGACGAAGTCCCTCGCAACGACGCGACTCCACGAGTCCCGCTCCCTCTGAACTACGATACGCTGGAATCCCACCTCGTCGCTGCGTACCAAGCTGTCTCTTACCCCGATGATGTCCCTCAGGTGCAGACGTGGCTGAACGGGTTACCTGCGATCCGTTCGTCGAACGACGCGGAATCAGTGTTATCGGACCTCTGTTCGACGATCTGCCAGAAGATCAAATACCAGCGGCGCTATGCCAAGGGAGTCCAGTCGCCTGCAGAAACCATCAATCTCAGCAGTGGTTCGTGTCGCGATACAGCAACGTTGATGATGGACGCCGCGCGGGGACTGGGGCTCGCCGCCCGCTTTGCCAGTGGTTATCTCGATTGCCCGGCATCAGAGGCCGGCAGAGCAGCGATGCACGCCTGGACCGAAGTTTATCTTCCCATTATCGGTTGGCGGGGCTACGACCCGACCCTCGGCGAAATTGTTTCGCGAAAGCATATTCTGGTCGGAGTCAGCCATCATCCGCGCGGGGTGATGCCCGTATCAGGCTTGTTTACCGGTCTCACGGGTGATTTCATCAACATGACCGCCCAGGTGAAGATCGAAAACGTGTGAACCATCTACAAAAAAAGGAACGACGCGTTGGTCGTTCCAGGACAGAAGAAAGTAGAGAATCCGCGTCGAGACGTCACTCGGTGATCAGGTACGATCGCGGAATTGATTGAGGACCGACAAAGCCACCTGTTCACGAGCACCGGCACGAACAGTCAGGACGATCACTTCCGCAGGGCCCGTGGAGTGGTCCAACCCCTTCGTCGATGGATATCCAGTGGTACCATTGGTTCCGCCCGCAGTCACTGCGGCGGCAGCCCCGGAAAACAAAAGGCCGAACGTCCCAGCCGTCATCACGGGACTCATCAGGTTTGTTTCCATGGCAGGAACAATGCCTGACAGCATTCCCACCCCACAGAGGGCTCCGATCCCCAGACCCAAAAGGGTGCGTGGGGTCAGTTTGCTCTCGGGTCTTGGGTCTTCTAAAAGCTCACCGTCGACGTGCGACACCTGCAATTGCGAGTCACCGAATCCCGCGTTTCGCAGGTTTCTCACGGCAGACTGAGCACTCGCGCGGTCTTCGAAAACCTCTACCAAAACTCCATCTCTTTGAGAAAGTGTGACCATTGTGTACTCATCAATCTTATGGGGAATTGGTTTAGAACTTCAGTTGATGAGCAGTACGTAGCAAACCTCGCGCCGAAGGAAATTAGTACCCGGCAAAGTGAGATTTTCCCATCAAAACAAGGGAAACGGCACGCCGGGCAAATCCTGAATCGTGAAGCAGACCTCAGGCAGCATTGGATAAACTGATCGGTAGCCCTCCTTCTTGTTTTCCCGACGACCTGTGGCGGCCGGGAAGAATTGGCGCCGGTGCTGTTACGATCCGGACCAAACGATCTCTTGAGGCGGGATGGTGAACGGGCGCGGGATCTGTTCGTTCGATCAGTCTGCCCCTGTTTTACAGGGGCGGTGGGATCTCTCGGCGGAAACTGGTCTTCACAGATTCCGAGTCCTTTCTTATAAGCCCAAACCGCGTGTTTTCGCACGGAACCGATCGAGTCACTCGCAACACGCCTTCACCCCAGCCCTTTGTACGTTGAAATTGCTATGGAGCCTCATTCGCCCAGTCATGAATCGCAAGCCGTTCACGTCCCCGTCATGGTTCGTGAAGTGCTCGCACACCTCAGACTGGCTCCCGGAATGGTGGTTGTGGATGGAACTGCGGGTGCAGGTGGCCACAGTAGCGAGATTCTCAAAGCGATTGGCCCGCAGGGTCGACTCATTGGACTGGATCGCGATCCGATGATGCTGGCACACGCCGCGAAGCGGGTCGCTGGCGAAAACGTGTCGCTGCACCACGCGAGTTATGTCAAACTCCCTGCGATCCTTGCCGAACTAAAAATCGACGCCGTTGATCGCATCCTCTTGGACCTCGGGCTGTCATCGGATCAGCTTTCTGATCGATCGCGCGGATTCGGCTTCAGTAGTGACGGCCCTCTTGATTTGCGATTCGACATTTCCACCGGACAAAGCGCTGCGGACCTGCTGGCCCAAGGGAGCGCTGAGCAACTGGAAGAGATCTTTCGTGAATACGGTGAAGAGCCATTAGCCCGGCCGCTCGCGGAATACCTTGTGAAATTGCGGTCCACTCGCCCTATTCGTACAGGTTTGGATCTCACTACTGCCGTTTCGGAATGTCCTTCGATTCGCCGCCAGGGCCCCAGTGACAAGAATCCGGCCACGCGCGTGTTTCAGGCCCTGCGGATTGCGGTCAATCACGAGCTCGATCATGTCCAGCAAGGGATTGCATCGAGTTGCTTCCAGTCCTTGAAGGTCGGTGGCCTGCTCGCCGTCATTACGTTTCATTCTCTCGAAGACCGCATCGTTAAAAATGAATTTCGTCAGAAGCAGCGATGGGACAATCTCACATCCAAACCGATTGTCGCATCGCCACAGGAACAGCGTTTTAATCCCCGATGTCGTTCAGCCAAGCTGCGAGTCGCAATGAAAAAAGCGTGATGAGGTGACTCATCAGGGATCCGTGAAACCTGGTGCCGCCACTTGCCGGCCCCAGGCCATCGAAGATAAAGCAATACCTATCCGCCAGACCATCGGTTCGACAACGTTTTCAGCCAACAGTCAAAACAAGTCTTTCGAGGAAGGAACCTCACTATGACACGCGAAACCAAAGTCGGCCTGATGATGGTCGCCCTGCTGGTCGGCGTGTTCGGATTTCTGATCTACCAGCGAATCCACCGGCCCCTCGAGGGCCTGGCGGTCCAGGATTCGCCGAAAGATCGATCGGCCCGGGAAGTCCCGGAAGCTTCCGACGAGGAAGAACTGAGTCACCTGGAACAGAGCGAACTTCGGAGAACGGAACGTCCCTCGGTTTCGCAACTTCTGGCTCGGGATGAAGTGAAAACGGCACCCCGGATGAAGGAAGAACGAGGGTCCGAGTTCAAGGCGACTCAATGGAAGAATTCACCTCCAAAACTCCCGTCGGACGAATCGGACGAAGTGGAGTTCGATTCACCTCAGCAACGGACATCCGTTCGCAAGGCGTCAACCCCGCAGAACCACACCGTCTCGTTTGATGAAGATTTCGCTGAAGCCACGACGGTGGTTGAAACTCCAAAAGTGATTCCCGCAGCCGCTCAGATACCAGCACCGGACCCATTCGATCTCGATGAGCAGACCGAACCGACAGAGGACGATTCCGCAGAGGAGGACGAGCCCCAGCGAGAACCTCGGCCGCTTGTAATGCCCCCTGCGGACGAGGAAACGTCAGAAGTCGACGAACCATCATTCGATGAAGACCCGTCATCCGAAAGCGCGATGGACCTGGAACCGGTCGAGACCACGCCTGCGCTTGCGCCAACTCGAAATCGCCAAGTCTATCAAACGAGCGAGTATGACACCGAGCTTCAGCCCCCCCCGGGAAGTGAACGTCGTCCAGCGCCCGTGGCGATTGATGAAACACCTTTCTCACCCGAGCCAACCCGGACGGTTTCGACGGCACGAGGGTCGACCTATGTGATCGAGCCCAATGACAACTTCTGGGTGATCTCCCGCAAACGCTATGGGGAAGGCCGGTTCTACATGGCTCTCGCTCGTCACAATCAACAGATGATCTCTGATCCGAAAAGAATGAGACCGGGAACGACTATCGAAACTCCTGATGCCTCGGTGCTGGAGCAGTTGTATTCCGACGTCATCCCCAAGCCTGCGGCGCCCGAGTCGGCTCCCGGCACGACCACCTCCCGCCCCCGCCCCCGCAATACCGAGGAAGCGAATCCTGCAGGCTTCTTCATTTCCAGCGACGGTCAGCCGATGTATCGCATCGCCGATCAGGATACGCTGTCGGACATCGCCAAATCGCATCTGGGACGTTCCTCGCGGTGGGTCCAGATTCTTGAAATGAACCGCAATGTTCTCCAAGACGGTAATGAACTCAAAATCGGCACCGTTTTGCGGTTACCCGCTGACGCAAGCCGAGTCCAGGTGGTGGGGGCCACTCGCGAATACCGATAGGGGTGAGACCACTCGGCCAGTTCCCCACTACGGATCGTCCGATGTTCTTCCGCTTTGGTTTCGCTCTTTGCCTGATTGTCCTGATTGCGCTGATTGGAACGGCGCTCGAAAAGGAAATTTTGCAACTGAAACGGGCCCTCAGTCACCAGCAATTCCGCATGGAGGCCCTGCTGGATGCCCATGTTCGCCTGCGATTGGAAGCCCAGCGACTGGGGACACCCGAGCGCCTGCTGGGACCACTCGAACGTGGGGAACTCCCCCTGGAACGTCCTGCCCGGCCACAACGTTCGGATCAGCGCCGCGCCCCATTGATGCAGTGGGACCGCGCCGCGGAAACGGCGGGCTGATATGGAAAGCGCTTCCTGCAATCAAGACTGCACCCCTTCACTGGGCCGCGCACGCCTGGTAGTGACGCTGCTCGGTCTCGGCTGGCTGGTCCTGGCAGCTCGATTGATCCAGATTCAGTGGTGGCAACAAGACCAGTTCGCCAAAAAGGCTGAACAGCAGCGGGAATTCTGGGAAGAGACTCGGGTCCGACCGGCTGATATCGTTGACCGACACGGAAGGCTGCTGGCAACCACGCTCACGACTCGCAGCCTGTACGTCGTCCCGGCGAGAATCACTCAACCCGAAGCGTTCGCATCGGCGCTTGCTGAAGTCATCGGAGTCGATGCGGAAAATCTGCGTGACAAGATTCGGTCGAACGACAAACGTCAGTTTCTGTGGGTGAAAAGACGCCTGACTGAGTCGGAAGTCGAGGCCGTGAGAGCGCTGAAGTTGCCGGCGACGACATGGGGATTTCGCGAAGAGTATCGGCGAGAGTATCCCCAGGGTGACCTCGCCGCTCAGGTGCTCGGGTTGCGAGATATCGATGGTGTGGGACGTGGAGGAATTGAAGAGCGATTCGACGCCATCCTGTGTGGAAAGCATGGCCGACGTCAGATGGCTCGAGATTCTCGCGGGCATGTGATTGAGATCCTCAATGACGAAAACAAAGACGTACCGGCCGTGCCTGGCCGCGTCGTAAGACTAACTCTGGACGCAGTAATTCAGCTCTATGCCGAACGCGAACTCGACCGCGTCATGGAGGAATGGCAACCCGAAAGCTGCAGTGCCGTGGTGATGGATCCCCGCAACGGGGATGTCCTCGCCATGGCGAATCGTCCCACGTTTGATCCGAACGGCCCGGAAAAGGCATCCCCCGAATCGTGGAAGAACCGCGTCATCGCTGACATCTACGAACCGGGTTCGACATTCAAACCGATGATCGTCAGCTATGGCCTGCATGAAGGAATCATCCAGACCCAAGACACCTTCCATTGCGAGAACGGTCAGTACCGGATGGGGCGGCGCGTGCTACACGACCATCATCGGTACGGTCCACTGAGTCTGACGGATGTCCTGGTCAAATCGAGCAATATCGGGATGGCCAAGATCGGTGAGCAGATGGGCAACGAACGCCTCTACGATGCGGCGAGAATCTTTGGTTTTGGCCGCAAAACGGGGATCGAACTTCCTGGCGAGTTGCCCGGGATTCTTCGTCCTTTGAACGAATGGACGACCTATTCCACTGGATCGATTCCGATGGGACATGAGCTCGCCACAACCCCGCTGCAATTGATTACGGCCCATTCGGCTCTCGCCAATGGCGGCACGTTAATTCGCCCTCGCATTGTCCTCGTCGAGGATCAGGATTCGATCTCCGCAGTTACGCACATCGAATCAACCACCGTCTCGAGCGAAACGGCACGCTGGGTGATTCAGCAGCCCATGCAGGAGGTGGTGACCAGAGGCACGGGTAAAAAGGCACAGATCCCCGGCTATCGCGTGTTCGGAAAGACAGGCACGGCCCAATCGCTGTCACCAGAGGGGGGCTACCTGCACGAGAAGTACATTAGCTCGTTCGTCTGTGGGGCCCCCGTCGAGTCACCCCGGCTGCTGATCCTGGTCGTGGTCAATCAATCCTCGGTGGGCGGTGAGACGTTCGGAGGCAAAGTCGCCGCACCCGCCGCCGCTAAAATTCTTCGTCAGTCGCTTATGTATCTCCGAGTCACCCCGGATGACCAGCCCCCGCGATCGGCGGCCAACACAAAAGCCAGTGACGCTGAGCAGGAATAACTCAGCATCTGTTCCGTCGCCCGGGGTCGTCTCGGGAACCTCCCCTCGCTCGGGTTGCGTGAACTCCAAATGACACGTCAGGGACGCTATAGTGGAAGTTGTACGCCCGCTCCCGCAGCGGTTGTGATCTCCCAATTTTGTCACGTTTCCAAAAGCCGAGCCGAATTCTGATGAGTGAATTTCGTACCGAACACGATTCGATGGGTGATGTCCAGGTCCCAGCGAAGGCCTATTACGGCGCACAAACACAACGCGCGGTTGAAAACTTCCCCGTGTCCGGCTGGACGCTGAGGTCCGAAATGATCCGTGCCATGGGACTGGTCAAGTGGGCTGCCGGAGTCGCCAATCGCGATCTGGGCAAACTCACCGGTACGGGAAAGAACCCGCTTACCGCCGAACAAGTTGACGCCATGTTGACGGCCGCCAAGGAAGTCGTTGCCGGAAAGTTCGACGCGGAATTCCCCATCGACGTCTTTCAGACGGGATCGGGAACGTCCAGCAACATGAATATCAACGAAGTGATTTCGAACCGTGCCATCGAAATCATGAAGGGGAATCGCTTCGAAATGAAGAAGCCGATTCATCCCAACGATCACGTCAACATGGGACAGAGCACCAACGACACCTTCCCGACAGCAATCCACGTTGCCGTGGGGATCGCCATTCATCAGCGACTGATTCCCGCCCTGGAACGATTCGCCACTGTCCTCAGTGACAAGGCCGCTCAATGGGACAAGATCATCAAGATCGGACGAACCCACCTCGCCGACGCAACGCCACTCCGACTCGGTCAGGAATTCGGTGGCTTTGCCCGCCAGTTGCAGTTGAGTGTTGGACGAGCAAAGCAGGCACTGCAGGCTGTGCTGGAACTTCCCGTCGGGGGAACGGCAGTCGGAACGGGAATTAATACCCACCCCGATTTTTCTCGACTCACCTGCGCCGCGCTTGCGAAAGAGACGGGCATCGAGTTCATCGAAGCGGTCAACCACTTTGAAGGAAACGCCCAGCGTGATGGTCTGGTCGAATGCCATGGACAGTTGCGCACCATTGCCACGACCCTGTTTAACGTCGCCAACAACATTCGGTGGCTGGGATCGGGACCTCGTTGCGGCTTTTACGAAGTGATGCTGCCAGACCGCCAGCCCGGCAGTTCGATTATGCCTGGGAAGGTGAATCCGGTCATGTGCGAGAGCCTGATGCAGGTTGCTGCCCGCGTCATCGGCAACGACCAGACGGTGGCTTTCAGCGGTGCGACTGGCGGCCAGTTCCAGTTGAACATCATGATGCCCATCATGGGGCATGCAACCCTGGAATCGGTGGCGCTGCTCGCTCAGGGAACCACCGCATTCGTCGACCTGTGTGCTGTGGACATGGAAGCCAACACAGAAGCCTGCGAAGCAAGCGTCGAAAAGAGTCTCGCCATGGTCACCAGTCTGAACCCTTACATTGGCTATGAAAAGGCCGCTGCCCTTGCCAAGGAAGCATTCAAGAGTGGTAAGACCATCCGCCAGTTGTGTCGTGAACAGAACATACTGCCAGACGACCAACTGACAAAGGCGCTCGATCCGTGGAGCATGACTGAGCCGCAGGCGTAACTTCCCGTGGTATCGCTGGTCCCCGTTTGTCACGAGCGGATTCGCCAGTGAAGCCACTGCTGTCTTTCGAGAAGTCGGCCTTCTGTCCGTCAGACAGAAGGCCGACTTCTGCTTCCAGCGAGTCCTCAGGCATCCGATTTGCGGATAGTAGACGACAAATCTCGTCCACCCCCATCGTTTTTGGCTGGATTGAATCCATGGGACTTCTCACAGGAACGATTTTCGATCGCCCGCCCCATTGTGAACGCTGTGATCGCCCAGAGACCGAATGCCAGTGTCCACCTGTCGAAGTCGCCCCAGGCTGGACCGATCCCGGCAAGCAGACCGCTCGGCTCTCCACCGAGAAACGCAAGAAGGGAAAACTGGTCACGCTGATCAAAGGACTTCCGGCAAAGGAGAATGATCTGCCAAAGCTGCTAACGCAGTTGAAAAATGCCTGCGGAGCAGGGGGAACCATCGATGGCGACGTCATCGAACTCCAGGGGGACCAGACAGAACGTGCCCTGAAAACGCTGACGCAGATCGGTTATCGCGTCCGGTCGAGCTGAGATCGCCGGCGGATCTTTGGTTCCGTGTTCCCATACCTCTCAAATCGAAATGAGATTCGGTAAAACAACAGTGGACCGACTCCATCATCATGCAATCCTGAAAGGCGCACGTCCTCACGATGTCGCATCCGTATCGCTCGATTCCTGAACTGTTCGATCTCCAAGCGGGTGGCCCACTGGTCCGAATTCCGCATCAACTGGATGTCCCGTTCACTCCGCGAGTCCGTTCGATCGTCGACACAGCCGAGTTTCAGCGATTGCGCCACATCTCTCAGCTCGGGCTGGCGTCCCGCATCTATCCCGGTGCAACCCATAGCCGGTTTGAACATGCACTGGGTGTCTTTCACAATGCACTCAAGTTTTTGTGGCAGCTGGGCAAAGACGAACGATTCGCGGCGGCGGTTTCTCCGCACCAGGCAGAAGTTCTGATCGTCGCCGCTTTGCTGCACGACCTGGGTCACTGGCCTTTCTGCCATCCCATCGAAGATATGGGACTCGTCGACCTTCCCCCTCACGAACAGTTCGCCGCCGAGTTTCTCTCACCGGATCGAGAACTGGGTGCCGTCCTCCGATCGGAATGGGGAATCACAGCCGAAGAGGTGCTGGACGTCCTGGTTGCGAAGACTCAGTCTCCGTCACTCAGCCTGACCCGGTCGATCCTGTCGGGACCGATCGACATCGACAAGATGGACTACCTCGAACGAGACAGCCTTCATTCGGGCGTCCCTTATGGACGAAATTTCGACCGAGCAAGACTCATCCAATCCCTGCTGGTCAACGAGGCCGGGGATGGTCTCGCCATCAGTTCCAAGGGGAAGACGGCTGCGGAATTGATGGTCTTTGCTCGCTATGTGATGTTCAGCGAAGTCTACTGGCACCATGCAGTCCGTTCGTCAACGTGTATGTTTGCCCGTAGTTTCTTTGAACTCCACAAGTCGCTCGACCTGCCGGTCCTGTTCCAGCAGAGTGAGTTCGATGTAATCCGGCAACTTCGTGAAGCCGGTACCGGAACCGACGTCGCTCCCTTGCTGGAAGGGCTGTTTGGCTCCAAACGCCGGCTCTACAAGCGAGTCCTGGAGCTGAGTCTCTATCAGACGCCTGAACTTTACCGCCAAATTGCCGGACGTCCCTACGCGGATCTGCAGCGCATGACGGAACGGTTGTCCGAACGTGTAGCACACGAACTGTCCTGCAACATCGGGCCCGTCGCAGTCCTGATCGACGCACCTCCGATCCACAAGGAAGTCGAATTTAAAGTCGATATTTACTACCCCAAGGAGCGGAAGTATTACCCGCTCAGCCATGTCTCGCCGGTCGTCAATGCGCTCGCCCGCACTCAGTTCGATGACTACGTCAAACGAGTCCGCATCTTTGCGGATCCTTCGCTGTCAAAACAGCTGACCGGGCATCCACAGTTTGTCGAATGGTTGGCCGAAGCGGCGGCAAGCTGACTCGTCATGCGCTGCCCGGCGATCAGCGTGCCCCATGCTCCGCTTTCCTGTTTCTCGATTCCTACTCGCCTCGTAACGTTGCAACGATCGGTAGTCGGATGGCAGAGCGGACAGCGAAGGCTGCCGCCATCATCCCGGTTGCAAACACGATCAGCAGCAGGATTGAGATGGAACCTGCGGGCAGCCCGCCTCCGCGACTCACCAGATTCGGGGCGGTCGCCAACAGTGCGGATCCGGCACCGGCAAGCAGGCCCCACAGCAGAATAAACGCATTCTCCCAGAGCACGAGCATCGCGACACCGCGCTGGCGGAAGCCCACGGCACGCAGCAGCGAGAGTTCTTTCTGCCGCTCCAGCACGTTCCGCAACATGACCGTCGCAAGTCCAAATGTTCCCAGGAACAGGCCTAAGCCTCCGAGTGTCTGAAACGTCGACAGATACGTATTCTGCACAGATAGGAACCGGGCAAGCCGTTCGGCCACGGGTTCCGTATCGAACCCGTATTCCGCCAGTTCGGTTTCGAGGAGCGCCGCAGCCGCTTCCGCCTGTTGGGGTGGGACTTCGATCAGGAAGTATCGAAAGCCTTTCTGCTCGGGATACAGCTTCAGAAAATTCTCCTCCGACATGACCAGGACTCCCTGGAAAATGCTGTCCTGAAACATCCCCTTCACGATCAACTGGTGCCGCGGATGATTTTCATCGGGAACAGCGATGGCGGCTCCCATCCCCTTATGAAGTGAAAACATCAAGGTGTTCAAATCACCGAGGACCGGGATGTTGGGAACGCTCAATCCGTTTCGGGCTGTGGCCCCTGTTTCCTCCGGCTTCGGCGAACTCTCCGCAGACGCGGGCACGGCCGACGGGGTTAATGATTCATTGAGTGCGCTCCAAGACCCCATCGCGAACGCGAAGCGGCCTTCGTCAATCATCGATTGAGGAACTCCCAGAATTGTGGGGACCTTCGTCTGGTAAAGGTTCAGGCAACTCGCATCTTCGCCCGGCTTGACCCGAAACGGGACTACATGCATCGCCGCCAGTGCGCTCGCACCCGGAGAACCTTCCGGTGGATTGAGTTGCAGTTTCTGACGCCCCTCGGGTGTATTGATATCGTAGAGCAGGGGACTGCTCGATTCCGCGACGAGTGTGTATCCCCCGTTACCAGAAGACTTCACCGGCAATTCATTTGTCGGATCTCGACGGAATGCCGCCACGGTGATAATCAGAAACGTGGCAGTTGCGATCATGCCAGCCGTCATCACCGTTCGACTGCGTTGACGGGCGGCATTCCTCAGCCCGAGACGTCCGAGAGCCATGGATCCGGTCCCACGCACGCCGTTGCCTTCGTCACTCTGCAGTCGCGATGACAAGAACGACAACGAGGCGGTCAGCAAGAGGATCCCAATTCCGAAGAAAGCCGCCGGAGCGGGCAAGACCCCCACTGCGGCACAGGCCATCAGCAAGCCCGCCAGTCCCGTGCAGATGATGGCTCGCCTCATCACTCGCTGAGCGCGCTTTCGCTGCGCCACGACGTCAATGTCCTTTTCTGTCACCCCTGCAAGTTGCTCACGAAGGCTCAATGGTTTGAGCTGCCTCAGTGCCCACCAGATTGCCAGGAGTGCAACCCCGATGGCGATCGCAAATCCTGTGAAAAGCGACAGGGGCTGGATTTTGAGGGACAGATATTTTGTTCCAACCGCTTCCACCCACCAGTGCGTCAGTCCGTAGATCATCAGCCTGGCGTACCAGACACCCACCAGCACACCCACCAGCCCCCCGACGAGTGACGTTGCCGATCCTTCGAGCAACATCTGCCTCTGCACCTGTCGGGCCGAGAAGCCGACTGCCCCCAGCAACCCCAGGTCCCGAACCCGCTGCTCGATTCCCAGTCGGAAGAGCAGGCCGATCAAAATCATGGCCGCGATGATCAGAAACAGGCTGAACCCGACGAACAAACCCGAGAAATCCGTCGCCCCACTCGCCGCGGCAAGGCCAATCGCCTTCAGTGGCTGGAAGGCCAAACCGACTTCCACGGGCTCGATTTTCGAAAGCAACTTCTCCGTGAACTGCTCGTGTGTACGCTGGGTGGCGTCCTTCCTTTCCGACTCCGGAACGGATTCGCGAGGTGCTAGACGAAGTGACGTCAGCGATCCGTAGCGACTGGGCCAGAGTGTCTGAGCCGTCTTGAGCGGCATGAAGAGCTTCGGCGTGGCACGGTAGCTGTCCCAGTATTCGTCGTCGCGAGGTGTCACCGCATCGAGATCCATCGGGAAAGGCTGGTCCCAATCCGCCAGCGAAGCGACGTCCGTAATTCCCTTCACGATGGGGGTCAGAGTTCGGTCAATCGCAGCGCCGGTCATGGCCACGATGCCGCGCACGGTCACCGTTCGTTCCAGTTCCGGCAGTTCGCCTCGGGACCCGATGGTGTGGTAGGTGAAATGAATGGTGTCTCCGACTTTGGCCTGAAGATCCGTAGCCAGAAACTCGTTCAGAATGACGTCCCCCTCACCCCACTGAGTCGGTTTCTCGCCGACGAATTCGAAACCGGAGAAGGGTGTGCCATCAAGATCCAGGACTTCGAGTCCCGCGACGGCCGAGTACATCGAGTAGCCCGGTCTTTTTCCCGGGACGTAGACACTTGGGTTCCATAACTTGTTGGCGAGGTAGACCATGACGGGCGATGTAGCCAGATTCAGCTCGGCCGCAGCGGTCTCCGCCGCCTCCACCAGTTTGTCCTCCAGAATCATCTGTTCCGAGTCGAGAACAACGCCGCCAAACTGTTCATTGTCGATCACCCGCAGACTTAAGTCCGCAAGAGTCCAGGTCTTTTCAAGCGATCGCTGCAATCGCTCTCCGTGCGCACGTGGATCGGATCCCGTCGTTGTCAGGTCCTGGTTAAACAGTGTGTTCACACGCGCGGGCTTACCTGTCGGATCTCGACGGGAGGGCTTCACCTCTTCCAGCCCCAGTCTTTCCTGCAGCACATGCAAATCAACGAAGGCGTTCAGGGGTAATGCCTGCGTCGGAAGAAGTCCCAGTCGGGCTGCCCCGGTCGTCTCGGGTGCGATGGCGCTGACCTTCAGCGTAATCTCTTGCGAGTCGTTGTCCTTCTTCCCGAGCAGGGTGTCACGCGGTACCGCGCTGGGTATCTCGATCCACAGTGTCACCTCGTCACCAATTTTTGCTCCGACCGCTTCCGCCGCTCGAGCGTTCAATACAATGCCGTCCCCTTGTGGTGGATCAAGCTTGTCACCTTCCACGTTGACGAGCGACCATGCTCGATCATCAAACCCGTAAACGTTAACCTGTCCGGCACGGCGTACGGTGTCGTCCCGCTTCGACTGCAGTCCAGCTCGCATGACAATCGCAGGGGCAATCGGCCCGACCGCGTCTGCAGTCTGATCCTTAGCCGATGCGGGACTTTTCGTGAGTTCGTCTGCCAGATTCTCACGGACGAATCTCGGACCGGCCAGGGCAAAGTCAATTTTGCCGAGCCGTTCCAGGGTCATTTGTCGGAGGCTCCACCGGACGGAATCGCCGACGATCAGCGCCCCGGTGATCACGGCGGTCCCCGCCACCACACCGAACATGACGGCCAGGTTGGTACGCCAGAAGTGACGTAACGTTTGAAGGATGAAACGAGTCGAATTCAATTGGGTCAATTCACCGGTTCCATGTTCGTCGGGGAGTTTTCATCTGAGCGAACCCATGCCGCTCGGTCCATCGCAGCTGCCGCTTTTCGTTTTCGTCGAAGATGACGATTCATCTTCTCATAAGCGACCAGCACAGGCGAGAGAACCGAACGAATTCGTCACGGTGATGCAACGACGCGTTCCGTCAGTCCGATCTCTGTCTCATCCGTGGTGTTTGAGATCGAGGTCACGAAAGTCGATGAGGATCAGCAAGTGCAGGGGAGTGATCGCACTGATTTCCCCAGCGGCAGTCCCTTCCACCAGGTGCCGTCCCGCTTGCACGACGATTCGTCCGGCTCAGAATTACTGCGTATGGTATGGCACACTTTTGGGCGGAAATGGCTATGATACTGGTATGAATACCCCGCCCCCCGGAACGATTTCTCGCGACGAACTGGCTCTCCGCTATCTCGATTCGCTCCCTTACGTCCCCTATCCCGTTCAGGAAGAAGCCCTGCTGGCCTGGTTTGAGTCCACGCAGGGAGTCATGGTCTGTGCCCCCACGGGAACCGGTAAGACCCTGATCGCTGAAGCCGCCGCCTTCGAGGCGCTCCACACCGGTCAGACGATTTACTACACCACGCCTCTGATCGCGCTGACAGACCAGAAGTTTTCCGAGTTGCAAGACTCGGCCGAACGTTGGGGGTTCCGTCGAGATCAGGTGGGACTTGTGACGGGAAACCGACGAGTTAACCCACAGGCGAACGTGCTGGTCGTCGTCGCAGAAATCCTGTTGAACCGCCTGCTGACTTCGCACTGGGCCGCTCATGAAGAGGCGGCCGCGGAAAAAGTCCGGCAGATCGCTGCGGAACACCTGAAGGCGGAATCGGCCAAGCACCATGCCGGGGGGCTTCATTCCTACAAGGATCTGATCGGGTGGGATGACGAACTGGTTGAAGAACTGGCGGAAGAAGAGGCCAGCCCATCCGGACCCGCGACCCCGTTGGCGCTGGACTTTGACCGCGTCTCGGCCGTTGTCATGGATGAATTCCACAATTTCTCCGATCCCGAACGCGGGATCGTCTGGGAATTCTCGCTGGCATTGCTCCCCAAGCACGTTCGCCTGATGCTGTTGTCGGCAACGATCGGGAATTCTGCCAAGTTCATCTCGTGGTGCAGCCGAACGCACGATCGTCCACTCGAACTGGTGCAGAGCACGGATCGCCGGATTCCGCTGCAGTTTCACTGGATTAGTGATGCGCTGCTGACGGACCACCTGGAGGACATGGCAGCAGGTGATGAAGTCCGGCGAAAGACCCCGGCACTTGTCTTCTGCTTCAACCGGGACGAATGCTGGAATGTGGCGGAGGAATTGAAAGGCAAGTCGATGCTGGCGAGTGGTCAGCAGAAAAAGCTGGTCGCCGCGCTGGAAAAGTACGAATGGAAACAGGGGGTCGGCCCCAAACTGAAGCAACTGCTGATGCGCGGTGTTGGCGTTCATCATGCCGGTCTGCTGCCAAAATATAAAAAGATCGTCGAAGACCTCTTCCAGCAGAAACTGCTTACGATCTGTGTCTGTACGGAAACGCTGGCAGCGGGAATCAATCTTCCTGCCCGCTCGGTCGTCCTCCCCTCATTGATGAAGGGGAAGCCCGGTGATCTGAAGTTGATCGATGCAAGTTCCGCACATCAGATTTTTGGTCGTGCAGGACGCCCTCAGTACGACACGGAAGGTCACGTCTTCGCCCTGGCGCATGAAGACGACGTCCGCATTCTTCGGTGGCGCGAACAATATGATTCGATCCCGGAAGACACCAAAGATTTCGGGCTGCTCAAGGCCAAAAAAGCACTCAAAAAGAAGATGCCGACGCGGAATCCCAACCGGCAGTACTGGAACGAACAGCAATTCGAGAAGCTCCGTTTCGCGACGCCAGGCGATCTCGTCAGTCGGGGTCCACTCCCCTGGCGCCTGCTGGCTTATATGCTTCAACTCTCACCCGAAGTCGATCGTCTGCGACGCCTGGTCCAGAAGCGATTGATGGAGCCAAAGCAACTGGAAGCCGCCGAAAAACATCTGGAACGCATGCTGATCTCGCTGCACGCAGGTGATTTCGTCAAGCTCACCCCGGAACCTCCCGCACCTCCCAGCCCGACTCAACCGCCCCCCCCCAACGCTCCGGCCGCTGCGGCGGCCCCGGTAGAAGAAGAAACCCGCAAGTCGACCTGGCTGTCGAAGCACTTGCAGAAGTCGGTGGACGCCAAACACGAAGCCAAAACGGGTAAGAAAATCGACCGGGCTGCGGAAGAACGGGAAAAGAACCGCTACCGACCGCAACTCGCGGAGCCGACCGAACGCCTGGAACAACTTTTCGCATTTCGCAGCCTGAATCCGGTCTATGGGATGTTTCTGCTGGAACATCTCGGCCTGGCTGACTGGACCGAGCGAATGCTCATATTTGAAAGCGTCCTGGAACTTCCCCGCGCGCTGATCCGCCATGTTCGCGTTCCGCCTCCGTTCCGACTGCCCCCGGGTCCGCTCGCCCTGGAACGACTGGATATGGAGATCGTTCAAAGAGGGCTGCTCCCCGCGTCGGACCTTTATCCCGAGTTTGATCCGGATATCCCCCCGGAAGAACGAAAGTATGCACCGACGCTCGCCGACAAACTGCGCATGCTGTTTGACTCGGAATATCCCGACGTCACGGATGTCAGTGTTCAGCCAGTCATGGTCGCGACGGAGTTGCTGCTGAACTGGAACGGTAATTTCTTCAACTTTGTCTCCAGCCGAGATCTCGGCCGACAGGAAGGGTTGATCTTCCGCCATCTGCTCAGAATGGTCCTGTTGCTGGACGAATTCCGGCAGGTGACGCCCGTAGGAGTCGACCCTGTGGAATGGCAGAACGAACTTGCTGAAACGGCCGAGCGATTGACCGCCTGTTGCCGCTCCGTTGATCCGACCTGGACCGATTCGATGCTCGCCCAGCAGGACAATGCCGATTTCATCGAGCGTTAGACTCTGCTTGCGAATTGAGGCTGGCAAAACAGGAAAACCCGTTATCATGATCTCGTAGTGATGCAGTGATCCGGCGGCATCCGCCCCTTCGATCCCGATTCTCCTGTGACAGGAATGGCAGACATGACGAATAGTAACGACCTCCCCAACTCCACGGATTCGCCATCAATTCCCACCTCCGCCAAGTGCAACCAATGCTGCCCGGGGGTGATGAAGGCAGTGCTGTATACTCCGGTCATTCTGTTCGCCGGGGCACTCGGGGCGGTCGCGATGTTCCCGGATCTGGCAGACTATGGATATCCGCTGATCGGAAAGCCCTCCCAGACGGGATTCACCGGTGAATCCGCCTGCTGTGCCGGTGACTCATACACCTGCCCGGTTCCTGCCGCAGGCTGTTCGTCACAAGGGATCTCGCTGGAACTCATCAGCGCTCCCGACGGAGCCTGCTGTCCCACTGGTCGTTCCTTTGCTTTCCCCGCCCGCCCCCAAGCCAGCATCGAAACGGCGACATCCGAAACCGCCGCAACGGCCACCGAAGAATCGGCCCCCGCTGATGCGGACACTCCATTGAATTCGACTGATGAGACCTCGCTTTCGAACTGATGCAGTGTTGTCGCACTCGTACCGCGGACGAACCCGTCCGCGGTCCCTCGTCGTATTCGTAGATTCACAGGTGGATGCCCGATGCGGCTGGGGATTTATGGTGGGACGTTTGATCCCATTCACTACGCACATCTCGTGCTGGCAGAACAATGCCGCGAGCAGTGCCGATTGGACGAAGTCTGGTTTGTGCCCGCGGCGTTACCACCCCACAAGCTGACTAGTAACATCTCGTCCGCCCACGCCCGCTTTGACATGATCGAGCTGGCCATCGCAGGTCACCCTGAGTTCCGCATCAGCCGGATCGAACTGGACCGCGTCGGTCCCTCGTTCACCGTCACCACGCTGGAACAACTGAAGTCTCAGGACGCATCGCGCGATCTGTTCCTGCTGATCGGGGCCGATTCACTGAATGACCTCCCACAGTGGCGCGAACCGCGTCGCATCCTCGAACTGGCGACCGTTGTCGCCGTAAATCGCGGGGATCGACCGCTGCCGGGGACCCAGGCACTTCGGCAGGCAGTCGGCCCCATCGTCGATGAACGGGTCACCTTCGTTTCGATGCCCGGATCTGATCTCTCTTCGACCGAAATCCGCAAACGGGTTCGGGAAGGGCGGAGCATCCGATATCTGGTGCCCCGCGCCGTCGAAATGTATATCCGTGAAAATCACCTGTATGAAGACAGTGAAAAGGACGCATCAGCATGAGTTTCGGAGGCCCCCGTTACCCCCGGCGATCTTCACGAGGCAACGACCTGCAGATTGGACTTCTGGTCCGCATGATCCCGATTATTTTCGGCGTCTGCGCTGTGGGTTTCACCATGGTCCGGGGTTGCCAGCAGGGTCCCTTCGGTCGTGTCCAGGTGGTGGCGATGAATCCCGCTCAGGAAGCGAAACTGGGTCTCCAGGCTTTCCGCGAAGTCCTCAGTGACGCCCAGGTCGTCAGACAGGGGCCTGCAGCCAGTAAAGTTCGCGAGATCGCCGAACGCCTGATCGAAGCGACCAGCAATGAGTCCTTCCAGAAACTGGTGGGCACGCCGATCCCGGATTTCGATTGGCAACTTGAAGTGGTCCATGATCGTCAGGTCAACGCCTTTTGCCTGCCGGGGGGTAAGATCGTGGTCTACACGGCCATTCTGCCCGTTGCCGAAACGGATGCGGGGCTCGCAACGGTCGTCGGCCATGAAATTGCCCATGCGCTGGCTCATCATGGCGCCGAGCGAATGGCGCAGCAGCAAATGGTTCAGATTGGCCTGGTCTCGGCGAGTGCCTCGATGGGAGACATGGATGCTTCCCGGCGGCAACAGCTTCTTTCAGTACTTAATGCCGGAGCCAAGTTCGGCATCCTCAGCTACAGCCGAAAACATGAATCGGAAGCAGATCACATGGGTCTGCTGCTGATGGCCGCAGCGGGCTATGATCCGAAGGAATCGATTCGATTCTGGGAACGGATGACGGCTACAACCGGGGGAGGGCAGGCACCGCCGGAATTCATGTCGACTCACCCCAACCATCAGACACGAATTCGAGACCTGACCCGCTGGATGCCCGAGGCCGAGGCGCTGTATCAACGCAGCCCGCTGAAATCACGGACCGAAGTTCTTCCCGAACACTGAATCGGTCGCAGACGGGTCCCTGTCGAACAAACAGACAGGAACGATGCGCACTCCTCAAGGGAGCTGAGCGGTCCACGCGCCTCAACGCAGGGGCGCTCGACCGAAAACCTGGCGCGATTCAGATTCCGCTGCCATCCTCGAAGTGATGTGGAAACTGCTGGTCCATATCCAGAGCCGGCATCTTGGGACTGTTTCTCGCAACGATTCGGGCGGGAACGCCGGCTGCCGTGCAGTGCGGGGGAACCGAATCGAGGACGACGCTTCCCGCCCCGATCTTGGCTCCTGCGCCAATCTCGACGTTCCCCAGGATCTTGGCTCCCGCCCCGATCAGTACCCCCTGACGAACTTTCGGGTGCCGGTCGCCCGACTGCTTCCCCGTTCCCCCCAGCGTCACTTCGTGCAGAATCGAGACATTGTCTTCGATCACCGACGTTTCCCCCACCACGATCCCCGTCGCATGGTCCATGAGAATGCCCGAACCGATGCGGGCGGCCGGATGGATGTCGACAGCAAAGACCTCGGAGATGCGGCTTTGCAGGAAGGCCGCCAGAAATTGACCGTCGTGATTCCAGTGCCAGTTGGCAACCCGATATGCCTGTAGCGCCTGAAACCCTTTAAAGAACACAAAAGGAGCCAGATACCCCTTGGCAACAGGGTCCCGATCCACAATCGCCTGGAGATCGTTACGGATCGCAAGACGAATGGCGGCGCTGGATTGATACGCCACCATCAGCAGTGATTGGATCCGATCTTTGCCGACAGATTCGGTCGCCAGCTTTGCACAGAGAATGCTGGAGAGAGCCTGTTCGAGATGAGCAGACTGGAGAACGGTCTCGTTAAGAAACGCGCACAAGCAGGAACCACGCCGCTCTTCGTCGCGCGCCTCGCGACAGATGGAATCCCAGACTGCATCTGCAGAGTGATAAGATGGAAGGGGACCCTCGTCACTGGAATCAACACTGTTTCGATCTGGTACCCGCAAAGAAAGGCCATCCGCCATTTCGACCGGCGGCTGAACTGTATTCAACGGCATCTGAATCAGGCCTTTCCATCGCGAGCATTCAAATCGGTGGTTCGAATGACTGCAGCTTCCGCTGCAGTCATCTAGTCATTCTGATTTGACTTGAATTGCCGCTTTCTGGCAACTCGTTCGATCTGAACAACGCTGCCATTTCTTACCATAATGGTAATTTCGCCGAATTGAAGCCCCCGCAGCGCGTGCCGGATATTTTCAGCGACGTTCTCGGGAATCTCATACGTGGACGACAATGGCTGGTCGTTAAGGACAAGAGTGGAAGCTGCAGACATCCCGATTCTCCCAAATGGACAAAGGATCTTTTAGTGCGAAAAAACAATTCAAGCGGTCAAACAAGGGGTGACTGTTCACTCATGCGGCAGGTCGAATCTCCTGCAAAAGCCCTCGTCCCCCACCGCGGGAGGTGCTTCCGCCTGCATGTGATACTGCGAATCCAGGCCGTCACGCACTGAATGACCGGCTGAATGGATCCGGATTGACTCCACCACCGTCGATACGCCATCCACCTTTTCTGCGATGCCGATCGCCAGCAGTTTGTCGAAGTACGTGGCAACCTGACCCGACAGTTCGACGATCCCGCAGAACGCCACAGCGTTGACACGTCGAAAGCGAGCGTCGTCGTAGCTCATCAAAGTTTTCGTAACACGGGTTCCGGTCTCAAAATTTGTGACCGACTGATAGAGATGATTTGCTGCAACCATGAATTCACCTGGACTGAACCGCGAGAGCCTGGGACTACCTTCCGTCCAACAGGACGCGGATAAAGAAAAGAAGTTCGCGGCTCTTCAAGCCGTCGAAGAATCACGAAGAAGGGGATTCGCAGTCCGGTTGACAACAGCGAATGGTCTTCCACGCAGCGCGATTGATGGAATGGCGGCTTTGTAAGGTGAATTGACTCACGCACGAAAGCCGCATCCCCGCGAAAGGGGCTGCGAACTTCTCTGTCTGAATTCGTTTCTCCGCAAGCAATGGTGTCATTGGAATCCATCCAGGATCTTGAGCGGCCCCTTGGCGGGGACCCTGCCAGAACAACGGAGTTTGCCGGTCACAGTGAAAGATCAGTATCTATCACCAATTTAGTGTTAGTTTATTATCGACATTCAAGATCGGAATGTCAAGTCAGCTTGTTGCTAAATTGCGATCCGCTGAAGGAAAGCTGGACCGAGCGAATGTCCACGCTCGTAAAGAAATTGCACGACATTACGCCGAACAGGCGGGGTGAGAGCCGCTGCGGGCCTGTCCCGGCCGCCATTCCGCAGAGCAAAAAAGTGAACACAAGTTCACAACTTAGCTAAATTCAATCTCGACCTGACAGGTAATAGTGTGGAAAGAATTGTTGTCGGAGATCCCGGCCAGTACACGATGCTTCCAGGGCCCCAAATCATTCGCCAAGTGGATTTGACCAGAGATTCGCCGAAGTCAAACGGCGCGGTCCACCCCTAGATTCATTCCGATTCAAACTCACGTCTTTTCAATACGCACTTCGTCCAGCACCACATAACCTTCTGGCAGGCGACTGCGCCACACGGGATAGTCCTTCTCGGGACGCAGCAGATGAGGGTCCCCCTCCAGTGGTCCCATCGGAGCTATGTCCAGGGGATACAGCACGAGCAGGATATCCGCGTTGACATCCCCCAGCACCGTCTGCAAAGGGGTTCGGCCATAGAAGTCACTGCGATCATGGCGACTTCCCAGGCACGTCCATTGAGATTCGTCGGGCACTGCCGTGATTCGCTGCTCTGACCACTCCTCCGTCACCTTGATCGGCTGCCCGGTCAGAATCCAACCGGTGCAGATGCCGTTATGGATTCCCTGAATCAACAGGTAAAGCTGAGTGTCGAGTGCGCGCAGTTCTCCCTTCAAACGAAACGTCAACTCAGCATTTGTGAAGTCGGTTCCGAACCCACTTTTGGTAAACTGATTCTCGCCACTCACCTCGCGCTGATACTCGCCGGGATGACCACTCGTCAGCAGCATAAAAAGCAAATGCATGTAACCCGCGCCGGGCGGAGCGTGGTTGTAATCAATCCACCAGGGACTGCGTGAAATGACCGTGCTTTGCCCCCGTTCAAGCGCCTTGGGTCCTCGAGCGTTATCGACCCAGCCAAACCACCCACCCGGCCCATGCTCGAACGATTCCACGTAGCTCTTCATGATCTGTGGTTCCCTGGTCATGTCTATCAGAAGGGGATCTGAGACAGGCTCGTTGGCAGTCGATTCGAAACCGTTTAGACTGCTCGATCATCTCGATAACGCGCAGTACGACATGGGCAGGTTATACCAACCGCTCCCGCTGACAGACACCGAACTCATTCCGGGGATCGTGTAAAACATGAAGCAAACCAGGCCGTCATCCCGCCGTTTTCCTGTTGTGCAGTCGATCCTTTTCCTAGCGGCGTTTTGCGGGCCCGCCGATCTGCGTCTATCGCAATCGGCGACAGCCGCTGATCCAATCGCTCTGGGAACACGACGTGAACTATTCGTCGATCGCTTCCTGATCGAGCGACTGTCGAACGCGCACCTTCAGCTTCACGCGCCGCACGACGAAGGACCAGTGCTTCATTTCGACGCCCGCTGGGAAGGACCTCACGCTGGCTACACGACGATCATTCAGGATCACGCCAAGTTCCGTATGTACTACCGCGGCATCTCGGAACCGGGTCTGGACGGCAGTGAGCACGAACGAACGTGTGTCGCGGAATCCCCTGATGGAATCACCTGGACAAAACCCAAACTGGGCCTGTTCGAATACGGCGGGACGAATGCCAACAATATCGTGCTGGCCAACGTCGCGCCGGTCACACATAACTTCTGTCCCATGCTCGATACACGCCCGGGCGTCCCCCCCGAAGAACGATACAAGGGGGTGGGAGGAACCGGCAAAGAACTGTTCGCCTACAGTTCGGCAGACGGTTTGAAATGGGTCAAAATCCAGGATGAGCCCATCCTGTCCGGCAAACAGATGCCGTTCCGATTCGACCATCTGTTCGATTCGCAAAACCTCGTCTTCTGGTCCGAGACAGAAAACTGCTATGTCTGTTACTTTCGGGTCTGGGATGGAGTCCGCCGCATCGCCCGTTCTACGAGCGACGATTTTCGGAACTGGTCGGCAGCCGTCATGATGAAACAGGTTCACGACGATGGGAATACGGTCACCGCCGCCCCGGTTGAGCATCTCTACACCAATCAGACGTCCCCCTATCCACGTGCCCCGCATCTCTACCTGGCAATCGCTGCCCGATTCTTCGAAGGCCGACAGGTACTGAATGAGCAGCAGGCGGCCGCCATCAAGGTCTCTCCCACTTATTTCAACGACACGTCGGACGCGGTCTTCATGTCGTCACGCGGAGGCAACACCTATGACCGGACCTTTCTGGAAGGATTTTTACGCCCCGGCATCGGCCCCCAGAACTGGGTCTCACGAACCAACTATCCTGCGCTGAATCTGGCGCAAACGGGACCGGCAGAACTCTCTTTGTACGTGAATCAGGACTATGCCCAACCGACGTCCCATGTCCGTCGCTACACCCTGCGTCTTGATGGCTTCACCTCCCTCCGAGCGGGCGTCAAACAAGGCGAACTGCTGACGAAACCATTGACGTTTTCTGGCGACGAACTCGAAATCAACTTCTCCACATCCGCTGCAGGGGGCCTGCACTTCGAGCTGCAGAACCTGGACGGAACGCCCCTCCCGGGCTTCAGTCTTGAGGAATGCCAGGAGCAGATTGGTAATGAACTTGACCGCGTCGTGACCTGGAAATCCGGCACGTCGCTCAAAAGCATCGCAGGCAAGCCAGTCCGCATGCGAGTCGTAATGAAAGATGCCGACCTCTTTTCCTTCCGCTTCCGCGACTCGCGCCAGCCGTGAGTGCAGATTACCTCACATCCCGGGTGCCAGGCCGAAGTCTTAACACCGCCCGATCGTGTTGAAAGCCGGCTGACGTGTGAGAGATTCGGCAATCGAAAATCCCCTGGAGTTTCGCCGCCCCGCGCGAGACCCAGGGGTCATCACGCGACTTGACGGGCCACTCGGCGCAAGGCGCCTCCACCGACACTCCAAAAGTCGCACTATCACAGTCGATTTTTCCTTCTTCGCGGCCTCAACTGCGGCATCGATCTCTCATTAATTGCGAAACACCATTGCTTGACAGGGTGAAACTCGCCCATTAATATCCCACTCGAACGGTGATATTTCACGTATCGGGTGAGGTGCGATTTTTTCACGACTGGGACATTCCCCATTTGCAAGCAGGGCCGCAAGCATGCCGTTGTTTAAAGACAACTCAGAATCCATCGGTCGTACTCCGCTGATCCGGATCAACCGATTGACGGAAGGACTCGACGTCACGATTCTCGCCAAGATCGAGGGACGGAACCCCGCCTACAGCGTCAAGTGCCGGATCGGTGCTGCGATGATCTGGGAGGCCGAAGCAAGCGGCAAATTGAAGCCGGGCATGCATGTGGTCGAACCGACCAGCGGCAATACGGGAATCGCACTCGCCTTTGTCTGTGCCGCTCGGGGATATCAGCTCACGTTGACGATGCCGGAAACCATGTCGATCGAACGGCGGGCCATGCTGCGCAGCTTCGGGGCGAATCTGCTTTTGACCCCCGGTGCCGACGGTATGAAGGGGGCCATCGCCAAGGCCGAGGAACTGGCGACCCAGCCGGGCTGGTATATGCCGCAGCAATTTAAGAATCCCGCCAATCCCGAGATCCATTTCAAAACCACGGGGCCGGAGATCTACGACGACACTAATGGGAAGATCGACTACTTTGTCGCCGGTGTCGGCACGGGGGGAACGATCAGTGGTGTATCCCGCTTTCTGAAGCAACAGAAGCAACTGCCGGTTCAATCAATCGCTGTGGAGCCACTTGCCAGTCCTGTCCTCTCGGGGGGCTCGCCCGGTCGACACAAGATTCAGGGGATCGGCGCAGGATTCGTCCCCGACAACTTCGACCGCAGTGTCGTTGACGAGGTGATCCAGGTCACCGATGACGAAGCGATTGAAACCGCCAAGTTGCTGATGAAACGGGAAGGAATCTCGTGCGGCATCAGTTGCGGAGCCGCTATGGCCGCCGCATTGAAGGTCGCAAGACGGCCCGAAGCGGCAGGGAAAACAATCGTGACGATCCTGCCCGACAGCGGTGAACGCTACCTCTCAACTCCGCTCTTCGACAAAGACCTGCCGGGCTAAGCGTCCGCGCCTTACCACGTACAAGGTACCCAGTTCGAGTCGGGGAACACGCGGGCCGTCCGTCCCGTTTACGCTCAAGTTCGCTTGCTGTACAAATGATTTTGCATCCAGCAGCGATTTGAGAACCCGGCTCAGGATCAATTCAACTTCAACTCTCTGAACTCAAACGCAACGACGCTGACAGATCCGTAAATCGAACATCGCTAAACGGGACTTGGTCAGTATCGCCATTTCGGGAAGGGTTTCCGTGTCCGACAATCTTCTGCAGCGTAGCGTCACGACAGCTGTTGCCAGAAATCTGACAACCACGACCAAGACATCACCCAAGATGATGTCGATCACACCCCGGTGGCTGCTGAGGCTGCTTCCCTGGGTGCAGGTGAACGGCGGGACCTACCGCGTAAACCGGACAAAGGTCGAACTTTCGAAGGCCGAACGAATCGACGTCGATTTTGTCGATGGCGCCGCAACATTCTCTCCTGACGACCTGCGCAAGGTCCCGTTCTTTTCGCATCTGCCCGGCGATATCACGAACCGCATGGCGGGCCGCTTCAAAACGGAAGTCGTGTCGCTCGGTAATGAACTGGTCGTCGAAGGGAAGGACGGAAACAAGTTCTTCATCATCGCTGAAGGGCAGGTCGAGGTCCTCAGCAAAGGAGCACACGGCAGTAATCTGCGGATCGCCCTGCTGACAGAAGGCGAGTTCTTCGGTGACGCCGATCTCGTCTCTGAAAAACAGTCCGACGTCACGATTCGAACACTCACCCCCTGCGTTCTCGTCACGTTCTCACGCAAGGATCTGGATGCCGTTCTGAACGAGTTGCCGAGCGTCAAAGCGGAATTCCAGAAAGCGATCGATAAGCATCTCGTCCTTCGTTCCGCGACGAATCGCTACGGCGAACGAAACATTGATCTCGTTTCCGGATTCGCAGAGAACGTCGAAATTCCAGAGACGTTCGTCGATTATTCGGCCACCCCGCGTGAGTATTCGCTGGCGGCCATCCAGACGATTGTCCGTGTCCACACCCGCGTTTCTGACTTGTACAATGGTCCCTATGACCAGCTGGAAGAGCAGATGCGGCTGACGATCGAAGGGATTAAAGAACGTCAGGAATGGGACCTCATCAACAGCAAGAAATTTGGCCTGTTGCACTCGGTCGATCCTGCCATGCGCATCAGTACCCGGTACGGGGCTCCTACGCCAGACGACCTGGACGAGCTGCTGGCACAGGTCTGGAAGAAGCCAGCATTCTTCCTGGCACATCCGCGCGCGATTGCGGCCTTCGAACGGGAATGCACGTGGCGAGGTGTTCCACCCGCAACCATGATGCTGTTTGGAACTCCCGTCATCACGTGGCGCGGCGTCCCTCTGGTTCCCTGCGACAAGCTCGAGATTGGCAAGAGCCGACGCTATCAGACCGATCAACGGTTCGGCACCACCAGTATTCTCCTCCTGCGAGTGGGTGAAGCCGATCAGGGGGTCGTCGGACTGCATCAGACCGGAATTCCGGGCGAGATCATGCCGGGCCTCTCTGCCCGGTTAATGGCCACCGACAGCATGGGAGTCGCGTCCTATCTGCTTTCGCTTTACTCCTCCTGTGCCGTCCTGACCGACGACGCCGTCGGCGTCCTCGAAAACGTCGAAGTCGCCTACTACCACGATTATGACCACCGCAGCCCGTCCGGCTTCGAGCACGGCCTGGGGATCTAAGTCCGTCCGCACCGGTCACGCCTCTTTCGAGAGTCAGTCTCGAAAGGTCTTTTCCAACTTTGCTGAGGGTAGGGCGAGGGAATCCGAAACAGCGGCCTGCCCGTAAATCCCAATCCGACTGACCTCATACAGATTTCAATTTCATAGCAGAGACGAACAAAGGAGTTTTGGAGTATGTCGGATAACCTACTGCAGCGCAGCGTGACCACGTCGGTTGCCCGGAACCTGGCAACGACCACGAAGACATCACCCAAGATGATGTCGATCACGCCCCGCTGGATGCTCAGTCTTCTTCCGTGGGTGCAGGTCAACGGCGGTACCTTCCGCGTGAACCGAACCAAGGTCGAGCTTTCCAAGGCCGAACGGATCGGTGTCGAACTGAATGGCGACATCGCCTCCTTTCCTCCAGAAGCACTTCGTAGCGTGCCGCTGTTTTCCCGGCTGCCTGATGCGATCATCGCCCGGATGTCGAGTCGATTCAAAACCGAAACCGTCTCACTGGGAAACAAGCTGCTGGTCGAAGGGGAAGATCGCAGCAAGTTCTTCATCATCGCTCAGGGTCAGGTCGAAGTTCTCAGCAAAGGTGTCCACGGCAGCAATCTGCGAATCGCACTGCTGAACGAAGGGGAATTCTTCGGCGAGACCGATCTGGTCTCGGAAAAGCGGTCCGATGTGACCGTGCGGACGATTACTCCCTGCGTGTTGCTGACGTTCTCGCGCAAGGATCTGGACGCAGTTCTGCAGGAACTTCCCAATCTGAATGAAGACTTTCGTAAAGCGATCAAGGAACACCTGGAACTTCGTTCCACCGTCAATCGGTATGGCGAACGAAACATCGATCTGGTGTCCGGGTTTGCCGAAAACATGGAAATCCCCGAGACCTTTGTCGACTATTCGGCCAATCCGCGCGAGTACTCACTCTCGGCCGTGCAGACCATCGTCCGCGTTCATACCCGCGTCTCCGATCTCTACAACGGGCCGTTTGATCAACTTGCCGAACAGATGCGGCTAACGATCGAAGGGATTAAAGAACGTCAGGAATGGGAACTGATCAACAGCACCAAGTTCGGCCTGATCCACTCGGTTGATCCCGCCATGCGAATCAGCACTCGCTACGGTGCACCGACTCCCGACGATCTGGACGAACTGCTGGCGCTCGTCTGGAAAAAGCCCGCCTTCTTCCTGGCTCACCCGAAAGCGATCGCGGCATTTGAACGGGAATGTACCTGGCGAGGTGTCCCACCTGTCACAACGCAGTTGTTCGGGACCCCGGTGATTACCTGGCGCGGCGTCCCTCTGGTTCCCTGCGACAAGCTGGAAATGAAGAGTCGCTATCAGTCAAACCAGTGGTTCGGCACGACCAGTATCCTGCTGTTGCGGGTCGGTGAAGCGGATCAGGGTGTGGTGGGTCTGCACCAGGCGGGAATTCCCGGAGAAATCATGCCGAGCCTTTCGGCGCGTCTGATGGGGACCGACAGCCTCGGCGTCGCCTCGTACCTGCTGACTCTATACTTCTCTCTGGCGGTCCTGACCGACGATGCCGTCGGTGTGCTCGAGAACGTCGAAGTGGGTTACTACCACGATTACGACAATCGCAAACCCAAATTGAAGTAAGGTAGAAACAGGTCAGATGCACTGTTTCGGAAACATCGAGCCAAAGGCACAGACATGAACGAAGTCACCCCCGATCTGATTGCCCAGATCGCGACGCAATTATTCAACGGCGTTCCGCAGCCTGACGGAATTCCGAATTCAGCACCGTACGGACCTTCCGTCCCGAGCGGAACGCCGCCATACGGGTCCGTCCCGTATGAGTCTGTGCCGTACTCGTCCTTTCCTCAGGAAGCGGTGCCGTTTGCAACCGGACAATACCCCGCAGGGGCTTATCCGGCTGCCGGACAGCATCAGAACGGGTATTCACCAGGATCAGCTGCGACGAACCCGTATGCGTCCGTCCCCAGTGAATCGACGCCGCATCTGTCGACCGCTCATTTTACGACACCGCAAGCGGCGGTCCCTTACGGGTCCGGACCGTTCCTCTTCGGTTCACACCACAACGCCGCTCCCGTCTCGTTGCCCCAGCGTCCCGCTCCTTATTCCTCGGGTTCGCATATCACCGACGCATTGACTTCAATGCCCCACTCGAACTCAGCCCCTGGGTATGTGTCGAACACACCTCATACCGGAGGTGTCCCGTTCTCGCCTGAACAGTTCCAGACCGGATCGTCTTACTTCCCGACTTCGAGCCTCCCGGCTCAAGGAGGCATTCCGCATCACCCGGGGATCAGCGCCCGTAGCGCGGAGAGGTACGCTCCGTCAGACGTGCAGGGGCACGCACCGCACGGCCTTCCTCAGGATTTGCAGTCGGTATCAGGACAGTCCGGTACCGGATACGGAGGTGGACTGCATCAGGTTGCTGATATCTCTCCGGACGGACTCCGCAATTTTGTGAACCAGATCCGGAATCCGGTCCCCGATGTGGATCATGGGTTCTGCCCCGGCTCGCCTGGAATTTCGTTTCTGAAACAGATCCTGACGCCCCCTCAATTGCCTCAGCCCCCCCTCTCTGGAGCCCGGCCGTTTGATCTGCCGTCGATTCGACGTGACTTTCCTGCTTTACATCAGCGAGTTCACGGCAAGCAACTGGTCTGGTTTGACAACGCGGCGACGACGCAGAAACCTCAGCAGGTGATCGACGCGATCTCGTATTACTACGCTCATGATAATTCGAACATTCACCGTGCCGCCCATTCGCTGGCAGCCCGCTCGACCGATGCATTCGAAGGGGTACGTGACAAGGTCCATCAGTTCCTGGGCGCCGCTTCGTCCAAGGAAATTATCTTTGTGCGTGGAACGACCGAAGGGGTGAACCTGATCGCCCAGACCTATGGACGAAAGTTCCTGCAGCCGGGTGATGAGATCGTGATGTCGATGCTCGAACATCACGCAAACATTGTTCCCTGGCAGATGGTAGCGAAAGAGAAGGGGGCCGTCCTGCGGGTCATCCCGGTGAATGACCGTGGGGAAGTGATTCTGGAAGAGTACCAGGCGCTGCTGGGCCCGAAGACGAAGTTCGTGGCTCTCACGCAGGCGTCAAACAGCCTGGGAACCATACTTCCCGTTGCCGAAATGACGCAGATGGCGAAGCGGTACGGAGCTCGTGTGCTGATTGACGGAGCGCAGTCGGTTTCTCACATTCCCGTGAATGTCCAGGAAATCGGGTGCGACTTCTTCGTCTTTTCGGGACATAAGATTTTCGGCCCCACGGGGATCGGAGCCGTCTACGCCCGGCAGGAGGTGCAAGAGATCATGCCCCCCTGGCAGGGAGGAGGCAACATGATCAAGAATGTGACGTTCGAAGAAACGTCCTATTCGGATCCCCCCAACAAGTTCGAAGCAGGCACGCCGAATATCGCGGATGTCGTCGGGCTGGGGGCCGCTCTCGACTATGTCCAGAGTCTGGGTCTGCACAACATCGGGAAGTACGAGCATCATCTGCTGCATTACGCCACGGAGCGGTTGCTGGCGATCGACGGCCTGCGCATCGTGGGACAGGCCCGTGAAAAGGTGAGTGTTATCTCTTTTGTGCTGAAGGATTTCCGTACAGAAGAGGTCGGCAAGCTGCTGGATCTGGAAGGAATTGCCGTTCGGGCCGGCCACCACTGCTCACAGCCATCGCTGCGACGCTATGGACTGGACGCGACAGTTCGCCCTTCGTTCGCTTTCTACAACACCACTGAGGAAATTGATCATCTGGTCAGTTCGGTAAAACGAATCAGTTCTCGATCGGTCAACTTTTCACAAGGGGCATACGGCACCTACGGAGCGCGACAGCGTCATTAACGGCGGAGAGTCCGTTAGTGTCGTTAAACTCCGCGACAAAAACCGGGGCCTGAAATTGCCCAGCTGATCCGGCATTTCAGGCCCCGGCTCGCATTGTAGACGCAACTCCAAAGCGGCTTTTTGCCGAGAATGAAAGTAGTCGGCTACGGGGGGGATGGGCCGCTGAGACGGCCCGCGTATCCAAATTGACCCAATCCGGCATTTGTCTATAATCCCGTGTTCAGAACATTTGCGCGGTTTATTCGATCCGAGAGGAAAATCATGGCAGGCAATGTAGCGGAATTCTCCGATGCAGGATTCCAGTCCGATGTGATCAACAGCAAGGAACCCGTTCTGGTTGACTTCTGGGCTCCCTGGTGCGGTCCCTGCAAAATGCTCGGCCCCACCATCGAAGAACTCGCCAAGGACTATTCCGGCCGTGCCAAGATCGGTAAGGTCAACATCGACGACAATCAGGACGTCGCCAGCGAATATGGCGTCAGCTCGATCCCGACTGTCATCGTGTTCAAAAATGGTCAGATCGTCGATCGATTCGTCGGTGTGACTCCCAAGTCCAGGCTCAGCGCCGCAATCGATAAGCACCTCTAAGAGATTGCTGTCGGATCAACTGGACCAATCCCCCAACAGACGGATCGATTGCGGGATTGGCCAGCCGGTTCCAGTCAGGCATTGCCACCAGCCCCGCTGGCCAGCATGTCTGACCTGCGAGCCCGTTTCAGTAGAAAAACTTATCAGTCGCCTCAGTAGTTTGATCGCTTGTGTGGTTGCGTTGTGATGTAACACGCAAGTCTGGGAAAGGATTCCCGTATGAACGAGCGAGTCAAGGATGGTCAGGACCATCTCTCTTTGCGTCGGTCCCCCGACTCGCAACGGCCCGCATTACTTGCGAATGGCCTGCGAATCGATGGCCCCCATATCTCAGCAGCCCCCACGACGACCGTTCGAATCCCTGCTGACGAACCGGACGTTGACGTCATTGAGCATCGAGAACTCTCGGTACCCGGTGCTCCTGCCTCCGAAACGCCGTCCCGGACAACAAGCATCGAAGTCGGTGATCTGCCGGGAGTCAGCCAGCTCGCACAGCGACTTCAGCAGCAGATTCAGTCCGAATTGACGGACCTGATGCAGCGGGACAACGAGCTGCGTGAACGGCAGAGTGTCCTCGAAGAGGAACGTCAGCGACTGCTGCATGAAATCACTGAAGAACGTGCCGAACTCGATGCGCGAAGGGCCCAGCAGGACACTATCGAAGCCTCGTTCGCACAGCGCACGGCCGAACTGGAAGACCGGATCCGCGAGCTGGAAGCGGGGCGCGAGTCGCTGCAATTGCTTCAAGTTCAGCTCTACCAGCGTCGGCAGACGATTCATCAGGAAGTTCTCGCAGGACTGAACGGCGAGCGGGCTCAGATCGAGCAGATTAAGCAGTCCCTCAAGCAAGAAGCGGACCGACTGCAACTGCTGAAGGACGAAGTTGAGCGGGCGCGGGAAGAGTTGAGCGTCGCGAATGCGCGCACCCTGCAAACGGAACGTGAAAACCTGTGGAAGTCTTTAACGACAGAATGGGAACAGCGAAATGAAGCGTTCCAACAGGAAAAAGAAGCGTGGCTGAGAGCCCGCGAACTGGAAAAGAACGAGTTTGACCGTGAAAAGTCTCTGCTCGAGGCGACGGTCCAGAGCGCCAATGCCGAGTTTCTCGCCGCGCGCGAAGCACTCTCAATCGAACTCACAAAAATGCGGCAGCAGCATGCCGAAGCACTTCACGCGGAACGAAGTGAGTTGTTGAATTCGGTTGAGCAACAACAGAAAACGTTGACACTCCAGCAGGAAGAGCTGGCCCGCGAAAGAACTCTGGTCGAGAATCGAATTCGCTTCCAGCAGGAACATCTCGATAAGTCACGTGCTGACTTCGAACGTGCCCAGAACGACTATCGTCACGAGCGACAGGTCGAAATGACGCGTCTGGAAGAAACGAGCATGCTGCTGGTGATGCGGCTCAGGCAGATCGACCTGTACCGTTCGTCGATCGACGAACGTGAGAAGTCCATCGACCGCGAATACGAGACATTTAATCGAACTCGACAGGCACTCAGCAGTACGGCGGAACTCGACCGCCAGAATTTTCAGGCCGAACGGGACGCCTGGGAACAGGAACGTCAGCTGCAGCAGGCGGAAATCCGACGCCAACTGGATGCCCTGGCCGAACGCAGTGAAGGGATGGAAAGTCGACGCGCCCGTCTCGATAAACTGCGAGCTGAACTCGAAGAGACCCATCGCGCCACGCTCGAAATGAGACTGGCTGTCGAGGAAGCCTGGGCACAACTGACAGAGGTCGTCAGTCAGGAAGAAGCACGTCAACGCGTCGAACAAGTCCGCGTTTCGCTCTCGGGCTACTATCAGCAGATGTACGAAACCTTGCAGGAGCAACGTCGCGAACTGCAGGAAGCGCAGACGAAGTTCGAGCGCCAGCAGCAGGAATTCGTTCAGGAACGACAGAAGCTCACGGCGTGGTTCGAAGCCCGGGACGAAGAACTGCGGCAGGGTGAAGAACGGCTGAAGCAATCCGAACAGGAATCGTCTTCAAGTCAGGCGAACTGGCTGGCGGCCCGAGACCGCTGGTTGATCGAAAAAACCGAGGCTGAACAACTCATTCGTCGACTGCTGGCCTCTTTGGGCGAGAACAATCGAGGCCAGATCGTCGACATCGATACGATTCTTCCTCCTCCCTGATCATCTCACTTGCGACGCTTCGACTTGACGCCGGATTCACCGGAGTGAGACGGGTTGGAAGAGGGTGTCGCCACTACGGGAACCGGGACGGCCGCGTCGATGACCGCTCCGGTTTGCGATGGCAGCGGAGTGGGAGGTTCAGGGGTCGCCTTGGTGTTTCCTTGCTGGGCAAGTTCCTTCAGTTCGGCATTGAACATGTGAATTAATGCGAACAGGCATGACGCCACGATAGGGCCGATAAAGATTCCCCACAGTCCAAGTACCTGAAGGGCCCCCACCACGCTCAGAAATGCTAGCAGCGGGTGCAGGTCGGTATCATTCTGTAGAACGTAGATTTTGACGATATTGTCGAGCATGCTGACGATGCAGACACCCCAGAACGTCAACAGCGAAGCAGCCATCCAATTGCCTTGCAGCCCCAGCCAAACTGCACAGGGGACCCAGACAATCCAGGCTCCCACCAGCGGTACGACCGACGCGACAGTGGCGACTGCCAGGAAGACCCAGAAATGGCCGATCCCGCAGAAGTTAATCGCGATCGCAGTAGCGAATCCTTGAATTAACGCTGCAAGAAACGTGGCGGTGACGACCGCTCGCACCACGCTCGAAAACCGCTCGCGCAGCCGGCGCTGATGATCAGCCGGAACCGGAATCAGTTCCTCTGCGGCTGCAATCAGTAACGGGCCATCGGCAAGGAAGTAGTAAAGGGCGGTAATGAAAATCCCGGCAGCGACAGTCAGTGAAACAAACATTCCCACGGTCGAGGAAGCATACTGAAAGGTTCGTCCGGCCAGTTGCCGTGCCAGCGACTGCATGCTCTCGCCAAACTGGCGTTTCCAGGTATCAATACGTTCCTCCGACAAGCCCCCCGGAACGACGGGTTCCAATCGTTCGATGGCCGGAGTGACCGTACGGGTCCACAGCAAATCAAGGCTGCGGTGCCAGTCACCGTCCAGATGCTGCTCTGCCAGCGAATAAAGCTGCACGGCAGAGAAGAACGTCCCAATCACGAGCGGTACCACAACCAGAGCCACCACGGCGCAGGTCGTCAACGCGGCGGCCAGCGAACGGCGCTCACCACACTTACGCAGGAAATACGCTTGCATCGGCTGACAGATCACGGCCAGCACTGCAGCCAGGAACAGAGGCAGGATGAAAGGGGCGATGACATGAAACAGCATTCCGCCCAGTAGCAGGATCAACGCAAACAGCACGGAGAGAGAGATGACCCGGTTCATGCAGACTTTCAGCCCGAGAAAGTGACAAGACGATCGACTGGAACAGTTCCATAGGGGCTCCCCCTGCGGGAGTGAATCCGATTATTCCGCGGTGATCGGGACCCAGAAGATCGAAGCGTCCGGTACCCCTGCCTTCGACAATTCCTGTTTCAGATTTTCCTCAGCCTCAGCGCGTGCCGTCATATTTTCATAGATTCGCACCCGTAGCCCGTCAGCATCCCCCTTCGCCTGCTCGACCAGTTTGATCAGCTCCGGAAGTGTAATCGGTACATCTTTCGATCCGTCACTTTCCTGCCGTAGCAGGTAACTGTCTTCATCGATCACCACGCGAACGACGTCCGTGACAGGGTAGACGCGTGCAGGGACTTCTGACTTGAGGGTTTGTGGTGGATTGACGACGCCGTCAGAGTTCACACTGACCTGAGTCTCGCCGCCCCCCGTTCCCCAGCCGTCACTTCCCCCGGTTCCCAACCCCCATTTGCCGAGGTAAAGCCCCACACCCAGGCCCACCAGCAAGGCAGCCCCCAGTATGTTCCGCGTGCGGAACAATCCTCCGCGTGATTTTCCCGGCATTGGAATCAACCTTTCGTAAGGATCGTATAGTTCACTAGTCAACGCCCCAGCTCAGGCTGAGGCCGGTAACCGAAAACGGCATAATCGAACTTTTGCGTACTTCCGCCGTCCCCCTTTAACCGTTCGGCGAGGGCAGGCAGGCCACGCGACATCGCCAATCGATGGCGAAGTCTGCAATTTCCATAGCTGCACAGCATCAATACGCTATTTTTCGTCGTCGGAAACTTCTTGCTGACCTGCAGGATGGTATCGACAAAGTTTTCAGCCGATTCAATGACCTGCGACTTGATTCGCTGCCGATCCTGCCCGATTGTAATCAACAGGGAACCGTCTTCTTGCATATAAAGTTCCCAAACGTCGAATTGTTTGCGCATCTCGTTAAAGGTGAGCAGGTGATCGACGATTTCATCGCCCCGCGATGATGCCAGTTGTTGAAACCTCGCTTTGAGATCAGCCACATCGGCAGGTGAGATTCCACCCGACTCATTCTTGCTGCGCGGCTGCAGGAACTTATTCAGCGTCGCTTCCGGGATCTTGAACAGCTCCCGGACGAGTTGCCCGAGCTGCTCGCGTTCGTCATGTCGCGATTGATCAATCGACCGTTGCTGCAGTTCCCATTGGTCGACCTGCTGACGAAGCGCCGCGTTCTCTTCGGTGACCGATTCGCGCACTTTCGCCAGCCGATCCGCTTCCTGCGTGGCGACGATGCGAACTTCCATGTACTGGGCGAAGATCACGATCAGCATCAGATCAAGCAGGGGGGTCAACTGGAGCGTCAGACGGCGAACGTGCATCATGTACGCGCTCCTGCCGTGATCGATAATTCCCGCTTGGCTCGCGCTACCGTCTCCCGAACGTGGACCCGATTCTCGGCCAGGCGTCGAAACTTCGTCTCGACGATACTGTTAACGAACATCAGCACCATTGCCGAGAACAGTCCCATGAACGTCGACCAGATCGACTCACCGAAATTGCGGACAATGTCCGAGACGGTCTGCTGAGCGTTGGACTGCCCCGACTGCAGGCCGGCTCCGATCGCAAGAACGGTTCCCAGCACTCCTGCCAGGGGATAGGCTTCAATCATGGTACGACTGATGTTGTACCACGTCTCAAAGGCGTGTGACTGAAGATAGCGGCGTTCCTCATCGAGGATCCGCATTCGCAGCCAGAGGTTCTGCCGTTCGGTCGTCTTGGAAGGATCATCGAGAACATCTTTGATGTCGGCGAGAAAGGCGTCGATCTGATCCGACAGGTTTGATCCCCGATCGAGAATGCTTCGATACTTCAATTCCCGCGTGAACTGGTCGAAATCTGAAGCCATTCGCCGCAGGTCACGCCGCGACCAGACAATCAACCAGAAGAACACCAGCAGATGCACGAGTGCCACCGAGGCAATAACGGGTGTCGACAGATGGGACAGTCGATTTAACAATTCGGCCGAAGTTTCGGACGTCAACACTGGCATGAACCTGCCTCAGCAAAGAAACCAAAACGGGACGGATCCTGAACCAATGATTCTATAACGAGATCGGGGCGAGAAAGAACCGATGAGCCACTCCCACCCAACAGTGTAACCAATCGTCGTCGGCAATCTGCTTAGTGGCGGGGAAAATCCCCCGCGCGCCCAGTCCGAACCGGACGGAGGCCTCTCGCATTGAATGATCGTCAGGATTTCAACGTGTCAGTCGCTGCCAGCCTCCTTCCGCCGCTCGAACGCAGGATAAAAGCGTTGATTCGTTGTACACTCCCGCCGTGCAACATTTCTTTTCTGTGACGACAATGCCACGACTGCTCTGACGAGCAGCCATGTGCATCTCGTGAGAGCGTCCGACAAAGATTCAGTCCGCGTGGCGTGACCGATGGGTCCCTGAAACTGAAAGAAATATGATCAACGAAGTCTCAATTACGACTGGCGCACGCCTGCACTTCGGACCATTGTCAGTGGCAGCACCGGCAGGTGGCCGCTTCGGCGGAGTCGGAGTCATGATCGACGCGCCAAGACTCGTTCTCAAAGCACGGCGTCAGACACAGGATGCCGTACTGGGCGAGACGCACCTGATATCCCGGGTGACCGAATTTCTGAGACGCTCGCGTGAACATCTCGCACCGCAAGACCGCGTGGCCTGTCAGATTCAAATCCTCGAAACGGTCCCTTCCCATTGTGGATTCGGTTCGGGAACGCAGTTAGGTCTGGCCGTCGCCAGCCTGATCTCGCGACTGTCCGGTGAGTCTCAGGTACCGCTTCCAGTCCTGGCTCGGCGCGTGCAACGCGGGATGCGATCCGCCGTGGGGTTGTATGGGTTTCAGCAAGGGGGGTTCCTGGTCGATGGGGGACGGCTGGACGCGAATCAGCTAGGCACACTGGTCGCTCGAGTTCCTTTCCCCGATGAATGGAAATTTGTACTTGCCAAACCGGTTTCAGCAGCGGGGCTGTCAGGCGAAGCCGAGCAATCGGCCTTTGCACGGCAACCTCCCATGCCCAGCTCACTCACCGCTGAGCTTTGCCGGATCGTCCTGATGGATTGGTTGCCGGCCGTCATCGAACGTGACTTCTCACGCTGCAGTGAATCGATGTTTGCCTTCGGCCATGCCGTCGGTGACTTTTTCACTCCCACGCAAGGCGGGGTCTTCGCGCATCCTCGCATGGCGGAATGGGCGGATGTCATTCGACGGCAAGGGATCGAGGGCGTCGCTCAAACTTCGTGGGGTCCCACGCTGGCTGCGCTCTGCGATAGCAAAACTCACGCAGACCAACTTTGCAGGGACTTCCGACAGGATCCGCGGTGGTCCGATTGCACGTTCGACGTGGTCTCACCATTAAACCATGGTGCCCAGTTGCAAGTTGCATGAAGTCCCGGCGCGGGAGTTCAGACCATGCCCGACAAACCTGGTTACACTTACGGGAGACAATGAACAATTGAGTTTGCAAGCGGGGAAACTCGATGACTGCTTGTCGATGACATAATAGTGGCCAGGTCGAGATGAAAAGAAGCAGTTCGTTTTTGATGGCATGATTCTTCCCCCAGCCGTAGGATGAGGACTCTTTACGCACCTGGTTGCAAAGGTCCGTTCCATGCAAAGTCGGATGCTTCTCGCTGGTATCGCTGGTCTACTGTTCGCGCCAATTTTCGCCAATGCCACGGAACCACCCGAGTTTCATCGGGATGTGCTGCCGGTGTTGCGGAAGTACTGCGTCGGCTGCCACAACCCCCAAGAGGCGGAAGGTGGCCTCGTCCTGCAGGACTACGCCCGCACCGTGCAAGGGGGGAGTGAAGGGCCTGGAATTGTGGCAGGAAAGAGCCGTGAAAGCCTGCTCTGGAAACGCCTGACCGCGACCGACGAAACCAGGATGCCGCCGAAAGATCATCCTGCTCCCGCGCCCGAGGAAGTTGCTGCGATTCGTGAATGGATCGATGCCGGCGCAAAAGCGCCTGCTGCGCCCTTCACTCGCCCTGACCTCGTCACACCCAGGATCACCCCCAGAGGAAAAGTAAACGAAGCGATTACATCCGTCGCGTTCTCTCCTGATGGAAACACGATTGCTCTGGCTGGGGCTCAACGAATCGAAATCATCACCGGGGAAAACGTCATCCCCCTCAGGGGACACACAGGGTCGGTGAATGAAGTTCGTTTCTCTGCGGACGGTAAGTGGCTTTGTGTGGCAGCAGGGGAAGTGGGACTGCTCGGCGAAGCGACCCTCTGGAACACCGCCGACTGGACCCGCAGTGCTCTGTTTCAGGGACACCAGGACACACTCTACTCGGCACAGCTCAGTCCCGATGCACGGACGCTCGCAACTGCGGGATATGACCGCAATCTGATCGTCTGGGACGTCGCGACAGGTCGATCCCTGAAGACTTTTCAAGGACACAACGACGCGATCTATAGTGCGAGTTTCTCGCCGAACGGGAAGTTGATTGCCACAGCAAGTGGCGATCGAACCGTCAAACTGTGGGATGTCACCTCTGGCAGTCGACTCGACACGTTTTCGCAGCCATCCAAGGAACAGACGTCGGTGGCGTTTCGTCCTGATGGGAAACACGTTGCCTCAGGAGGGGCCGATGCTCGAATCCGAATCTGGCAGATCAGCGACACGGGTCAGGAAGGGACGAACCCCGTTCTGTTCGCGCGGTTTGCACACGAAGGTCCGATTCTGGCTGTCGTTTATTCGCCTGACGGTCGCCTGCTGGCGTCAACCTCCGAAGACCTGCGCATCAAGATCTGGGAAACAAACAAGTACACCCAGGTGGCCGTCCTTGAACGGCAACCCGACTGGGCGTCGGCACTGGCCTTCGCCCCCGACAACCGGCGGCTACTTGTCGGACGCATGAACGGCGATCATCAGATCTACCCCATCGATCCCGCCCTTGCTGACTCACACACAGAAATGACGCCACTGGTCGAGACGACACGTCCTGCAGAGATCGCGTTCTCGCAGTCTCTTAGTCCCGTAACCGAGATCGAGCCGAACAACACTCCACAAGCCGCTCAAACCTTGTCGGTTCCCTGTCTCGTGCAGGGAGAATTGAATAGCGCGAACCGAGCCACGTCCGACGGCGATTACTACCGGATCGAAGCTCGTCATGGTGACCAGTTCGTCTTCGAGACGATCGCCGCCCGCAACGGATCATATGCCGATACGAAACTCGAGATTCAGTATCCGAATGGAAAACCAGTGCTCAGAGCACTCCTGCAGGCAGTGCGCGATTCCTGGATTAATTTCCGGCCGATCGATTCGTCTTCGCCCGACGTCAGGCTCGAGTTCTGGGAAGAAATGGATCTGAATCAGTTGGTCTACATGAACGGAGAAGTCTGCAAAACATTTCGCGCCCCTCAAGGTCCTGACTCGGGCTATGTGCTGTACTCGGTCGACGGGAAGAGACGTGGTTATTTCGACACCAGTGCAGCGGCCCACGCCAAAGATGAGCCCGCCTATATCGTCGAAGCGTATCCCCCCGATTCGAACATCGTCGAAAATGGTCTTCCCGTCTTTCCCGTGTATTACGCCAACGATGACGATGCGGAACGAAAACTGGGCAAGGATTCGCGAATCTTGTTTACGGCACCAGCAACGGGTGCGTATTTCATCAAAGTGACAGACGTTCGCGGGCTGAGTGGTCCAGACTTTTCCTATCAGTTGAAAGTTCGTCAGCCTAACCCCGACTTCACCGTGACCGTCAATACGATGAATCCCAAAGTCCCAGCGGGAAGCGGACAACGCCTGAAGTTCACACTGTCACGACTGGATCACTTTGACGGGCCGGTCAGACTCGATCTGGCCGGTTTGCCCAAAGGCTTCGATGCCTCGTCCCCCACTATGATTGAGGCGGGGCTTTATGAAGCGTTCAGCGTCCTGACCGCCTCTCAATCTGCTCCGGAACCCACTCAAGCAGACCTGGACAGAATTACGATCCTCGCAACGGCAGAGATCAATGGGCGGCTCGTCACGAAGACCATCGGAGGACTGGGAGAGGTGAAACTGGACAAGCCCGGTCCTGTCCGAGTTTCTCTCGTTCCCGATGATCCCCGTTCAACCACAGAAGAGGGTGGTCTGGTCATCGAGCCGGGCACGACGATCACGGCCAAAATTATCGTTGAACGGAATGGCCACGAGGACGACGTTCGGTTTGACATCGATAACCTGCCTCACGGAATCATCGTCGATAACATCGGACTCTCGGGAGTGCTTGTCCGCAAGCAGGAGACAGAGCGACAGATCTTCCTTACCGCTCGTCCCTGGGTCCCCGAGACCGAGCGACTGATCCATGCTGTCACTCAGGGAGTCGGCAATCAGGGATCCCCGCCCGTAACATTGCGAGTGAAAAAGAAGTCCCCTCCCGATGCCAAAGCAGTCGCCGCTCAGTAGGGCGCGGGACCAGAGCGTGCCAGTCAACCGGCGCTTGAAACAGTTTCAAGCTGATCGAACACCGCTTCTTCGCACAGCAGAATTTCGGATCGGACGTGGTAGAGGAAGGTTCTCCAGGTTTCGCAACTCGTCGGAGGACCCCGCAGTGCTCTACGAGCAGCGCGAAGGTTCTGCTCCGTTTGAACGAAAGTGGGTTCACCTGCTCTAATAGAGGCAGCATTCCAGCACCCATGGTCTGACGAGCCACCGAGTGGCATGCGGATTTTGAAGATTCGGGGCCGATGGGGCACGCGTTAATCCCCCCGACCCTTTCCGACGGAAAAAGAGTTTTACATTGAGCACAACGGAGAAATGGTATTCAGACGGACTGAGGTTCAAGTGCACGCAGTGCGGTAACTGCTGCACGGGTTCTCCGGGCGTCGTTTGGGTCACCGATGAAGAACTGCAGGCGATCGCCGATTTTCGCGGTGAGTCGATTGGGGAAACCCGCATCACGCACACCAAACTGATTGGTGGCCGAAGAACGCTACGCGACTATCCCAACGGGGATTGTACTTTCTTCGACGGACAGACTCGTCGATGTACAATTTACCCGGTTCGCCCCCCTCAATGCGGCACCTGGCCGTTCTGGAATTCAAACCTTGAGAGCCCGGACACCTGGAAGCGGGGACAGACCGTTTGTCCCGGCATGGGGAATGGGGACCTCGTGCAACTGGAAGAGATCGAAAGACAGGCGGCAATCATCGACATTTAGACCGCGCTCCCCGAAGAACTTCCAGCACGTCTTTGATTGATCGGCAGGATATCCCTTCCGTTACTCAGGAAGCTGCGGTCGCCCGATCCCCAGAAGCGGGCGGAGGAACGGACCGAAAAATGAAAAGCCCCCGAAGCATTGCGTCGGGCAATCAGCACCGACGGGCTTGGGCCAACTCCTGAAGCTACGCCGTCAACACACGCAGCTTGTCGAGTGTCTTTCCGGTGAACTTCGCCTCCCCACTGACGACTCTCTGAACAACCGACGTCTTGGAGCGAATCAGGGCTCGGCGCAATCCCGAACAAGGTGCGATGGTCCCGCGACTTTGACCGCTCGAGCAGTTCAGCGAGATCAGCCGACGACGCCTGCAACACCGCGTACAAGACTGCTTACAAAAGAGAAATAAGAGCATAGACCGGGGATTGTCGAGCCATTTTTTGATGGTTAGTATCGACTTGCACTTCGTCAATCTCAAGTCGGCGTTAGTACTCACCAGAGACGCACCATGCAACCTCACCGCGAAGTAAGGTTCGATGAAGACGTCACACATCTGATAAGGCCTGAGCTCAAAAATGCACTCTCGTTATTGCTTCAAGCTCACGAGACCGCATTTCGTTTGAGCCTTCCGAAGTGGGAATTCGCCCTCGAAGTTCACTCGATCAAGGAAGCGGGACTGAACAACAATGATTTGCGTTATCTGATCTGCCAGGGGATGACCGAACATCGCGTGGAAATCACCCGACGGGGTGCCCGGCAAAGAAGTTTCGAACTTCCTCCCGGTATGTCGATCGATGCTCGCAGCTGTTTTGTATTGGCCGATGAACGCGTTCAACTCGTGCAGAAAATGATTTCAGACGGTCCAACCGTAATGGATGCAAGCCGTTCTTCGCCGCAGCGAGGCCCGCACGCGGCAATCCCTTTCTGGGACTGCCATCATCGAGAACTGAGAGTGGGCGAGATCCTGGCAAAGCGGTTTCGTCAACCCGCAAAAAACCAGGAAGCGATTCTCAACGCATTTCAGGAAGAGGGCTGGCCTCCGCGAATCGACAACCCAATTGCAGCGGCGGTTTCAACCGATGCGATTGAGCGCTTACACGATGCCGTGAAGCGTCTGAATCATCAGATTAACCCGGTGATCAGATTCTTTTCCGACGGTCAGGGGCGGGGTGTCACCTGGAAACAGCGAGCGGCCCAGTAGCGCCCCAGATGCGTCCCTTGGTTTCGGTCGCAGGTCTGCCTAACCTGAATCGGTTGAGTTTGGTTGTCAAGCTGTGAATCAGCGAATCAGGTAACCAGGCGACTAAGACCATCTCACCTCTGCGGACAAGGGGGAGCGCAGCGTGGGTGTATTTTCGGATGGGGCGCTATTCCGGTTCACTCAGGACTCATTCGTCGCTGACTGGCTGACAAATCAGGCCGGTCTGCAAATGCTCTTCAGCCAGGTTTACCGGGGCGAATCGGTTGAAGTTCGAGAACTCGAGATCGGCGCGGTCCGCCGTCAATTCCAGGTTCCTGCCTGGGAAACGCTGCAATACCATGGCGTCGACGAACGGATCGTCCCTTCGACCGAGCGGACACGGCGCGACGGACGCTGGCCACGTCGTGGTCGCCTCGAATGGATCGATATTTTCCTTGAAGTCACGATCGCCGCAAAGGTCGCCTCGCTGGCAGCACCGATCGAGCGAATCACATCACACGACTTAAGTCAGAAATTGGGAGATGTCGCGTCGATCGCCGATCTGAAAGCGGCACTCGCGAACCTTTATTCTCCTTCTATCGTTGATGCTTTCTTCGAAAGGTTTCGGATTGAGAGCATTGAAGATTTTCGAGAGCAGCCGATGCTGTTTCTGGAATTCATCTACAAAGCGCCTCCCGTCTTCGATCCGAACAGTCCCGCAAGTTCGCAGACCTATCCGCTCAACGTGTGTGTGCTGATTCGTGAGACATTTGCCGCTCGTGAAGCGCTGCAATCCGCGAAGATCTGTCGCCTGATCCTCGAAAAAGAGCAGGATCACCTCACGAGCGTCGCGGGAGCCACCGTCATTACACCCTATGCTTTCGTCGTTGTCTTCCCTGGCGCGTCGGTGGTCGATGGAACGATCCCCGGGATGGACGCGACCAAGGTAAAAGCGAGTGCTTTAACCCTGTTTCAGGCTGAAAACATGTTCTGTCTGTTTGCGTAATCGCTCAATCATCGATTCAGTGTCTCCGATCGGAGAGGAGCATCAATGACAGTTCGCTACATCACTGTGACCCCCGTTACCAATTTCTTTAAACCGGCAACGCGGGCGTTTGGAGATATTGCCATTGTCGGCGACACCTCTGATGACGCAACGGGACCGGTGAACATTGCGATTCCGGTCACGAATCCAGACAGCGTATCGGACCCGAATGATCCGGCCAGTGCCAAAAACAAGAAGGCCGTGGATAGTGCGGACTGGTTTCAAGGGCCGCTGGGATCTGCTGTAAGAACCGCGTTCGGGCAGTCACCCGGTCCCTCTCTCGTCTGGGCCATTCGAACTGACGATGACGTCGCAGCTTCATTCGCGGTGGTCGGGAAACTTGACGTTCAAATCGTCATGCTCGCTGATAAACCATTGAACGACGCGAATTCTGCAGCTGTCAAGTTGTTGGCCTCACACGTCGCGACGATGTCGGGCGCCGGTGGTGGTGACGGTAAAGAACGAATCGGTGTCACCATGCTGGATAAAACAGCGGCGGTATCGACGGCCGCAGGGCTGGTCGCTGGGCTCGGCTTGTCCGTCTCACGGATGGTCGTCGTCGCACACAAATCGGATGGCGATGCGGCCGCGGCCGTGGCTGGTACGATCGCAGGGTATGAACCGCATATTTCGCTCATCCTGAAGCCGGTCGGCTTGACCATGGCCAACACCTTCGACGACTCCGAAATTGAGACCCTGAATTCGGCAGGGGTCAATTGGCTCACCCGTCCCACATTGATCCCCGGAACCGGGCTTTACATGGGCGAAGGCTATATCTCAGGCAGTGCCAACGTCCGCTATATCGACATCATTCGCACTCTTGACGATGTGACATTTCGCTTGAAGGCGCAACTGATTCAATCGATCGGTGTCCTGCGGATTAACCGCCCCGGAATTCGCTCGCTCGAATCGCAGATGGCGTCGGTCCTCGAACCCCTCAAACAGCGCGAAGTCATCGATAACTATGACATTTTTCTGCCGGTCCTTGTGCTTCTTGATAAAGACCCGGCCACGCTGTCCGATCTCGAAGCTCAAGAGCTGAAGAATATCCGAAATTCGCGCACGGTCGATTCGATCATCACCGTCACGTATGCGGGTGCCATTCATCGACTCAATATCACCCTCAAGTTTCAATAGGAGTCCTCGCCATGCCCGACGCACCTGCCGCGCCGGTAAGTCTGAACTGGAAGACTCGACTGGAAATTCATGCCAACGGCAAGAGTATAAGTGCCGTCGAATCGTTCACTCCCACGTTTAATACGCAAGTGACTCCGATCCATTCGATCGAAGCGGACAATATTGGAGCAGTCTTTCATCCGCAGGCCGCTACGTTTTCACTGTCCCTCAAAGCAATCGGACCGGCCGTGGCCGAACTGACGCGACTGGCGCTGGCAGGGACCAAATTCGACATCATGCTGGCCGAATCTGGCGATGGGAAAGACTGGACGTTCAACAAGATGCTGTTTCGCGACTGCCTCATTACATCCGCCAATCCAAGCAACGTCGTCATCGATGGTGCACCGACCGCAACATTCAGTGGCATCATCCTTGGATTCCGGGGGGAAAAGGACCGAGATCCCGCATGAACGAGCAACCGAACATTCCTGTACTGATTGGTGCTGTCCCGCTGCTGGCAGTGACGAGTTTTGTCATGAACGAAGGATACAAGACCGCGACGATTGCCGGCAGTACCTTGACGCAGATGGTGGCTCCAACAACGAAAACAATCACGATCGAGGCCCTGCTGATTGGGAAGCAACGTGCGCTCCGACCACCATTGGAGGCGATGGCGCTCACGTCGCGACTGCTTGCATCCGCATCGGCCCCCCTGATGAAACTGGCCGGAGTTCCCGTCGTTGCGAAAACCAGCGTCAACCTGGACATGCAGATTACCAGCCTCATCTTCACCCAGGACAATCAGATGCGCGACACATTACGGGTAACGATTTCACTGATTCATGTCCCTCGGACGCAGTTGGGTGGCCTGTTAGGAGGATCGCTTGATCTGGTAATGGCCGGTGGTTCTGCGTTTATCTGAAAGTCGCTCGTGCCGGAGGACTGGAATGGCAATATCGTTCTCTGATTCGACAAGGACATATACCCCGCTTCCAATCGATGCGGACCAGGGGTTTCCACAATCGTTTCCGGTGGTATTCGGGGGAGTCACTTATCGATTCCGCATGTATGTCAACGCATCGCCGTCCCTGACCTCGAATCCGACTGCCATTTTTGACTTACCCGCGACGGAACCATTAATTGCTTCGTCCATGCTGCGACCGTCGGCCGATCTGACACGCCCCCAGATGTACCTCGTTGTCAGAGTCGATCGAGACTTGCCTGATGGTAAGACGCAAACCGTATTCATGAGGAAGGTCGTCCCCGAACTGGAGTACCTGGCCGGCGAAATTGCGATCGCGTTTCCCGTTCAGCGTGTCGCTGTCCGCAATTTGAACGGAACGGGAACCTTTGGCTCAAAGGTGACAGGAGGTATCGCAGCTCGATGGGCGTAATTCTCAAATACCTGATTGATTTCCCGGATGCCAAATTCAAGGTATCTAACGATCTCCTGAAGGGAGACTTTCTGATCGATGTCTCAGTCAAGGTGTCGATGCAGCCGGCGATATCGGGTACGACGTTTGAGGTCCAGCTGATCGATCTGCCGGAAGCCAAAGCAAAAATCTTGAGCGAGGATCCGAAGCAGGCACGCATGATCATCAAGCTCGGATACTTCGACGGCTCATTCGAAACCGTCGTCGAAGGGTTCTACACCGAGGTGAAAACTCAGGTGACGGGAGACCACATGGTGACGACGTTGAAAGGAGAAGAAGTCGCCACGCTTGGCCTGCGACATACGATTTTCGACGAAGGTCTCGAGGGAAAAATCGGTTTTACGTCGCTCATCACAAAGATTCTGACAAACGCAACTGCCGATGAAGACTCTGAGAAGGCAGGGGGTAGCGTCCTTACTGCCGCTTTGACAAGCCTGATAGGGGACAGTGCTCCGGATCTCAAGGTCAATACAACTCCCGTCGTCAAGAATATCGACATCGAACTCAACGCCCCGAGCTTCCGTGGCAAATCAGTCATGAAGGTCCTGGATTCACTGGCTGAAAGAGCGTCGGCAGAATTCCTCGTCTCAGACAAGACGATCCGGATTGGAAAACCGATTGAGAGCGATGACTACAAGCCCGCGGGATTCAAACGGGATGTCAATCTGGCCGAACTCAGCCGCTATTCCAAAACACTGCCTGAAGTCACGGGCAACGGGCGATTGAAGAGTCTGCCGAAGCGGGAAATCAAGGGATTCAATTTCCGAATCGCCGGAGATCCCAAGTTACGACCAGGCAACCAGGTTACCACAGACGTCGTCGGATTCACGTCGAAGGACGACACGTTTCGAGTTCATTCGATCATTCATACACTTAGTCTTTCGGGCGGATATCTCTGCGAAGGATTAGCGGTCATCCCCTGTTCTGACGACAACTGCCGGCGACAACAACTGGCTGTGGGCCAGATCAGCGCGGAAGGGGTGAGTACCAGGCTGACGGAAAAGATTAAAGACGAAACCAGTCGCCAGCCGGTGGTCGAAGTGTGTGGAATCAGCACCTACTCTGGTGGGAATTCGTCACCTGCACACCAGGCAACACTTCAGTTTGGACAACGCTTCGAGAAATCGGAAACACAACCCAGCGTGAGAGCGCCGGTTGATGACGAAGTAAATCAGGTATTCAACAACAAGCCTTTGGTTTCATCCTTTGCCTGGAACAAATGCGGGCAGATCACGCCTGTCTATCCCGGCATGAAGGCCGTCGTGACTCACAATCTTGGCCTTGCCGATGACGCACTGGTGACCGGGTTCATCTGGTCCGAGAACCCCCCGTTTGAACCACCCAGGAATGAACCCGGTGACTGGTGGCTTTGTCTTCCAGTGAATTTCGACGGCAAGACTCCGACAAGCGCAACAAACGCCGCAAATGATCTGATTTCGAACAGAGGACATCGTGTTATCGAGGTGAGCGGACTCAGGATTACTACAGGCACATCAACTCTGGGAACGGTGGGAAATCGCCCTGAGGAAGGGAACGACGATGAAATCCTGATCGAGCACAAACCCTCGGGTAGCACGTTCCACATCGATCCGGATGGAGCGATCACCATCTCCGGGAGATCGGGATCCAAGTTCCAGATCGACAAGAACGGAACGCTCTCACTCGAAGCAAATACCATCACGATTAAAGGTGATGTCACCATCACCGGCAACGTTGATATTCAGTGAAGGACAACAAGTGGCGTACGTCTTAACCGAAGCAGGAACAGCAACCTGTGCTCACCAAGGGGTGATCGTTCTGAAATCCGGGCAATCCAAACTGACAGTAAAAAAGAAAAAGGTGCTCGTCGACGGAGACATGGACGGCGCTTCGTTCGCAGCCCCTCCAACTTGCATGACCGTGCCGGCATCGGCTCCGGCACCTGTGTCGGTGAAGTGCACGAACGTGGCCAAAGTGACGAACAAAGGGACCGCCAACAAACTCAAGGTAGAAGGCAAATGTGTTCTCCTGTCCGACGTCAGTGGGACCACCAATGGCACGGTGGCGAACGTTGCTTTCCCGACCTGGTCGGTTCAAAACGCCGGGCAAACGAACCTTAAGGCGCAATAGGTCGCATTAGACATGACAAGTTTACGAGCCCCGAATGTGTTGGGTCGCAGCCTGCTGCTCGAGGAGGGCGATCTCGTTTTGACTGATGGGGAGGATGGTCGTGATTTCACTTTCGTTTCGGGACGTGACAACCTCTCACAGGGGTTGCGAGTCATGATCGGAACGGCATTTGGTACCGACGTGTTCAATGTCAACTATGGCCTGGATATGGCCGCGATCTTAACGACCGCTCAAACCAAACAGGCAGTAAAGGATCTGATTCGATTGAATCTGGTCAAAAGTATCAGCCAGGACGATCGCATCACCATGATCAGCGAAGTCGTTTTCGACGACGACCCCCGGTACTACGAATTAATGCCAGGTGAAGATCCAAATGAGAACGAAATCATTCGTCGCAATACCCGGAAATGGCTAGTCATTGTCGTCATACAAGCGGTGATCGAAGGAGAAGTCGCGCTGCGTCTTGAGGGGACAGGGCTGAATACATGAGCGATTTTGGCGTCACATCCGATGGCTTTGCGATCAAGCCGTTACAGGAGATCATTAACGACAAGGCCGCGCTGGCACGTGAGATCTTCGGTGACGATATTGATCTCCGCTCAACCAGCGCCTTTCGGCAGATCATGAATATCGTTGCCGCTTCCGACATGGAACTATGGAAACTTGGTGAGTCGTCTTACTACAGCTGCTTTCCGTCAACGGCGACGGGCGATGCACTCGATCTGCTGGGGGATGACCTGGGAATTCCGAGACGTGCACTGAAGTCACATGGGACCGTGGTGCTCACTTTGGAGGGTGGCAAGAACGGTCGAAGCTATAACATCCCCGCCGGAGCCGTTGTGGAAACTCTCTCCACTGCAACGGATCCCGCCGTCCGTTTCCGTACACTTCAACGCGTTTCTTTGACGAATCAGGCACCAACTGCATCGGTCGAAGTGGAAGCGATAGCGAGGGGTCCCGCAGGAAACGTGGCCAAAAATGCCATCAAGCAATTGAACCCGGATTTTGCCAGGGCGAAACTGAGTTTTGATCCAGCCCTTGTGACCGCCACGAACGCCAATGCGACAATGGGCGGAGAGAACTTCGAATCCGATGAGGCGTACCGTCTGGCGATTCTCGGTCGCCCTCGCACCCTTTGGACACTTGAAGCAGTGCGAAGCGCTGTCATCGCCCTGGACGGAGTTCGAGATTGTCGTTTGTTCGATCCGCTCGGGGGTGTGGACGTTTCTCAAAGCAAGTTCAGTTTTTTTTCATTCGGGCGAGGCCGGTTCGGCAAGCAGCGACGAGTCGGAACTCCTTTCTATTTTGACATTCTTGTCGCAGTGGCCCCGGGATTCTTCTGGGAAAGCACCACTGGTAAAGCAGACGGCGTTCGGGATCTCGTGAATTTTGCTGTCGATGAAGTCCGGCCGATTTCGGTGTTCCCAAACTTGCGACTTGCCAACGATGTTCAGATCGGATTACGGGCCATCATCATGATCCAGCCGGGGCATGATGCCGATGCCATTATAGGGTCGATCAAGGACCGGTTGGAACGTCGAGTCAATTCGTTGGGCCTTGGCAATTCGGTTCTCTATTCACAAGTGATTTATGACTGCAAAGACGCGACAGGGCTGATTGATATCCAGCAGTTGCATCTTCGCCGCAATCCTCCGCTGATGGGTTCAATCGCGTTCGGACGCAGTCCTCGTTTCAACAGTGCTGTCATCGAATTCCCCATCGGAGAGAACATCAACCTGCAACCTGACGAGATCGCCGTCTTCCACGTCGATTCGCAGTTGATCGATATCCAGGTGAGTAATACATGATACTGGACACGCTCGACCTCACCGGCCAATCAATGGTGAAGCTGCTCCCAGCCCCGTATGCACGGGGAGCCGAGATGCTGTCGCTTCGGTTGAGGGAAGTCGATCAAACACCTGCACCAGGTTCGAATGCCGCCAGCGAAACGATCGTTCTCGACTATCATTTCAACGAATACTACGCGCGGTACGGGGTCTTTCCGACTCAAACGAGATACGTGTTGATCGTTCGTGCAAACTCGGGACCCGATGCCGTCACTGTTGAAATTGTTTACTCAGACTCATCGATCAAGCCAAGTTCCATTGTCATTCCGCCGCGAACATTCGCGGGGACGTCATTCGTCATCCCTGAACCTCCCGGTTTTAAGTTTCAGACAAAACTCACTGCCCTTCGTCAAAAGCCGAAGGCACTGTCAGGAACCGGTGCGTCAAACTTCGGGTTGCTCGCCTTGCTCGGGAACATTGCGAAGCTCGCCTGGATACTAGGGTGGGAAAAAGACCAGTTAAAAGCGCTGTTGTCTCAGGTGCGCCTCCAGCGATCCCGCGCTCACGCCAATGGATTCAGCCTGGACCTGATCGGTGACGAACTGCGAGTGCCCCGGTTCCCGCCGCGAGAATACTCATATGACGCGCAGACGATCGCTCTCTATCACTGCAATGATCCAGCCACGGGCACGATCATTGGAACGACCGGCAGCGGCATCTCTCCGATCGTGATCACGAGCCTCGTTCACGGACTGGCAACGGGCCAGAACGTCACGATCAACGGAGTGGCTGGAAATACCAACGCCAATGGCACGTTCAACATCACTTCAATCGATGAAGACCGATTTTCCCTCGCTGGAGGAGCTGCAGGAAATGGGGAATTTGCCGGTGGAGGAAGCTGGCTTCTGGACGGCGTCGTGACTGGTGGGGCAGTGAAGGGCCTCGTCATCGACGAAACTACGCGATTCGGTAAAACCGGGCATCCAGGTTTCAACGCTGGGGCCACCTGTGGTGTGACTGGCAAATTCAATGCAGGACTTCAATTTCCAGGTCCCAATGGAAATGGCTTCGTGCGGGTACCGCATGATGCGAGTTTCAATCTGGCAGAGTCAGCTAACTTCACCATCGAGTTTTTCGTGAAGGCGGATCCCGTTAACGATTCGGACCTTGCTGCCCCCGCCGCACCACGACTTCTTGCGTGCAAAGGTGCGATTGATTCGGCAGCCAACCACACCGAGGCAGGATGGTCGATGATGCTGGCCACCTGGCAGATCGGTGGAACAGCCAACAATCTTCGCTGGGAGGTGAGTGACGGCGGAACAGTCGACAGCATTCTTGCGGATATCGATATTGCAGACGGTCGGTTTCACCATATCGCCGGGGTCATCGACAGAGAGCGCAGCGGCCTTCGGTTGTTTGTCGATGGTGACGAGATCCTGGCGGAAGCGAAACCTGCTGGAGCAAGCATCCTTGGAGCCGTCAAAAACAATAAAGACTTGCTGTTCGGCAACAATGCCGCCGTTCCTGCAAAGTTTCAATTTTCGGGTGTTCTGGATGAAGTGCGGCTTTCCAGCGTGGCACGCACGGAATTCCATCCTGTTCTCGGCGAGGGTGACGAACCCTATCGCAAGCGGCTGGGGCTATTTCAAAAGTGGTTTCTGCCCACTGCGAAAAACCTGCGCACGGCCATCAACGACCTCGTTCACATCAATGGTCAACAGGAATCCTTCGAGCTGATCGAGAAACTCGCCCCCTCCGCCGTCGCGACCAAAACAGTCAGAATCGTCCCTGAAACATTACCGATCGGACAAAGTCTTTGCTTCGAGGGAAATCCGTCAGCAGACGAAGTGGAAGCTTGTGGACGTCCCTCTGACGATGTCGATTTCCTGCCGCACTACCTGATTGGTCATTATCGGCACGGAGTCAATTATGGATCCGATTTGAACAATCACCTGATGCAGCCAACCACGCTGACAGCGCTGCAGTCGTTGATCGATCTCCTGGTGCGGCAAGGCGTGAGTGGGAACTTGAACGTCCTCAAGTCGTATGATCCGGCTGATCCCGGGTTGCATTCGGTAGGGCGAGAACTTCAATTGTCGCACGATTCCCTTGTGCCGGAAGTACTGTCGATCGCCGCACATCAAGCGGGATTCGACTTCGTCCTCTCGACGCCGACGCACATCAACGTTTCGATGGCAATCGGGAACAAGCTCGCCATCGCAATCAAGTCGCTCACGCCGATCGCGACAGCCACCGAGACGGGGACAACTGTCACAGTGACAACATCCTTGCCGCACAAACTGGTGGCTGGCGAGCGGATCAGTATCTTAAATGTATCCCATCCCGGATATAACGGAACAGTCACGATCACAGCGGTCACAGCGTCGACGATTCAATTCAATCTGGCATCTTCCGGCCTGCCTGCCGCGAGCGGTGGCATGGTCGAGGCTGACGCATTACCCCGTTCTGACGGGTACGATGCGATCATAGGCGGTGCGATCAATCTCGTGCTGTGTCCCGAAAATCTTCCTGCGACGGGTCGAGTGAAATGGACGATCATCCACTCCGGTGCCGGGCGAGCTCATCTACTGCCTCACCCGCTGGATGAACCGAACCTGCGTATCCCGATCACTTCGCGCCGCCACGTACAACTGTTTGCGGATGCTCCCGGTGAGGTCGACGTCTCGGTTGAATTTGCGTTCGCGGGCAAGACGGTCGTTGGGACCCGCACCTTGCGAATCGGGATCACCACCTTGCCTGATAAGACTTCGATTGCGTGGAATGGCGCCAGCTCGAGCAGCGAAGAGACGGTCGTCGGCTCAAATAACGCCACCCCTAACTCGATTTATCTGATCACCAGCAACGTTGCCGGCATCGACTACGGGGCAGATCCTAATAACAAGAGGATGGTGATCGCTCTTGAGAAGGCATTCAATCGGCTGACAAACCTGGCATCAGCTCTTCCAGGACTTCGGGTGATTAAGGCATTTGACCCGGCGGAGACGGCCGGTCGCCATCAAGCCGGTCGCGGAATCCTACTGGCCCATTCAACCCTGCCGGCGGACCAGCTTGGTGCCATGGCACATCGTGCGGGATTTGACTACGTCAGGACGCAAGGCACGCAGGTCTACTGTTCCGTTGCAGAAGACGAACTGATCGAGATCGTGCCGCAGGATTCAACTCTGGTCCCACTTGAAGAACATCTGTTTCTTAACAAGCCGATCATCCTGCAGGCTCGGTTCGGGCGGCTTCCTGTTCAGCCAATCACAAACATCAGCCAGACTGGAACGACAGTCACCGCCGTCACCGGAGGCCCTCATGGCTTTCAGATGGGAATGCGCATCGCTGTCGCAGGTGTCTTGATCTCTGGCTACAACGGTGTGCACACGATTACAGAAGTCCCCTCAGCGACCAGCTTCAAGTATCAGACAATCAGTTCCGGCTTTTCCCCGTCCGCTGGCAGTGGAATGGTGACGTCGGGTGATTTCAATTGGGCCCTGCAGACAGACGGGTTTGCGAAGGGAACATTCGATTACTCGCAGAGATCCCAGGTCAAATTTACCCCAACTACTCCCGGGGTAATTACGCTGCAACAGAGTTACTTCGAATCGAACTCCGAGACGGCAGACCCGTATTCATTCGAAGTCCGAGTCAAGGAAGTTCCCGGGGGTCCGACTCCCATCCTTTCGAAAGATCAGTACGACCTGATCATGAATCTGCTCAATTATTTCCACCCGATCGGCGTCCAGGTTGTCACCGAAAACCTGCGTCACCACGTCAAGGAGATTCGACGAGACGAACGACAGGCGTTTCCCGCATACACCTATCCTGATTTTCGCTCCTGATTGAAAACGAGGCGATCAAATGACAGCTGCGCTCTATAAGCGGAACTTTTCTCACGACCCCTGGATTGACGGTTTTGATGCAGTTCAGGCCGACGGCGAGCGTGGACTGAATAAGGTGGTTTTCTCGTTCCAGGATGAACTGGACAGCGTGTCGTCCGCGTTCGCGACGCTTCAAGGGATCGTGGTTCCCGTCAGCCCGACAACAACATTAACCTTCGCCCCAACGCTCTTCCCGGTGCTGACGACGCCAGCATGGAGCAGCGGCTACGGCATCGCGACAAAAGGAAGCGGGCAAACCAGCGCGGATGGTTGGATGCCGATCCAGCTTCCCGATGGAGGCAAGATCCAAAGTGTCGCCGTGAACGGGGAAGGGTCAGGCAGCCTGGGTTCTGTCAGCGTACAACTGCTGCGTCAGTCGTTTTCCACGAGTGAGCAGTCCACCCTCGTTGCGTTGCAGCTTTCGAACGGAGGGACTGGGGCTCAGATTTTTGCATCGGTCGGCTTTGTTCCCGACGACAAGAGCCTGATCGACAATGGCAACTTCAAGTATCTCATCGCCGCAAAAATCATTGGCGCTGATGCCACCGCCACAGCCAAATTGAGTGGAATCCAGGTCGTGTGCAAACGAGTGTAATTCGACTTCGATTGAGGAAAGGATTTACCGATGCCCTGCGATGACACAAAGCCCGATTCCAATCTTGCCGCCGACACCGCAATCACGGTCAATGACGGAGCCTCGCCAAACTGGTGGTTGAGCCCGGACATCGACCTGAACGGCTTTACCGACACGGCTGCCGGAAGTGTTCAGAACACGATTGATGTCACGGTCCACCGAAGCCAGTCACCACTTCCAGACGGCACGGCGGCGATTGTCGTTGAAGTCTACGTCTGCAACCCCGGTCTCAACCTGGGGCCCGGACCCAACGCCAAGTTGATTGCGCAAACGATCATGCGCACGGAGACTAACCCCGAGATTCAAGCGGGTCAGACCAGACGGTTATCTGACGTCGGAAAAATCATCAAGTGGACACCGAACGGCAGCGCAACGGATCCGGACGGACCCGGTCATCGATGCCTCATCGCCCGCTGCTACCCTGATTCTCTCTCGCCAGAACCGGACTGCTTTCATGTTGTGGGTGATCGGCACGCGGCACAGCGAAATGTCACGATCGCTGCCGCAGCGTTTAACGAACCTTTCTCGATTCTCCGGTTCTGGACTGGGAACAACAACCAGGAGGATTCTCAAAAGGCGACGGTGCGAGTCGTTGCGGATTTGAATCCAAGTCGCAAGGTCATCGAAGCCCTGATGCCGGCCTTGCGCGCGGTCGAAGGGTTCAGACGTATTGGCAGAACTCCTCCTGCAAAGTTCTCTGTGAGATTCGACGATTTTGAAGTGCCGACGACGCGCGACAACTCGAAACTGGTCGATCACGGGCCATTCGAACAAGTTTGGCAATTGATGTTTGGACAACGCAGTCCCACCTACGAGGCAGATATCGAATTGGCACCGGGTCAGCAGACGTACTTTGAACTGCAATCCGACTTAACCGGTGGCCGCCCGGGAGATGCCACGATATTCCATCTGACACACATCAATCCGAATGGTCGCGTTACAGGAGGCCTCACCTGTGCAATCGTGTTGAGATAGCCTCCCTTGTCGGTCTTGTGGAATAAACCTATTGAACGACGAATCCGCCGTCTCAGGAATCTTTCTGCAATGGAAAGACCTCAGCACTGCCCAGCTTCAACGTGCCCGAGTGAAGACTCGCTTGTCGTTACACATGGCCCGACACGGCCCCTCAATTCCTTTGATGAAGTTCGATCAAGAACATGTTTCGCAGGAGGCTGCACTGCAGACAATCCATGACGAATCAATCCCCCCCGCCGAGCGGCGTCGAGATCAAAGAAACCGGTCTGGCGATTGTGCACAAAGGGGAGTTCATCTTCCCTGCAGCAGGTTCCCAGGCAGTCCTTCAATCGGCTACGGGACCAGAAGCGACAGTGGTCAACTATTACTTTCCAATCGAAATTGTGCTCGTCGGTGATCTCAGCGAACAGACTCACCAGGAGATCCAGTCACGAATCTGGGAAAAACTTGGCGACGCACTGGAGCGATCAGGATCGTAGGTACACCGTGTCTGTCATCAATTGCCATATTCCGATCAAGATTACGATCACGGGCCGGCCGACAGACGCTCAGCTCGAGGAACTGTGCAACCGGCTAAGTTCAACACTCAAAGCCCGTCTGGAGATCGCAGAGCGAACGATTGCTCAAGCTTTGGAAAGCAGCAGCCGGCCTGGTGACGTAGACGTCGTTCGAGCTCCCTACGAGGAAAGCCGCGACCTTAGCGACCAGCAACTCTACGCCTTGCCCTCATATGACAATCGTGGCGAACCACATGGTATCTCTTACGAGATCACGGATCCGCTGGAGATCATGGCAGGTGTTACTCCTGCCTCAATCCAGGAGATTGTGCTCGATACGGCTTCGCATCGTGTTCGATTTCTGACGGTTGGCGGCAAAGCACACAATGGAACAATCACGGGCGTAACCACTCGCTTTGGCGGGGAAGGGACGTACGAGCTGCGTCGCCCCAAGGCAAAGGCCGGACACGCTACGGACCCAAATCGAACGTGGGACATCTTCTATCCCGACGGTCGCCCTTTCAGAGGAGGAATGGAGTTTTCTGTAGCACTCGATATGAGCGAAGTTGCGTTTCAGAACCTCAATTACAAAGAACCGGTACGCCTCTCTGTTGTGAACGGCGTGCTGCCCAAACTCGTTAATCTCGAGGCAACGATCAAGCTGATCTCGGAATTGGCAGGCTCAGTCCTTCTGTCAAATGTCCAACAGCAAGAGATCATTCGATTGCTGTCCGAGGTCCCTGTGGAGCAGGCGCCCGAGATCGTGAACAGGCTGCGAGAAACGCTCGTGAATGGTCAGCCTCTGATTGATCGACTCGACGACGCGATCGATAGCGACGCTAACATTGAGCTTCATGTAGTACTTTCCAGGCTGAAAGTGCAAAGTGGCGGCGATGCCGCAGCAGCAAAAATTGCAAATGCGATCGTGCTGGCCTGGCATGATGTGATGGGATTTTTCGAGCAGACCTCAGTTTTTGCGATCGAGAAAACGAGTAAAGGCAAGATTCGAATTCGCTATCTTGGGGGCATTGCCGGGGGACTTTATTCGAACCCGGAATACGACGAAATCAAGGACCTCGACGGCGAAACGCGTCTGAACTTGATGACGGCAGACGGCCTTGAATTGGATCCAGAACAGCCCGTCATTGTCCATGACTACGACAGCGGTCGGCAGATTCTTATGACAGCCGAGGATCTCATCGCGTTCCAGCACCTCGGCATCCGCAAGTTCCTCAGCGACGTTGGAACCCTGGCTTCCGTCGCCACCCCGATTGGAGCTGAGACGGCACTTGCTCGGGTTGCCTCGTACGCCATTCAGATTACGCGAGTTGCGGTCCTGATCGCCGAAGAAAACAAACTGAACCTGAGAAAATGGTTCCCGAACTGGGGGCCCAAGATCCTTGCAGCCACAGAGAAAATCAAGATTGCGCTTGCAGTCGTCGATATGGCGCAGCTTCTACGAGGCGGCTGGGGGCTGTTCAGAAACTTGAAACGTCTCAGAAATGCCCGGAAAGCAATGGATGCCGCTCCCATCGTTTCATCGGTCGAAGAAGCGGCTCGAGCTGATCAACAGGCCCTGACACTCGAGAGCCAGGCAGACAAAATTCTCGATGACGCCCAGAAAGCACGCCGCGAGCTTGGGTTGCCGGATGACCTGTCACAATCGATCGAGCAATTTGCCGATGAGACGGCACAAGCGGAGGGTCAAGTCGCGCAAGCGATCGATTCCTCACCAGAGCAAGCCACCGTGGTGGGTAACATTGTTTCTCGAACACCCGCTCAGCGGGCCCGTGAATACGTTGCACGGTGGCAAGGACGAATTCTTGATCCAGACAACGCTCTTGAGGAAACTTTCCGACGAGCAGCCGATCCTTTGCTTCGGGTGCAAGGGCGTGCTGCAGCCGCCGAATTGCGCACGATCGAGGGAATTCTGAATGAGGGCCTAGGGGGGCGCAGCGTTGCAAGTGTCGAAGTCATCCCCTCGTCCTCCGCTGGAAGGACTCCTGATCTCGTCGTCCATTTTGGCGATGGAACTGTCACTCGAGTTGAAATCCGAACTGTCTCTTCAGCTCCCCGGGGAAGAGTTGTACCGAAGTCAACGGGAAGCAGAGGCGCTGCCGCACGACAACTGCTTGAGGATACTGAGGTCCGGCTTCCAACACAGACCGATGTCGAAAATGCAGTGCTTGAGAAAGCCAAGGATACGATGAGACGACCGAGCCAGCTGACGGCTCCACTTACTGGAGTTCGTTCAGGAGGAACCATATTTGTCCAGTTACCATACTCGGATATGGATCCCGCGATGGTAACAGCGGCGATCGGCAAGATATCACCATCACTGGGTGCACACGTCGAACAGATCGTCGTCGTCGTTCAACTGCCGCGACCGAGTCCGACCGAGCCTTTGCGTTTTGGTGCCCTGACCTACGTCCGTCAGGGGAATATTTTCAGCCTGATTCCTTAACACTCATTCAAAGGCGCATCACATCAGGATTCTGCAGACTGCCTGTGAGCAGCCTGGGGAGAAATGGGGATTGTCTCCGAAGTCGTCTGGATCTCAATGAGGAATTTGCATCCTTTGAAGTACCTGTCCCCCCTTAATCAACAGCCAGTCAGAATCACGGGTTAGAAATTATGAGCATTCGATCGTGAAGAAGGTGTACCATCTTCCGGCTCGGGCCCAGTGGAAGGGAACCCTTCCGGCTGACGAACGAGCCCGCATTGAGAACGCAGCGACTCGCGCCATCCAGCAGGTAATCAGGCAAATTGCGCGCAACGACACCATCATGGAAACCGTTGCAGCAGCCACGACGTTCAACTTCCAGGAAGTATTCCAGAAGTCACGACTTGGACCGCAGGAGGACACGTATTCGGTTCCCAGCTATGATCGTAAAGGTGAGCCGGAGAGTGTCGAACTTCGTCATGACGATGAAGTATTGCTTCCAGCCGACGACAAGGTCATCAGCAGTCCACCGCCATTTCAAGATGCGGCGGTTCTCTCAGTCCCAGGTCCTAAATACATTCACGTCCGGTCGACTCGCTATGCCACCAGCAACGACATGCTGCACGCCGTCATCTGGGGGAAGCTTCTCTTCGCCACGACGAGTTGGGTGCTCGTCTCCCGGGCGACGAAATCTGACGGCAAGTTGTACTACGTCGCTGCTCTTGAGACTCGAGTGACACTGCAAGATTTGAATGCCCGCCCCACTTCCTCTGCAACCTATCCAGGGACATACACTCATCATCGCACGATTACCGACTCCTTCACCGGAGGATACAAGGTCGAAGCCGTCTTCCTGGCAAACGGCGAGTTCACACTTCACTCGCAGCAGGCGCTCGACGCATTCCTCTCAGGGATCGACCCGGATCAGAGGTTAAGTCCATTTGGACCGATCGATCCACAACTGGTCCAATCGGCAATTTTCTCGAAGATCGACGAAATGTTGTCTCGTGGAGACAGTGACAGTCTGGAACGGGCTGCCGACCTGCTGGGTGAGTTGGATCAGACGGCGTTCAGCCTGTTGAAACCGACCGCGCGGATACGTTACATCGAGGCGCTGATTCGAAGCTGGACGAGTGAGCCTCAGGAAAAGGCGATCATTGAAATCTTCAAGAGTGTTGAAGATCAAAACGAACTCAAGTTGCTGATTCAGAAATTAAAAGACGCAAAACTCTGGGATCAGCTTTTTGACGATCTCGATAGCGAGCTGTGGTCTTTGCTGGTCGTGGTAGGCAAGAAATTTGGAGGTATCGCACCGCTGACCTTCGAACGATTGCTCGCATTGCTGCTGGAAGCGAAGCTGATTCAGATCTTTCCGAGCCTACGTGTTACCGATCACGGTGTGGAACCGACGATCGAGTTCGTCGATGACGCTTATGAAGCCGCTCGCAGCTTTATTCGATTTATCGGCGGCGCACTCGACGGCGTGCTGATGCTGATCACTCATCCCGATAAAGTGCTCGAAGGACTTGACCAGATCGTCCGCATGATTGTGACTGTTCAGCTTGCACGCTGGGGCGACACAAAAGCCACCAAGGAAGTGACCGCCGCACTTCAATCCGTCGGAGAGCAAATCCTTTGCGCTCTGAAAGGGGCAGCCGCCATGGGAGTCGGCCCGGCTGTCGAACGTCGGATCAAATGGGCGTTGATCTGGGAAATTGCCTCGTGGTTCATCGGAACAGGAGCGATCAAAGCGGCAATGAATGCCGTCGGGGTCACCGAACGAATGCAGTCGCTGGCTCGAATTCTTCAGATCATCGGCCTGATTGGCAAAGCGGCCGAAAGCGAACGGGCGGTGACCAAAATCGAACAACTTGCTCGCATACTGACGAAAGCGAGTAAGAGATTCACTGAAGAGGACGCGCTGCTGCGAGCATTATCCAGACTGCCCGAAGAAGATGTGGCACGACTCACCAGGAGGCTCGAACGGCTGGAACTCAACGAGGGGACTGACGCCGCGAAGCTGCTTAGTGCCAATTCTGATATCGCCGCGACTCTTCGTAAAGCAGAGGTGATCGAGAACTGGGCGACGTTGGCCGGAGGCTACACTGACGAATTGACAGTCGCATTCGCCAATCTCAGCGGTCCTGGCAAATTGTCCGCCGATGTCATCGATAGCTTGATCAAGCTAGTGCCCAAAGGGAGTGAATCGAAGTTCGCCAAGGTCGTCAGCTCAATGCCACGACAAAGCTACAAGACCGCCGGTTTGCAGGCGACAGAGTATCTTAAGACACTGGCATCCAGTTCGGCTCGAATGGACTCATTTCTGGCGATCCATCACGAAACATTTTCGGTCATCTATCTGAGAGCGCAAGGGGATGCGGCAAAACTGGATCAATATCTTGCTGCACTGGAAGAACTCGAGAAGACACTTCCGGCGGCCAATCGCGGCACCGAATATCGAAGAGTTCTCGACCAGATCGCCCGAGGCGATGTCGAGGCATGGTTGCAATTAGAAGATGCCCGCCTCGCAAAATTCGCACCGGAAGAATTGCGACTCGATTCAAAGACGATTGACCATTGGGTCGACGAACTTTTGAAAGACCTCAAGGAACCTGCAAACGGCGCTCAGCCAGTCGTCCTTGACCAACCAACCCCACCCTCGGTGGGGCCTCCACCAGTCGGCACATTCCGTGAAGCACTCGATGCTGTCGACATCACCGGGATACCACCAGAGACATTGCGTAAATATCAGTCCAAATGGAAAACGTACACTGGGAAGAATTTGAAGAACGAATCAGATTAGAAGCAGTTTCAAAACCCTATTTTTGCAATAATTACTCTGGCAGGCAATTTGCATACCGATAAGGGAGAAAGGAGTCCCTTACATGCGAATCACCCTGTCCATGTGGCCCCAGCGACGGCGGCCGAATACGACAGGGTCCAGGACGGTCCCAAAGCCTTTTCTCGATGATGCTCAGTGGAATTCCATCAAGGATCTGTTTGCGAACCCTCTTCCATCCCCACTGGGAGGCCGACCACGAGTCGAGCCTCGACCCTGTCTGGAGGGAATTCTGTGGGTCCTGAAGAGCGGAGGACGATGGCAAGATTTACCAGAGCGATACCCCTCTCCTGCAACATGCTGGCGAAGGCTCAAGGAGTGGACGGAAAGAGGAATCATGGTCAAAACGTGGGAGCGTCTGCTGAAGTCCCTTGATCGACAGAAGCGGCTGAATTGGTCGCAGGCAATGGGTGATGGCACCTTTTCGCCTGCAAAAAAGGGGGCGCCGAGGTTGGTAAGACCAAGAAAGGCAAAGGAACGAAACTCATGCTGATGACGGATGGTAACGGCGTCCCCATCTCGGGGTTCACCATTTCTGCACAGGTCGCCGAAGTCAACACGATCGAGACGCTGGTCGACATTCAAGTTGCTGGCCAGAAACCGGAGAGGCTGCTGTACGATAAGGCTGCCGATGCGGATTGGATTCGTGATACGCTCAAACTGCGAGGTATCGAGCAAATCACACCCCACCGAAAAGGCCGGAAGAAGCCGTCTCGACAAGACGGGCGAAGCCTGAGGCGATATGCGAGTCGCTGGAAAGTGGAACGCACGATCAGTTGGCTAGGCTATCAAAGAAGACTTCTTGTCCGGCATGAATACTACCCACATCTCTTCGAAGGTTTTTTCCACCTCGCCTGCCTAATGATATGCTTGAACCGGTTTTGAAACTGCTTCTACATCCGTTTCCGATATGGACATGAAACAGGAAGTCTTCCCAAGGTGGTTCGTAACGCACCGCCCCGGCCGCGACAACTGGGGTTCTACAGTGGAGTCGAGAAAATCGGGGGATCGATTCTGCAGAAGGTCCTCGACGAAAGCCTCCCTGCCGGCAGCGCAAATTCGAAGGTCTTTCCGACAGCAGTCGGAAATTGCATTCCCGATCACCTGCCGCCAGGTAAGTCGGTGATCCATCTCAAACCAGACGGTTCCGTCTCTTCCACCAGCACGGGAACACCATTCTCGGCAACATTCGTCGGCGACTCGAAGTACCGGGACATCATTCCTACCACAGATCAGACTCGGGCTTTTGCCAAGCTAGCTGCACACAGCGACGACAAGCGACTCGTCTTCTATGTTCGGTGGCAGCGTTCATTTGGAAGTCCGGACAACCTGCTGCGCGACTTCTACGCGGGCTATCGAATCCCGGGCCATCACGTCGCGACGATCGTCGGCAGCGGTGTTCGAGAAGAGGCTGCCAAGGCGGGCGTGACCATTGAATTGATCTCGGATCCACTGTGGAAATAGTTCGCCGCGTCCTCCGCCAAACCCATTCGGTTCACTGAACCGGCCTTCCCAAGCCGCCCTTCTATTCGATCACTGTATTCGTGCGCCGGGGGGGCAACTGTCCCGGCTACGTGATGCGCGGTCTCAAACAAGACGCGTTTTTCGTGATCGCACCGAACAGGAGCGAGTTCCCTGCTGAGAGGCATGGCATTTCGACCATGGAGACGGGCAGGGGCGGCAGGCGAAAGGTTGCGAGGAATTCGAGGCAGCTGCGTTCCATCTGTTTCCCAGCCACCACACCGGAAAGAAAAGGCCCAGAAAAATGGGCCAGAAACGAAAAAGCCCAGAAGCAACCGGTCCAAGGGGGGCGAAGGACATCAGTTGCTTCCGGGGCGATCGGTCACACAATATTCACGGGACAAATCACATCCATGTGAGACGTCCCGTATCTACTCTTCGTCATCGAAGACATCAGCATCCGTGCACAGTCTTCGATACCGTCCAGCCAGGGGGCTGAAACGAGTAGAGGTATTTCAGTTATGGTAAGGAACTTGAACTATCCAACTCATCTGCTGTTCGCGCCTCGTCAAGGAATCTCAACGTGGCTATCAGACGTCAATTCGCAAGAAAACTTTGATTTGCTGAACGACATGCGTAGCGAGCGGGCGAACAATAGAGGCTAATTTCATCTGGGTCAACACATCTTTTCCAGTAGTACGCATTTTGTAAGAAGCGCAAAAACGAGGGATTTTTTCCGTTTGCTGGCACACCCCGAATCAATCAACCGAGTGTTCCGAACTGATACGGCTTGCTGACCGATCGCTCAGCAGGGATGACGGCTTTGTCACCAGCCCCAGTTCGACCAGCATCTTCAAAAAGTCGTGAGCCACAGGACCAGCCACAGCACCACCGCTTCCTCCATTCTGAAGCACCACCACAAATGCAATGCGAGGCTGTTCCGCAGGGGCGTATCCCGCGAACCAGGCGTGATCGACACCGCTAGTCTCTGCAGTCCCCGTCTTCCCGGCGATCGTGATCTCCTTCATCCTGACCGTCTTATAGGCGGTTCCTCGCGGATGATGTACGACCATGGTCAGCCCCTCACGAACATAGCCGAGCGTCTCACGCCGCAGGCCTTCGATCGGTTGCGCCTGCGATGCGGGAATGGCACTCCGAAGATAGCTCGTCTCATCCATCGACGCTGGCCCTGAGTCCGCAGCAAAATGAGGGGTCACGAGGTGACCGTCATTCGCAATGGCCGCCATGATCCGGGCCATCTGCAGGGGAGTCATCATCAACGACGACTGTCCGATGGACAGGTCGAGTGTGGTTCCGGGTTTCCATTTTTCCTGAACCTCCCCAACCCCCAGCGGTGCATCAGGGACAGGGAGGCGTCCGGCGGATTCGGACGGAAGATCAATCCCGGTGGGCTGTCCGACCCCAAACCGCCGTGCCCAGTCGACCAGCGAGCGTGGCCCCATCCTGCGTGCGGCCGTATAGAAATAAACATTACACGATCGGCACAAGGCATCGGCAAGACTCACGTCGCCATGACCGACACCGCTGTGCCGGAAGGGAAGACAGCGATTTCGATCGGGGCGATCAAGAAACCCCTGACAATGGAATTGCGATAAAGGAGGCATTTTTCCACTCTCGATCGCGGCCACGGCGGACACGATCTTGAATACCGAGCCTGGCGGCAATGCCATTTGCGTCACACGTGACAGGAAAGGGCTGCGAGGATCAGATTTCACTTCATCCCATTGCGCCGCGTCAGGTGTGATCAACAGGTTCAAGTCAAATCTCGGTGCCGCTGCGGCGGCCAGGATCGCACCGGTCTGCACATCCAGAGCAACAAGAGCTCCTCCCTGCGGACAAGTCGGATCCCGAAACTGCCCCTGACTCGTTTCCGGATCGACTGTTCCTTTGATGGTGACCTTGGCGAGTGCCTCATCCAGCAGTTGTTCTGCGCGTCGCTGGACATCGGCATCCAGCGTCAGCACAAGGTCACGGCCGTGCTGAGGCAGGCGGACAACACGCGTTTCGACTATTTCACCGCGACGGTTCTTGACGAGCGCTCGTTGACCACGTACCCCTTTCAGCAGGGAATCATAACTTAGTTCGAGCCCACTCAATCCACAGGGATCACCGAGCCGATAATCCTGGGGGTCGCCGTCAGGAAATCGCTCTTTGCGTTTTGCCAGTTGCTCGTCCGTCAGCGGTTTTCGAATCCCAATGACGTGAGAAGCCAGCTCACCTGCTGGATAGTGACGCCGCCGATGGACAATGATCTGCGTGTAGGGATAGCGCTCAGGATGAGCTTCAATTTCTGCCCGGGTCTCTGCATCAATTCCGGAGATGACTGTGTGGTATTCGAACTCTTCCTGGACCGGTTGAGGACCGCGATCTCGTTCCGGCGGTTCCGAAAGTGCCTGCTGTACCTGATCCCAGATTGAATAGACGACGGACGGTGATTTTTCTTCACTTTGCGGCTGCTTTTCGGCTGCCGCTTCAGAGCGCTGCAGTTGCCTTCGATAGACCGACTCTTTGATTCGCTCGACCCGCTGCTGCTCTCTCTCGCGCGCCTCGTTGATCTCATCCAGAGATCGATCGGTCAGCTCAGCAATCTTTTGCCAGGCGACTTCTCTCTCAGCGAGAATCTTTGCTTTCTGTTCCTCGACCTTCGCCTGATCCTTGCGATCCGTCTTGCTGAGACGCATCCTGGACTGGTCGGCGACCCACTTCTCGTCAGGGGGATTCTTCAATGCCGGATAGTAGACCGCCAGGTCGTACGTCTCGGCATCGCCCGCCAGAATACTGCCATCCGCCGCGAGAATTCGGCCGTCTCGTGCTGGAATGTCTTCCAGTGTCTCCGTCGTTAACGAGAAGGCCGCAGCGAAATCTTCGCGGAGGCTCAGTTGGAGTTGAGCCACGCGACCTGTGACGACTAGTACGGGCAGCAGCATCCCGATCCACAGTACAACCAGTCGAATTCGCGGATCCCGGTCAGGGTTGAAGCCCCGATCGGCCGCTGCGTCGTCTCTCTCATAAAAGGATACGGGTCGATTCAGCATCATGTGCTCAAGAGTTCCCACAATCAGCACGACAACGTCAACGTTCAAATCGGGTCAGCATCGACCATTGGTTATTCAGCGAGAATGTCGATCGCGATTCCTGGCGGCGGATCACTCTGCGAACCAGACGATAAGCAGTGGTCAAGAACAGGACGATGGCCGTCGTATAGGACGCATCGCCGGATGCGAGGATGAGCACGCGCATCGGGTCAACCAACTCTCCGACCAGCCACGCCTGCGTCAGGACGTTCAGACTTCGCCACAGGAATGTGGAAACAATGACAAAGATCGAATAGATCACCGTCCCCCGAGAAGGTGTCTCTTCGAGCGCCGCTGCCAACAGACTGGCGATCACGGTCGCGATGGCGAGTTGCACACCGACCCGTTCACTCGAAAGCGAATCGATTCCCAGTCCCAGCAGGGCGGCCCACAGAATTCCCGCCGTCCCCTGATTGAGGAATACCGACGCCACCAGCACCATTCCGGGGAACCATGGCCTCACTTGTTCCCAGCCCAGAATGGGGGCGATGGTCGACTGCAGCACGAGGGCCAGCGAGACCAATGCGGCCGTCACAGCAAATCGGGTCATCACCTCACCACCAATCGTTCCGGGTTGGCCTCGATCCGTAAGACCTGAACCGTCGTGAGTTGCGCGGGGAGGGGAGCAGGGCGAACAAGGACAGTCCATTCATGGTCGTCCGGTCCCAGTTCAGCCTCCACGACACGACCGTAATAGAACGGCGTGGGGACAACGCCGTCGCGGTCTGCTGTGTAGACAGCGTCATTAAGTCGAACAGATTTCTCGGCTGGAATCCCTTCAAGTTTGCACAGAGGCCCCCCCTGTCCCTTCAGGATTCCCTGGGCTTCAAACACGAACCCCGAATCCGTTTCCCGGATCAGTTGAGCACGTCCGCGGTAGCGAGAATCCGTCACCAGTTGGAATGTGCTGGTCCATTGCCCGACGGTTTCGATCTTCCCAATCACGCACCGTCCCAAGAGCATTTTGTCTTCAGCCGAGATGCCAAAATCCTCGCCCCCGTCGACGAGCGGCCGCAGGGGCTTTCGATTGGAAATGACGAGTTCGTTTTCGCGCAGCCCCTGATTCGCCCCCTGGGCCAGGAACTTTCCAGCACGCCACTGCTCAGCGACAACATCACCCAGCACAGCGACTTCGGTCAGTGCGGGGGAGACCAAACGCTTCGTCTGGTTGATGGCCGAATAGATTTCGTCCTCTGCGGCCAGTCGTTCGGTCAGTTGCGCCAATCGAAGCTGTAGAGCCCGATTGTTGGCTCGCTCGTCATCCAGTTCTTCCGTCAGTTTGGCCACAAGCGGCCCGTCTGCTCGGTCACCCGCTCCAGCGGATGGTTCGAACGGCCTCAAACCAAGACTGTTCGCTACGTGATTCACCGCAACGAATGCGGGGCGAAGTACATCCATCACTCGTGCCCGAACAACGGTCGTCAGCCCCTCGGGAGCGAAATAGAGACCGATTCCCGTCAGCAACAGACAGCAGCATGTCATTACGGATCGAGTTGCCATGGCCAGCAGCAATTCTCGTTGAGGTTTCAGGACGTGTGTTAGGATGCATTCCGAGATCGATGTCTCGTGTCGACGAAAATGGACTCCCGCGCTGACAAACTCCGAATCGCGAGAGCTTCCTGCTCGTGAGGAGAGCCGACTGTGCGACTCGGCCGGTCACGAGGGCAGAAATCCCTGTTCGTCACAAGTTCCGATCGTTTGTTTCAAGCCCCTCTTTCCATTGCGAAAGATGTTCAATGCAAATCGCCGCACCACGGACGACCGTTCGCAGCGGGTCATCTGCGACCCGAACCGGAATCCCCAGGTGCTCTTGAAAATAAAGCGGCAGCCCCGGCAGAAGTGCTCCGCCCCCCGACAGGACCATTCCCGTATCAGAGAGGTCTGCAACCAGTTCGGGATCACATTGTTCAATGACGGACTTCACGCAGCCCAGGATGGCATCGAGCGGACCTCGTAAGGCGTCTCTCACCTGCTCGCTGGTTACCATAGCTTTGCGAGGGACACCGCTCACGATATCCAGCCCACGGACTTCGCAGGTTTGTTCCTGATTCAGCGGGTATGCACACCCGATTTTGATTTTGAGCTGCTCTGCCGACTGGTCACCAATACGCAGCGCGAAATGCTGTTTCATGTACTCCACAATCGCCTGATCAATTTCGTCTCCGGCGACGCGCAGTGATTTGCTGGCGACAATTTCTGCCAGACTCAATACAGCGACCTCTGTAGTCCCACCACCGATGTCGCAGATCATACTGGCAAGAGGTTCAGAGATGGGCAGACCCGCACCAATACTCGCCGCTTTGGATTCGTTGATCAGATAGACGCGTCCGGCACCGGCACGTTCCGCACTGTTGAAAACAGCACGCTTTTCGACGTTCGTAATGCTCCCCGGAACCGAGATCACAACATTCGGTTTGAATCCGGGAGTGGTTCGAGCGGCCTTCTGGATGAAGTAGCGAAGCATTGCCTCGCACAGTTCAAAATCGGTAATGACGCCATCTTGAATCGGACGGACGGCGGTGATCGAGTCTGGCGTGCGACCGAGCATCTGCTTCGCCAGCTTTCCGACGGCCGTACCGCGTCCCAGAACCTTTCGCGTGCCATGCTGCAGAGCCACAACAGAAGGTTCGTCCAGGACCACTCCTTCGCCCTGAATGGCTACGAGCGTGTTCGCCGTACCCAAATCAATGGCCAGGTCAGGACTCAACCAACGTCGCAGACGATTCAGCATCCGTGCATCCGCCCTTGTCAATATGAATACCGCCCCCTGCCGGTCGAAATCCTTTCGCCGGACTGGTGGACATCGGCACTGTAGTCGAGAATCGGCAATTTTAGCAAGACGCGGTTTTGAACAGCGAGACTGCACAACCCATGAATGCCAAAACAAGTTTGCAGCCGACCGGTTTGCAGCTGAACAGGACGCGACGCGGACTGCCGTCGGCGGTCTTCCCAAGAACGATGGATTGGCTGCCCCTCGAGTTCCTCCGTCCCCATCGTTAGCTGCTGCGCCGCGCCTGACGTACAGGACAAAATCATGACGCACTAACGAAAATTCCCTTTCCTCGACCGCGTCGCGAAAGTTCGCAGCGGTGGAGGAAAGGGAACAGTTTCGCCCCCCCCCACAGGGGCGGCATCAAACGGTGCCTGAGTGAGAGCCTTCCCAGGAGCACAGCGAAAACCGCCGAGACTGGGTGAGCTCAATGGACTACGTCAGATTCGACAGGATGCCTTGACCGCAGAAGTCGGGATTTCCAAATCGATCGATTCGGTGACCAAACCCATGAGCAAGGGACATCAGTAGTCGATTGTGCGGAGTACCACCGAACTTCAGCGATCGCCCCATCTTGAAGTCGAGGCCGTTGCCTACGAGCACAAACGGGATGTCCTCTAACGTGTGCGTGTTGCCCTTGCCGAGTTCATTCGTCCAGACGATCAGGGTATTGTCGAGCAGCGAGCCACTGCCACCCGGTTCCGGAGTTTCGGCCAACCGCTTCGCCAGGTAAGCCACTTGTTCGGCGTACCACTTGTTAATGCGGGTCAGTTTTTCTTGTGATTTCTCATCATCGTCACCGTTGTGTGACAATTCATGGTGTCCTTCGTCAACACCGAGGAACTTCATTTTCTGATCGCCGACCGAGTTGGTGTACTGCAAGGTCGCAACGCGGGTGAAATCGGAAGCGAAGCTGTTCACCATCAACTCGATCTGCATCTTGCTCAGTCGAGGCATGTTTTCCGCGTCTTCTTTGACCCCTGGCTCCAGCTGAGGAACCGCGTGCCCGATGTCGTCTGCCTTCGAGGCACTCAGTTCGCGCTCCATTTCCCGGACGAACGTCGTTTGCTCTTCAAGCAGTTGGCGATCCTCGTGATTCACCGAGGCAGCAAGAGTCTTCAGGTCCCCCTGAAGATCATCCAGGATGCTCTTCAGATTCTCCTGCCCCTTCATCCGCCCGTACATCTTCGAGAACATCTGGTAGGGGTTATCGATGGGCGTGTTTGGCTTATTCGGACCTGCGTAGGACATGCGTGTCCATGTATCTGCCCAATCCGGTACCAGCACACCGAATTCCATCGAGCCAAAGCGTGTCCGTGTTGCCGGATTCGCCTGCAGGAAGTTCTTGATTTCCTGATCAATCGAGAGACCGCTGGACCATCCTGCGGGGGTATCCGAGCCCCCTTGAATGTTACCGGGGAAAAGTTCGACGCCGGTCAGCAAGCAACCGATGCCGCGCATGTGACTGTCACCGTCTCCTTTGACCCGGTCACAGACACCGTGCAGCGTCAGCAGGCGATCCTTGAAGGGCTGAAGTGGTGTCAGACTTTCCTTCAGCGTGAACTCAGAGCCTTCTTCATCAGGCCAGAATGTCGGCGGGACGACGCCGTTGGGACTGAAGATGATGACGAGTCGTTGCTTGCGGGCGGTTTGATTTGCAAATCCGAGACTCGGCAGGTTCAGTACGAATGGCAGTGCGGCAGCACTCAGGCCAAGGTCCCGAAGAAACTCGCGCCGGGATTGATGAGCCATGATCTTCCCTTCTTTACAGTCAACACGGTTTCCACAACCGTGCTTCTCGATGTGACGTTTCTCGAAAAGGTTGCCCGATCGCCAGGCATTTTAAACCGAATATTGTGCCCGCAAGATGACCCGCTGCCCACTTAACGGGGAGATGACCCATTGAGGTCTCCGACAGTCTCTGTTTTGACATCGGCGGCCGTCAATGCGGAAGTTGCGATGATCTGAACGAGCAACCGTCGAATGTGAAAATTGTCTTTGGTAAAGGCCTCTCGCAACGACTCTTTCACGTCGGTTCCATAGGCCTGGATCGGTTGCTTGACCATGCCATGAAACAGTTGTTCAACGATTGCTCCGTGTGTTTCCGAACTGTCTGCCAGAAACCGCGCCAGGTCCGTCACATCAGAGAACTGTACTGTATCACCCTGGCGAGTTCGGTACGATCCTGTGGCATCGATCGGCTTGCCGTTTTCCACTTTCCGAAACCGTCCCACAGCGTCGAACTTTTCCATCGTGAACCCCAATGGATTGATCAGGGAGTGACACGACAGACAGTTTTCGGGACTTGTCTGCAGTGCGACCCGATCCCGAGTCGTCAGGTCCGGTTGCAATTGAGGAGCCAGCGGTGTCACGGCTTCCGGAGGTGGTCTCAGTGTTCGTCCCAGCACGCTGCGTGAGACGAAGACTCCGCGATGAATGGGCGAACTTGTGGCGGTGTAGGCGAATCCGGTCATCATGTACGGATGCGACAGCACGCCGGCTCGCTCTCCCGGTTCGAGAGACGTCTTCTGGAACGGGGCGTCTTCGGCCAGATCCGCACCATAAAACTTCGCCAGCCGACCGTTCAGATAAAGCTCTTCAGACAGCAGCAGAGCACGAAAATCTGCGGTTTCACTCGTCAGAACGTCATCCAGGAACAGTTCCAGGGATGTGCGCAGATCATTTGCGAGCGTTTCGTTGAAGTCTCCATAGGCGACCGGATCCTTGCTGAGATCTGCTCCACGATCGACTTTCAGCCAACGCAGAAAAAACTCGCGTAACTTGGAAGTCGTCCGATCGTCGCTCACCATTCTCTCGGCCTGAGCGATGATCTGTTCTCGGGTCTTAAGTTCCCCACGGGACGCCGCATCCAGCAGAGGGCGGTCCGGCAGCGAGTCCCACATACCGAATGAGATTCGCGAGGCGACGTGATACGGATCATCGACCTGATCGGGCGATCCCCCAATTTCACGGTACAGGAAGCGAGGCGACTTCAGCGTGAGGAGCACCACCCGGTTCAAAGCTGCTTCGAGATCAGGAGTCCCGGCGAACTGGCGTTCAATGTACAGCTCTCGCTGCTCTGGAGTGAGCGGCCGGCGAAACGCCAGTTCCACGAATCGCTCACAGAACGCTTTCAGTTTTGCCGGATAGTCGGGCGCATCCTTCTCGACCCCTGCAAGTGAGGTGTGATGAGTCGTCACATAACTTGCCACCTCAAACGCGGCTTCGGTTGCTGCCTCGTCCCAATCTTTCGAGATCGTCGTCGCCCGCTCCCAGCCCAGACTGCGATCGTCCGGCGGAAACGGAGTGCTAACGACAAAGACGGGAGCAGCCATTCCCGCGATCAGAAATCGCGACGGAACCACTTCTTCGAGATGGTCAGGTCGTTTCCACTCAAGAAACACGGACGCCGGTGCCGGCGGACGCTGCTTGACCTTGTCATCCTGGACCCCTTGAGAGGCTTTTGAGAACTCTAGCCGCAGAGGATAGTAGCGGCCCCCGATGAGGTAAATCGTATTGCTGTAGACGGTATCGGATCCGGATTTCACATGTGCGTCGACCAGCGGTTGCCGGAAATCGTTCAGATAGAATCGCATCGACTGGTCGGTGCGAACGGTGAACTGGTAGTCGCCTGTTTCTGGAGCGTAGACCGAGCCATGCCATTTAATGCTGAACTCATAGGGTTCCATTTTCGGACCATCTGGCGCATCGGCATCGGGGCTTTTGTCTTGAAAGTCGAAAGCAATCTGGGGATCGAGTCGATCAATCACTTTGTCATCCGCCCAGACATTGCGGCCCTTGTGGTAGTCCGCACAAAGGCCTTCGCGACGGTCTGCGGATCCCTTCGCCAAAAACTCTGACATCAGGTCAGCCATCACATTGCGATACTGACGTACGGTCAATCGAGACAGTTCAATGCGGGCCGGCTTGTTTCTCGCCTGGGCCGTGGCCGAATAAAAAGCCTCATGGATAAACTCCGCCACGCGCTGGGCTTCTTCGCCCGTACACGTTCCAGGATTGTCTTCAGGCATCGTACGGCTGATGTACTCCGCCAGTTCTCCGATCGAGCGGTCGCCGACAAGAGGATGCGGATATTCCGCCGTTTTGCCTTCCCCTTGAGCACCGTGGCACGAGCCGCACTTCTGCTGATAAATGGCTTCCCCCGTCAGTCCTGACTCGCCTGCGAGGACTGGAGCGACGCTGAGCATTCCTCCAAAAACCATCAGCAGCGTGAGGCGAAGGCATTTGGCAGAACTGTGAGACGGAAGGGAGATCGAAATCATGGGCACAGTTCACCAGTGGAGTCGAATCAACGCAGAGAATTTGGCTTCTGTTCGGCAGGGTCATTGAGGGCGGGCTGATCCATTTTAGGCGTCTGCAACAGGAAAGTCAGCCCTGCAAGACCACCGAAGATGACTGCCGATGGACCGCCATATGGACAGCCGTATAATTTCGCAGATTTCAAAATCACATCGACACTCGAATGTGTGACGTAGCCGGCCTCACCGGCGGGAGACATGCTGAACATGTACGATCCATCATGGAACTTTCTTTTTACCGCAGATCACGACGACCGACCCGAGTCCAGCCGCCCGCATTCCCGGACACCCGCGCCCTCGCAGGATGAAACTGATGTACTGGATGCATATTCCCGTGCTGTGATGCATGTCGTCGACACCGTGTCACCTGCTGTCATTTCCCTGGCGGGCCGCGCAGGGTCTCGCGAGGGAGGGCAGGGGTCGGGGTTTATCGTTTCGCCGGACGGATTGGCCATTACGAACAGCCATGTCGTCGGAAATCGATCGAAATTGATTGCGCTCACGACCGATGGTGACCGGTTGGACTGCGACGTCGTGGGAGATGATCCCTCCACGGATCTCGCACTGGTGAGACTGTCGGGTCGAGACCTTCCCTATGTGCAATTCGGTGATTCGCAACAGCTTCGTGTCGGACAACTCGTCATCGCGATGGGAAGCCCACTGGGACTCCAATCCACCGTCTCAACCGGCGTTGTGAGCGGTGTCGGACGGAGTATGCGCGCCGGTGACGGGCGATTGATCGACAACATCATTCAGCACGCGGCCCCCATCAATCCCGGAAACTCCGGAGGACCTCTGATTGATTCTCGAGGACGCGTCGTCGGCGTCAATACAGCGATTATTGCCTTCGCCCAAGGGATCGGATTCGCCGTTCCCAGCAATACCGTCCAGTGGGTGGCCGGAGAGTTTCTCCAGCACGGTCGAGTACGAAGACGCCAATTGGGGATCGCTGCCGCAGTCGTACAACTGCCCCGCGCTCAGGTACTCGACCTGGACCTTGTCTCGGACCTGGCTGTACAGGTCATGGAAATCGATCCGCGGGGTGTGGCTGGCCGAAGCGGCATTCAGCCAGGCGATCTCATCGTGTCGGTCAATGATCGCCTTGTCTCGAGCATTGATGACCTGCATCGATTTCTCACCCGGATTCCGGTCGACGCAGCGCTGGAACTGGCTGTCGTGCGAGATACCCAGCTTCACCATTTGAGACTTCAGCAACCTGCGGAATAAGTTCGTTGCCCCTGCAACGTAAGATCAAACGCAAGATGACCGGTGGACTTTCACCACATCCCCAGAGTCCATCAGTGATCCTGCGATGACGGGCTCCCCAGTGACGGAAATTGTTGTGCAGGTTCTCGATCACATTCAACAGCCGAATTCACCGTTGAACTGGACGACTCAACGGGATGCATAAGGACCACTGGAAGTTCGCGCTACATAAGAGAATCCCTGCTGAACACAGTCTCGAACGGCTGCTGCTGCCTCCAGAACCTGCATCCTGTCCACATCAAGATGCGTGCAGGCTCGCAGTTGATGTGATCCCATCGGATTGATGCGCACACCTCGTTCCAGCAGGCGAGCCGACAGTTGCGCCGCGGTCCCCTGTTCTGGATCGATGGTGAAGAAAACGAGGTTCGTTTCGACTTCCTTCACGTTGAGTCGGATCCCATCGATCCCCGCGATCAGTTCGGCGAAGGCACGCGCATTGTCGTGGTCTTCCCGAAGTCGCTCGACGTGATTCTCAAGAGCATAAATTGCTGCGGCCGCCATCATTCCTGCCTGTCTCAAGGCACCGCCGAACAGCTTTCGGGCGCGCCGCGCCAGACGGATCGTCGCCGCGTCCCCCGCGAGAATCGATCCCATGGGGCATCCCAGCCCTTTGGAAAAACAGATCGAGACGGTATCAGAATGTCGCGCGAATTCACGGGCGGTATACCCCCCGGCAATCGTCGCATTGAACAGGCGAGCCCCGTCGAGGTGGACTTTCAACCCCTGAGAGCGTGACCACTCGCTGACGCGAGCCATCTGTTTGAGGGGCCAGACGCGTCCTCCCCCCAGGTTGGTGGTATTCTCAACGCAAACCAGCCGGGTAATGCAGCAGTGCTGGTTATCAGCCCGGACCTTCCCTGCCAGATCTTCAACGTCGAGCAGGCCACCTTTTCCTGGCAGACAGCGAGCCGTCACGCCGCTGAGTGCGGCTGCTCCCCCCGCTTCGAAATTGACGATATGTCCCGATTCCGCAATCAGGATTTCATCACCCTGCTGACAGTGGGCTCGAATCGCCATCTGATTGGACTGGGTTCCCGAGCAGTTGTAGACGGCCGCTTCTTTGTCCAGAAGATTCGCGACCATCTTTTCGAGTCGATTGACGGTGGGGTCTTCCCCTGTCATGTCGTCACCCACTTCCGCAGCAGCAATCACGGCGCGCATTGCCGCAGTCGGTTTGGTGACGGTATCGCTGCGAAGGTCGATCATGGGGCCAACGATCGAATCGGTCATTTCTTTTTCACTACCTTCTTGGTGCGAATCTGATAGTTGCCACGCTTCTCATCAAAGTCGAGTTCGATCAGTCCGGCATCTTCGATATCGTGCAGCAGATCCGAGAAGCTCCCGTATCCGTAATAGCCTTCGTTAAACCCGGGATGAACTCGCTTGATTGCCTGCTTGAGCATGGATCCCCAGATCGGCGGATCGTAGTCGAGTTCCAGCGAATTCAAGACTTCGATCGTCCGATCGAAAGCCTCTTGCGTTTTGTCTTCGAGAGTCTTGTCTTCCTGAGATGCTCCCGGTTTCGGAACAACCACGGGCTTCCGCGCAACGCGAATCAGATCGTCGTAGTAGATGAACTCGTCGCAGTTGGCGATCAACAGGTCAGAGGTTGAGCTCTTCACACCGCACCCGAGCACCCGTTTGTTGTTTTCTTTCAGCTTCGACACCAGGGGCGAAAAATCACTGTCCCCAGAAATCAGTGCAAACACGTCGATGTGCTGTTTGGCGTAACAGAGGTCGATCGCGTCGACGACCATCCGAATATCGGCGCTGTTCTTCCCACTCATCTTACTCTGCGGAATATCGATCAGCTCGATCCCCTGAGCATGAAACTCGCGCACAGCGTCGCGGTAGTTACTCCAGTCGCAGTAAGCCCGCTTGTGAACGATTCTTCCTTTTTCCAGCAATCGTTTCAGAATCAGTTGAATCTGAAACGCCCCTGTCTTCATATGCCGGACTCCGATCGCCAGATTTTCGAAATCCACAAACACGGCGATCAGAGGCTCTTCTGACATCATTGGCTGCCTTACATTGAAAAGATCATGGTTCTTGTAATTGCGAGGGGGACCGAGCCTGACAGTACCGAACACCGAGCTTGACCATCGCCAGCCCAACCAGTGCACCGGCAATGTCACAGTACCAGTCGGCCAGGTCTGCATTCCGATTGACCAGCGGCTGAGTCAGTTCGTCGAATGCTCCGTACAGGGCGAGCAGAAGCCAGCAACCGGCGACACTGAGCCACGTACAGGCTCTTTGCGTGGATCGGTAGGACATTAACAGAATTCCCAATCCTGCGTACGCCCAGAAGTGAATCAGCTTGTCGGAATCCTTGGGAAGCAGCCCCTTCGGAACTCGGGTATGCGTACCGTAGAAAAGGGCGACCCAATAGATCAGCAGCACTGCGAGCGCAATACGCGTGGCAAGCAGATTCGGGTGAGGTGAATGATCTGATTGGGGTGTCGGCGCAGCGTTTGACATGGTTGGCAAGTCTACCCTAAATCAGCATCAGGGGACGGCTCGGATGCGGGTTCATCACGTCGATTCTCTGGTTCGCCTTCACCCGCATTTCGCCGAGGACGCGGATTCGGGCGATTGTCCTGGCGCGGCTTGTTTTCACGCCGCGGGCGAGAACTCGGCGCATCGTCGTTTCCCGTCGCGTCAGTCGCGGTCTTTTCGACGGGGGCAACGGGCTTCTTTTGTGACTTGGTACTGACAACAGTCAGCACGTCCTTTGCATCCGAGATGATTTGCCGCTGGCCTTCGTACTGAATCACCAGCTTCTGAGCCAGCAGTTCCACGCCGATTACCCGTCCCGTCCCTTGCTTGGTGATGACTGTTGCACCGACCGGGGGTAACTCCTTGCGATGCTCTTCGTAGGTGTCGTATTCGTACCGCAGGCAGCACTTCAGACGACCACAACGCCCCGAAATCTTGGACGGATCGAGAGTGGCCTTCTGAAGCTTGGCCATCTTCATCGAGACGGGGGGCATCTCACGCAGAAACGTATTGCAGCAGACCGGTTGCCCGCAGTCACCGTAATCGGCCAGAAGTTTTGCTTCATCGCGGATGCCGATCTGCCGCATCTCGATCCGGACATGAAATCGCTTAGCCAGTCCTTTGACGAGATCCCGAAAGTCGACCCGCTGTTCTGACACATAGTAGAAAATCAGCCGCTCACCGCCGATGACGAGTTCGGCATCGACGAGTTGCATTTGCATGTTTCTCTCATTGATCAGCTCTAGACAGCCGGCGAACGCGTCTTTCTCGGCCTGGATTTTTTGATCGCGCTCGGCCTCGTCTTCCGGAGAGGCCAGCCTGACAATTCGCCCGTGCGCGTCGGACGATCCCAGATACGTCCGCGTTTGCTCGGTGGCCGTGCTCAGTACGGTTCCCCATTCATGGCCGCGATCACTGCGAACAATGACAGCCGTTCCACGCGGGATCGGAGCGAATCCCCGGGCCGTAAATTCGCCCAGAATCCGAGTCACTCCGTAGCGTACGACGTATGATGAATCTTCGGCAAAAGTATCCATAAAGCCTTCGAAATTGAGGCACCTGTGGCGAAAGACCTCTCTCTGGAGAGCCTGCGACCCGGAGTATACTCAGCGAGTACCCTGCGATGCCAAGGTAACCTCTAATTCCGTAGCCTTCCGGTCGCCTTCGGGAACTTCCCCGGTACACCGGTCATCAGAATTGTGTGGGAGTGTTTTCAAGCAACACACAGCGATAAGCTCTGCACATTCTCTTCCAATCTCAGCTGGAAGGATGCCTCCGCCGACTGTGTACCACGTGTCACAAGAGCCCGATCACTTCGGAAGAGAACTTTGACACGCGTGTCAAAGTTCCCCTGGCGCATTCTACCGGGAAGCAGAACAGCAGCGGCTTCCTCGTGAGCCGCTGCTGTCGCCATTTCGGAGGCACTTGCCACAGGTGGCACCCTGGAGTCCTGCGAACACTCGGCTTGTTCCGGGATTTTCCGCTCTAACACCTCGACCTGCTACCTGACCATGATGATCGACTTCGGCAGCAGCATCACGCGTTCAACCCGGCGTTTGGCATCCGGAAAAAGCTCTTTCAACATCGCACAGTCGAGCAGTCGAGAGCTTTCTGCTGTCCGGACGGCATTATCAATCGTCTTGCTGCGAGTCCAGTTCCCGAGATTGAAACGCATATTCAATTTGACACGGAGGGAAAAGGGGAGCCAGTGATAGAACGGAGTCATGTTGTGCGGTTCGATCGGGAACCAGAAGTAGGGGGTCTGAACCCAGTAACGAGGAGCGATGCGGCGCACCTCGTTAGCGTACTGAGTCATGTTCTTCCATGTTCCAACGTGTTCAATCACCGAGTTCGAATGAACGATGTCGAATTTCTTATCACCAAAGTCGGGTAAACTGCATCCGTCTCCCTGGATGAATTGGATCCGCGAAGTAGGCTCGAATGATTCAGATTTGAAATTAATGACAGTGACAAAGATGTTGTACTGTTCCATCACTTCGGGCGGGACCAGATTCCAGTAGTTGCGTGTCCCGCCAACATCAATAATTTGCACCTCCCCTCGTTCCCGAAAAACTTCCTCGACAATACCGAGAAATGGTTTAAGACGACGCGTCCTCAAAGTTTTTCGCCATGGACCCACCGCCTTAACTACAGAATCAGCAAAGCTCATTACTTTCGTCTCCGAATGGATATTCGATGCCGAGCCAGTTATACCTCTCAAAATTCCGACGGTCTATTGTGTCGAAATCACCGTAACCCCAGTCGCTGTACACTCGTCTTCTCAAGATTTCGTCGCCACCAGGTGAGCATCGACCAGTTGTGCATCGCCCCTTGACTCACCATTGCGGTAGACGTCCTTCGGCTGCAAGTGTTCCTCATCACCAGTTTCGAGTATCTTCGAAAAGCGCAGGAAATCATTCTGCGGTCAGGTTGGAAAACGCTTAGCACCTGCTCCGTCGTTTGTTTACGGCGGGAATTAAACACAAAAAAAGTCCACTGAACGCTTGTGAGTTCAGTGGACTTACATTCTCGTTAGCAAACTATAAATCTCAGCTGCACAGCAGTTTAAAATCTGGCTCGGGATGCTCATGGGTTGCTATCGGGCAGTCTGACGCTGACGCCTCGGCATTTCCAAGTTGGTTCACTTCCGACCGAATTGGGACATTGATCACGTACCGGGCTGCGGCGCTGGAGCCGTAGCAGGTTCCTGTGGAGGAGCAGGATTCGTGGCGGGTGCTGGCGCGATCGGAGTGGGTGCTGCTGAAGGGGCAGCAGGACTCAATGCCGGAGTCGCAATCACGGCCGCCGGGGCAGAAGTGCTGATGCTGCTATCGACAGGGTACGCGCTGAAGCCAACGTCACCGCAGCTGCTGGCGACGGGAGCACAGCAGGTTGCGATGGCTCCGGTGTAGATCGGGGATGGGAGAGCACAGGCAACCGTACCACAAGCATAGGTGTAGCAGTGGGGACGGCAGGCACGAATGCGACGGGGACGAACGTAGCACGCAGTCGTGGTCGCACAGCCACCGTAGTAAGCGGGTCGGTAATAGGTGCCGAAATCACAGGGTGACGCACAGTAGGCACGTCGACGACGGAGGTGTCCGAACAGGCCGCATCCCGTGTTGCAGCTCGAACCGACAGCATACCCAGAATAGGCGTATGGAGCGGCTCCGTACCCGATTCCAGAGTAACCGTACGAAGAAGGGAAGGTTGGGGTGTAGCCGTACCCAAAGCTCGAAGTGGAGTGCACAGGAGCAAAAGCATAGTCATAGTTCGATCCGCAGCAGCCTCCGCCGTAGAGCTGTGCGTCAGCGGCCTGTGAAGACACCGCGATGGCGAATGCGGCGAGCAGGACGCGGGAGAAATTGACCAGGTTCCGTTTCATTGCTGAGTTCTTTCTCTTTCACTGAATTCAGAGGGTTCATACAGGACGAACAACTCAGCTCATTTTGCCTATCCTACACAACGCAATTCAAGCCCCTATTCCGACAACTCGCGTAAGCAGACCTGAAGATCAACCGAAGAAAGGGATTCTGACGAGTCTGGCGAGCACGGTTTTCCCACTAGGCGCACGATGCTGCTCCCCTTTCACGGGGACAGTGCAGACTTCTGAAGGTCATAACCCCTTGGCATCACAGGACCGACGAAGTCAGTAGCGGCATAAGGGATCGCCGCAGCAATCGTCGTCCCACCCGAAAGTGGCCTCGGGAAAAAATGTCGCGCATCGACGACCCATACGCGCGGATCTTCGGGGGAAGGACAAAATCTTCCCCCGAATGCTTCAAACCAGAAGTGAGAACCGATGCGGACGCTCGATCCGTCTGGAAAAGGGAGGACGACGGCAACGGGAGTCGGCCGAACACAAGAAGAGAATTAAGGCGCAGGAAGTCCGAATCAGCGTCCTCACCACACGCCGTCCTCAGTCACAGGATCGCCGGTGCGTCGGGGACCAACGGAGATGAGAGAAACAGTTCAGGCCCGTTGAAGAAAATCCCTGCTCGATGGGAACAGGAACGGGCGCCTCCGGAGTGCCATACTTGGTGCGGGGGATGCGAATACCCCCCGTGCTCGATACCGCAGGGCGATATTCAGCGGGCCCTGTGTTATCGCCAAATTGTGTGGTCGCCTAGCCGATCGCGTTCAGCGTCCCGTCAACACGTCGGTGAAACGCAGGGCCAGCTTCCACCGGAGGTCGGGAGTAGATTTTCAAGCAGACCTGATTGTCATCAATCGTGCCGACCAGAGTCACAAATGACGAGTTCGTGCCACTACTCGAAGCACCGACATTCCAGAGAAACTGGTCCACCTGCGTGAACAGGTCCGTCAACCGGCGAAAATCGAACTCGAATCCAATCAGTTGCGAGTGACCGTCATCCTTGCCCCCGACAATTTCTGTAAATCCGAGATACAGCCGCGCTTCCCAGCCGCCATCTGTATATTCGCATTGCGAACCGACTCGTCCCACGCCGCGGAGGGGAGAAAACAGAGCGGCAGACTGGTGAACCAGCGCGGTCAACCATTCGGGTCGTCGTACGCGATCGCGCCGGTCCCGCTGATGAGTTTCCAGCTGTTTTAGTAGGTGTTGAACCAGCAAATGCGAATGGGCCAAGATGGCGGACTCCGGTTGAATGTGCTCTGGATCTCTGTCGAAATTGTCCTGCGAGATCCATCCCGCCTGAGGGCCATATTCCGGCCTGCCGCGTTTCAGTCAGCGACGAACTACATATCGGGTAAATCGCGGCGAAAGCCGAGTGTAAGTTTTCAGACTTAATGGCCCCGTTCCAGCCAGGGTGCAGTCAGGCGCCGTTTGCTGCCGTTCCGCAAATCTCGGGGGATGTGGATTCCATCGATTCTAACACCTGAACTCTCTCGCCATCCCTGCAAAGTCTCCTCATCTCCGCTAAACTCCTCACCATCCGTGTAATCTTTACAAGCTGGACATCGCCCGCCTGATCTGGGAGAATGCATTGCCGGGCCAAATTCGAAATCCATAAGAGATTTCGGCGTAAGAGATTCCGACTCAAAGAGTGTTCCGGCAGCTTTTGCCGAATGTGATTCGGTGCGACAGTTGCTTGAATTTTCCCTGCCCGATCGCGAATTGGCATGATGCTGATTCGACGAAAAATCCGCTTCATTCGATTTCGGAACCAGCATGGACGCTTTCTTCCGTGGATTACTTCTGATTGGCGCTCTCGCGTCGGTCGGCGCGACCTATCGCACTCCCAATTTTTCAGTCGATGCCCCGACACCGGATTTTGCCAAACAAGTCGGTGACGCTGCCGAAGTCTACCGTCGTGAGCTTGCCATTGAATGGACCGGCAAGCCGCTACCGGGAAACTGGAAGCACCCATGCCCCATCTCCGTAAAGGTCGGGTCGATGGGGGCAGGGGGAGCCACCACCTTTAACTTCCAGGGTGGTGAAGTCTACGGCTGGAAGATGGAGGTTCAGGGAAGCGAGCAGCGCATTCTCGATTCCGTCCTTCCCCATGAAATCAATCACACAATCTTTGCCAGTCACTTCCGCCGCCCGCTGCCACGCTGGGCTGATGAGGGAGCTGCGTCGCTGATCGAACACGACTCCGAACGAAACCGTCTTCGCGATATTCATTCCCGTGTGATGGGGACGCGACGGAAAATCCCGCTGCGAACACTGCTTGATATCAAGAACTATCCGGAAGATAAGCAAGACGTCCTCACCCTCTACGCAGAAGGACATTCACTTGCGGATTTCCTGATTCAACACGCTGACAAGCCGCAGTATCTACGACTGATGGCTTTAGCACACGAACGGGGCTGGGAAGTCGCATTAAACCAGCTCTACGGGTTCCAGAGCATTGAATCACTGGAACGGGAATGGGATGACTGGGTCCTTGCGGGAAGTGCCAAACTGCCTGCCGGAACACAGATCGCCACACGAGACCGCAATCGGAACGACGGCCCGCTGATCCGTGGTCAGTCGCCTGACAACGAACCGAGACTGGGCGATCCTGAAGAGATTCATCCCTTCTCCCTCGACGCCGAACGAGACCTGGAAATCGCCCAGGTCCCCACTCGACGAAGCCGTGATGGAATGCAGGAACCTCTTTTCACCGTCAGAGCAGTCAACTCTGCCGCTGCCAAAGTCTCACAGAACCGGAAGGTCCAACAGCGTGACGACGAGGATCGCTGATCCGCCGGGGGGCAGCGTGGCAACCCGCAGAGCCCGGCAAATTCTCTGAGATTTTCCTTTAGAGCAAGCTTTTCACAGGACATCGCTGCGAACCCGATCTCTGCAGGGTCTAATCTGCGATAACCCAATTCCCCAGCAACGGCATCGGACGCGGGCGGCCTCGCACGACGATCGACCTGAGGATCCGTTCCTTGAGCAACTCATTCAAAGCTCAAGCGCTCGATGACGGGCCGGACCGCTCTTGCCAGGGCTGAGTGCTTGCAATCTTTACATGGGAACGGACTGGTCAATCAGTGGGCATCAATCAGTTGCCACAGTTCGACCAGTTAACACAGTTCGACACTTCGCGCTCATCGGAATCGAAATTGAGGGAAATGTTCCTATTCCCCAGTCGATGTCGTTTTCGATGACATGGTCAGACTTTTGATCCAGGCGCTCAGCATTTCGACCGCGGGCTGGTCAACGAGCGAAGTGGCGAGCTGCGGCATCTGACCCCGACCTCGCTTCGCGACGCGCTGGAGAATGACGGATCGCTCGGGGTGTCCCGGAGCGACGATGCGAGCGTCGGGCAATCCGAACTTGTCGTGGACCGGCACAGCGTCGATCACTTTCATTTGATCCAGTGCCGTCACAAATTCAAGCTGTATTTGTGAGTTACCACCTCCTGCTTCCACGTGACAGTTCGCGCAGTTGGCATGCAGGTACGACTTCGCTCGTAGTTCCAGCGGAGCGGCTTCATCATAGGGATTCACAAGACGCTCGAGTTCAGCGGGTGTTTTATCTAGTTTGAGTAATCCCAACCTCTGAAGCATTTCCAACTGATTCTCCAGCGGCAGGTCTCCATTCGCGGATGCCGATGTGCCATTGCTGGAAGGTTCGGAGCTTGCGCCTGCATGCAGCGGTAGATCAATGGCCGAGCGATTCATCTGGCCGGTGCTCAGTCCCAGCACAAAGCCTGCGGCTCGGCTATGGCACACCATGCACTCTGCACGACTGGGATAATGCCAGACCTGCTGACGCGTCCCCTCCGCAGTCTTGATCGTGAATTCCTGATCCATTCCTTCCTGGGAAACCAAAGCGGCATCCGTCTGTTCTTCGTTCCAACGGTATGAGTACCCCACCCATTCATTCTGCTGTTTTGTCAGAAAGCGGGTCTCGATCCAGCGGCGTGAATTCGGATCCCCTTCGATGAAATCCAGCGAGAACGATTTCACAATCACGGTGTCGTCGGGAAAATTCCAGCCGCGAGCCCCCGTAATTTCGATCCTGGACGAGTCTCCCGGAATGGCAATGAACCGCGCCTTGCCAGCTCCGTCAGACCACAGGGGTGCATTCACGTCGTAGGGAATCAGAGCGGGCTGAACAATGTGTCCCTTCACGGATTCAAAGAGACCGCTTTCGCTCAGCGTGCGAGGAAAGGGAACCGTATTGTCAGGGGGAGGAGTGGGGATGAGTGTGTAGAACCCTCCTTCACCGTTACCCGCGTAATCGGCAACCAGAAACTCCCCTTTTGAATCAGTACCGAAGCCGGGGATATGGAACGGAGTGTCGACGAGTTCACGGTGCCAGAGCACGTTTGTTCCGTCATGTCGGGCTCCCCAGATCTTGCCTGTTGAATGATCCCCGTAAATATAAGCACCACGCAGTTCGGGCAGTTTCTGGCCGTAGTAAACAATACCACCGGTCAGTGAGCGGGCTTCCGAGTGGTGATGCTCGAGCGTCGGTTTGACATACGGGGCAGGGCCCAGTTGCCGTTCCAGATAGAAAGGATAACTTCCCTCGAACACGGACCAGCCATAATTGTCACCCTTGCGGACGAAATAGACCTGCTCCCACAGATCCTGACCATTATTTCCGACCCACAGGTGTCCCGTCTGACGATCGACAGTCATTCTCCACGGATTACGTAGACCAAAAGCCCACGTTTCCGGTGCGATCCCGTCCCGACCAACGAATGGGTTATCACCAGGAACCGAGTAGTGCTTCCCTTCTTCGGGATGTTCGATATCGATTCGGAGCACTTTCGCCGTCAGGTGCGACATTTCCTGGCCGCGCAGGTTGGTATCACTGTCAGACGTCCCATCGCCTGAAGTCACGTAAAACATGCCGTCCAGACCGAACGCCATGGCAACGCCGTTGTGGCCGTCCGAGGGCCACTCAATAATCGTAGTCTTCGAGCTGACGTCCACTTCGTAGGGTGGTCGTGGATTGACCTTGTACCTCGAAATTCGGCAGTACTTTTCTCCTCCTGCAGTCACGGGCTCATTATGCCCGATGAAAACATAACCGTTCTGCTCGAACTGGGGATGAAAGAGCACATCGGTGGCGACGTTGCCCGGTTCTGACGGAATCACCGTTTCCAGTTCGGTGACATCAGCAGAGTCGACGAACCGACGAATCAGTGTTGTTCCGGAAGGTCCGTCAAAGGTAATCGTCCACAGCCGGTCGCTGCCCGGCTGGTGGATGATCGAAACAGGGAAGTTGATTTTCAGTTGGGGATAGACGCGCTGCGTGGTATAGGGCAATGGGGGCTCAGGCGATCCAGTAACCCGTGACGTGGTCAGCTTCGGCAGCCCTTCGTCACCCCATCGCGAAACCCGTTTTCCGGTGGGCAAGTGCTCTGCCGCGACCCACTCGGGGGCCAGATAAACGATGCCGATGATTGCAGCAACAAGTGTTCTCACCACGTCTGTCATCCTCGTTTATCCGGGCCGAGATCCGAGTTGAGTCCGCCTTTCACATCACGCCTGTGGCGGAGCGGTAATTCCGAAGTCTTCAATCGTGAGCAGCGAACGGAAGGGCAGTCCTCGCGCGGCGAAGTTGGCAGCCCCTCCTTCCTTGCGATCAACAATCCCGACCACACAGACCACTTCACAACCGAACTCGACAATTCGATCGACAGCAAGGAGCGCGCTGCCACCCGTGGTCACGACGTCATCAATCACGACCACTTTGGAACCCGGCTTGACAGGGCCTTCGACGTAGCGCTGCGTCCCATGCCCCTTCGATTCCTTCCGGACGAGAAAACCGTCGAGCGAACGTCCCGTTTCCGCAGCGGCGACAAGCACACCTCCCACGATCGGGTCGGCGCCGATGGTCATCCCCCCGATCGCGGAAAATTCAATCCCGTCGAGCAGTTCCAGCAAACCCTGGCTGACAAGCCGCAGACCGGTTGAATGCAGCGAAATCTGCTTTCCGTCAAGATAATAGGTCGATTTTTTACCCGAGGCCAAAGTGAAATCGCCAAACTTCAAGGCTCGTTCATGAAACAGGTCAATTAACTTCTGACGGTCGCTCATCAAGATTTCCTGACATTAAATGGTTGCCGATAGACGGTTTTATCCTACTGGGACGACAGCCGACGAAAAAGCCTCATGCACGACCAGCGCTTCGTAAACCGCAATTTCGGAGACTGACGCCGGTCCTCATGCTATCCGGCAAAGGGAATCGGGCCTGTTGCCTCGAATACGATCGTCCACCGCACACTTTCGTCGTAACTCCTTGATCGCCTCAAGCTTTCCCGAGCCCGATCGTTCGAGAATAACGGTGGGCACGTCGGCCCCAGATCGCTGGATTGCGAACTTCGGTCTTCACCAATTCGCCCCGCCAATGGGCCGATGATAATTGTGAATTCCGATCCCTCGTTGTCTAATCAGTTCCGCTCATCTACTCGCTGTTCTCCGCGTGCCTGACGTTCTGATTCGGTTCGAATCCTCTCTACTCATGTGTTGCTCGTATCGGGTATCCGCAATCGCAATCGGATCAGGCTTGACCCTCCCTGTATCATCTGCAAAACTGAGTTTCATGAAAAACGAATCCAAAAAATCCTCAGCTTCACGGCGGGCGATCTCGAATAACGAAGAGACCACAGTCTACAACGCACCGGCTGTCGACAAAGCTCTGGATGTGCTGGAACTGCTGGGGGATTCTTCGCGCGGGATGAGCCTGACGGGGATTGCTGATGCACTGGGACGAAGCAAGCAGGAACTGTTTCGGGTGCTGGTGTGTCTGCAGGAGCGGGGGTATCTGGTTCGGGACAGCGGTCAGATTTACCGATTGTCGACCAAGCTGTTTGAACTCGGTTCCCAGCACGCATCGACGCAGATGCTCGTTGCCCACGCGATGCCCCACATGGAGCGGCTGGCCCGGCAACTGCGCGAATCATGTCACCTCAACATCGTGGTTCAGAACCGGATGCTTGTCGTCGCCCGTGCGGAGGGGGACTCCGACGTCATGCTGGCCGTGCGAATCGGTGCCACCTTTGAACTGCATCGACGAATCAGTGGCCTGGTCGCCTTGGCGATGCTTCCGGACCATCGACGAAAAGATTACTGGAAACAGTCGGGTGAGACCGCAAGCAGAATCAAAATGTATGAAGCCCACATGGCCGAGATTCGCAAGCGGGGCTATTCATACGAAGACAGTCCCATCGTGGTGGGGGTCCGTGACTGTGCCATCGCAGTGATGGGTGGCGGATCGAATCTGCTGGGGGTGCTTTGCGTATCGCACCTTTGTCGCCGTGACGAGCCGGTCGAGCAATCAGCGCTCGTTGAAGCGGCCGTGCAATGCGCACGGGACATCTCGGCCGAGTTTGGTCCGGTTCCCGAATCGGACAATACGTCGCCAAGTCCTGGTGGCAGCCATTGACGACCGGATCAGACCGTTCCAGTGACGTGATCGACGCTCTTTAACTGATCGAAAAATCCCACCCGCCTGAAACAAGTTGAGCAGCGTATCCCATGTCGACCGATACAGTGATCCCTCCGCGACCGGCCTTCTGGAAATGGGGCATCACAGGACTCCTGCTGCTGGCAACCACCATTAACTATATGGATCGGGTGGCGCTGGCCAGCGCCTCTGTCCGGGTGACGACAGAACTGGGACTCAGCGATGTCCAGTATGGAAACCTGGAATTAGCCTTTGGCTGGGCTTTTGCCATCGGATCACTGACATTTGGTTTTCTTGCCGATCGGTGCAGTGTTTATTGGCTCTACCCTGCGGTCTTGGCCTCATGGTCACTCATGGGGATGGCCACGGGTTGGTCCAACGGGTTCACTGAACTGCTCGTCTGCCGCGCTCTCCTGGGCTTCTTCGAGGCCGGTCACTGGCCTTGCGCGCTGAAAACAACGTTCGCGTTGCTCGACGAAAAAGAGCGAACGATGGGAAACAGCATTTTGCAAAGCGGAGCGTCGATCGGGGCAATCATTACTCCGCAGATCATGAAACTTCTCATTACCGAAGAATCAGGATCCTGGCGGTCGACCTTTGTCGCCGTAGGTGCCACTGGATTTGTGTGGGTCCTCGCCTGGTTTCTTGCACTTCGATCCCGCGATCTGGCACAGAACTCCGCCGCTAAAGCCGATACAAACGCCCCGACGCTCTTTACCATCCTCCGCAGCGGCCGACTTTGGGCCGTTGCCATTCTCGTGATTGGAATGCAGATTGTCTGGCACACGTACCGTGTCTGGCTGATGAAATTCCTGCAGATTGGCCGAGGATATGAAGAAAGTGTCGCTCTGGATTTTAACTCACTTTACTTCCTCGCCACGGACGTCGGCTGCATTCTGGCAGGAGTGGGTTCGCTCTGGCTGGTCCGCCGTTGGGGCAGTACGCCCCACAACGCACGGCGAACCGTTTTTGCCTGCTCCTGCGCCCTGACTTCGACCAGTCTCTTTCTTCCGTGGCTGGGTCAAGGCTGGCCATTACTGGGGACACTGCTACTAATTGGGGCAGGAGCACTGGCGATGGCCCCGTGCTATTATAGTTTTGTCCAGGAGCTTTCCATGTCGCATGTCGGCAGGATGACGGGCTTGCTGGGCCTGTGGGTCTGGGCGGTAACGTCCCCGATGCACAGCCTGTTCGGGATGCTCGCTGACATCTCCAAGAGCTATGACATGGTTCTTGTGGTGGCCGGCGTCGCACCGTGGATTGGCGTACTTTCAATGAAGTTTCTGTGGAATCGTGATTCGGTTGATACTATCCAGGTGAGTGCGTGACTATGCAGAATCAACTTCCCGCATCCCGTGCCCGGTGGTCAGTTCTGATCATCTGGTCGCTTTTCGGATCGCTGACGCCGTTCTCGCTAAGCCATGCGGCAGAGCCATCCGCGGCGGATCTGGAATTTTTCGAGAAGAGCGTTCGTCCGCTGCTCGTCCAGCATTGCTACGAATGCCATTCCGGTGCCAAGGCGAGCGGAGGGCTCAGCCTGGATACGCGCGACGGCGTTATGAGAGGGGGAGATTCCGGTACGGCACTCGTCGCCGGGGACCCTGACAAAAGCCTGATTATCGAGGCCGTCCGTTACAAGAACTCGGACTTCCAGATGCCCCCCAAGAACCGGCTCACCGATGCCGAGATTGAAATTCTCGAGAAATGGGTCACCCGCGGCGCGGTGGATCCCCGTGAAGCAAAGGAAGCCGAGGGAGCCCCCAAACCGGTCGGAATGAGCATCGAAGAAGGGCGGGAATTCTGGTCGTTCCGCCCTGTAGCCAATCCGCCACTTCCCGAAGTGAAACAAAAAGACTGGGTAAAGACGCCAATCGATGCCTTCCTGCTCGCGAAGCTGGAGTTAAATGGTCTGAAACCCGCTCCGATGGCGGACAAGGCGACGTTGATTCGCCGCGTCACCTTCGACCTGACCGGACTTCCCCCAACTCCTGAAGAGATCAAGGCGTTCCTCGCAGACGAATCACCAGACGCGTTCAAGAACGTTTATGAGCGTCTGCTGGCGTCGCCAGGATACGGAGTCCGCTGGGGCCGACACTGGCTCGACGTCGCCCGCTACGCCGATTCCAACGGGCTGGATGAAAACCTCGCTTACGGTACGGCGTGGCGATACCGCGACTATGTCGTCAATGCCTTCAATAAGGACAAACCCTTCGATCGCTTCCTGATCGAACAGCTCGCCGGAGACCTGCTGCCCGAAGCCAATCAGGAGACGAGAACCGCAACCGGGTTCCTGGCCCTGGGTGCGAAGGTTCTGGCGGAGCCTGACCGTGATAAGCTGGATATGGACACGATCGATGAACAACTCGATTCGACCAGCAAGACCTTCCTGGGGATGACTTTCGGTTGCGTCCGCTGCCATGACCACAAGTTTGACCCGATCAAACAGACCGACTACTACGCGCTCGCCGCAATCTTCAAAAGCACACGGACGTTCGCAAATACCAACTACGGAGCGATCAAACACTGGTACGAACATTCCTTCGCCACGGAAGAAGAACTCAACAAATTAAAGGAAGTCGATAAGCAGATTGCTGAAAAGCAGGCTGCGGCGGCGAACTTCCGCAGTCAGGCGACCGAGAAACTCCGTCTGGCAGCCCGTTCCAAAGCGACCGACTACCTGGTGGTCGCGGCACGCTTCAGCCCCGATTCGTCACTGGTCGAAGTGGAAGCATTCGCCCAGCCGTACGGACTGCATCCACGGATCCTGCACCATTGCCGATTGCACCTGGACCGGCACCGGGATGATCCTCTGTTCAGCGCCTGGCATCCACTTGCTGAAGCGGGTGATATTGCCGGTATCGATCAGCATTTCCGCCCCCTGTTCGAGGGAGTCGAACCGGCACTCGCCGAAGCACGCAAAGCGAATCCTTCCGCCTCGACGCTCGAGGACCCCAAGCTGGAACAGGCGAGGGCTGCTCTGTATGACGCTTCCGGATTCCTCGCCGTTCCACCCAAGCCCGAATTCGCATTCGACGCCGCAACACTGGCCGAATACGACAGGTTAGCCACCGAAGCCCGCGTTTTCGAAAGCCAGTCACCGGATGCCGCGTCGGCCATGGGTGTGGCGGATGGTCCGGTTCACACAGAAATCCCGATTCATATTCGCGGCAGTCATCGCAATCTGGGAAAGCCCGTCTCGCGCGAGTTTCCCGAGGTCATGAGAACTTCGACTGTTCGCCCGGTTCTCAAGGTTACGCAGAGTGGACGAATGGAACTGGCACAGTGGATGGCAAGTACCGAACATCCACTGACCGCACGTGTCTTTGTAAATCGTGTCTGGCGATGGCACTTCGGGAAGGGGATCGTCGCATCGACCGAAAACTTTGGTCGACTGGGGGATCGCCCATCACATCCGGAACTGCTTGACTTCCTGGCCCGGCATTTCATGGAGCAGGGATGGTCGATCAAGGAATTGCATCGCCTGATTCTGGCTTCCAATGCCTACCAGATGGCTTCAACGAATCCTGATGAAGCATCCGCCTCCGAGATCGACGTGGATAACCGACTGCTGTGGAAATTCCCGCTGCAGCGGTTGGACGCTGAGCAGATTCGGGACACCATTCTGGCAGTCTCGGGACGATTGGATGAATCCATTGGCGGAAAGTCGATCCCGTTACGCAATCGCCAGTTCGTGTTCGACCATACCTCGATTGACCATACGAAATATGACAGCCTGCGACGTGCAATCTATCTGCCCGTTGTGCGGAACAATGTCTACACCATGTTCGAACAGTTCGATTTCCCCGATCCAACGATGCCCACAGGAGATCGCAGTTCCACAGTCGTCGCCCCACAGGCCCTGCTGCTGATGAATTCGGATCTGGTCATGGACTCTGCCGATGCTTTGGCGGAACGTCTCAGGACGGCTTCGGGGTATGACGAGGCCCGGATTCAGCTCGCCTACGAATTAGCGTTTGGTCGTCCACCGCAGGAAGCGGAAATCAAACGAGCGATGCAATTCCTGGGCGAAAATGCCACGCGCCAGGACTGGTCTCTATTTTGCCAAAGTCTGTTCGCCAGCAACGAATTCATCTACTTGAGGTGATCATGTCGAATCAATTTCCTTTGCAGACACGACGACAGCTACTGAAAACCTCGGCAGTCGGATTCGGCCATCTGGCACTGACTGCGATGCTCAATCAGGAAGCGAGCGCATCGAGTTCACCGGCTACTGCGGCCCGTGATCCTCTGGCTGCGAAACAGCCGCACTTTCCTGCCCGGGCGAAGCGGATTGTCTTCCTCTTCATGAAGGGGGGACCGTCACATGTGGACACCTTTGATCCCAAACCATTGCTCACCCGGGATCACGGTAAGCCAATTCCGCTTGAACTGCCGAAAGTTCTGTTCGCCAAGGCGGAGAACCTGCTGAAGTCACCCTGGAAGTTTCATCAGTCCGGGGAATGTGGACTGCCGGTCAGCGATCTGTTCCCGCATGTGGCGAAGCACATCGACGACCTTTGCATTCTGCGTTCGGTTCATGGCACCAACCCCGCGCACGGCGGAGCACTGCTCAAACTGCACACGGGCAGCGACCAGTTCGTTCGCCCCAGCATGGGATCGTGGATCACTTACGGACTGGGAACCGAAAACCAGGACTTGCCCGCCTTTATCACGATCTGTCCGACCCTGGCTCATGGCGGGGCGAACAACTGGGGAGCCGCGTTTCTGCCGGCGTACTGCCAAGGCACTCCGATTGGTAACGCGAGCTTGCCGGCGATCAAGGCAATGGTCAAGCATATCGAGAATTCGCGGCTGTCACACGAACAACAGCGGCGACAACTCGACCTGATTGCCGCGATGAATCGCGATCATCTTTCCGTGGCAGGTGACGATCTGGCCCTGGAGGGACGCCTGAACTCGTTTGAGCTGGCTTACCGCATGCAGGGGGTGATGCCAGAAATTCAGGATCTGTCCGGTGAAACGGCTGCCACCCAGCACCTGTACGCCATCGACGACCCTGTCACGGAGAACTTCGGACGACAGTGTCTGATGGCTCGCCGTTTCCTGGAACGAGGTGTCCGCTTTGTGCAGGTGACTCATAGCGACAGTGAAGTCCAGTGGGACCAGCACGGTAACCTGTATCAGGGTCACACCAAGAACGCGGCCGAGGTCGACAAACCGATTGCCGGGTTCCTGACAGACCTGAAGGCCCGCGGCCTGCTGGACGACACCCTCGTGCTTTGGGGTGGAGAATTCGGTCGCACCCCCACCGCGCAGGGAAATGACGGGCGGGATCACAATCCACATGGTTTCACGATGTGGATGGCCGGAGGAGGCGTCAAGGGGGGGATGGCCTACGGGGCTACGGATGATTACGGCTATTACGCGGTCGAGAACAAGATGCACATTCACGACTTGCACGCCACGATTCTGCACCTGTTGGGGGTGAATCACGAGCAACTCACCTACCGCCATGCGGGACGCGATTTCCGTCTCACCGACGTTGCAGGACACGTCGCCACGGACATCTTCGCCTGACGCTTAAGTCCGCAAGCACAGGAACTCTGCCTCACCGATTCACTCGCCGACACAACACCCTCACGTGGAGCGGGCTGTCAGCAAGAGCAACGCGTGCGAGGTTGCAACCAGTGAGGAGACTGACAAGCGTCATTATTTCTACAGCAGACAAACTGCGTTTCTTCCTTCGCTCGCTGGCGAAGAAGGGGACGCAGTTTCTGCATTTCGCGTCGAATCAGGATACTCCCGACGTCGGCCTGTTTTTCAGGACGAATTCAGTTTTTATGACATCCGTCAATCTCTACCTGCGCCGACTTTAGGCAGAAGTTGATAAACTTCAGGCAATGTTCGCCATCGTCTGTCCCTTCGTCGGCGTCTTTGGCACGTCTCGGGCTCTCTTTTTGAAGATTTTTGAGGACTTCGGATATCTGAACCGGGGTGTTGCTTAAGTCTTCAGTGGCCCTGCTCAATAAACGAAAGCCCCTTCTACGCAGGGACGGTCACGGACCGGTAAATGTGCATTTTCAACGCTAGCAGCGCTCACTTTCACTACAAAAACAACGGCCGCCGACGTTCACCAGAAATTGAAGCTGTACGGAACCGTCGATTTGGAATGAGCTTTGTTTAGCCCATCCTTTCAGGTCTCGTTTAGGTGGGATGTTACTGACACCCTCCTGATGAACACGCGGAAAAGCCAGCAGTCCCGGTTCGCTACATGAGCGGAACAGAACCTGCTAGTCGGTGTTTCATCAGTGAGCTTTAGTTTCATTAGCAATCGTCGTTCGAACGGGGCTGGAAACCATTACCCTGGATCAGACCGACGAGGATTCTATCCCAGCCACTGCGAGCTGGCTGATGCTTGATGGACAAGTCACCGTTGCAGTCGATGGGCATCCACTCGAGACACAATCGTCTCGCACCATCGATTGCAGACCAAAGACTTAACCGTAGGAACCAGATCAGGATGGGTATTGCGATGAAGTCGTGTAAAGGCGTTTCTTGGTCTGGGTTGAGCCTTCTCCTGATGGGGATGGTCGGTTGCCTTGGCGGGGCTTCCGGACCGCAGGAGCAACTGGTCCCTGTTGAAGGGACGGTTACGTTCGATGGCAAACCTTACGAACGACTCATGGTCACGTTCATGCCCGCGGCAGGAAACTCGGCCCGCCAGGGAGTCGGAGTCACGGACGCCGAGGGGCAATTTGTCATGCATAACTATCAGAACAAGAAAGGATTGCCTGCAGGAAATTACACCGTTGTCTTTTCACTTTGGCTGACCCCGGATGGAAACGTTCCTCCCGAGGATGAGCCTCCTGCCAATAGCCGCGCCGTTCAAGCGATTCCGCCGAGCTGGAATGACGTCTCGAAAGCGGGCGCGCCTAACAAAGTCATCGTCGGTAAAGAGGGGAAGACCGACCTGGTCTTCAATATTCCCAAATCAGGCAAAGGTGGCAGCGCCAGCCCGAAGGGCCCGCCAGCCAACTTCATGCGGTAATACGACGGGCGTTCGATCAGTGCCTTAGGAATTGCTCGTTGCGTTGACGGCAGTTCATTTTCTTTTCGGTGTTTTTTAGGACGAGGGATGATTTTGAGAAATCGTAAAGCATTCACCCTGATCGAATTGCTGGTGGTGATAGCCATCATCGCAGTTCTGATCGCCCTGCTGCTCCCAGCAGTACAACAGGCAAGAGAAGCAGCACGGCGCACGCAGTGCAAAAACAATCTCAAGCAGATCGGTCTGGCGATCCACAACTACCACGACACGTACAACGTCTTTCCCTACGCTGCTTCTTCGGCCGCAGTCAAGAATCAGTCAGGTATCGTCCTGCTGCTGCCTTACTTTGATCAGGGACCTCTGTACAACTCGATCAACCACAACAGCTCGATGGGCGTGTTCGGTGGTCCTCCCCTAGGGGTCGATCCCGTCAACATCAAAGCAGCGAACACCAAGCTCAATGCTCTGCTGTGCCCGACGGACTATGGTCCCCAGTCGATCAGCGATGCCGGCGGTGGCTACTATGGCTGCTCCGACACCCCAGGATCGCCAACGTATCTGACAACCTATGGATTCAGTGTAACTCTCCCTTGGTCCAGCTACGCAGCCCCCTTCACGCAGCAGTTGTGGTCGACCGAAGCCATTCAGGGCCGCGCTCTGTTTGGGTGGTCGTCTAATTCGAACATGCGTGACGCCCGCGACGGAACAAGTAACACCGTCATGGTTACCGAAACCTGTCTGAGTGTTTACAACGGTCAGCCACCCCCATGGTCGTGTCTCGACTGGGTCGGCGGAGCTGGTATTCAGTTCGCCTACACGAAGATCAACAACTGGAACACGGTCCCCTACGGGAACCCTAATATCGTTCCAGGACGCCTGGCCACCTGGTCCATGCCTGGCAGTATCCACACCGGTGGGCTGCAGGTCGGAATGGCGGACGGATCGGTCCGCTTCATCAGTGAGAACATCGATGCACAGACCCAGACCAATCTGGCTCTCATTGCCGACGGCAATGCGATCGGCGAGTTCTAGAGTCTGCCCCCTTGCAAGTTGAGTTTCGTGACGCCGCAGGTGCATGCCTGCGGCGTTTTTTGTTTCCCGGTTGGACGGGATGGAGCGTCTCTGGCGTCATGACCAGCATTAACTCGGTGAGCGCAGGGAGTTTTTAACGTCTGGTTCACAAACCTGGCTCAGCGGGATCGACAGCGAGTTGGAAAAAATTCTCCTTCGCCTGTCGATTTCGGCGTGTCTCGTCCGACTCATTGAAGCGGGACCGTATCAGAGACGATACGACTTCCTCATCCCCCAATACGGAATCACCCAATACTGAGCGAGGTGTCAGATGAAGTTTGTCTGTCTCGGTTTTATCGATCAGCAGAAGTTTGCTCAGACGCCACCCGAGGTGGCAGAGAAGCTGGTCCAGGATTGTCTCGCCTATGACGAAGAATTACGGCGGGGAGGCCATTATCTGGGTGGGGAAGCACTGGGAGAGGCCGGGAAGGGGGTCACCTTGAAGATGAAGGACGGCGCAGTCGATGTGACCGATGGTCCGTTTGCCGAAACCAAGGAGACACTGGGGGGCATCCTACTGCTTGAAGCACGCGATCTTAACCACGCAATCTCGCTGATGTCCAAACACCCGGGAGTGAAAATCGGCCCCTTCGAGATCCGTCCCACAAATGAAGAGTTTAATCGCATGATTGCCGAGCGGATGGCGGCCGTCACAGTCAGTCAACCTTCTTAGCCGGCCGGCTGAGATCACTTTCCGCTGTAAACCAGTCGCCTTGTTCATCACAAATCGTGGCTGTCGTTCCTCCGCAGTCTCATCACGAGAGACGTTTGCACCGACCTGCCTCGTCGGAGGCCGAGAGATTCTGCCCCAGCCTTCAGGCGTCGCTTTCATCCATTGGTGGAAAAAATGTAAGGCAAGGTGCCAGCTCCCGCGTCAACTAGGGAGCGGCCCGAGTAGGGAGCGGCCCGAGGCGCCGTAAATGTGTACCCACATTTCGGAAAGTTGAGAATCCCATACGCCCTCTGGTATCCGATTTGCGTGATACAAAAGGACCAAGAGTTACATTCGGAACCATCCCGCGCGAACGTCGCAAGAGTCATCGCAACCGGGAGTGAAGTTACCTCGACGAGACCACTTTTGAGGGCTGTCGCGTTCACACACGAGCAGGGTGAGCGCGAGCATCGATCAATCAGCGGAACAAAAGTCGCTTCCCCTTCGCGACTAACACCGCTGTTTTCAATATCCGACCAGTGTCGTCTCAGAAAAAGAACTTTCCTGCGATCCAACACTGGTCGGTTTTCCATTCAACGCCACGCATCCTGCGAGTTGAGCCAGCAATCTGGATGACAGCCGACCAAGGGATGCGATTCGAGTCGAAAGAAACCGCTACTGAAATTTGATCCGTCCCGATCTGTCCCAATTCTGGAGATCCGCCATGAACCCAAACCGGCTCGAACCCTTCGCAGAATCCACTGAGAAAGGTGGCCACCTTGCCATCAGTCAGGAACAGATCGACGAAGCGATTGAAATGATGTGCAATGACCCTGAAGTCGTCGATCTCACGCAGAAGCCACTCGATCTGGCCATCATCATCGCTAACAAAGCCAAGCAGTGGATTCTCGCAAATAGCGCTGAAAGCTGTCGCGAGGATCTGTTACGAGAGTTCACGGAGGAACGAATTCTGGACATGCGAAACCAGGCGTTGAACCTGATTTTTGACAAGTTCCCCGACACGAATGCTCCTCCTCCGAAGTCATCCTCGCGACGCTCGCACTCTGCATCAAAATTCTGAGCGCCGCCTCTCGCATCCGACTGGCGAGGCAGCGTCAGGCCCTCGCCAGATGAGGTCTGGAACTCCTTTAAGCGGACTATCCCAGAGAATTGTTTGGGGGCCGGTGCGCCCCGCTCCCCAATCCGTCTCCGTCTCCATTCAGGCGGTTCTCAGCTCAGGAGTTGGCGTTCGAAACTAATCCCGTACTTCTTCATCTTTTTGTAGAGCGTCGTACGATTGATCCCGAGCGAGTCCGCTGTCTCCTGTCGATTCCATCCATGAGTTTCGAGTGCCTCGATGATAAGTTGTTTTTCGGGGTCCGCCAGCGCCGATTTCAGATGATTTCCGACTGCCCCGAAGCGCCCCCCTAACTCAGCGAAGCTATCATCACGCCGCAGACTTTCTGGGAGATCGCCTGGCTGGATCACAGTGTTTCGAGTCAGGACGACCGCTCGCTCAACCGCGTTGACGAGTTCGCGCACATTACCCGGCCAGCGATACCGCTGCAGCAGTTCCATCGCTTCCTGACTGAATCCGGCGACCCCTTTCCCGGTCTGGATGACGAACTCCTGGAGATAGTGATCAGCCAGCAGCGGAATATCGCTGACACGTTCACGCAGCGGAGGCTGCGTCAGCGAGACGACATTGACGCGGTAGTAGAGGTCCTGCCGGAACTCTCCCTTCTTGACTGCCTCTTCCAGATCGAGATTGGTGGCCAGAATCATCCGGACGTCAACCTTCTGAGTCTTCGTAGAGCCAACTGGTTCAAACTCGCGATCCTGCAGCACACGCAGCAACTTCACCTGCAGACTGGGCGAGGCGGTGCCGATTTCGTCCAGGAAGATCGTCCCGCCGTTTGCCTGCAGAAATTTGCCTACCTTGTCATGGTTGGCACCCGTGAACGCTCCCGCCACATGGCCAAACAATTCGCTCTCCAGCAGCGAATCGGACAGTGCTCCGCAGGCGACTTCGACAAACGGTTTATCCCGACGCTTACTCATCTGATGAATGGCGCGTGCCGTCATGGTCTTCCCCGTGCCTGATTCGCCGAGAATCAGCACAGTCGTTCGCATGTCAGCCACACTCTCGATCAGGTCAAACATCTTCAGCATGCGGTAGTCGTGACCGACGATGTTGCCAATACCCAGTCGCTGATTGACAGCCTGTTTCAACTGTTGACTGTTCGTCAGCATCTGCTTCTTGCCGAGGGCCCGGCGAAGAGTAAAGTTTAATTCCTCTTCCACGATCGGCTTGGTCAGATAATCAAAAGCTCCCAGTCTGATCGCTTCGACGGCACTTTCGATGGTCCCCAACCCCGTGAGCAAGATTACCTGCGTCTGCGGGACGAACTGAGTCGCCCACTCCAGGAGTCGGAATCCATCCTGATCAGGAAGATTCACATCGCAGATGACTGCATCGAACGGATAATCCTTCATCCGCCGGATCGCATCTTCACAATTCTCTGACGTCTCGGCCCGATATCCCAAGCTACGCAGAGAATCGGCCATCGATTCCAGAAGGAGTTCGTCGTCGTCGACAATCAGGAGTGAACCTTGAGTCATTGCAGTATTACTTTTCAAACGTAACACGGGAAAACGGTAAATCTTTTCAGAGACGTTCGCAATCAGGCCCAACGGCACGAGAGACCGGCGATCCGTGTTGCGAGCACGCCGCAGGACAGGCGGAACGCAGCAATCTCAGCATCACCAAACCGGACTTCACCCCCGAATCAGGATTTTCCCAAAACAGGACCGCTTCCAATTGCAGGGGTCTTGTCACCTTGGCGAAGCAGGCAAACAATTCGTGCTGAGGTCTCTGCAAACATAGGTCACCGTGGCGAGTCGTCAACATTTTTGGTCGGAAAATGTTGACGGAACTCAACGTAAGTCATACTTGAGGAGGCCACCGCGTTTTGAAGGTCCTTCGAGATCCGTAAATCTGTCTCTTTTTTCAACAACATCCCTTCCCGAAGGGGCAGCGATACGCGAACCTGATTAATGGCCCTTTCTCGATCCATTCAAAAGAGGGTGCATGTCCGTCAGTTCAGAAAGAAAGCTATGACAAGTCCACGGATGCCTCGTCAGTCGTGCCCGGACACCCACCCAGGACATCGCCGCTCGTGCGACAATCGGAGGGAAGAGGGCTCGCTAGTGGACCCAGCCAGGCCATCAAGCAGCAGACGTGTCATTGCAAAATCGTTCCTGCTTCAGGCTGTCGCAATCTGCTTCTTGATTCGCCTGAGTGGATTGCCTGTCGTGGCTGCCGAATCGGATGTTCTGCTGGCTGAGCAGCAGCGGACCGAAGTGGTACGGAAAGCTGCGCCGACGGTGGTCGCCATCTTCTCTCCCGATGGAAACGGCGGGGGGTCGGGCGTGCTGATCAGCCCAGACGGGTACGCATTGTCGAACTTTCACGTGACCAGCGCCTGTGGCGAGTTCATGAAGTGCGGATTGAACGATGGTGCCCTGTATGACGCAGTGATCGTCGGGATTGATCCAACGGGGGACGTCGCACTGATTAAGCTGCTGGGTCGGGACGATTTCCCGTACGCGCCTTTAGGTGATAGCGATACCGTGGCGGTAGGAGACTGGACCTACGCAATGGGAAATCCCTTTCTGCTCGCCACCGATTTTCAGCCGACGGTGACATACGGGATGGTCAGCGGCGTCCATCGCTATCAGTATCCCGCCGGAACATTCCTGGAGTATACCGATTGCATTCAGGTCGATACTTCGATTAATCCGGGGAACTCGGGGGGGCCACTGTTCAATGCAAACGGTGAATTAATCGGGATCAACGGACGAATTGCCGTCGAAAAGCGAGGTCGCGTGAATGTCGGCGCCGGTTACGCGATCTCCATCAACCAGATTAAACATTTCATGGATCTTCTGCGTGGAGGCCTGATCGTCGATCACGCCACGCTCGGAGCAACGGTCCGCTCCGGACCCGACCGGACTGTACTTGTCGATTCCATTCTGGAAACGTCTGACGCTTATCGTCGTGGTCTGCGAGAAGGTGATGAGGTGGTCTCATTTGCTGGTCGCCCGATCGGCAGCGTGAATCAGTTTAAAAACATTCTGGGGATCTATCCGAAAGGCTGGTCTGTCCCGCTCGTCTTCCGGCAGGAAGGACGAAAGCAGGAAATTCTGGTGGAACTTGCAGGCCTTCACCGATCTTCCGAACTCCTCATCCCCGAAGGCCCCAAGGTCCCGCCCCCTCGTGGAGAGGACCCGAAGTCGCCGGACGATTCTCAGCATGCGGAAGCCCAACTCCCGAAAGAAGAACTTTCAGACGAATACAAAAAGCTGTTCGTCAAGAAGAAAGGATTCGCCAACTACTATTTCAATCAGCATGAACAATCGCGGGTGCTCTATGGCCTGCAATCGTTCGCTCAGTGGAAAGGGGAAGGGACGAATTCTGCCGCGGCCAAGTGGATCATCAATGGCCGAACAACGGACAGCGACACATTTCAATTCAAGCTGCTGCCGCAGGCACTCTCGGCTCAATTTACGAAGCGGGCTCCCGGGCTACAGACTCTGGACGGCGCCGAATTCAGCGACGAACCTCCCGGAACTGGCGGACTTCTCGCGGCGCTTTATCAGTTGAAATTACTCCTGACCGAAGGAGTGACAGCATTCAATGAATCGACCTATTCGGGCAGTCAGCCGCTCGATGCTTCTCCGTTCCTGGTGGATGTCCTCACAACGAAAAAATCGACCGTGGAATGCCGCTGGTACTTTGATAAGACCGATCCGCGACTTGTCGGGTTTGATACGCTGATCGGACCGGATGCCGACGCCTGCAAAATCAGGTTTCTGGAGTTCGGCGATTTTGAAGGCCGTCAATTCATTAAGCGATTTTCTGTCCGCTATGGTGACACCATCTACGGCCAGTTCGATGTTCAAACGATCGAAGTCACTCAGCCGAACGAAGCCCGAAACTGACGTCGTACAGACCGCTCCGCGAGAGAGACCTGGCAGGACCGGCAGAAAGCCTCTGCCTCCTGCGGCGTGCTGTCTGCTCTCACTCCCAATCCTCCCTCGATTAATAAAGCCAAAATTGATGAGCACGAGGACAAACCGATCCTTGAACCTGGCCTGGTTGGCATTCAGCATTCTGGCCTTCGTAAACACCGGGTGGTCACAGTCGACGGCGCAGACGATCGCCACCGTTTCTCCGAAAGTCGTCAAGATTTTTGGAGCAGGGGGAGCGAAAAACCTCCACGCCTATGGATCAGGTTTTCTGGTCTCCCCCGAAGGGCACATCGTCACCGTCTGGAGCCATATTCTTGACAGTGACACGGTGGCAGTTGTGCTGCAGGACGGCCGTCGATTTGAAGGCCGCGTCATCGGGGCAGAACCTCCGCTGGATCTGGCCGTGCTGAAAATTGAGGCCGAAGGATTGCCGTACTTTGATCTTTCGCAAAGTGCCAATGTCGGCTCGGGAACTCGCATCCTGGGGTTCAGCAATGCCTTCAAAGTTGCTACAGGAGACGAACCCGTCTCTGTCATTCACGGAGTCATCGCCGCAAAGACCACGTTGACAGCGCGCCGCGGAGCGTTCGAATCTCCGTATAACGGTCCGGTCTATATCGTTGATGCAGTGACGAATAACTCCGGTGCAGCGGGGGGTGTTCTCACGACCTGGAACGGTCGTCTGGTGGGGATGATCGGAAAAGAGCTTCGCAATACCAAGACCAACACATGGCTGAACTATGTAATGCCCATCAGCGAACTGAGAGAGACCGTGGAACAGATCATCAGCGGTCGGTTCAACGCACGCAAACCTGACGACGTCGATGAAGACGGCACCCCGGGACGACGCCCCAATCGCTACGATGCCGTGGATTTCGGCATTATCACCATTCCCGACGTAGTTGCCCGGACCCCCGCGTACATCGATCGAATCCTGCCCGGTTCGCTGGCAGAAACGGCGGGTCTGCAAACCAACGACCTCATCCTGTTTGTCGGCGACAGCCTGATCCACTCGTGTCAGACGCTGAAGGAAGAATTGGGACGACTGGAAAGTGGCGACCAACTGAAAATCGTTGTGCGCCGCGACGATCAACTCGTCACAGTCACGCTCCCCGTCCTGCGTAAAGAGAGCGAGTAACTCTCGTACAGAGCAGCGAATTCGGTGCTCCGCCGTCTGGAGTCACCTTCCACAGCGGGTCTCGCCACCCATCGGAGAGAACGATGGTCTCAAGGCCCCCGGCATCATCGCAGGGGACCTTATTCGCCTATTTCGTTACCGTCGCGCAGTCTTCACCGACGCGCTTACTGGGGCTTGCGGCCCACGAACCGGTAGTATGGTGCCCGTACCAGAGGCAGGTAAGGGACGGTGCCCCGCTCCTGATGCAGTGAGACGGTCTCAAAATGGCTTTGCAGATACGGGATGTGGTCGGGGCTCAGAAAGACGTTGTCGTTCGCGAACCAGGCCTGCCACATCGTGCGTGTTGACCAGGGGTGCTGCTTCAATCCTTCCGCAGGCCATTTGCGGGCCACGAAGAAATCGACAACGCCAAAGGTCCCCCCTGGTTTCAGCAGTCTCAATGCGTGATCAATCGCCAGGAACCAGTCGGGAATCATGGTCAACGAGTACGAACAAGTAACGACATCCACGCTTCCCTCGGGCGGAATGAACTTGGTGGCGTCGCCATGGACGGTTTCAACATTCTTCCAGCCACGGGCCGCAATTCGCTGATCGGCCATCTTCAGCAGGGAGGTCGAAAGGTCAACCAGGTAAACTTTCGAAAACTCATTCAGACGCGGGCCCCAGTTCTCAGCGTTTTCACCTGTTCCGGCACCCAGGTCGACCCAGATCCCACCAGGAACAGTGGGCAGCGAGGCAAACATTTCTTCCCGTCCGTGCAGCAGACGTTTGCGGAATGCGTCGTAGCCATCTGCCTGACCGGAATAGAAATTCTCGAGTCGCTCTTCGTGAGTCTTCCCACGTCCTCCTGTCACGGCCATATGCCAAAGGATTTTGAGGTCACTGAAAAATCCGCCTGAACTCGCCACAGAACGTTCCTTTCATTCGACGTGCACTGTTCCGAAATACTTTCGTAGCAGAACACGGAATAAAAAACACTGCTTCGCGGAAATCCACGAAGCAGTGAAATACAGACTTCATCAATTCGGCTCGGTTGCAAACTCGCCCCGCAGCCGGGTTAGTTTCACTGAATCACTTCAACTGCTTGGCACCATCGGCAACGATCGAACCCACAAACTTCAGGACGCACTCGCTGACTTCGACAAATCCTTCGATCTTATTGTCGTTCCGACGAAGTTCACCCTGAATCAGGGATTCGCAATTGAGCATGGCGTCCGATGCCAGCTTTCGATATTTCTCTAAATCCTTAACCTGCTGTTGCTGGTCTTTCGTGAGACCGGGCCCCGAAGGAAGGTCTTTTTGAATCACTTCCGCCAGTTTTACAATTTTGCCCAGTTGCAACTGGTAGTTAACGAACACGGGATTCGCCTTCTCAGGTGCGGGCTTGGCCGCCTCATCAATGGCCGCCTGCAGGTGGGTCAGACATTCAACCCCTGCAGCACCCCAGATCGCATCGCCGCTAGTTCCGACGTAGACCTTGTTTTCGCCAGGAAAGACTTTCTGGAAAGCTTCGATCCGGCTTTCAGGAACCGTCAGCTCGTGGATTTTTACCCCGGCATGCTCGTGAACGTCCAACTTCACCTGCCAGCCAGATTTGAACTGGGAAATGAGCTGCACAATCTCATCGGCTCGCTTCCCATCGACAACTCGGATACCGGTGACCATGACCGTCTTGCCTTCACCCACTTCATGGGCATCAGCAAACGCATCCACGACCCCCAGCGACAAGCCCGATTCGAGCATATCGAGGAAGATGTCTGAAGCCTTGGCAGTCGCATCCTTCTGCGCGTCGGTGTAACCCTTGCGGCTCTTGATCTCGGTCTGAAGGACAGGGCGAACGGCCTTGTAGAATTCGGTCAAGTGCGCCACTCGAGAACTATCGAGCGGGAATGTGATGCGTCCGACGGCGATGGGATTCTCATGCAGGGGGACATTGGCGAAGTAGCTCGGTTTGACAGCAAACTCTTCGACGCTCTTTGCCAGATCGGTTCCCGGCAGTGCCGATATTGACAGCTCGCCGCGGCCGGTTCCGTTAGGGGAGACGGCATTCGTTGTCCAGGTCGCCAGCAAGGCTTCCGTTTCAACGAGGAACCGTTCGGCTTCGTCCAGTTGGTGAACCAGCGCCAACTTTCGCAGTTGGAACGCGTTCGGATCTTCATTCCGTTTGAAGCGGATCAAAGCTTCAAACTGCTTGCGAAGCTCTTGGAAGTTCTCACGTCGCTTGTCGAGACCCGCAGCATCGTTTTTCAGTTCGGCCAGGAAGTCTTTCTTCAGATCGAGCAGCGGCTGAAGTTCCTGAGCGGCGGGAGGACGATTTGCAGGAATCGCTTCCTTGGTCGTGGCCATCCATGCATAGTTTTTGTCGTAACGCAGGAAGAACGGTTTCTTGTTCTTTTCGTTGACCTGATAGAGTTCCTGGCCAAGGGGCTTATAGAGGTACCCCATGCCGCGCAGGTTTGGCAGGAAGCCCGTGTTCTTCCCCGTCAGATCCTTGACCGGGATGCGTCCTTCGTAGCCCAACTCATCCTTGCGGAATACCAGGTCGAGCGATACGGGTTTCGAGAGATCGACCCCCTGAGTGAACGCGTCGAGCAGGTTTTCTTTGAACGGCTTCCACTGTTTCCGTAGATCGGGCGTTGGACTCAGTTCAATCATCCATTTGAGGTCGTCTTCAGCGGCGCCCAAACTGGGGGCAACGATGCGAAGACGAGCTTCCGGCTGAGCGTAGGCCGTTCCCGCAGCCCATCCAACGAGCGCTACAGAGAAATAAGCGAGCTTTCGAGCGAACACTGTTGACTCCTTTACCAGTCGTTCGGCAATGGCTCCAGAACGATCGGACGATTGCGATTGAATCATGATGATTTCATCACTGTCCCTGAAACTTCAGTGACAGCTCCACCAAAGTAACTTCCTCGGTGCAATTCGGCCCGAAATTGCGAAGCAAGTCAGGCGAAATCTTAACTGCACGTGGCAACTTGGGGAAGCCGCGTCAACCTTGCAAAGGCTTCGCCTGCGCAGTATCCCCAAATCGTCACCCCGCGTTTGGCACGGCTTGACGCACATTACGAGCCAATCGTCAGGGCCGTCAAAAAAAGTTGAGCGATTTCGCGGGAATTCATATTTGACATCGCCAGCACTCTATTACGTTGTGCATTGGGTACAGCAGGAAGGGCGATTGGCGACCGTTGCGTCCGGTTTCCGCCGCTGTTCAGCACAACCTCTCGTCAGCCATCCAACAGATCGTTTTCCGATCGTTTCGACTTCATAGAACACACCAGAAGCGCTCTGACGATGGTGAGGAGAGAGATGACTTAAAAACTGACAAGTTCGTGATACCGGTTTCCTGCCGGGAATTGCGCCGTTCACATCGGCAGCCTCGGTTAACCGGGTGGCCGATGCGAGCAGCGAAATCGAATGGTCGACAGCCTCGGTGCGGATCCTCTCGAACAAGGGGCTTTGATCGGGTCACACGTCGGACGCAGACTCCGGCGTGACAGGGTCAGTGAATTTTCTCTTTCACCTTGAGCACGGACATGGGAATGTCGGTGCAATGAACGTTCACACCCAGGCCCAGACAGAGGTGATAGTCCTGGATCGTGTGTCCCGGCCAGCAATTAACTTTAAAGCCTTGTTTCTGTGCTTCTTTCACCATAGTACGCGAGGTGCCGCTCAGCTGGCAGCCGATATAGTTGACCTTCAGGTCTCTGGCCCGCTTGATGAAATCTTCTGAAAGGGGCTTGCCAGCAATCAGCAGCGTCTGAACATCTTCATTGAGACTGCGAACTTCCTTCAGCGGACGTTCGTCAAACGAAGTGTAGGCGTAGATCGAAGCTTTTGGCCTTTTTGCCTCGGCTGCCTGCACGAGCGCTTTGCAGAATTCGGGAATGCGATCATCCGGATACAGATTCTTGTTACTGACCTTCATTTCCAGCTCAAGATAGACACCGGGCTTGTCGGAGAAGTAATCCAGCAGTTCGTCCAGAAACAGAAACGGTTGTCCCTTCTTGGAAACCACGTCTTTCAGTTCGGCGGCAGTCTTACTTTCGACGGGGCCACTGGCGTTATGTGTTCGCTCAAGACTGTCGTCATGGAGGATGACCAGCACGCCGTCTTTTGTCATACGCACATCGGTCTCAAACCCACGAATTCCTTTGTCGTAACAGGCCCGGAAGGCCGCCATTGTGTTCTCTTCAAACTCATGTGCGCCCCCGCGATGAGCCATGACCAGTGGCCCCGTTTCTTCAGCGAGGGCCGATTGGCACAACAGAACGCAGGTCGCGATCGCAAACAGGGATTTGTTCAAGTTCATCTTCAGAAGTCTCGCATGGCAGAAAAGAAATTGAGTCTTGCAGATCTTATGAAAACCCCCGGTCTATGGGTACCGTTGGAACGACAACGTGCTGGCTGAACGTTTTACCGCGCGCTGTGGTTGATCGATCCCATGTCACACAATTTCAGAGGCATTCCCCGCGTCGCCCGCTCTGCGGTTTCTCCGTTTCGAAGCCCCACCGTGATCCAACCGACGCGCCAAGCCTTCTCAGCGAAGAAGATCACACCGAATGCAGGCCAGCGAATTCTGATACCCCACTCTGCAGGGACTCTTCAGCTTGAGATGTTCTCGAGTGAAGGAGGCTTTGAATGAAGCGGTGAAGTAGGCTTTTCGCGTAAAACGGGAATGCGCGGAGGCGCTCCTGGGCCAGGAAGCGGAATGAATCTGCCCGCTGACTCCCAGTGGCGCGCGAGTTGCTTCTATTCCGTTTGACCATGCTTCCATGCAGTCACGGTGCCGCCATCATAAGATAGCGGTGAACCCTTCGTCCCACGTCACGGGCAGCTTATGAACCCAAATGACCTCAATTTGACCAACTGTGATCGTGAGCCGATACATCAACCCGGCGCTATCCAGCCGCATGGCGTTTTCATCGCAGCGTTGGCAGAGACGATGAGAGTCACCCATGTGAGCGCCAATTTCCTCAAACATTGTGGCGTACCGCCTGAAAAGGTGCTGGGAAGCGGATTGACCGATCTCTTTCCTGCGGAAAAACGGGCCGAGTACTCACAACAGTTATCCAGCGACAAGGCCGGTTCCCTCCCTCAGTACATGGTGACCGTGCAGCTGGACGGCCCGGTCAGCCCTTCTCCCCGATTCTTTGATGCAATCGCACATCGAAGCGGTGAGTACCTATTCCTGGAACTCGAACCGAATGCGGATCACCGCGATCACTCGACCCCTGAGCTTTATCGGCTCGTCCAATCGGCGATCGCGCGAATGCGAGAAGTGACTTCCGTCACTGCGCTTTGTCAGTTGTGTGCTGAACAAGTTCGGCTGATCAGCGGTTTTGATCGGGTGATGGCCTATCGCTTTGACGACGACTGGAATGGTCAGGTGATTGCAGAGACAAAAAGAGACAATCTGGAACCGTTCCTCGGTTTGCACTACCCAGCCTCAGACATCCCCAGGCAGGCCCGCGAGCTCTACACCCGAAACTGGTTGCGATTTATCGCCGACCGTGACTACGTTCCGGTCCCTGTCATCTCGGACTCTACGTTGCCCGATCAGCAACCGCTGGACATGAGTTTCTCCGTACTGCGCAGCGTGTCCCCGATCCATCTGGAATACCTGAGGAATATGGGGGTCGCAGCAACCATGTCCGTCTCACTGATTCGAGACGGGAAACTCTGGGGTCTGATTGCCTGCCACCACTACTCACCGAGATACGTTCCCTACGACGTCCGCACCGCCTGTGAGTTGCTGGGTCAGGTCATGTCGTTATCTCTCGCCGCAGCAGAAGACCGCGAGAAAAAAATCTATCAGCAAAACGCTGAAAAGATCATCGAGGCGATGATGGTCAATGTCGAGCAGACAGAAGACATCGCCGCGGCCCTTGTTGATCGGCAACCAGATCTTCTGGCACTGATTCCTTCGGATGGTACCGCCCTGATTCTGAACGACCGCATTGTTCGACTCGGTAACACCCCAAGCGAGGAAGTCCTCAAGCAACTCTCGAAATGGGTCGTCCAGCAAAAGTTTGAAGACCCACTTTACGCGACGGATGGACTGGAATCCGTCTTCGGATCGGCACTCCTGGGGAATGTCGCGGCCGGATTCCTCTCGATTTCGCTCTCGCGTTCGCGAGCTCATCAAATCTTCTGGTTTCGCGCGGAAAAAGAGCGAAGTGTGGAATGGGCAGGAGACCCCAGAAAGAGTGTCACCAAGGGCTCGGGCGATGAGGTGAGACTCAGCCCGCGCGGATCGTTTTCGCTCTGGAAGGAAATCGTCCGAGGGCGAAGTATGCCTTGGACGGAAGAGGAAGTTGATGCAGTACGCCGATTGAGGGAAGAACTGGTTTCTGAAATGATTCGGCGGACGGAAATCATTGTTGCGTCGAATACGGATCTCAGACTCGCGAGCGAAGAGCGAGAAAAGGCACTGCAGGCAGAACGTTCTGCACGAACCGAGAGTGAACGCGTCAGTCAGATGAAGGATGATTTCGTTGCCACGCTGTCTCATGAGTTGCGAACGCCGCTCAATGCCATACTGGGCTACTCACAACTGCTCAAACGGCAATCGCAACTTCCCACCGACGTTTCTAATGGCATTGATGTCATTGAACGAAATGCGAAAGCCCAGGCCCAGATGATCGAGGATCTACTCGACATGAGTCGCGTGATCTCCGGGAAGTTGCGACTCGACCTTCAGGACACGCATCTCCCTTCAATCGTGTACTCGGCGCTGGACACGGTACGGCTGACGGCCAGTGCGAAAGGGGTGCGAATTGAGGCATCAATTGATCCGCTGAACAACTTGCGTACGACGGGTGACCCGCATCGATTGCAGCAGGTGATCTGGAACCTGCTTTCCAACGCGGTGAAGTTTACACCTCGCGGAGGCTTGGTCCAGGTTCACCTCCAGCAGATCAACTCTCACGTCGAAGTATCCGTTTCGGATACGGGACAGGGAATTGATCATGCGTTTTTACCCTATGTTTTCGACCGCTTCCGCCAGGCAGAATCGTCGACCTCGCGAGTGCACGGGGGGCTTGGCCTGGGCCTGTCGATTGTCCGCAGCCTTGTCGAACTCCATGGGGGCAATGTGCGCGCCTATAGCCGGGGCGAAAACATGGGGTCGGTCTTCACGGTCTCGTTGCCGATTCGGGCGATCCATGCTCCAGAATTACCGCCAAACGATAAAGATGCCTCACAGGAAGGGATCGCCACCTCGAGCGGATTCGACCTGTCGGGACTGCGGATTCTCGAAATCGACGACGATGAAGACGCGCGGAATTTGTTGCGGCAGGTGCTGGTCGAAAGAAAATGCGAAGTGAAAACCTGTTCCTCGGCCGATGAAGCGCTCGACGTTCTGCGAACACAGAAGTTCGACGTGATCATCTCGGACATCGGAATGCCAGGCAAAGATGGCTTTGAATTCATTCGGCAATGGCGTGCACTTGAGGCTCAACTGAAGCGAGAGAAAACGCCTGCCGTCGCGTTGACCGCTTACGCCCGCGGGGATGACCGCCGACGTGCATTAATGGCGGGGTTCCAGGCCCACGTCGCCAAGCCTGTCGAACAGGAAGAGCTATTGACGATCGTCGCCAGTCTGTCGAACCGTGTGTGATCGATCGAGCGTCTGATCAAACCATCGTTCGAGTTGAATAAAGGTCTGCTGCGCCGCTAAGACCATCGCGTCGCTGTGCTGCGGATTTTCAGAGGCAAACTGAATCACCACTTGCCGAAACTGATCCCACATCAGCCTGACGCGATCGCCGTATGCGTTGAAGAATGCGCCTCCATTAGTTTCGTCGATACCCAGATGCTGAAACAGCAGTCGCTTGATGATCTGACTACCGAGGGTGGAACCTTCCAGAACGTAGAGGCATCCCAGGTTTTGCGGGACGGAGTTCAATGCCGGCAAAGCCACGGCGCAGGGCAGGGAATCAGCATCGATCGACCATAAACGGAGATCGGCGAGCAACAGGGGGACCTTGCATCGAGAAGCGAGATCGAGCCCGACTTGTTTCAGTCCAACTCCATCGAGTCGCTTTTCAATCGGGACATAAAACCCGTAGAAGGCCGCCACCAGTTGCTGGTACGCCTGCAGGGAACCGAGTCGATTCAGAATATCAACCCGCGCCTCCAATCGGTTGTGGAGTTGCCGGGTAGCGGTTTTCAATTGGTCGAGCAGGGGATCACATTCCATTGTCAGGAGAAAGGGATCGTTACATCGGCGGCGCTTCCGGTGACAGATAAAATAATAGATCCCGCAAACCGCAAATCAACGGGCAAGTCAGCCTTCGACGTAAAGTGTGCGGCGCATCGCTAACCTGATTTCGAGTTCACCTGGAAGCACCGTTCTCAATGGCTTGCTTAAACTCGAAGATCGACATCCCCAAGAAGTTGCTTTGAAAGAGAACCGAATGACGGAACTGGAGAATCTCTATCTCGACTTGCTGGAAGTCGGTTTCCTGGTCTTGCGGCAGGCTGTCGATTCAAAAGACCCAGACTGGATCGAAGCTGAAATGGAAATGCTGCATAACATCCCGAGCCTGGTCGGTGAGTCCAATGTGCTTCGACACCATTATTACTGGTTTGGAGAACGTACTCGTTACCTTGAGAGAGTGCTGGCCCGCGAAGGCAACGGTGAACAGGCTTCCCGCATAGACACCTACTACGAACCGATTTGGCGAGAGATGGAACCTCTTCTACTCGAGATGTTTGAGCAGTCCCACTTGTCGTTTGAAGGCGAGGAATCCCCAACATCCCGCCCTGAGATTTGAAGGGTAGAATGATTTCAGTTGACCGGAACCAGCGGCGACCGGCACAACGAGTCGCCTGCGGTTTCGCGGGATGGAAGAGGAGCAACCGACCATTAAGAAGAGAGAGCACGGCGTCCATCTCAGTCAGGAAATGGATTCGGACGTTGGTCTTACGAGAGAGAGTCACTCGCCGCGGGCGGAATCCATTCCGCCCGGCGGCTGCGCCAGGATTGGGCGAATGACCTGTGACGCGATGCTGCCGCGCGTTCTCGTCACATCCTTCCGTGGCCGACCTCATGTCTGACCGCTCCGCATAGCCCGGTAGCCAGCGGGATTCTTCGTGCCCTTCCAATCTACGACATCGCCTTCAAGGCGAGTTGATCAAATTCAGGTGAATGCGTGTTCATGAACGCTTCCCATGCTTCCTTGTCCCACAATTCCGCGTGGTCCTGAACACCCAGCAGATAGACATCGCGCTTCAGTCCGGCGTAATCGGCCAGCCGGTCCGGAATCCGAATCCGACTTTGACTGTCGAACTCCAATCGCTCGGCAGACGAGTAAAACAGCCGCATGTATCGCTGGTGCTCGGGAGCACCCGACAGCCTCGCTGCATATTGATCGAAGCTTTTGGGCGAGTAGACCACCAGCGACTTCTCCGTACCAGGCGCGACAATCAGACTCTCAAGATTTTCTTCCGCAAAATCATCCTTAACGCGTTTGGGAACCGCGAGGCGACGTTTTTCATCCAGCGTGCGGAGATATGTCCCCGTTAGTGCCATTCGTCACCATTCTTCCCCACTTGTCCCCACGGTGGCCCAAATGTAGCAAGGCTTTTCTGTTGTTCAAGCAAGAAACAGACGCGCCGGTCCGTCGGCACTCCAGAGCCGTTCCTAGACCCTTTCTCCGTATTGGACTTACGATTTTGGGAAAAATTTGAGCGCGAGCTAAATCGGGGATCGTTCAAGCAACTCGCGATAGATTTGAGCGTAGGAAGAGACTGCCACTGATGGCGTAAACCTCTTCTGAATCATGTGTTGCGACTCAAACCCCGCACTGGCAAGGAACTCGGGGCGGGCCAGACAGGACTCGATCGCTGCCGCTAACGGGGGGGCTTCACCCGGCCGCACGGTGACTCCGTTGACGCTATCCTGGATCAGCTCAGCAATCCCCTCAACCTCCGTCGCGACCACTGGCAGGCCCGCTGCCATCGCCTCCAGAACGACGTTTGGCATCCCTTCCCACCGGGATGACAGAATGAACAGCTGTGAGGCCGCGAGAAGCTCTGGAACGTCGTCACGTCGCCCCAGGAAGCGAATCTGCCGCTCCAGCCCCAGTCGCTCGACCTGCTGCCCCAAACGATCTGCATCCGGTCCATCACCCACGATCAGGAAGTAGACATCCGCAGGGAGGGGCTTTATCCGCGAGATCGCGTCCACGAGAACATCGAATCCTTTCTGACATTCCAGTCGTCCGACGGAAATGCAGACGCGACTCGACGCAGGGATACCCAACTTCGTGAGGTCGGCGGCGGGGATACCTTTAAACTTGTCTGCCTCAACCGCGTTGGGAATGACGACGAGTTTCCGAGGAGAGAGTCCCCCCTGAGTGGCCGAAAATTCCGCCACCCCGCGGCTGACGCAGACGTTGGTCTGCACGAGAAAGTTCGTCCAGCGATCAATCCAGCCATGCCAGCGATTGCGACGTTCCGCGACGCGAACCCCCGAGACGACGATTTGAATGCCTGCGATCCGGGCCGCTATACGCCCCAGGATGTTCGCGTGAAACAAAAACGTCTGCACGATCGCAGGTTTGAATCTGCGCAGTTCCTTCACCAACTGCCACAACACGCAAGGGGTGCTGCCGAGGCCACGCGCCCCCAGGCACACCACGGTGATTCCGGCGGCTTCGAGTTCATCGACCAGCACACCACGGGGTCCCAGACAGATTACGTGGGGTTCCCAGTGGGTCCGGTCAAGATGGCAGGCCAGTTGAACCAGCGCCCGCTCGGCTCCCCCTCGATCCAGATCCGTAATGCAGAAGGCGATGCGAACAGGAGCGTCGGTCTTGGCCGGTCCACTCTCGTGCAGAGCGGCGTGAGGATCAGCACTTCCCCTTTGCGTCATTAACGACACCTCAAAGATCAATCTGCTGGGATACGTCCCCGAATCAACTGGCTGCAGGCGTTGACGGTGCGGGCCTTTGGGGAATTGTGTAGAGACAGCAGTCGGCAGGACAGACATCGTGGCTGGGACCGTATTGTCCCATCGCCCGACGCTCCGTCCGCAGTCCCAACCGTTCTTCAATCAGTTCACGAATACCTGCGACGAACCGGGGATGAATCCCGGCCGTTGCGGCACGTGCCATCTCAAGACCAATTTCTTCGCAGATGATGCGGGCTTCTTCATCCAGATCGTACAGGACTTCCATGTGATCGGACAAAAATCCGACCGGGGCGATGACGACGGCACGCGTTCCCTCCGAATGGATCTGGCGCAAATGATCGCCAATGTCCGGTTCCAGCCATGGGTCCGTGGGTCTCCCGCTGCGACTTTGATAGACGAGACTCCACCGATCGGCGGGCAGACCTAGCGACTCCGCAATCAGCCGGCAACACTCTTCCAGTTGCTGCTGGTATTTGCAGTTCCGGGACATGGAAAGAGGAATACTGTGCGCAGTAAACGCGATTCTGGCCTGCGTCTGATTCTCGGCCGAAAGCTGACTCAGCGCAGTCCGAATGTGATCGATATTGGCTTCCACGAAGCCGGGGTGGTTGTAGAACACACGCAGCTTATCGACCTGCGGTGCACCGGGGCCGACTTCCTTGCGGGCGTTCTCGATATTCTCACGGTACTGCCGACAACCCGAATATGAGCTGAAAGCCGAGGTGACAAACGCCAGGGCACGACGGACACCGTCCTGCTCCATCTGCCGTAGCGTATCGGGCAACAGAGGATGCCAGTTCCGGTTCCCCCAGTAGATCGGCAATCGAATTCCGGCGAGTTCGAGTTCCCCCCGCAGCGCTTCGATAAAGTCTCGGACCTGTGCATTGATCGGACTGACGCCGTCGAAATGGTGATAGTGCTCTGCCACTTCCAGCAGCCGTTCGCGAGGAACAGGTTTGCCGCGGAGCACATTTTCAAGGAAGGGAATCACATCATCTGGCTTTTCGGGTCCGCCAAACGAAACGACCAGCAGGGCATCATAGGGGCTTGGCTCAGGTTCAGGCACGACGGTTTCCTGCGAACGTTAGGGGTGGTCTCAATGAGCACGCGCTGCGTACGGCAGTCGGGAGCGCCAGGGATTATTGTTCGAGACGGCTCGACGGCAACCCGCACAAACGATTGTTTGAGTATCGATTCCGTCCGTTTCCGGGATCACCGGTTCTACCGTGAGAGCAGCGTCTGGCTACTTGGCAGGGGGCGCGGTTTCGGTGACCCCATTGATGCGATCCAGGTAGATCTTCGTGACGTCTTCGGGAACGACATCAGGAATATCAAACTTGAATGCGTCATCATCGACGGGTGTATCCAGCTCGACATTGCGAAACTCGAGATTCACGAGCGGCCGCAGCTTCTTCGATTCCGGCTGTCGCTTGAGATACAGCAGCCGTTCGGGGAACAGGTTTTCTGAGTTCACGTACAACCGCACCAGGTCGGGGACGAACGCGGGTAGCGAGTTATCTTTGCCCTTGGGGAATCGCTGAAGGATTTCGCTTTTCCATTTCCCTTGAATGATCGTCCGCGGTCCCCCCTCGCTCGCTTCTTCTTTGATAACGTCGAAGTCGACGGTCCGTTCCAGCGAGGCCAGCAGCGCGTTTAAACCCCCAAGCCCCAGTTCAGCGTTCAGTGTCGAATCAGGAATGCTCTTCTTGCTGGCGGCAGCGGCAGCCTTCTGAATCTGCAGGACGTTCCGCAGAGTCACCCGCTTGAGATCGGGCAGCGTCAAGACGGTCCACAATTCCTTTCCGTCGCAGACTTCGAGAATCTGTCCCGTCACACCCTGATCGGGAACGACAGAGTAGTTCAACATCAGCTTCATCCCTTCCGCCGAGTTCCCCGACGAAAGGTATTGCCCTGTGATTTTGAACTGCTGGTCGCCGATTGACACGCTTTGACTCAAGTCCGCCTTCACAGACTGATGGGTCTGCAGTTCCTGCCGGACCTGCTTGAAAAATTCCGCAGGGTCTAATTGGCTGGCGGGGCTGTTTCCCGCCGGGGCCGCGTCGTCCTCTGTCTGGCCTGCAACGAAACCCGTTGGATATCCAACAGTTACGACCATCGCCACAGAAAGAGCAGCGGCGAGGGTCAAACTAAGCAAGGTTTGTGGGCGATTCGGAATATGTCGGATTTGCCAAAGATGCAACGCAGTTCCTTCCGAAAAGAGAAGAGCAGACCAAGGTGCCACGATAGACCAGTTAATGACGTGTTGCGAGTCCGTTCAAATGAAATCGAATCGCGACGCCCGGCATTCTAACTGGAAACGGATGCACAGGTCGACGGAAAAACGTGTCACAAGGCTAAACAGAAGGGATTCGACAGGACCGGCGACGGGACGATGTGGCGAGAGGCTGGCAATAATGGCTGACCATCAAGATATCGACACTGTTTCGCAGCCTGTCCCGAGAGGGATCGCAATGAAGCTGTACTTTCTCGCATTGGGCACGGTCGTCGTAGTGTGCGTCGGCTGCGCCATGGACGGTCATCAAGAGCATGCCCGGAGCTCAGGATTGGGAGGCCCCAATCTCGCAGGATTGAATCACCACGCGGGGAATAAGGGAGAATACCACGCTCCCCCTGCCGCGATGATGATGCGTCCCGGTCCGATGGTCGATGGACCCGGACCCGGCGTACTGGCGATGATGGCCAGTGGTGGTGGGGGGGGAGTTGCAGGAGCGCCGTGCGGACCGAATGGTCGCACTTTCGCCCCGACCAGCTCGCAGGTCCGGTTCATCGGACCGGATGGGATGAGCGTGGGTTGGCAAGTTCCCAACGGCTATGCCGAGCACCAGCTCGTCACACCCGCCCGGTACAACTTCATGCAGGGTGCGACCTATCGCCTGAAGTTCAACGGGATTCCCGGTCGCGAAGGGCTGACGCTCTATCCGACCCTTCAGGTGTATCCAACACACCCGAACACCGAGGCCTATCTCGCACACAACAGCGTGCCACTGCAACTGACGGAAGAAGACCTCGATCAGATCGAGAGCAACAACTTCGTCACCAAGGTCATCTACCTGCCGGATGCCCGTTTCCAGGAATTGGCGATCGCCAATGTTGAGACCCTGGTCTCGACTCGACTCGATCCTGGGGTCGATCCGATCCAGGAAGCCGACAAACGAGGCACCATCATGGCTGTCTTGCGAATCGGTAACATGGACCTCGAAATGCAAGGGAGCCAGGGAGTCGGTCCCCTGACTTCCGCCGATGGAGAGCCTGTTGATCAGGTTCACTACCAGATCGACGGAAACCGTGGAGAAATCGTTCCTCCCATGCCAATCGGTCCTGCCGGTGGCAGCGGATACGGCCCAGGGATTCCTGGTGCGATGATGGTGGCTGGTTCGGGAATGCCCGGAGCCCCCATCTCGGGCGGTAACATGCCACCATGGGGTATGCCCATCACCGGTACACCCATCGGACTTCCCGGTCCTCCACACATTCCGCTGGGTGGCCCCGCTGGTCTGAAATCGCACACCGTGCGAAATCGAACCCGCATGGACCTGCCCAAACCAGTGGACCACATGCTGATCGACGTCAAACACGAACCGGGCCTCAGCCTGCCTGAGCCTGTCCGGTACGTCGAATACACCGAGAAGCATCCCGTCTACCGCCCCGGCGAGCTCTCCAATCCTGCCTGGAACGCTCCGGGCGCTGGTCAGCTTCGGGCGATGGGACCCGGACAGGGATTCGGACCTTCCGACGCCTACTGTCCCCCCGGAATGCAATAACGCCTGACAGGACATGCGATCCACTCAGCCCGGATGCCTGGTGCATACGGGCTGAGTCCCTTACATCGCAAGCAGGCTGAATCAGTTGAACACGCTGGGCACACTCGCCCCGCACACACGTCGGACCTGATCGTCAACGGCACTTATCCCAAAGGCGAATTATCGTGAACCGGATCTCGTTGATCCTCTGGCTCTCACTGATTGCCACACTGACGATGCCGGTACTGAAAGTCTCGGCACAGCAGTACCCTGCCGTGGGTGGGCGTCAGTTTCCACTCAATCAAATGACGCCACCTGGAACTTACGCCCAATGGGCGATGAACGTGGGTCGGGGAACACCTGAATACTTCCAGCCCGTTCGCGTCTCATTACCCACATCGGGAACTGTGACGTTCTACGAAGGTGCACAGCACCGCTCGTACGACGCCATCGCCCCGGCTCAGGTGAGCCTCGTCGTGGGGCATGTTTACCGACTTCGCATCCACGACATGCCTGAGTTCCCTGGAATCGACTTTTATCCCTCGATCGAACTCGTCGACCGGCTTCACCCCCCAAACTGTAATGTCGAAGACTTCCCGATCGAATTCGAACTGACGCTGGAAGAACTCGAATGGGCCGCGAACGGACGCCTTGTCACAAAGGTTGTCTACCTTGAGCAACCTGACCGGGTTCCCCCCTCAGTCCTGGACGCTCAGCCCCGTATTACGACCATCGAACCCTCGCGTAATGCCTTGGCGGAAGCGGACCTGCTAGGACGTCCCATGGCGATTGTCCGGCTTGGTGGCCGAACCCCAGACCCAAACCAGCCTGATCCGACGTTCTTCGGTCCTGGCGGCCCCATCCGCATGCAGCAACCCGAGGTTCTCGCCGCCATGAAGGCCCGTCGAACCAACCAGGTGAAACGGCCCGCCAACGCGGGCGTCGTCTCGGTCAAGAAAGTCAAAGTCAGCCACAAAGAGACAGAAGCACGCAGCCATCTGGATTGAGGGCACAGGAAAATCCTGTCGCCTGATCGACGTACAACGGACAACAGAGTCACTTGAATCACACAGAACCCGGCTGCCTGAATCAGCGGCCCTGAGACAGGTCAATCGCGCTGATCTCTCATTACGGCCACGTTATGACTCAGCGCTGTTCACCCTTGATGGTTCCCACCATTCCGAACGAACTTGCCCACAACGCAATTAATGCAGGTCCTCGCATGATCTCGTTATCCCACCGATTCGGACGCACGCTGCTCGGCTGGAGCGCCGTCGGCCTTGCGCTCAGTTGCAGTGCCTGTGCAACGGGTCCTCACACCCGAACCGCCGCGGCGAGAAACAAGCCCGTGCAGGCGATCTATAACGAGGTATCAGAAGCTCCGTCCAGACAGGGCCTGGGATCCACAACCGCGAAGAGGGCTCATTCGACCGACATCCAGCAGCTCAGCCACAACCAGCCTGAAGCGGGTGTCGTGACGATTCGTAAGGCCCCTTCGGTCGACCATGTCAGCCATACGGAAATGACAGAGGCGAGCGTAAGGACTCAGTCTCCGGATGACGTGGAAGCGGCGGCATTCATTCATCGCCATCGCGGTCCACTCGGAGGGGCTCCCAGCGAGTACTGCGATCCCGCGGAAGCTCCATTCGATGTCGAATGTCTGCCGTGTGAGCCTCGCTGGGCTGCCGCGGGACCTCATCCCCTGGCACCGGGCATGACGGCCTGTGACGTATGCAATTTGCCCTCGCCGGAAAATTACGCGGACGAGTACCTGTGCGACGGAGGCGATCGTGAAATCCCCGTCCATTACGATGCACACTTCCGCCGTGGATTGGAAACCGAAGACACGATTCTGGAATACACGAACCGAGCGGGCTTTGAACGGATCAGACCGTCGAACCGCGTCTGCATCTACGCACCACGATTCGCCTCCGTTCGGACGGTCAGTCGCCCACACGAAGAATCTGTCACCGACGAAGTGGCCGGGGTCGGTGCACTCGCTTCGACCGGCGGGATGCATACTCGACTTCGCGCGGCCCACAGTGTGAAACGAGAGATGACCGGCCGAATTCATGTCCGTTCGCGAGCCAGTGGACTGGAAAGCGAAGCTCTGCAGGGAACCGTCTCGCAACTCCGCAGCCCGTCCGTGCATGACAAGCTGCTGAATGTGTACCAGTCGTTGACATTTGTCCGCTTCGGCAAGATTGAAGATTCGGACACCGCACGGTTGAACTACGGTATCCAGGCCGCCTCGCTCTGGACGCGTGAAGAGTACCCAGTCATTGAATCGAAAACCGACATGGCTCTGGAAGGGCACTTCGAACAGTCGACGGCCGTCTTCACAGCAATCGACGACCGCGAGTCACCTGAAGATCTGCGGATCGTCAAATTAGCAGACAAGAATACGGCGGTCTCCGGAGATGAAATCGAGTTCACCATCCGATACGACAATCTGGGAGGCAAGGAAGTCTACCATGTCCGCATCGTCGATAACCTGACGCCACGTCTCGAGTACATCGACGACAGTGCCACCTCGGACCGTGACGGTCGACTGGTCCTGCAGGACAACGGCGAAGGATCGCAGATCCTGGTCTGGGAATTGGACAAGCCTCTGCCTCCTCGCACGGGCGGGGTTGTCACCTTCAAGACCAAGGTCCGCTGATAACGGGGCCCGGGGGTTGCACCGGATGCGGTCAGCCAAACCTCATCCCCACACGAACTCCGTCAGACATGATGTCTCCAGCAAACCTGATATAATACCGAGGCCAGTCCGTTGAACACGGGCTGGCCTTTGTGTTGGAACCTCTGGTTGAACGAGTCAATCATGCTGCTCGCACAGAAGCCTGCTTCCGTCAACTGGGAATCGGTGGCGCTCGACCCTTCGGGACAACATGCACTCTGGGTCTGGTTCCGCCCACCCGCCATTCCCTATGGATTGATGCTTGTCGTTCCCGCCTCCCTGTTTTCGGACGCGCAGTTACTCGGCCAGTTGACGCTGCGTCAACTGGTCCTGCTTGCGGGAATCGACCAGGAACGGATTCTGGGGTGGATCGTCAATGGCATCTCATACGACGGAGCAGGGGGGACCTCGCCGTTACTCGATCACCCTCTTCCCGCTCCGCCCGCTGGCGTCAATCTTGAGGTGTCAGTCTGGATCGAACCGATCCCCACTGCGGCCAGTGTTCCCTCCGCGCCCGTCTATCAACCCCACTATTCAGCTCAGGGAACGACGTCGGATTTCGATCAGAGATTACTGGCTGCCATCGAATCTACCTGGCAGACAATTCAACAGATGGAAATGAGAATCAGTTCGATTCGTAAAGACCTTGCTTCCAATTTGTCGCGTCTGAATTCACTCAACCGCGATCTGAATTCCGATGAGCGACGGATCTGTGACAGCAAGGACATTCAGGCCTGGACCGATGCCCGGCGCTGGCTCAGAGACTCGATCGCGACACTCTCCCGATCGGTGAAGGAAATCGACGTCGGCACGACGAGTGGTGCGGGACAACGTTACAAATTCGAGGAGATTTACCGGAAGTACGCGGTTCCCCGCCAACCGTTCCCGGGACTGTCGCAGACCGTGCACGAGTTTGAATCCTACCAGAAAACAGTCCAGAACGTCCTGACCTCCGCTCAAGCAAATATCTCTCGCGCAGGACGCGACGCGGAACAACGAGCCAACGCGGTACTGACGCGGATCAGCGCAAAAATGAGATCCCATCGCCGATAGAACAGTCCGAGTCGTTCCCGGGACTTCGTGTTGATTCGGCAGGGCGCAGGATCGGTCGGGCGGATATCCGACGAAGGGACGCGGACACCGCCCCGACTCACCATCCGATCTCAATCACTTCCTGTCTCGCTGTTCGGACGCGTCCCCGTCGCGATAGGAAGTCCTTCTCGATCCACATTCCTAGGCGAGGACCGCTTTCACCACTTCACCGTGGACATCGGTCAGACGGTAGTCCCGTCCCTGGAATCGATACGTCAGTTGCGTGTGGTCGAAACCAAGCAGGTGCATGATCGTGGCCTGCAGGTCATGGATGTGAACCTTATCCCGGGCGATTGAAAAGCCCAGTTCGTCAGACTCACCGTAAGAGAATCCTCCTTTAACCCCGCCTCCCGCCATCCACATGGAATAGCAGTCAGGGTAGTGATCGCGGCCCAGGGTGGCGCTCGCGGCAGTCCGCCCTTCGCGGAAGGGAGTTCGTCCGAACTCACCGCCGCAAATAATCAGCGTGTCTTTCAGCATGCCGCGCTGCTTCAAGTCCTTGATGAGCGCGGCGACAGGCTTGTCCATGGTCGCACATTTCCGAGTCAAACCGTCAGTCAACCCTTCGCCCGGTCCGGTACCATGGAAATCCCAGCCCCAGTCGAAGAGCTGCACGAAACGGACCCCCTGTTCGCACAAGCGACGCGCCAACAGGCAGTTGTTGGCGAAGCTCGCTTCACCGGGCTGAGCCCCATATTCGTCGAGGGTCTGCTTGGTCTCTTTGGAGATATCCATTACTTCAGGAACGGACATCTGCATCCGGAACGCCAGTTCGTACTGGGCGATTCGGGTCAGCGTTTCCGGGTGCCCCAGTTCCGCGGCCTGCAGTTCGTTCAAGTCGTGCAGTGCATCGAGGGTCTCTCGACGCAGGCTTCGCGACATCCCTGCCGGATCCGAAGCAAACAGCACGGGATCCCCTTTTGAACGGCACTGAACTCCCTGATAGACGGACGGCAGAAATCCACTCCCATAGGAGTTCTTACCACCGTTCGGCTGGACTCCACTGGAGATCAACACGACGAAGCCGGGCAGGTTTTCGTTCTCGGTCCCCAAACCATAGGTGGCCCAGGCCCCCATCGAGGGGCGACCGGGTCGCGCGGATCCCGTGTAGAGCAGCAGTTCCGCAGGAGCATGATTGAATTGCTCGGTGAACATCGACTTAATCACACAAACATCGTCGGCAACAGTCTGCAAGTTTGGCAGTGCATCAGACAGCCAGACGCCACCTTCACCATATTGCTTAAAGGTTCGCGGAGTCCCCAGCAGTTTGGGCGTCCCCGTCGTGAAGGCGAACCGCTTCCCTTTGATGAACGATTCCGGAGCATCTTGTCCGCTGAGGCGTACGAGTTCGGGCTTGTAGTCGTAAAGATCCAGATGAGGGGGCGAACCCGTCAGGTGCAGGTAAATCACCCGCTTCGCCTTGGCCGGGAAATGAGGCGCCTTGGGTGCCAACGGGTTCACCACCGACGATGTTGCCCCGGATGACGAAGATCCCAGCAGGGATGAGAGTGCCAGTGACCCGACCCCCAACTGAGTCTCTTTCAAAAACTGTCGCCGCGTCTTGAGCTGAAGCTGCTTCTCTTGAAGATTCATGGATCGTCGCCTCAATGGAACAAATTCGGATATCTGAGTTTACCAGAGCAGTGCCGGAACAAGCGCTACCGCTTCATGACTGTTTCATCCAGGTTCAGCAGGACATTCCCGACGACGGACCAGGCCGCCAGTTCGGGAATCCGAGTCCCTTCCGGGGCAGGGCCTAGTGGATCCGTCGCGAGTTGTGTCGCTTCTTCCAGACTTTGCTCGAACCGTTTCAGCGACTGCTCATAGAGATCGACCAGCCGCTGGAGTTCAACGGGATGGGGAGGCCGAATCAAAACTCGACGGAAACCATACGTCGCGCGATCGGCCACTGAATGACCACCGTCTTGCACGATGCGGCGCGCAAGCGCTTGCGCTGCTTCGACGTTGACGGGATCATTCAGTGACACGAGCGCCTGCAATGGGGTGTTTGTTCGCACACGACGCACCGTACAGACTTCGCGGTTGGGCGCATCGAATGTCGCCATCGAGGGGTACGGATTGGATCGCCGCCACGTGGTGTAAATTCCACGCCGGTATTTGTCTTCGCCGGGACTCGTCTGCCAGTCCGTGCTGCTGCCGAACGCGGCGCTCAGCCCCAGACTCGGTTGGGGCGGCTTGACGGGTGGACCCGCCATTTTGCGGCTGAGCAGTCCGCTGACGAACAGCGCTTGATCTCGCAGAGTCTCGGCAGAGAGACGGAAACGAGGCCCATGAGCAATCAGGCGATTGTCGGGGTCACGCTGCTGAAGCTCAGGCGTTGTTCTGGAGGACTGACGGTAGGCCGCCGACATGACGAGCGTCTTCAAAAACGCTTTCGTATCCCAGGGTTGCTGGGTCTTGAGACCCGCGGCGGTGGCCGTCGCTTCAGACTGTCCGGTCAGTTCGCAGGCGAGCCAGTCGAGCAGTTCAGGATGGAAGGGGAGGTCCCCCTGCGAACCGAACTCTTCGCTGGTCGATACGATCCCGATCCCGAACAGTTGTTCCCAGTAGCGGTTCGCAATCACGCGCGCCGTCAAAGGATTCTTCGGGTCGACCAGCCACTTTGCCAGCGTCAGCCGATTTACGGGTTCACCGGCAGGTAAGGTCCCCAGTGCGGCGGGAATCCCCTCCGTCACTTCGGGACCAAGATCCTCGAAGTTCCCTCTGTACTGCAGTTTGGTCACTCGTCGATTCGCAGTGAGTTCCTTCATGACAGGAACAGTCTCGGGCTTCAGGTCTGCCAGTGATTTCTGCAGTTGCGCGATCTGCTGTCGAGTCGCCGACAGCTCCGGAGCGATCGTCAGGAAGTGCTGTGTCACGAGATCCTGCTCGGCAGTACTGCGACTGGAAGGTGCGACCTTCAGCGCGGCGATCACCGCAGCGGGTGTCCGCGCCCACTGGTTGACCCCTTCGTCCTTCGTCACCGAGAGTCGGAAATGCCCCAGGTTGTGATGATCAAACTGGGAAGCATGCTCGATCGTCACTTTCAGCGTCCAACCAGACGGTAGCTGCACCGGTTGCCGGCTGAACAACGTGAGGCTGTGTGGCTGACCGGTTGCCCCGCCTACGGCCCAGCCTTTCGATTTGGGATCCTTGTTGTTGAGCACGAACGCGGCATCGAAGCCGGGCTGAGAATAGTCCGCCACAGTAGCTTCGAACTCGATCGGCCGGTTGCCATCGACGGCAAATTCGCTGCTGGGATTGGGTTGCGGTGCCACGTCACGCTTCCAGACGGGCTCACGTTTCTCGTCGAGGACGACAATCCGAAAATTGGACAGTCTCTCACCCGCTCCATCAGTGCGGTTCCACAGTGTGATCCGATCGATCGGCTGGTCGGACTTGAGATCGACCTCCCACCAGGGATCTTTTCCCGGTCCCGTGTGCGTCGTCGATAGCGCCGCGAAATAGTCCCCGTTCGTGTTCCCGTCGATGGCCCGTTTGGCCTCTCCGTCATAGGCGGTGCTGATCTGACTGGCTTCTCCCTTGAGAGCAATGTTCTCGGAACCGTGATAAATCTGAACTTCCGCCAGAGACAGATACTTCTCGCCCGGAAGTTCCACACGCACGTAGCGGCCGCGTGCTGGCATTCCAGCAGGAGGTTCCAGCACCGCGGTTACTCCCGAGAGAACAAAGTTGCCGCCGCTGTGACCCGGCCCGTTCCCCGGCAGTTTCTCGTCCGGTAACGCTTCCAGTCGCAGGGCTCGAACGACTTCGCCCGTCGCAGGAATTTCGATTGTGTAGGTGTCACTGGTCGCACCCGACGCCACTTTGATCGAACCCTCTGCCGATGTGATGGCAGCCGAATTCGCCTGCGATCGGACCCGCCGGGGAATCAGGGAATTCCAGTGGACGCTTTTGGGAAACGCTTCGTCCCACTTTGCACGGGCCGCGGCCAGTTCCGGGGTTTCGGTCTTCAGCACCTGTTCAAGCTGCGCAACTTCTGTCTGCCACGCCGAACGCAAACGAAGTTGATCTTCCGTGTAAACAGCATGAAGCGGTGATTCGTCTCCACGGTCCGCATCTTCGGTATTGTTAAAGAACGCGAAGAACCGGAAGTATTCTTCCTGCGTGATGGGGTCGTATTTATGCGTATGGCATTGGGCACAAGCCATCGTCGTTCCCATCCAGACTGCCATCGTCGTATTCACCCGGTCGACCACAGCGACGTTGCGGAATTCTTCGTCGTTGGTTCCCCCTTCGTTGTTGGTCATCGTGTTTCGATGGAAAGCCGTCGCGATCAACTGTTCGTCGGTCGGATGGGGAAGCAGGTCACCCGCGATCTGTTCGATCGTAAACTGGTCAAACGGCTTGTTGTCATTGAACGACTTCACGACGTAATCGCGGTAGAGCCAGATCCGCCGCGCGGGATCGTCTGCGTATCCGGCCGAATCCGCGTACCGGGCCAGATCGAGCCATGCGAGTCCCCAGTGCTCGCCGAACGATGGCTTGGCCAGCATTCGATCGACGACTTTCTCGTATGCAGTCGAACTTTCGTCGTTGATGAACTCGTTCACTTCTTCGACAGTGGGGGGCAATCCGGTCAGATCGAGTGCCACACGGCGAATGAGCGCATACCGGTCCGCTTCTTCTGCTGGCTTCAGACCTTCCGCTTCGAGGCGAGCCAGAATGAAGTAATCAATTCCGTTCTTCACCCATCCGACGTCTCGGACCGTGGGAAGGGGAGGTTTTTGCGGAACGATATAGGACCAGTGCTGCGAGAATTTGGCTCCCTGCTCAACCCAGGTCTTCAGCAGGTCCACTTCGTGCGGGGTGAGCGGCTTGCCAGCCCCGCGAGGGGGCATGACCTGATCAGGGTCGGTCGTGGTGATCCGCTGAATCAGCGCACTCGCCTCCGGTTTTCCGGGGACGACAGCGGCATAGCCACCCAAATCCGCAAGAACTCCCTCGGCAGTATCGAAACGTAATCCGTCCGTTCCTCCTTTACGTTCATCCGGGTCGGGGCCGTGACAGCGGTAACAAGCGTTGGAAAGAATCGGCTTGATGTCGCGATTGAAGTCGATTTTCTTCACGGAGTGTGGTTCCGCGGCCGTCAGTGGGGCCGCGGTGACGAAACTCAGCCAGGCAGCGTAGACGATGAAAGAGAGTTGCAAACGCATCAAAGGGATTCCCGTCGATTTCGATGACCAACAACCATCAATCAAAGCTTATCAAAGTGTCTCCGCAAAGTCCCCTCGATTCTCAAACTCAAACCCGTGGCTTCAACCGACGCAACTGAGGAACGGTCCGCCTGCCCTGGGTCCCCTGGACTTTAAGCCTTCTTCAGAATTCGCTGTCAGATTGGCAGACTCGCCCTGCGCCGTGTTCGGTTATGGCCAGCATGGCAGAGCCGCAAAAACATCGTTCCGCTGTAAATCTTTATGGATTCTGATCTTAATAATCCTCAACAAGTTTGGCGCGCCGTTCGCTAGCCAGACGTCCGGCTAATGGTGTCGCCTGTGGGCTGAGTCCCGAGTTGGAAGTCCAAACGCGTTTCGATTCTGGAGTAAGGTGAGATGGCAAAGAAGAGTGGCTCGAACGACCCTAAGTTGGTCCCCCTCGGTGATCGAGTGGTTCTGAAGCGAGCCGAAGCGGAAACGAAGACCGCTGGCGGGATTGTGCTCCCGGATTCGGCAACAGACAAACCTCAACGGGGTGATGTGGTTGCAGTGGGCGAAGGACACGTTAAGAGCAATGGCCAGAAGGTCGCTTTGACGGTTAAGCCTGGCGATCACGTGATCTTCAGTTCCTATGCAGGGGATGAACTTAAGGTCGGTGACGAGACCTACCTGCTGCTTCGCGAAAGCGACATTCTCGCCATTTACGGCTGATGATCGAAACCGGCCGCCACCTGTGTGAAAGAATCATGGGTGCGTCGGGTTGATCACTTGACCACAAAAACTTTCGGTCCGCGTCGACGCCCGCCCGTCAATACGGATTTGACGCGAGTCGGCGGATCCGATTTTTCCCTATTTTTCAACCAGGAGCCTCTCTGAATGGCCAAGATTATCGCCTTTGATCAGGAAGCGCAAGAAGCAATGCGTCGCGGCGTGCAGAAGCTCGCCCGCACCGTACGAGTGACCTTGGGCCCTCGTGGTCGCAACGTCATCATCGAAAAGAGCTTTGGCTCTCCGACCGTGACGAAGGACGGTGTGACCGTCGCCCGTGAAATCGAACTCGAAGACAAGTTCGAAGATATGGGTGCCCGGATGGTACGGGAAGTTGCCAGCAAGACCTCTGACACTGCAGGCGATGGTACGACGACGGCAACAATTCTCGCCGAAGCCGTGTACGTCGAAGGCCTCAAGGCCGTCGTTGCCGGTGTCAATCCGATCGACATGAAGCGCGGAATGGACAAGGCTGTCGAGCAGATCGTCGCCAAGTTGAAGGCCGCAGCCGTCGAATGCAAAAACAAGAAATCCATCGCTCAGGTTGGTACCGTTGCTGCCAATGGCGACTCGGAAATCGGCAACATTCTTGCCGAAGCCATGGAGCAGGTTGGTAAAGACGGCGTGATCACCGTCGAAGAAGGCAAGTCGCTCAACACCACCTACGAAGTCGTCGAAGGGATGCAGTTCGATCGCGGCTATCTGTCGCCTTACTTCGTCACCGACCCAACCTCGATGGAATGCGTCCTCGAAGACGCTTATGTTCTGATCCACGAAAAGAAGATCACGAGCATCAAGGATCTGGTTCCACTGCTCGAGAAAGTCGTCAACAGCGGCAAGCCTCTGTTGATCGTTGCTGAAGAAGTCGAAGGCGAAGCCCTAACGACTCTCGTGCTCAACAAGCTCCGCGGCACCTTCAAGGTTGCTGCGGTCAAGGCTCCTGGGTACGGCGATCGTCGCAAGGCGATGCTGCAGGACCTGGCAATCATGGTTGGTGGTCAGGCCATCTTCGAAGACCTGGGCATCCAGCTCGAAAACGTTCAATTGTCCGACCTCGGTCGCGCCAAGCGAATCGTCATCGATAAAGACAACACCACGATCATCGAGGGTCTGGGCAAGTCGGCCGACATCAAGGCACGGATCGAACAGATCCGTCGTGAACTCGCCAACTCGACCAGCGACTACGATCGTGAGAAGCTGGAAGAACGCGTCGCGAAGCTGTCCGGTGGTGTGGCTCAGCTCAACGTCGGTGCCGCAACCGAAAGCGAAATGAAGGAAAAGAAGGCTCGCGTGGAAGACGCTCTGCACGCAACCCGTGCCGCCGTCGAAGAAGGAATTCTGCCAGGCGGTGGGGTTGCTCTCCTGCGTGCTTCTCTCGAACTGAAGCCAACTGGACTGAACGAAGACGAAACCACCGGTTTCAACATCATCGTTCGCGCTTGCCGCGCACCACTGACCCAGATCGCTAACAACGCTGGCGTCGACGGCGCTGTGATCTGCGAAAAAGTGGCCGAAAGCAAAGAAGGTCTTGGCTACAACGCCCAGACTGGCAAGTACGAAGACCTGGTCAAGGCCGGCATCATCGATCCTTGCAAGGTCACCCGTAGCGCTCTCCAGAACGCTGCCAGCGTTTCCACCCTGCTGCTCACCAGCGATGCCTTGATCGCTGAAAAGCCAAAGGACGCTGACAAGAAGGCTGGTGGCCACGGCGACCACGACGATATGTACTAATTCGTCGGCGACACGTCCTACGTGTTCAGGCCCGCAGTCGAGTCATCGCCTGCGGGCCTTTTTCGTTATGAACTGATCACAATGCAGCAATTGGAGCGGACTTCAGCCAGTGACTGACCTCGCGTCTGCCCTGCTGCAGACGGGACCGATCGTGACTCGCCGTCTCGTCGTCTGTTGCGGAAGCTCAAACGCGAACCGCATGCTTCGAGCTTGCGCACTCGGTGTCGGACAAGAATCGGGGAATCTATCCTGCGGCAACCGCAGTACGAGCGTTCGTCACGAAGCGTTTCGCCAATTCGATGTCTTTCACACCCGGCGCCGATTCCACGCCACTGGCAACGTCTACGCCCCAGGGTCGTACTGCAGAGATGGCCCGAGCAATGTTGTCGGGGGTGAGCCCGCCAGCAAGGATCAACGGAGGGAACGTTTCCTGTGAATACTCTTCCGCCAGACGTTGCCAGGGAACAGTCTTCCCCGAACCGCCATAAAGACCTGTCACGTGCGCGTCGACCAGACAGCCTGCAAGTCTGACCTGCTCACGGCTGCATACCTCCAGCAGCGAGATCAGTTCCCCCAAGCCGTCCGCAGACATTCTCCACGCCCTGACCAACCTGACTTCCGGGAGCTTCCTTGCCAGTTCCACCAGGAAGGATGCCGGTTCGTCTCCATGCAACTGCACCAGGTCCAGGCGGCACGCAGTCGCGATTGAGGTGATCTCAGCCAGCGAGTGATTGACGAAGACACCGACGCGTGCAACCTCCTGCGGCAAGGCCTGCGAAATTGCCGTGGCATCGTCAATCGAAACCGAGCGGGGAGAGCGGGAATAAAAGTTAAGACCGATGGCGTCGATTCCCAGGTCCGCGACTGCTCGTGCGGTTTCCAGGTCACGAATTCCACACACTTTGATCCACATCGCAGATGTTCTTCCCGGGAGACTGACTTCCAGATCATGCAGGTCAACGAGTTCGTCTGGTCCGCCACGATCTGAATTTCTGATGACGCCCCATCATTTTTCAGCGTGAACAAAGTCCGGTCGCTTGTATCGGACCTGTCTGTCCCATAACTGTAGGCGGTTGTCGCAGGACTGTCATGGATAGTCGAAAAAATAAACAGTAATCCTGCCGCTCTCGTCTTACGTGAGTGGCATTCGACGGGATGAGACTGAAGGAATGAGATCTCCATCGCCCCAACGTGAATTCGCGATCGAGATTGTCCGCCGATTGCGCGACGCGGGTCATACCGCGCTGTTCGCCGGGGGCTGCGTTCGCGATGCGCTGCTGGGCCGCGAAGCAAAAGATTACGATGTTGCGACAACCGCTTTGCCCGAGCAGGTGCGCCAGTTGTTTGGACATCGCCGCACACTTGCCGTCGGTGCCAGCTTCGGTGTGATCATGGTGATCGGACCTGCTGACGTTGGCACGGTCGAAGTCGCCACCTTCCGGACTGAGGGTCCCTATCAGGATGGTCGCCGTCCCGAACATGTCACGTTCGCCACACCTCAGGAAGATGCGCATCGGCGCGACTTCAGCATCAATGGCATGTTCTTTGACCCGGTCGACGAACGAGTGCTGGACTATGTAGGGGGGGAAAGTGATCTCGCGGCAAAAATCGTTCGTGCAATCGGCGATCCCCATGAAAGGATTCGCGAAGACAAGCTGCGGATGCTGCGGGCCATCCGGTTCACGGCGACGCTGGGCTTTTCGCTGGACACGGCGACGGCCAGTGCCATCCGTGAGATGTCCGCGGACCTGACCGTAGTCAGTGCCGAACGGATCACTCAGGAAATGAAAAGGATGCTGGTCGACGTCCACCGCAGACGGGCAATCGAACTGGCAGATGACGTCGGATTGATCCAGGTCATCTTTCCAGAGCTACGTCAGTTTCGAGGACAGGAGACCTGGAAGCACACGCTGCAATCGCTTGCTCTTTTAGACCAGCCTTCATTCGAACTCGCCCTCACAGCCTTTCTGCTGCCGCTGTCGTCCACGTCAACGGTCCTGTCGATCTGTCGCCGGATGAAGTTGTCGAATGGTGAATCCGCGAGAATCGGGTGGCTAACCCAACATCACGGGGCACTGGATGAAGCTCCAGAACTGAGCCTGTCGAGTCTGAAACGAATCCTTGCTCATCCTGGCGCCGCAGAACTGCTGAACCTCGAGACGGCCGTCAGAATCGCGAAGGGTCTCAGCGACGACCCGATTGCGTTCTGTCGCCGCTTTTTGGAAGAGACACCGAGTGAGATCATCGATCCCCCGCCACTCATCACAGGGGACGACCTGATCAAAATGGGACTTTTTCCGGGACCTCGCTTCAAGTCGGTGCTCGTACGGATCCGTGATGCCCAGCTCAATCTTGAGATTCATACGCCCGAAGAAGCTTCCGCGATGGCAATCGTATTGTGGAACGAAGAGGGGGCTTGATAGATATCCGCTGAGACACCGTACTCATGGAACCGGGTCTCGGTGCCGTCACGCCCTCTCCTAATTCGTTCCGTGCTCAGCGGCGAGATGCACGAACTCGCCTCGCCGGGACGTCTTTCTCGATGAAGACTCACCAGGCTGAGCGTCCCTGATGCATCGGTCCCGTCGCCGCCTGGTTTCGTAAGCGACCGAAGGAAGCCGTTCGTTGGGCCCCGTTGCCGAGGGAAATGCCGTGGCACCGGCGGCGCTGAAACATAATGTGACCTGAATTCCGACAGAGTTCTTCATGAGAATTTCCCTCGGAAGCGTGTCCCGGCTGATTTGCTCTGGGCATCGCCTTGCCGATGGAAAAGTCTGCATTTAAACTCGGACATGAGTCGAGCTTTATGGTTTCCCCCAAGGAGCGGTCGTCCAATGATTTCACGAAGACAGGTTTTGTCGCTGGTCTTGTTTGCCGTTGCCGGTGGAGTTCAGCAGGGTCTGATCGCGGCTGATTGGCCAACGTTCCGTGGTGCGGATCGAACCGCCTTCTCGCAAGAGAAAGATTTGCTCCAGGAATGGCCTGCGGGTGGACCGAAGCTGCTCTGGAAGGCGGATGGATCGGGCCGTGGTTACACCAGTCCGGCGATCTCCAATGGTCGAATCTTCCTGCTGGGTGACAGCATCGCCGATGTCTCAGATTCCGATGAATACCTGATCTGCCTGGACCTGAAGGATGGAAAACGCCTCTGGGTCAACAAGGCCGGCTCGGCCTGGAAGAACGGGCAGCCAACCTGGCAGAGCTCCCGCAGCACCCCCACAGTTGACGTCGACCGTGTTTACGCACTGACCGCCGACGGGGAACTGTTCTGCTGTAATGTTGAGACCGGAAAAGAAATCTGGCGTAAAGATTTGAAGAAGGACTTCGGCGGCGTCAAAGCCGATATCTGGGGTTACAGCGAGTCTGTGGAAATTGATGGTAATCAGCTCGTCTGCACACCAGGCGGCGAGAAAGCCACGATGGTTGCACTCGACAAACTGACGGGCAATACCCTCTGGTCGGTCGTCCGGGAAGGGGACCGCGGAGCGGGTCATGCATCGATCGTTAAGACAGACATCGGCGGTGTCCGGGTTTACGTTCAGACCACAGGGGGCGGCGCCCTTGGCGTTCGCGCGACCGATGGCAAACTGCTCTGGTCGTATCCGATGGAAAAAACCACCGCCATCATTCCGACTCCGATCGTTAAGGACGATCTGGTGTTCGCCGTTGCCGGTTACAAGCGCGGTGGCGCACTGCTCCAGCAGATTCCCGATGGCAACGGGGGAGTCGACATTAAAGAAATTTATCCTCTGAAGCCCGAACTGGGGAACAAGCACGGTGGTGTCGTTCTGGTTGGTGACTACATCTATGGAGACTCGGAAGACTCTGGAATCCCCTTCTGTGCCGAATTGAAGACGGGCAAGGTTCAATGGCGCAAGCGAGGAACCGGCAGCGGTTCGATCGCGATGGCCGCTGCCGATGGTCGACTGTACCTTCACTATGCCAACGGCACGATGGCTCTGGCGAAAGCCGACCCGAATGACTATGAGGAAGTCGGTGCATTCACGGTACCGGGCAGCGGCGAGCGTCCGAGTTGGTCGCATCCCGTGATTCTGGATGGGAAGCTCTACCTCAGAGAACAGAATTGCGTACTCTGCTTTGATATCCGCGAGAAGAATACGGACGCGAAATCCAGCGGCAACTGAGCCAGACGGAACCTCAATGATTGAATTCGAGTCTTACAAAGCGTCATTCGGCAGGCTGCTGATGGCGCTTTTTTGTTTATCCATCGTTTACCCACTGTCCGCGGATGACATCGGAGTCAAAGTCCCCGAGGGATTCGAAGTGACCGAATTCGCCGGGGACGATCTGGCTCACGATATTTACTCTATGACAATTGACTCGAAGGGCCGAGTCGTTGTTTCCGGTGCCGGGTTCATCAAGATCCTGATCGACAACGATGGCGACGGAAAAGCGGACGAGGCGAAAGTCTTTTCTGAACTTCCCCGCAGCGGCGCACAGGGAATGTACTTCATCGGGCGGTCACTCGTCTGTGTCGGTGACGGGGGACTGCTGCGTCTGGATGACGCCAACGCCGACGATCGGGCAGATGGGCCTCCCGACAACTTTCTCAAACTGAAAACAGGTGGCGAACACGACGTTCACTCCGTCCAGCAGGGACCGGACGGCTGGTGGTACGTGATTGCGGGTAATAGTGCCGGCATCAACAGCCGGTATGCAACATTGCCGACATCCCCCATCAAGACCCCGCGCGCAGGGGTGTTATTCCGCCTGAAACCCGACCTGACAGGAGGCGAACTTCTCGCCGATGGCCTCCGCAACGCCTATGACTTCGCCTTCAACCCGCAAGGGGACATCTTCACCTATGACAGTGATGAAGAACGGGAAATTTCGTTGCCGTGGTACCGTCCGACGCAGGTCTTTCACGCCCTGACAGGTGCCGATCTTGGCTGGGTCAGCAAAAGCTGGATGCGGCGAGACGGCTTCTTCGACATGCCTCCGGTCATTGCCTCGTTCGGTCGTGGTTCCCCGACGGGGGTCGCCTGTTACCGACACACTCAGTTCCCCGACAAATACCACGGCGCGTTATTTGTGCTCGACTGGACATATGGACGAGTCCACGCACTGCCGCTTCAGCCGCACAAGGGGACGTGGTCGAGCGACCCGGAACTGTTCATGGCAGGAACAGGACAAAACGGCTTCGCACCGACCGATGTTGAGATCGGTCAGGATGGTTCGCTCTTCGTGTGTGTGGGAGGCCGCGGAACCCGGGGCGCGGTGTACCGAATCCGCTCGACACGTACGACGCCACAGCTCGCATCGGACTCCGACGGCGCTGCTGCGGAAGACAAACAACTCAAACAAATTCTGTCCGCCCCGCAACCCCTGAGCAGTTGGTCGCGTGCGGCCTGGAAGCCACGGGCCGTCAAACTGGGGCCTGTCCCCTTCGAGAAGTTCCTGCGAGACTCGTCACAAGCCCCCGATCATCAAATAAGAGCCATCGAGATTCTGGTCGAGCTTTTCGAGGGGATCGACCAGCACGTTGTGACGGCCCTGGCGAACAGTCCATCGGAAGCCGTTCGAGCCCGTGCGATCTGGGCCTACGGCCGGAGTGGGCACCATCGCCCGCAGACAGCCATCATCAAACGTTTCCTCGACGATCCCAGCCCGTTGGTGGCACGCTGCACGATGGAGACCTGTTTGAGTCTCGACCGGCAGGCACTGGGATGGAAGTCTTTAGGCCCCAGTCTGGCAGCTCGACTCGGTGGAGAGGATCGATTCAATCGAACACTGGCCGCCGCTCTCGTGACGCGGCTGGATGAATCGCGGCTGCCAGACCTGGCTGCGGAGGCAAAACGTCTGGGCTCCCGTGCTACCGTCAGCTATATCCTCGGCTGGCTGAATCGACCAATCGATGCGGAAAGCCGAATCCGAAGTGAGATCCCTTCCTTGGCGATGGGCGTCCTTCGTGACCCCGATGCCGCCATCGACCTGAAGCTCGACGCAGTTCGCCTGCTGCAGGTCGTACTTGGCGATATGGGTCCCCGGCAGGACCGCCCACCGGTCTTCGACGGATATGCGAGTCCACTCGATCTGGAAGAATTTGAACAGGACCTCAATCCCTGGCGGGTCTCGCTCGCTGAGGTTTTCCCCAGCGGGTCTGCCCGGCTGGACGAAGAACTGGTACGACTCATCGCAATGACGACGACCTACAACAACAAGGTCATCGATGCGCTGTGTGAACGACTCACCCCCTCGTCCGAGCCTGTCGCCGATATCCATCACCTGGTGACGCTCGCCCGTTGTCCGCTGACGCATTCGGTTAAACAACGGGAGCAGATCGTCGCCGCACTCGTCGGGCTCGACGAAAAGATCACCTCGCGGAAATTACCGCAAGATGCCAGTTGGGCCGATCGCATCCGAGAGATGTGGACGAAGCTGGCCATCGCTGATCGTTTTCTCGCTCCCGCCATCGTCAGTCATCCCCAGTTCGGCCGGCCCGGGCATACGATCTTTCTCAACGAAATGCCCCCGGAACTGTTACCAGCGGCACGGGACGCCTTTGCACACAAGTGCTCGACAACGCTCGAGTACCCGTGGACCAACGATGTCGTCTTCGCTCTGGGAGACTCAGACAAACCCGAACACCGAGAGCTGATTCGGTCACAGTTTGAGAATTTCCCGGTTCGCGGCGCCGTGCTGGTGGTCCTCAGCCGAAATCCGCAGTCGATCGATCGCGAGAAGTTTATTGCGGGGTTGGAATGGTCGCAGTCGGAAGTTCAATCAGCCTCTCTTTCGGCGCTGGAACAACTGGGGCCTGGTCAACTGCCGATGGAGCAGCTCGCCTTGCTGAAGGCGCTGCGAAGGCTGGGAGCGGATTCGGGTGAATACGTGCTGCGCGAAGAAGTCGTGAAGCAGTTGGAACGAAATAACAAGCAATCCTTCCCGTTCGTTACGGGGAAGGCGGGTCATCGACCACAACCTCAGACTTTAGAGGCATGGACGAAGTGGATTGAACGTCACTTCCCCGGCGACGCCGCTGCAGAACTCGGGACAAATGACCAGGAACTGAATCAACTGAAATCAATGCTGGCCGCAACCGACTGGGATGCAGGCAACGCCGAACGAGGAGCCGAGATATTCAAGAGTCGTGCCTGTCTTCAATGCCACAACGGGCGTAGCGCGCTGGGACCCGATCTGGGGGGAGTGTCGAGCCGCTTCTCTCGCGAGGACTTGTTCACCGCGATCGTCGCTCCCAGCCGGGACGTCTCTAACCGCTACCAGACCACGATCGTTTCGACAAAAGAGGGCAAATCCTATTCAGGGCTGATCGTGTACGAATCTGTCGACGGCTTCCTGCTGCGTAACAGTTCAGGTCAGACATTCCGAATTGACACGACACAAGTCGAAGAAAAACGAAAGTCGCCAATCTCGCTGATGCCGACGGGCCTGCTGAAGGGACTCACGACAACCGATCTCGCTGACTTATACGCCTATCTCAGAAGCATCGGTAGCTCCCGCACACCGTGACTTACAGGAAGAATGGCGGGCAGGGCTGCTCCATCAGAACTTCAGCCAGTATTCCCGCCTGAAACAGTCCGGGTCGATTGCACTCGCACTTCGGTCTGTTGAGAATAGAGAATTGTCGCGCGACACATCCGTCACACTGCGAAGGTTATGATCGACCTCCCAGGATGTCGTGAAGTTGAAACCATGCCGAATTCAGGATTCAAGGATCGTTCGCAGCGTGTTGAGTCACACCACTGCAAGTTGAGAACTGGGGATCGACAGGCATGAGCAAACGGATGATCGGTCCCTTTGAGGTGGGAGATCGGATCGGCGTCGGTGGAATGGGAATCGTCTATCGGGCGATCTATACGAAAAACGGGGCGCGAGTGGCGCTCAAGGTCCTGTCACCTGACGTCGCCAGTTCGGAATCACTGCAGCGGAGATTCGAACGTGAGATCTCGATTCTCAAGAAGCTGCAGCACCCCCACATTGTCCGATACTACGGGGGTGGAAAGTTCGGCAGCCAGCGTTTTTACGCGATGGAACTGGTCGAAGGGGGTTCACTCGAAGATTACCTCAAGAAAAAGAAACGTCTTCCCTGGGAAGAAGCAATCGAATTTGCGATGCAGATTGCCCGCGCGCTGGAACACGCTCACGAAGCCGGAGTCATCCATCGCGATCTGAAGCCGGCCAATCTGCTGATGACCTCGTCCAGCGTGATTAAGTTGACCGACTTCGGGATCGCCCGGGACACGACCGCGACCGCCCTGACAGCAGCGGGTAAGACAGTCGGAACCTATGCCTATATGGCTCCTGAACAGATCCGTGGTAAACCCCCGGTCGACAAGAAAACAGACCTTTATGCTCTCGGCTGCGTGCTGTTTGAAATGATCGCCGGGGAAACTCCGTTCACCAGCGAGAACCAGGGTGAGATGCTGATGCAGCATCTGCAGGAAGACCCACCGCGAATTACGTCACTGGTGGCGGATTGCCCGATCTTTCTGGAAGACCTGATTTTCCGCCTCCTTGAGAAAGACCCTGCCGACCGGGTCTTCGATGCGCTTGCGTTGCAACATGAACTGGACGAAGTCCGGGTGAAGGTGACCCAGCAACGAAGTATGGCGGCAGAGACATTGTCGTCCGGTACCAAAGCCCAGGCCAAAGTTGACGAGCTGAAAACGATCCTCGGCAAGAAAAAGAAGAAGAAAAAGAAAGACCAGAGCCCCTTCTACGAACGGATCTGGTTTCTCAGTCTGGGCCTGGTACTGATCGCCGGGTTCGTGGCCTGGCACTTCGTTCCCGAGGGCGAAGAGAAGCTGATGGCCCGTGCAGAGAAACTGATGCAGTCCGAATTTGCGATGGACTGGCGCGTGGCAAAGGAGACGTGTCTGACACCGCTGCTGGATCGATTCCCGGAAGGCCGGTACGCCGACAAAGCTCATCAGATGATCATCGATATCGACAAATGGACGCTCGACAAAGAGATGCACAGTGCAAAACGGTTGAAGCAGGGGCCCGCTAACGAAGCGGAAAAACAGTTCCTCTCAGCCGAGCACTTCCTGAAGTTCGGCGACCGTATCACCGCCCTGCGAAAATTCCGCAGCATCACTCAGTTCTTTAAGGACAAGGAAGAATACCGCGTCTACGTCCTTCTGGCACAGGACGAGGTCGACAAGCTGATCCAGGCAGGAGGGGCAGACGAAGATTACGTCGCTTACCTGAACAAGAAACTTAAGGACGCGGATGTTCTCTTCAAGAAGGGAAACCTGACTGAATCGGAAGAGATCTGGCAGAACGTCAAGACTCTCTATCGAGACAACGAAGAAGTGCGACAGCAGGTCAGTTACGCCACGAAACGCCTCAACCGCGACGATCCGGGGGTCCCGCCATGGATGGAGACAGAAGAAGTTCAGTGAGCGGGTGGGGGACTTGTCGTGACGTCGACCAGTACGGTTGAGACTTGCTGCTCGTCACCGGGTTTCCCCAGACGCCACCCGTAAGTTCGTCCCTGGTGACTCAGTTCCTCGCCCTGTGACCTCAAGCGAGACCACAGGTAGAAATTCACACAGGCACCAAAGAGAAGACAGGCAGAGGAATGTCCACTGCCTGTCTTAAATCTGACATTACAGGTGTTCGCGACCCGGGTTCGCTCACGCCATGTCTTTGAGTGCCTTCAGAGCGCGAATTTTCACGACCTTGCGGGCAGGCTTGGCCTTCACGGTCATCATTTCGCCAGGCTTGAAGGGGTTGGCTCGCTGTGTGGCTTTTGTCGCAGGCTTGGTGATGACGTTGATCTTCATCAGACCTGGAACGTTAAAGACCTGAGGACCCTTCTTGCCAATTTCCTTACCAATCAACTCGGTCAGACCCGACAACACGCTGCTGACATCCTTGCGAGCGAGGCCCGTGGACTCAGCCAATGCGTTGATCACATCGGTCTTACTCATTGGCTTTTTGGTCTCTGACATTTCTCTCTCCTCTGGTGCGACAATCCTGTCAGCGAAATCCATTTCCGAAGCGACTTCAATGTCTTTGAGGACGACACGTTCCTCAACGGTTCGTTAGTTAAATCAAGGCGTTTTTCAATGTCAATGAAGTCTCACTGGTTTTCCACCCATGTTTTTTCGAGTTTTTTGAAGATTTACAATACAAATCCCCCAAATTTCCCGAAGAAAAACGCACTTTCAGTCAATTCGTCTTAATCAAATCCCTATTTCACATGCAGTTTTCGTATCGGAATGATCCGAACTTTCCCTGCGTCCGTTGCCAGCTCTGCTGGAATCAGGCGGGGCAGCTGGTTATTCTTCCCGCAGCCACAGTGAAGGATTCGTGACACTTACAAAGCAAGGAGTTTTTAGTGAGCAACATGGCACCAGTCCCGGCGAGTGGTTCGGAGAACAAACCGATTATTCTCGTTTCCTATCCCAAGATCATTCTGCTCTACCCGACGTTTTTCGGCTCCATTGTGGCCGCAATTCTAGCCTTTTTCTTCAATCCCCTGCATCAGCATAATCAGACCATCGCAGTGGTCTTCCTGACGCTGATGACCATCAACATGGTCGTTCTCGCCTTCGACTTTCCCCGGACGACCTCGCTGATCGTCTTCTTCGTGCTGGTCAGTCTCGCCATGGGAATACTATTGCTATCAATTTATTTCCCCACGTTACTGCCCGACGTCGCCGCGATGCTGAAGCGAATTAATCCGCGTGCAAATTCCACGTTTTATATCTGTTTCGCCACCATGCTCGGTTTAATCTATATCGGTGTCTTTATTCACATTCGCTTTGATTACTGGGAAGTCAGGCCGAACGAGTTGCTGCACCACCACGGATTCCTCAGCAGCCTTGAACGTTACTCGGCACCCAATCTGCGCATCAGTAAAGAAATCGATGACGTGTTTGAATATATGCTCCTGCGATGCGGTCGCCTGATTCTTCATCCCAGTAATGAACCTCGCGCCTTTGTGCTGGACAATGTACTCGGAATCGATCGCAAGGAAGCTGCCATCACGAAGATGCTCGGCGCTTTGCAAGTCCAGATCCGTGACGAACGCTCTGCCTCATTGTGACCCCTCAGAAAGCAGCCGCGTCGCCAGTTACGACAAACGAACGTTGTGTGCCGAACCTGAATAAAAAACACTGCCCGTCCAGTCACTGGCGAGCAGTGTTTTTTGATTGGGCCCTCTAAAAAGCTGCTCAACCTCCCTCAACCTATCGTGGCATGGTGACTCACTACACAATCATCGGCGTACCACCAGAGCCATTTCTCGACGAACCAAACTGTGAGTGGTAGAACGCATTGACCGCACAGCATAACGGGAGGGACTCGGCTTGCTGGCCCGAGTCACCTCCTCGATAACTTTGCACTCAGCACGAAACGGGTTCGCTGCGTACAGAGGCGCTCGGTACGAAGCAGGAAAGCCTGCTGACCACGCTTCCAGCCCCCATTTCCTGCCCTCCAGGAAACTAGAAAGCCCTGTTCTCATCCGAAGGACGGGACAGGGCTTGTCAGCATCTGTGGGGATCGCGCGAGATTAAGATTCGATCGCAGCCACGCCTGTGAAGTACTGCGGCTCACGCCCCGAGATCCATTTGATATTGCAGCCGATGCTGGGCCGCTGTTCTGCCAGAGGTGGATTGCCTGCCAGCAATTGATCGACGGCAGACCGCAGGTCGCTGCCTGTGACAGGCTTACCATTGCCGGGGCGACTGGAGTCGAACTGCCCCCGATAGACCAGCGACTGATTCTGATCAAAAACATAAAAATCGGGTGTGCAGGCAGCCTTGTAGGCGGCCGCTACCTGCTGAGTTTCGTCGTAAAGGTAAGGGAATGTATACCCGGCAGCACGGTGTTCTTCGACCATCTTGGCCGGACTGTCGTCGGGGTGCGAAGAGACATCGTTCGAGCTGATGCCGACGACGGCGATTCCCCGGGGTTGATAGTCTCGAGCAAACTGAGCCAGTCCCGAGCGAAGATGCTTCACGAACGGACAGTGGTTACACATGAAGATGACCACCAGCCCTTTGGCCGATTTGAAGTCTTCGAGCGAGACGACTTTTCCATCAACATTGAGCAGTGAAAAAGCGGGGGCAGGCGTCCCCAACGGAAGCATTGTCGATGCGGTTTTGACCATGAGGTGCTCCTGGCTGTCTGTTATGAGATAGGCGTCGGCGGGATCGCATCAGACTAGTTCGCGTCCGTTTCCTGCCGGCGTTCCGTGCCGTTCGATGACGTCACGTCGCGGTCGATCCGCAATCGTTTCACCACCCTGGCATCGGCATTGATGATCGTGAAAAGAAGTTTTTGCCACCGGAATGACTCGCCCGTCGATGGCATGCTTCCCTTCTGAGCGAACACAAACCCGCCGATCGTGTCGAATTCACCATCCTCGGGCAAATCGAAATCAAAACGACGATTGAGTTCATCCAAACGAACACGGGCCGAAACTTCAACTGACTTCTCGTCCAGTTCCTTGATATCGTCACCAACCTGCTCGTCGTCGTACTCATCGGCAATTTCACCGACGATCTCTTCGAGAATATCTTCCATCGTCACCAGACCGGCCACCCCACCATATTCATCGTGAACGATCGTGATATGAACTTTCTCACGCTTCATCAGTTCCAGCAGTGATGGAATCGCAGTGGTGATCGGGACAAAGACCGGTTCGCGAATGATGTCGCGCAGAACAGGGATCGACTGCCCGGCTCGGGCGGGCTCCAGCGCCTTCAACAAATCTTTGGCGTAAAGAATTCCCAGAACGTCATCGGTCGAGTCCCCGATGACCGGAATGCGGCTATGTCCGGATTCGATCAGTTGCTGACGGGCTTCTTCCAACGTCAGATCGGCGCTCATACAGTCCATTTCGGTTCGAGGGGTGATGATCGCTCCGACATCTTCATCCTGAAGCTGCATCACCCGCTGGATCATCGCCGTAGACCCCGATTCGAGCACCCCTTCGCGTTCCCCTTCCTCAACTACCGAGCGTATCTCTTCTTCGATCTTCGACGAATCATCCGATTCAAGTTCGCTTTGCCCGGCCAGGCGATGGACATACCGGTCCATCTGCAAAGCGATCCACAGCAGGGGGGCGAGAATCGCCTGCAGCCCCTCGATCATCGGCCAGAACCTGCAGAGGTATTCTTCCGACGCCACGCGGGCGATTGTCCACGGCAGAAGGTCCGCTGCGATGAAGGCGAGTACCGCGAAGCCAGCGTACTTCAGCAGGAATTCCAGGGGGCCGCTGTACCATGGGTCTGCGTCACTATACTGGGGCCACCCGATCCAGCAGCACAAGATGGTCGCGAGTCCCAGCGTTGACATCGTCAACATGAACTCCAGGGCAAGCAGCACCTCGCCCTGTTGTTTAAGAATCTTTCCGAACCGCTCGGGTACCCCTCGTTTCGCGCAGAGCATTTCCAGACGACTGTAGGAAAACTCGCGGAGAGCGTCGCATCCGAGGGCGCTCCAGCAGGCGATCGCCATCAGCACGAACACCATTACAGGGAGAATGATCACGTCACGTTTCCAATCCGGTCGGATAGTATTCCCAGAGCGAGAGAATTTCCCGCTCACGAGCTCGCATCACCGGCCGCGACTCGTCAGTCAAATCGTCGTATCCACAAAGATGAAGCAAACCATGAACGACATAGAGTAGCAACTCCGCTTGCAGACTCCATCCATGACCGACCGCTTCGCGACGGGCTGTTTCTAAACTGACGACCAGTTCGCCGTCGAGGAATGTGCTGTCCGGCGAGACATCGAATTCCTCCCCGTCCTCAAAGTCGTCCGTGTCCGACTCGTAGAACGGGAATGTTGATTCGTCGTCCGGTGAATTCAGCAAAAAGCTGATGACATCGGTCGGATAATCGTGGTTGAGAAATTCCCGATTCACGCGGTGAATTTCGGCGTCAGTGACAATCGCCAGACTGATCGTGGCCCCCGCAATCCCTTCTTCGACCAGCACGCGACGGATCGCGTCCCGCAGCATCGCCTGATCGACGGGCGAATCGGGGAAGTGATCGTTAATCTCGATTGTATAAGCGGTCATGGGCGATCATTGGGGCACGACTGTCAGCAGTCTCGTTACGGAATCCAGGTCGGGGGTCAGCAAGTAACCTTCGCAGCAAAAGGGGCTTTTTTCAACGCCCCCCGGTCCGTTATGCCGCCAGCCGGATCTGTTCGCGCGTTTCATCTCCGTCCATGTCGTTGCCGTGATCTTCCATCATATCGTCGACTTCAGGCTTTTCGTCGTGGCCGTAGCCATAGCCGTAGCCGTAACCATAGCCGTACTCTGAACCGCTGCTGGTCGCAATATGGTTGGCGACGATCCCCACGACCTGAACGCCTGATCCGCGGAACGACTCGACGGCGCGAAGGACCAGTTTGCGGCGATTTTTGTCGGGACGAATCACCACCACAGCGCCATCGACCAGTCGGCCAATGATTGCCGGATCGGTCACTGCCAGAACCGGCGGTGCGTCGATGAGAATCTGTTCGTAATTGGACTCAGCCCAGGCGATAATGTCGTTGAACCGCTCGCTGGCCAGAAGCTCGGACGGGTTGGCAGGTCGAGGTCCAGACGGCATCACGTCCAGATTCTCGATCCCCAGATTGAAGATGTTTTCGAGGCAACTTTCCGCGACCGGTTTCGAGTCGCGAAGGATCTGGGACAATCCTCGCGGACCTTTCAGATCCAGCAACTGTGTCATCCCCGGACGACGAAGGTCAGCATCGATCAGCAACGTCTTTTTCTTGGCCTGGGCAAAGGCAACCGCCAGGTTCGCCAGCGTGGTCGTCTTACCGTCCCCAGGCTCGGTACTGGTCATCACCAGTCGCTGGGTGTTTGCCGTCGAGAACGTAATCGAACTTCGCAGCGTTCGGAACGATTCCGATTCCAGACTGTCGGGTCGGGCAAACGTGACGATTCCATCCAGTGCATCGCCGTCCAGCGGTTCCATCTCGCGAATCATCGCCAGGATTGGCAGACCAAGCTGTGCCTGGAGTTCATCCGGTGACCGGAACCGGTCGTCCAGAACATCGCCGACGTAGATGACGCCCAGGCCGGCAATGACACCCAGGAATGTACACAGGAAAACCGTCGTCGAGATCTTCGGAGCCACAGCCCCCAGAATCACTTTTGCAGGCGAGGGGACGCTGATCGTCAGACCCGAATCAGCACCAATGTCAATCTTCTTCATCTGTTCCAGCACGAAGTCGTAGTAGGCGCGGGAACGCTTTAATGCCATCTCCACGATATCAATCTGCGCGATCTGACCGTTCAAATTGAGCGCCTGTCGATTGACCGCTTCAAACTCTTCTCGAATCGCAGCTTCGTGAGCACTTGCCTGATAGAGCCGTTGCTTGGCCATTTCGAGCAATTTGGGGGCGAGCTTTTGTTCCCGGGCGTCTCTCATGCTTTCAGACACCACTTCAGCCCGTCCGTCCAGCCATTGCTCCGTCTGTCGGATTCGTTCCTGCAACTGTTTGACCTGGGGGTGTTTTGGACCATAGATCTGCAGGCGGTTTTCAAGCTCCGCCTTGTCCATCAACAGTTCGTCCTCGCGTTTTGCGACGGTGTAGGCGTCGTTCGCGCCGATCCCCAGATCCCGCAGAATGAATTCTCGCGAGATGTCACCCGCCACCTGTTGCAGGAACGGCTGGATATCCGTGCCGGTTTCGAGCGCATATTCGACGGATGTCAGCAGGGCACGACATTCCAGTGTCTTCTTCTGAGCTTCGCTGAGCGCGTCATTCAACGTCATCGTCTGTTCGATGATCAAGTGAGTGCTGCGGTCGCCTCCTTGAAAGAGGATTCCGGATTCGCGTTGAAGCGTCAGAAGTTCGGCTTCTTTCTCGCGAAGCGAGCTTTCGATCTTGGCTTTTTCCTGATTCAGCAGCGCCAGGCTCTCTTTGGCGTTCCCTTTGTGGATTTCACGCATGTATTCCACGTAAGAGCCGACGATGGCGTCAACGACGAACTTGGCCGTCTTGGGGTTCTTGGAAACATAGCGAACCGAGATCAGGTTCGTGAGTCGCGTCGACGAGACCGAGAGGTTCTTTTTCAATTCGGCAGGCCAGCGAGACTTGGGAATCCCTTTCAGATCGCCGCGATGAGCCGTGGGCAAGCGCGAGATCGCTCCGATCAGTACCCGATCGCTCATCAGAACTTTCTGGTACGTCGGCATGATGTCCTGAATCGAACGCTGGTTCGACTGGTTGCTTCCCTCAAGCACGTTACCTTCCGTCTTGAGCACCATGATTTCCGAAGAGGATTCGTACTTTCTGGTCGCGGTGACATACCACGCGGACCCGATAATTCCTCCCAGAATCGTGCAGACGATCAGGGTAGCGAGCTTGCGCCGTACCACCTGGAGGAAGCGGACCGCTTCGTTAAGCAGGTTTGGACTGGTCGCCGAGGGCTCGGACGATCGTGTCGGACGTTCAATTGTATTCATGCAGCTAGACCAGTGGGAGAAACAAGACCAGCAAGGGGAAACAGCAAAACCGAGCCGGGAACTTCAGCCACTGGCCCCAATCCAGGGCCAGCAGACTGACGTTCGGGGTTCGGTTATTGCGACATCGTGCATCGACAGGATCAATCAGCAAATCAAGGACATTAACTGAGCCGTTAGAACAACGGTGTGCCTACCAGTGGGAAGGATCCGCCGATGTTCATACCAACCCGCTTAAACAGATCGAGCGTGAAGGTCAGTGGTGTCTGTTCGACGCTCACAACATCACCCGGCTGCAGCCGGATGTTGGCATCAGCTTTCTGCTTTGCGTTCGCAAGTGTGGTTTCAATGATGAAGGTCTGGACGCGGTCCGGATTCTTGGGATCAATCGGCCCCAGGTCACTTCCCGGTTTCCGACGGATCACGTAGACCTTATTCGCCCCCAGCGAGTTCGTACCGCCTGCAAGTGCGATGGCATCCAGAACGCGAACTTCTTCGGCAATCGGGAACTCGAACCGGCCCGCACGCGTCACCAGTCCGGTCACATGCAGCGGTTCGGGATCACGTCGCTCCACGTAGACGACAGCTCCGTCTTCAAGCTGGTAGCCATTCGTTCCGTTTTTCGTCGCCGAGACCAGGTCGACCGTGACCGTATCATTGCCCGCACCGGCCAGTTCGATACTGTGTCCTCCGATCGTCCCATCTTCCGAAGTATCGATGTGATTGACCGTCTGCAGACCTTGATCTGATAGGCCAGCGAACTTGCCTCCCGCCTCACCGAACGGACTGCCCGGATTACGAATAACGACCTGAGTTCCCGCAGTTTCATCCAGACCATCCGCTTCGCTGATCGCCGCGAGCAAATCAGATTGTCCCCGCGGCAGATGATAGGTAGAAGGCTTTTTAACGGCTCCCATCACGACAATCCGGTTAGTCCGCTGACTTTTCATCGTCATCGTCACATTCGGATTTCGATAGAGACCTTGTTCGATGCATTCATAGACGATTGCCGCTTCGGCCGCTTCCAGCTTCAGACCAGCCAGTTTGACCCGTCCAATTTCGGGAATGTTGGCATAACCGTCTTCTTCAATTCGCAGCGGAATCCGGGTGGTGTCTTTTTCGTTCAGGCCTGCGGCAATCACGACCTCCACCACATCGCCCCGGTCCAGCACATCAGACTTTCTGGCAGTACTTGCCAGTCGGCTCAGATCCACGGTTTGCGGGTTCTCGCGTGCTCCGGCGATTAAGTCGGGTGGCAAGTCTTTGGTCGTATACTTTTCACCCTTAATCGTCGCACAACCCAGACTCGTCAGAGTAAGAATCACCGTGAAAAGTAATCCGATCGAAAGTCTCTTCAGTGGAGACATGGACTGTTCCTTCACGCCTGGCAGACACGGATTGATCTGCCTCGCAGGCAGGCCCCTCAACAACAAAACGTCAGTACAGCCGCGCACGAGGAACGGTCCACGAGACGACGTTGACTCAGGCGATTTTGCCAGCGGAGTCACTGTTGATGTACATCCAATTGAGGGACTGAGAGATGGGAAAAGGACCGGCCGAGTCAATGGGAAGGCCAAGTCGCGCGGAATCTAGGCGAATACAAAATTAGCGTCAATACGAGTCAGCCCGTTCAATAGTCGATCACCCCCCAATATCCTCTGCGGGATTCATAATCCCTTTCGTTTCGTCTTGCAGCGGCAGAAACTGCCGACCATCCAGCGACAAAATTGGTCGGAATCTCCCCTCATACAAGCCACAACGAGGAGTGAGAGTTCGGCGCAATGACATGCGAATCGGGGCCGGTGGGACAGAGAGCCCCAGGACGGGTCAAGCAGCGAAATCAGTAAGGCTGGGCAGCCCCCTGCAACGAGCCAAGCTGCGTTGACGAGATTGTCTTGTTGCCGAATCGAGGTTCGACGGAAAGCCCGATACCGACGTTGTTCTTACTGACGTCGACGTTCGCTCCCATATGGATGAGCAACCACTCGCCGATTCGGGTCAGTGTAAAGCCCTGACCACGGCTCATCCCTTCGCCCAGGTCGAATGCGGTTGTGGCCGTCGACACCCATTTCGGACTGAGCACGTAACTATACGTGGCTGTGGCGATCTGACTGTCGAGGGTCCCCCCCTTAACCTGCCGCAGACCAAGATAGATGCTGCCGCGAAGACTGCGCTGACTGAGAACACCCAGACTCCATAACTGCTGCCCTTCCGGGAAGAAGTCATACAGGCTGCTCGCCAGAATCGAAGTCCGGTCACCGACGTGCCACGCATATCGGGAACTGACCAGACCGATTGTCTCTCCAAAGTTGTCTCGATCAGCATCCGGGAAGATCGACGCACCAAGGTCCAGTGTCATCCAGTCTTTGATTCGTTGATGCTCTGGTGGTCCGACCTTCGTTTGCCAGCGCTGATTCCAGTTCAGGCGCACGACCTGCTGCGAGTCGACCAGTTCGCTGTAGGGTGCCGTGACCGTTGACCCGGCCCCCTGACGGACAGCGTAGAACCGTGGATCAAACTGCACAGGCAGTACACCACCGAAGGTATTCGTAACAAATCGCATCCGGAATCGTTCTTGCGCGTTGTCGTCGAATTCGTTCCACTGTGCGATGTTGTTCAGTGCCTGGTTTGAACTGGCAAATCCATACTCAGCCGCCACCAGTGACTTGTGTGCGATTCCATTCAGATTGAAGATGTCACTCTGAATGCCGGGCATAATCCGCTGGAACGAAATACTGCCCCGCAGACCCGCTCGACCATACAGACGACTGACCGAATCGCCGTTGAAGCTATCACCCCAGAACGCAGCTTCACCCAGGACGAATGGTGCCAGCCGCAGGGCTCCCAGACTGAAGGGGAGTTCCAGTTGATGGCGAGTCTGGGCAACAACACCTTGCCCGTTGATCATCCAGGGAAGGGGGGTGGCGACATCGTTCGGATCGGTCGGCGCTGCAGCCAGATTCGAAATTCCGTAGCCTGCCGAAGAGTGGCTGCTGTAGTTCAGCATTTCATTGAGCAGCGGTTCACCCAGGAAGTAAAGGTCTGCCTTAGGTAACCACTGCGTATTGTTTTCATAGTCATTCAACTGCGGACGACCGATGAGTGATCCACCGATATTATCGCTGAACCGCTGCTTAATCAGCAGTTTCGACTCGAGATCCTTCTTTGTATCGAAGTCCCTCTCGCGGAATGATTCGCGGAAGTTTCGGTCAGAGACGTCCGACAGCTCGCCAAAAATTGTGGTCCCGGACGGGGTGAAATCATGCCGGTGTTCCCACTGGAACAGGTAACGATTCTGGGTCGCGGGGATTAGAGCGCGACGATCGAAACCGAGGTTATCCAAGCCACCGTCATTGACGTACAGACCAAACAGAGAACCGGCATACGGGTTGCCGTACGCGTCCGACCCCTGATAGGTCCCCAGCGTCCCAACGCCCGGACCTCGCATGCTGTAGTAGTCTGCCAGCAGGCTCAATTTTGTCTGCGGATTTTCAGGCCGTGGAATACCGAACAGCGAGAACGCATCCCAGGTGGTCTTTACCTGGGTTCCGAACACGCGGTCGACACCAAATGTGACCCCCTGAATAGGAATCGTCGCCGTGATGTCTTCAGCGGGGACGGTCACCTGGGGAGCGGTAAACAGCGGGAACTGATCGACCAGAAACTGTGAATTGAGGGCAGTGACCCAGTAGTAGTCTTCGGGAACAAGTGCTCCGGTCCGAGGATCAACACGCGGAGGTTTGTTTGTGAACAGGCCGTGATCGCGATTCTCGACGAAGATGTCACTGGCCTGCACCCGGTAACCGGGAACGCCGTACTGACTGGTTGTAATCCAGGCATTCTGGGCGTGGTAATTCTTCATCGAGTTCTGACGAATTCGCTCTGCCCGCATCCGGATCGTGCTGTCGAGCTGCGTGATATACGTTTCCAGTTCAGCATCGATGACCAGAGCTCGATTCTCACTCGCGTCGTAGTAGGCGCGGGACGCCCGGATCACGTTACTCAGGTTGCGCACGGTGTCGTGCTGACGGATAACGATGTTTCCTTCCAGATAGACCTGGTACTTCTGTTCGGGTCGCTGAATCTTGTCCGTACTGAAACTGTCAGTCCAGATCACGACTCGATCAGCGGTGAGGTCGACAATTCCAATGTCATATCCGATTTCATCCCCTACACCTTCGATCAGAATATTCACCCCACCTGTGATGCGGGTGATCTGTTCTTCGGGTGTGGTGTCGGTCGACGGGTCACTATCAATATTGAAGGGAGAACTCAGGCTGCGCGGTGAGACGCGAATTCGACGCATCGCACCGGGGTTCTGCAAACTCACCGACTGCCAGGTGGGATCGAAGATTTCAGGAGCGGGTACGGTCAATTGAGTCTGACGCAGACTGCTACGCGAGGCCCCCGTCTTTCGCTCTACAGCTCGTTTGAACAGAGGGTCATCGCGGCCGGGACTGTCAATTCCCCGCCCGCGGACCTTCAACGTGATTCCCCGCTTGGCATCGATATCGAGCCAGCAGGACTGATCCGTGCGCGAACTATTCGGCTCGTCAATGCGGACGTCCCCTTCCAGGTAGACCGTCAGCCGCTCGATGACTCCCGGAGAATCCTCCGATTCATGAGCCCAGACAACCATGCTGTCAGAGGTGTAGGTTGTTTCACCTTGTTCGATGCGGCACAAGCCGCGGAACAGTGCAATCGTACCTAGCTCTTCCCGCCACTCCTGACTCCACTCCGCCGAAATCCGAATGGGTGAGGTCGGACTTCCAACAAACGTTTCGTCCGACGCACCGCGCATGGGGGCGCGCGTCAGCGTGACTGCAACCGTGAACAACACGATTGACGTCGCTAACAACCAACCGGTCGTGAACTGGTGGTTTTTGCCCGACACGGGCGCTCCCAATCTGAAGTGTTTGACAGAAACGAATCGAATAACGAGTTGGAGTTTTGATCAGCACGAATTTGATCAGCACGAAACAGTGCTGAAATTCGAAGGATTCGGCCCACGAAGGGAGGCGGAGTATAAGTCGGACCTGAAAACCGGTCAATTTGGCTTCGGGCAGACCTGATGGGGGCATTTCCACATGCCACACGCAAACATCCATCGAAACGCAAACAATTTTCCGTAAACAACTTACAACAGAGTAATTCCGTAAAAAAGCAGTTAACGAAGGGGCCAGACAGGCCCGTTGCAGCGCTGCCGGCGGCTGAGAATATTGTCGACGCAACAGAGTCGAGAAACGAAAAGCGGAGCTTTATGCCGCTCGCACAAAGCTCCTGCCGTGGAAATGGGGATCACAAAGACAATCGACTTACATCATGCGCGGCGCCAGGACCGGCATATTCCAGGGCCGTTCCATCGGCGGTTCTCCCGGGTCCCTGTCCCGGATACAGAGGACAGGACAGCGGGCATCTCGCAGCACCGCTTCCGCCACACTACCGAACAGAAGATGGTGCAGCCCGGTCCGTCCATGAGTCCCCATCACAATCAGGTCGCATTGATGCTCCTGACCGATCCAGCAGATCACCGGGGCAGGGGGGCCGGCATGGAGAACTCGCGACAATTTGTCCCCCAGAGGAGAGCCCACCAGCACGTCATCGAGCTGCTCCTTGATCTTGGGGTCTTCCGGATGTTTCTGCCCTTCTGCCGTCCAGTTCACAGGCGCTTCAAACGCATGGAGCAAGATCAGTTCAGCATCCAGGTCGATCGCCAGATTCTCGGCGTAGCGAACCGCCTTTTCGGAGGACCGCGAAAAATCCGTGGCACACAGGATTCGTTTCACCGATCGCATGGTTGCACCTCTGTCTAGGAAGGAAAAGTCACTGCTATCCTGAATACTCCCCCTGAGTGTACCAATTTTGGCTGCCCAACACCTTTACGAAGCACGTCACCAGCGAGCACTTGTTGCATGGTCACAATGAAATCAGGGGGTTGTGTGCCATGAAATCGGGGACGTGGGAAAACGCAGTGGCTGCTCGTGCTTTGAGGTGAGTCTGCACCGTGTGATGGGTAAGCGTCCGCAAGTGGCACACGAACGCCGATTGCGGACGAATCAAGATACCGGCCCTCTTCTCGCCGGTCACCACAGGGATCACCCGTTCCCTCGCTGCAGGTTTCTGGACTCGCTGACGAATGGGGTTGGGGCGAGCGTCCCAGAACCCAAAGGATTTATTTGGTGTAGAGCAGTCTTGAATTTTCTAAAAATGCACACTATTGTTTTTGAGTACTAGAAATTTCTATAGCCAACGCCACAAAACACATAGGGGAGAATCAGGAGAAGTATGCGTCACAGAAGAGCGTTCACGCTAATTGAACTCCTGGTGGTGATCGCCATCATTGCGGTGCTTATTTCGCTGCTGCTGCCAGCGGTCCAGCAGGCCCGTGAGGCCGCGCGGATGACACAAAGTCGCAATAATCTCAAGCAGATCGGCTTGGCACTTCATAATTACGCCGACTCACATTCGGTGTTCCCGGCAGCTTACCTGGCCGACACCAGCCATCCGCAACGGGACCCCACCACCTACGATGGCCCCAACGGATTCGCGTGGGGCGCGATGATCCTGCCGCAACTCGATCAATCCCCGATGTATTTTCAGCTCAGGACGGATCGCCCCTGCTGGGACCCGGTCCAGGGGAATGTCGTACGCATGAACCTCCCTGTATTTCTGAATCCCTCGGCGACGAATTCCACCGGCCCGTTCGACGTCAAAAATGCAAGCGGTACGGTTCTGGCCACGTTCGGCCGTTCTCACTACGTAGCGAACGCAGGCCAGGAAGAGCCCTGGGGAATTCAGGCCCTTGATTTTGGCTCGATTGCTGACGGTCCCATGTACCGAAACTCCCGAACCCGGCCCGCGGATGTAACCGACGGTTTATCCAATACCGTTTTCATCGGGGAGCACAGCATGGTCAGTGACAAGACCTGGGTGGGAGTGGTGCCCGGCGCGACTGTCTGCACGATTAATCCTTCCCGTTTCCCCATTACAGCCTGCGATCGAGCAGCGACGCTGGTGAATGTCCATTCGGGCCCCTCATCCGCTGAAATCGACCCTGTGACTGGATTCGCCCCGATTCATCCTCCCAACAGTCCACTTTGCCATGTCTGCCAGATGTATTCACCGCACACCGGCGGCGCTCATGTTTTACTGGGGGACGGCAGCGTCCGATTCATCTCCCAGTACATCCATCAGCCCACATGGGCCGCCCTCTCCAGCTGTCGCAAAGGCGAAGTTGTCGGCGATTATTAAGTCGCCGCGACGGCTGCGTGCTGAAGTTGCCTCGCTCGCGTATGACAAAAACGGAGCAGGAACGCACCGCCCATGCAGCCCTCTGCAAACAATCCACTCGAATGACTGAAGACACCATGCGAACTTACTCGATTGATCAGAGCAGCCAGCAGCGACTGTGGATTCGGAACGGGGCCATCGGCCTGCTGCTGGTCGCTGGTCTGATCTGGCTGGCCCAATGGTGGCGATATCCCCCCGTTGTCGCGACCGACAACCTCAGATACATCCAGCTCCTGCGAACGGCCATCTCCTCGGAACGTCCCGACTGGGTCGCCAAAGTGAAAGAGGCGATTGACTCTCGCTACGACGAAGGAGAGATGTCCGACAAGGAGCGAGCTCATTTTGATCAGATCATCAGAATGGCCGAGGCCCAGGAATGGAAAACAGCCCATAAAGTCTGCTTTCAGTTCGAGGAGTCGCAATTAAGTCGCCGTCGCAGCAGTGCTGCCCCCCACGTGGATTCGCATGACCATTGAGCGGATCCGTTGACGCAACGGGCGCGACAAGGGATTCTTCGGTATTGGGCATGCAATCGGAAGCAGACACGCTCAGACGAGTCAGCAGCGCGCTCAGGGGACAATTTCGGCTGAAAACGCAACAGTACACCGTCCGTAAAATCAGTACCCGTTGCACTCTGTGCCAGTTTCGGCCCCGACAGTTCTCGGTTGCATGGAATTCGTTGACGAATCCGGGTTTAATCCTCGCCCACGAGGTAAATATCCATTTAATTCGATCTTAAGCGCGATTCCGGAGACGACATCGATGTCCAGCGAAAATATTCAAAGCGTTCTTCAGGAAACTCGGTCGTTTCCACCGCCAGCCGAATTCACCAAGCTGGCCAATATCAATTCGGAAGCGCAATACCAGCAAATGTGTGAGCAGGGAAAGTCTGATCCCTCCGCATTCTGGGGTGAACTGGCCAACAATCTGCACTGGTTCAAAAAGTGGGACCACGTCCTTCAGGGAACCATGCCCGACACCAAATGGTTCACCGGTGGCAAGATCAACGCCAGCTACAACTGCCTCGACCGGCACCTGACCAGTTGGCGAAAGAACAAAGCCGCGATCATCTGGGAAGGTGAACCTGGCGACACGCGAGTTCTGACGTATCAGGACCTGCACCGCGAAGTCTGTAAGTTCGCCAATGTCCTGAAGAAACTCGGGATTACCGCGGGCGATCGCGTGACGCTTTACATGCCCATGATCCCCGAACTGGCCATCGCGATGCTGGCATGTGCACGCATCGGTGCCACGCATTCGATCATTTTTGGCGGTTTCAGTTCTGATGCTGTCGCCGACCGTAACAACGACGCACAGGCCAAGCTGATCATCACCGCCGACGGTAGCTGGCGACGCGGCAAGGAACTGTTGCTGAAGCAGGCCGTCGACGCCAGCCTGGAAAAATCACCTTCGGTCGAGCGGGTTGTCGTGGTTCGCCGCATGGGCACACCGGTCCACATGGTCCCGGATCGTGACTACTGGTGGCACGACCTGATGTCAGACGTCGCATCTGACTGCGACCCCGTCGAACTGGATGCCGAACATCCGCTGTTTATCCTCTATACCTCGGGAAGTACGGGCAAGCCAAAGGGAGTGCTGCACACCACGGGCGGCTACCTGCTCGGAACAATGATGACCTCAAAGTGGGTCTTCGACTTGAAAGACGAAGACACCTACTGGTGCACCGCCGACATCGGCTGGATCACTGGCCACAGTTACATTGTCTACGGGCCTTTGTGTAACGGCGCGACCTCAGTCATGTACGAAGGGGCTCCGAACTGGCCCCACGAAGGCCGTTTCTGGGAAATTATCGAGAAGTACAAGGTCAACATCTTCTATACGGCCCCCACGGCGATTCGCGCCTTCATCAAGTGGGGTGACGAGTGGCCGAACAAGTACGACCTCTCCAGCCTGCGTCTGCTCGGTTCCGTCGGTGAACCCATCAATCCGGAAGCGTGGATGTGGTATCACAAGGTCATCGGCCAGGAACGCTGCCCAATCGTCGACACCTGGTGGCAGACCGAAACCGGTTCGATCATGATTTCGCCGCTGCCCGGGGTCACAGCGACAAAGCCGGGAAGTTGTACTCGTCCCCTTCCTGGTATCGTTGCTGAAATTGTTGACAAAGAAGGGAACCCGCTAGGCCCCAACCAGGGTGGCCTGCTGGTCATGAAGCAGCCATGGCCATCGATGCTGCGAACGCTGTACGGTGACCATGATCGCTTTAAGCAGACCTATTTCAGCACGATTCCCGGCTGTTACTTCGCAGGGGATGGTGCGCGAAAGGACGAGGATGGCTATACGTGGGTGATGGGGCGCGTCGACGACGTGCTGAACGTCGCCGGTCATCGTCTGAGCACCATGGAAGTCGAATCAGCACTCGTTGCTCACGCCGAAGTGGCGGAAGCCGCCGTGGTGGGCTTCCCTCATGACATTAAAGGTGAAGGGATCTGCTGCTTCGTTTCCCTCAAGAGCGGCAGCGGCAGCGAATCGCTCGAACGTGAGTTGACGGCGCATGTCCGTAAGCAGATTGGGGCACTGGCGACCCCGGACAAGATCCGGTTTACCCCCGCATTGCCCAAGACACGTAGCGGGAAAATCATGCGTCGTCTGCTGCGGGACATCGCGGCGGGCCGCGAATCGGCAGGGGACACCACGACACTGGAAGACATCAGCGTCCTGGCAAAACTGCGCGAGCAGGAAGAGTAATCGACGAAGATTTCGTCCAGGTTCAGTAGTGAATTGGCAGCCCACCGTCATGCCGGACGCGGACGGTGGCGCTGTCCAGATCACGCCCAGGGGTCATACAAGTTCTCCGAAGCGGCAGTCTGTCGATATTGCCAGCTCGGGGGCTGTTGATCAAATGGGGCTGATAAAAGCTGTTTCAGCCTTACGGTTGAACGCAGATCAACGTTTGTTAGTATAAGACAGTCAATTTTTGGTGATTGTCACCGACAGGTGACGTATTTCCAGAAGCAACCGGGCCGAAGATGGTTCGGAGTTGATTGGTTTGATGGCATCCGTTCTCGGTTGCCTGCCGCTTAGCGATTCATTTCGGAAAGTGCCAGGATGTTTTCATTTCTTGGCGAATCGATCGGTTTATTGCTGACCTTTCTCTGGTGTATCTCCTGGAGAACCGTAGAGAAGCTCGACGGGGCCGTGAAGGGCTTTGTTTGGCGTTTCGACACATGGCTGCGTAAGTCGTCCGATTCGCCCCAGCAAACGATGGCCTTGTTGTGGTCGTCAGTCGGTCCACCGAAGGAGCTGACGACGTGGCCATGGTCGTTGTTTTGGCCGACATCTCTGGTGCGGGTCCGTGTTCCAGCACGCCGCTCAGTCCGCTGATTTCGTGATGCTCAGCCAGTTTCTCTGAATCGCGACGCGTATTGCGATCGCGCATCGTCGGCACACGCTTACGCCGAACGAATCCTGCGTTCTGTGCGAGGTCCGGAGGCTTCTGTTGCCAGGATCGTGAAGGGCGCGTACGTATGGATATGATTTCAATTCTGCTGGGGCTGGTCCTCGGCGGTGCAGCAGGCTTCTTTGCGGAGCGAATGATTCGCGGTTCCGCGTATAAATCGCGCGACGAGATTCTCGAGCTGGCCAAACGCGATGGCGAAAACCTTCGCAAAACGGCTGAACTGGCCGCCAAGGAAGAAGGCCTGCGACGACGCGAAGAGATCGAAAAAGATCTCAACGCCATGAAAGATGAAATTCGCAATCAAGAGCGAAAACTTGATAAACGAGAAGCGTCCCTCAAGGATCAGCTGGACGACATCGCCAAGAAAGAGCGGATGCTCGAGGCGACCCAGCTCAAGCTGACCGAACGCGGAAAAGTCGTTGAAGCCAAGGAAAAAGAACTCGAAAAGATCATCAAGCAGGAACAGGAACAGCTCTATAAGATCAGCGGGCTGGACCAGAAGACCGCGACCGCCATGCTGCTGGATCAGCTCGAACGCGAACTCAAGAACGAAACCGGTGGATTAATCCTCAAGCACGAAGCCGAGCTCCGACAACAGACCGAGAAGCAGGCTCGCGAAATCATCGGTATGGCGATTCAGAAATACGCCTCGGCCCATACGTCCGAGACCACGGTTTCGACCGTCGATATCCCCAACGACGAGATGAAAGGTCGCATCATTGGTCGTGAAGGCCGGAATATCCGGGCGTTTGAAAAAGCAACCGGCGTTGACGTCATCGTCGATGATACTCCGGGCGTCGTGGTCGTCTCTGCATTCGACAGTGTCCGCCGCGAAACGGCCAAGCAGTCGATGGTCAAGCTGATTCAGGATGGCCGCATCCATCCCACACGCATCGATGAAATCGTTCTTGAAACGCAAAAGGAAATGGAAGAGTTCATTCGCCGGCAGGGGGCGGAAGCGGCCCAGGAAGCAGACGTTCCTAACCTGCACGAAAAGCTGATCGATCTGATGGGTCGGCTCTACTTCCGAACCAGTTACAGCCAGAACGTCTTGCGGCACTCCATTGAAGTGGCCCACCTCACCGGGATGATGGCTGTTCAACTCGGCCTGAATGGAAACCTGGCCCGACGCTGTGGTTTTCTGCACGACATTGGCAAAGCGGCCGACCACGAAATGGAAGGGGGACACCCCGCCGTCGGAGCCGAATTGCTGAAACGTTACGGCGAAAAAGGGGAAGTCGTCCACGCCGCCAAAGGGCATCACGACGATATCCGTCCTGAATACATCTACACAGTCCTCGTGGCAGCCGCCGACGCCTGCTCGGCCTCACGACCGGGTGCTCGCCGTGAAACGCTCGAGAAGTACGTCCGCCGTCTTGAAGAACTCGAAACGCTCGCCTGCGGGTTCCCGGGTGTCGAACAAGCCTTTGCCGTGCAGGCGGGACGCGAAGTCCGCGTCATTGTGAATCCCGCGGATGTCAATGACCGTGAAGCCGCTAAGCTATGCCGGGACCTCGCCACGGCGATTGAACAGACACTCACCTACCCAGGTGAAGTGAAGGTGACTGTCTTGCGAGAGACCCGCGTCATCGAGTATGCCAGATAGGTCTATCGTTCAGAGTGAGGGACACTCTCCGGCCTCGAAACGGGATCAGCCCCCGTTTCAATCGGCTCGGACGTCCTCAAATAGGGAAGGTTTGAGATGGGTCGCTGTTCTGTCGGATATGTACTGCTTCAGTCAATCACACTGCTCGCGATGGGATCGTTGGCGATCGCCAAGGACTCGCCCCCGAAACTGGAACTGCGGGACGGGGACCGCGTTGTCTTTCTGGGTGGTACCTTTATCGAACGCGAAGGCCAGTTCGGCTATCTCGAGACCGCCTTGACGACAGCATGGCCTGACCGAAAAGTGACGTTCCGCAATCTGGGTTGGAGCGGAGACACCGTCTGGGCGGAAAGCCGAGGCATCTTCGAGCCCCCTCAGGTGGGATACCAGCGGATGATCGAGCTGATCACGTTACTCAAGCCGACCCTGGTTGTGATGGGGTACGGACAGAACGAGTCTTTCGCGGGCGAGGCAGGGGTCGGAAAGTTTGTCGCTCAGTACGAAAAGCTTTGCAATGACGTCCAGGCAACCGGAGCTCGACTGGCTTTCATGACGCCGCACAAGTGGGAACGACCCAAGTCACCTCTGCCCGATGCGAGTCGTCAGAATGGCACGCTGGCCATCTACGCCGCCGCCGTTCGCGATCTGGCCGCCCGACGAAGTGCCCCGGTCATCGATCTGTTCGAACTGCCAAAACCGACAGCGAATCTCACCGAGAACGGACTGCATTTTGGACCGTTTGGCTATTCCCAACTGGTCACGGCGATTCAGATTCAGCAGGGCTGGCCACGCCTTTCCCCCAGTGATGAAAAAGGGGAACTCATTCGCCAGAAAGTTGTGGAAAAGAACATGCAGTTCTTCCACCGCTGGCGTCCCCAGAACATCACTTACCTGACCGGATTTCGTAAGCACGAGCAGGGTAACAACGCGGTTGAAATCGCTCAGTTCGATCCAATCGTAGCACGAATCGAAGGCGAAATTTCCGAGCTCAACAGCAAGTAACCCCTGAAACAGGTCGAATAAATGATTCGCAGCAGAATGATCTGGGTATACTTGATCGCCATCGGTTTCGTCGAAGGATGCAGCGGCGCAGCAGGGATAAGCCATTCCGATCCCGCCCAGACGCCCACCGAGGCCACCGCTCCCGCAGCGGCAGCCGTGGTGAACGATGGTCAGGTTACGGAATCCCAATCCGTGTCCGACGAAGCAACGCAAGCCAAGCCACAGAACTCCGTGGAACTGATCGACTCCACCTGGGCCGAACTGCAGACGCTGATCGCCGAGCACAAGGGAAAGATCGTCGTCGTCGATATGTGGTCGACGGCGTGCGAACCCTGTATGACTGAGTTTCCCCACCTGATTTCATTACATCAGCGGTTCCCGAACGATGTCGTGGCGATCTCATTCGATGTCGACTACGCCGGTATCAAGAACAAGCCGCCGGAATTCTACCGGGAACGGGTCCTGAACTTCCTCGGTTCCCAAGTCGAAAATCAGGTACTGCACCGGATGAGTACCGTTGCGGCAGATGAATTGTTCGACGAAATTAAACTCGATTCCATCCCCGCCGTCTTCGTTTATGGACGCGACGGAGAATTGCTGAAACGATTCAGCGGATCGGTCGACGGCAGCGAAGGGGTCTCGTACGAAAAACAGGTCCTTCCGTTCGTCGGTGATCTGGTAAAATGATCTGCCTGGCAAGTGCCGTCCCGGAAGTACGTTCCTCCGATTCTTCGCATCCGCTCAAAGTTCATGAGATCGCTGGAATCCGTCATGGTGCATCGTGTGAAACCGGATTCAGGGCGAGAGGGTCATCTATCATGTGCCCGGATAACAGTTGGCTCCCGCCCCGTTGATATCGGGTAAGTTGATGTCGGGAAAACCTTGAAGCGGGCGTCACTCAGAAACATCGCCGAAGGAGAAGTGTCATGGACGTTCGCTCGCTTGGGTGTTTGTTTGTCTTGCTGACCGCTTCCGCCGGATGGTCTGAGAATTTTGTCCCGCTTCAGAAGTATGAAGCAGCGGACGGATTGAATGCCGGCGACGAAACGTCTGAGGACGCACGGCAGTGCCTAGTGGATCTGTCGTGGAAGCCGGTCAGGTTCGAAGTGACCGTCCAGCCGAACGAGCACCCGCTGGATCCATCGATCGTCCGATTCCCGTCGCCCCGTCCCTCGGGTATTGAAGTCAACGATCTGGTGGCGCTCGAGTGGTATTCGGCCAAGAACGAGAAGAACGAGGTCATCGAGGCCCCGGCCGTCATTGTCGTTCACGAATCCGGGTCACGAATGGAAGTCGGTCGGCTGATTGCGAAGGCCATTCACGCGCAGGGTCTGCATGCCTTCATGATCCATCTCCCCACTTATGGGCTACGGCGTCCGGAACCCACCAAGGACAAGCCCGCCGCGGAACTCGTCTTCAACATCATGAAGCAGGGGATCACTGACGCGCGACGTGCGCGTGATGCCGTCGCCGTACTGCCTCATGTCGACGCGAGGTCGATCAGTATCCAGGGGACCAGTCTCGGAGGATTCGTCACCGCCACCGCGGCAGGACTCGACCGTGGATTCTCAACCGTCCACATCATGGTCGCCGGAGGAAATCTCTATGAACTTGTGCTCAATGGTAAACGAGAAGCGGGAAAATTGCGGGAAACGCTGGCAGAAGCGGGGATCCAGGGCGATCAATTGAAAGAGCTGTTCGCTCCGATCGAGCCGATCCGGTTAGCACACCGCTATGATCGCAATAACACGTGGCTTTACACCGCCAGTCAGGATCAGGTGGTCCCCCCGCACCACGCCGAAGCGCTGCGTAAAGCCGCCGGTCTGGATGAAGATCATCAGATGATCCTGCCTGCCGACCACTACACGGGGATCGTTTATACGCCGATCATCGTGCAGGAAATCGCGAAGAAAATTCGCCGGGAATTGTCCTCACGCGAACAAAAAACTCCCTAGAATAGAGTGACCGATCGGAACGCGATCTCACTGTGCAAGCTGCAACGATACCGGCCGAACTCCTGACGGAATGGGGTTCAGCAAGTATCAACGATTCACTCTCGCTTCGGGCAATTATGAACGCACTGCAATTCAGCGACCGAATCTGGTCCCTGCCGATCATTCATGGCAGTGGTGACTTCGCCATCGAAGTCCGAAGAACGATGCTGACCGGTCAGTTCGACTGCCTGGCAGTTCCACTTCCCCCTTCGTTCCAGGAACATGTGGAACGAGGAATCGCCTTCCTGCCCAGCGTCTCGTTCGCTGTTCAGCGAGAAGATGCCGGAATCGAAGTGAAGGAATGGTCGCCAGCCGAAGAGAGCGACAGCGAGGCTGAGTCAGATGCTCAACGCCCGGTCGCCAGCTATGTACCGATCGACCCCTGCCAGGGAGTGATCGCCGGATTGCGGTTTGCCATTGAGGAACGCATGCCGCGGGCGTTCATTGACCTTGAGACAGCGAAATTTGAAGCCTACTTCGGCGTTCTGCCCGACCCGTATGCGTTGAAACACGTGTCGGCCGAAAAATTCGCAACCGCGATCCTGCCCAGCATTCCGCGAGTTCACGAAGGACAACCCCGCGACCGGGTGCGGCACATGGCGGCGCGATTGCGTGAACTGGAGCAGCAACACAAGAAGATTCTGTTCCTGTGCTCGCTCCTCGACTGGCCCTGGATCCGCGAAGCCTACGTGGAGCAGACCGTCTGCGAACGGACAGACGATGAAGTAGAACCGACCGGCCTGTACTCCGTCGATCCTTCAACTCTGATTTTTGGACTGGGAGAGCTTCCCTACATTACAGGGCTTTACGAACAGGCCCGATCCGAGTTACTTGAAGACGAAAATCTATCGATCGATGGCGTCAAGGATATGTTGCTGGCCGCCCGCGACCGGTACGAGTCGAACCTGGGCAAGCGTGCCCGCAAGATCACGCCCAAACTGCTGCGGGTGTATTTGCAGTACGTCCGAAATCTGACACTGACCGAACGCCGATTGTCTCCCGGTCTTTATACGCTCATCATTGCCGCCAAACAGATCGCCGGAGATCAATTCGCGATCGCCCTGGCCGAAACTGCTCGCGAGTACCGGTACACCGGTCGAATTCCATTCCCCGCCATTCAGTTGGGAATCGATCGTGGTCGCCTGCCGGATGGGGAAATCTTGACCCTGAAGAACCGATTGCCGGGTCAGGCACTGGAATGGCGTAGCTGCCAATTGAAGCCTCAGCCTCCGAAACCACTGCAGCATGATTGGCTGATGCGATGGAATCCCCACCGTCAGTGCAGTTGGCCGCCAGAGGATGTGTCAATTGAGAAATTCCGAACCCACGTGAAGGATACCGCACTGAACCTGCTGGGATCGGATCTGGCCCGGAACGAAAAATTTACCACCAGCCTGAAGGACGGTCTCGACATCCGCGAGACGCTCAGGAACTGGCATACCGGTAATCTGTATGTGAAGGTCTTGCCGCCGACACGAGGCACACTGGACTGCGTCGTGATGTTGTTCGACAGCCCTGCAGATCCACGGGACTACCCCTGGCGAGTCACGTGGCACGCCGAACATCACGACGAATCGACTCTGGCGTTATTCGCGACCAGTTACCTTAACGAGTTTGTCGGACCAGGAATTGGACAAGCCACCTACGGGGGCGCCGTCTTCCTGTTTCCCCCCAGACCGATCCCGGATATTTGGACAGATCGTCGCTTCGACTTCACTGACACTCTGGAAGAAAGAGCGCTGGCGGCGGCTTGTTTCCATGCCAGAGAAAGACATATTGCGCTGCTCAGCCAGGGTCCACCGGGGCCCGCATGGCGGCGTCTGGCGAAACGGTATGGAAAAAAGCTGATTCATGTGCCGCTGGCAAAATTCAGCCAGGAAACGATTCAGCAGCTTCGTGTTTTCCATGTGCTGAACGGTCAGCAGGTCCGCAGTTTCGCCGCCGAGTTCATCCGGAAGGTCTGAGAAAGTTCCTCAATGTCTGAACTGGTACATTTCAATGAGCACGGCCACAGCCGGATGGTCGATGTTGGCGCCAAAGGGGTCACGTTACGCTTAGCACGCGCTGAGAACATCGTAACGATGAAACCAGAGACATTGCGGTTGATTCTTGAGCGACGGGTGGCCAAGGGAGACGTTTTTGAAGTCGCCCGACTGGCGGGGATCATGGCCACCAAGCGAACGGCCGATCTGATTCCGCTGTGTCATCCACTGGGAATCGATGGGGTGGATGTTTCGATCAGCGAAGTGGATGAATGCCGTGTCAAGATCGAGGCCACGGTGCGTGTCACAGGGAAGACCGGGGTCGAAATGGAAGCCCTTACCGCCGTGACAGTCGCGGGGCTGACCATCTATGACATGTGCAAGTCGGTAGACCGCAGCATGACTCTCGGCCCAGCCCGCCTGCTCGAAAAACTAGGTGGCAAGAGTGGCCATTTTCAAGTGGATGAGTTGTCCGCTGAGCACGCCTGACAGCCCCTGCGGGGATCGCCATGGGAAGGGCTCGTTGACCGTCAAACTCTGATCCATCTTGCTCAATCGGAGAAAATTCCCATAATCTCTCAAACTTGTTGAACTTCCGTTGATATGCCTCATGTTCGCTGGTTTGCAGGAAAAACGGTCGATATACTCAGGCAGCCCATTCCTATCGCGGGGCAATCATGAATTGCTCCGCCTCACGGACGTCTTCAGTGGCGAGTGGGATTCATCAATTGAGGTTTTTCAGGATCTCGGCAGAGTCGAGTGTGTCAGGCGATTCGCCGGTCGAGGATGCGATCCATGTACGATAGCGGTGTTTCACGATCGACTAACAGTCAGGGGAATGTTTTGGATACCCCTCCAGGAAACCTCCCGCATCGCAGCACCGAATCGAAATCGAGTTGGACAAAACGGACCCGGTCGCTTTTAGGCGTACAAGTGGTTGGTACCGGCTCTTACGTTCCTGACCAGATTGTGACCAACGCCGATCTGCAGGCGAAGTTTGGATACGATCCCGCCTGGATCGAACAACGAACGGGGATTCTCGCCCGCCGGTATGTCAGTGAAGGGCAGGCGACCAGCGACCTCTGTATCGAAGCAGCCCGCAGGGCCATGCGGAATGCCCGTGTTGACCCCCGCGACATTGATCTGGTCGTTGTCGGAACGTTTACACCGGATTATCAATGTCCGACGACGGCCAACCTGGTTCAGGAAGCGCTCGGTATCGACGCCCCCGCCATGGATCTGCACGCTGCCTGCTCGGGATTCGTTTACGCACTGACGACAGCAGCGCAGTATGTCGCCACCGGAAACAGCCGAATGGCACTCGTCATTGGCGGCGACTGCAACAGCCGTATCGTGAATCCACTCGATCAGAAGGTCGCTCCACTGTTCGGTGATGGTGCCGGCGCCGTCCTGCTGACCCGTGGTGATTCGCATCAGGGTCTGATCTGCTACCAGCTTGGTTCCGACGGCGGCGGTGGCTGCATGCTGGACCGGCAGGCGGGGGGAACGAAGAAGCCGATCACGCACGAAGCACTGGATGCGGGAGAGCATTTCCTGCAGATGGACGGCCGTAATGTCTTCAAGTGGGCCGTTCGTGCTGTCGCTGACAGTATTGAAGTCGTGATGCGCAAGACGGGGCTGTCACCTCATGACGTCTCGCTCTACCTGCTCCATCAAGCCAACATGCGCATCATCAATAACGTCGCCGAACAGCTGGCCATTCCGGTCGACAAGATGTTCAATAACCTGCCCAATTACGGCAACACCTCGGGCGGTTCAATCCCCATTGCCCTCGACGAAGCTTATCGAGCGGGCAGAATCTCGCGCGGCGATACGTTGCTCATCAGTGGCTTCGGCGCTGGACTCACCTGGGGTACTTGCCTGTTCCGCTGGTAAGTTATTTCACAAACGAACCTCGCTTTTCGATAGGCCTACTCTCTCTGCATTGAGCGAGTAGGCTTTTCGTTTTACGGCCGGGACACTTGCTTCAGCCAGTCAACAGAACGTCTCTGCTGCTGACCGAGGGCGCCCGCGGAGGTACGTGCCCAGCACTTCAGCCAAACTATTCCCGTCCAACCTGCGACTGGAACGGCTTTGCGAGATGAGTAAACCGCTTGGCCGGTTGAAACTTTCTTTCGCTCAACGGAGTCTCGGGCTGCTCACGTGGTCCCTGCGTCGGCTGTGAATCAGCCTGCTGCCCTGCGGAGAGGGGCGGGGCGAGCACCCCTGGTTTTTCCTCTTGAACGGTGACGCCTGCGGTGGCTTCTTCGATGTCGATTTCTCGAATGGTCACAGGTGATTTTGAACGGGCATCAGGCAGAGACGGCCCCTGGACTGCGCCGCGCGACGAAACGTCCTGAGCTTCGGGAAGCCGTAATGTCATGCCAACGCGAACATCATTCGGATCTTTGAGCTGATCCTGATTCGCGGCGAACAATTCCTGAAAGCGACTTGAGCTGCCCAGCACCTTCGAGGCGATCGAGGAAAGGGTCTCGCCCCTCTGAACAACATGGACGCGACTGTGGGACTCGGTGTCGTGCAGTGGACGCGCAGATCCGGAACGTCCCTCGGGGGGATCAGTAATGGCGTTACCACGACGGACCAGCCCTTGTGGAACAGGAACTCGAATGGGTGCCAGCTCTTCCACATCCGCGTCGATCAGGCTGGCCGTGGGGCCTCCCCTACCGGTCAAATTCTTGCTCTTTTTACCTGTGAAAGCGTCGACTGGGCTCCAAGACGATCCGACATGGTCCTCAGTGCCGTCAACCTCCTGACCGTACTGGGAAACATGGCGTGTCCGGGGCTGGTTGGCCGCTTCAACAATTTCGATCCCTTTGAGATAGGGCCGTGTTGAACGTTCCGCAATCCAGTCGTCCAGTTCCTGGGCTCGTTGCAGTCGAGGCGTTGCAGGCAATTCGCGGGTCTCATTTCGAAAGAAAAGAGCTGCGCATGCTCCGATAAGGAGCACTCCAAGTGCCAGACCGATTCGTTGATCCTGGTGCATCCCTAACTCCTATAATTGTCCCGATTCATTACAAGAATGGGTCAAACCCCGGAGATGTGCTCCGAGAACTTGCTAAAAAAATGGGAGAGGGGCACGTTCCTTGAGAACTCTTGATTGATTTAACGATCAGCCCGGACAGAACAGTTGGAATAGGGATGTCAGTTGGTCCGATTGAAGCGACGACACATGAAAGTCCGTCCAGCACACTGCAATTCGCAAACGAAGAGGGGATTCGGGGCATTTTCACTAATGAGACGACGGTGCCGCACCACGGGAATTGACGGACGAGAAGACCGCAGGTAACGAAAAGGAGGCCGACTGAGACGGGGCTGACTAGAATCCGCTGAGATGTCAAAAATTGATTCAGGTCGCCGTCGGTGAACTGCAGGGATTCTTGCACAGACGATGGAATCAGATAATGGACAGAAGGATGAGCTTTTTATGCAACTGACTGAGGTTCATCGTGGTCTGAACGCAAAGCAGTTCAAGTGGATCGTGTTTGATGCCGTCGGAACTCTGATTCGGCCAGAACCGTCCGTTGCCACAGCGTACCATCGTATTGGCAGCCGTCACGGGTCTCGTCTCTCCGTCACGGAAGTGAACGAACGATTTCGCCGGTCGTTTCGACGCAGCGAGACAGAATTCTTTCCCAATCGTCCGGTCTCTAACGACATCTGGTCATCGAGTGACGAGATCGAACTCGCACGGTGGCGCTGGATCGTGGCCGAGGTCCTGCCGGACGTCAACGATGTGGACCACTGCTTTCAGGAACTTTGGGACCACTTCGCAGACCCCGTCTCATGGTTTTGCTTTGACGAGGTCGGCGTGAGTCTCCAGTCGCTGCGCGATGCCGGTTGCCGTCTGGCGATTGCATCGAATTTTGATTCGCGTCTGCATTCCGTTTGTGAAGGACATCCCGCGCTCCGGTTGATCGAGCAACGGTTTGTCTCATCAGAACTTGGCTATCGGAAACCCGCTCAACAGTTTTACACGTCAGTCATCGGACAATGCGGTGTGGAACCGGGTGACATTCTCATGATCGGCGACGACCCCTCCCATGACGTTTCAGGACCGATCGCAGCGGGCATGAAAGCACTTTTGATCGACCGCAGTTCCACCGATTCAAGTCCCGATACGATCCGTTCACTTTCGCAACTCATTCCTGCAAATCCTGCATGAGATCGGTATGGACAGGATTCTTTCGATCCAATATATCCCTCGCCTCTCTAGCACAGTTCCAATCTCAATTCTCATGGTTCGGCCAGAACGGTTGTGAGTGTCGCGTTGTCTCCAGACGCGCCCGTCACGGTCTTCTTCTGTCTCGCAATCTCCCTTCGAATTCGATTCAGAGAGTACCACTCGATGAAATATCGACTCGTTGCTACATTGCCAGTCTACCTGGCACTGTACACGCTATCACTCGCAGCGGCATTCTTCCTCCGATTCGACTTGGAGATCAGCGAAGATCTGACCAGCCGATTGTGGGAGTCACTTCCCATCGCGCTTGTGGTCAAGGGGACCGTGTTTACTGCCACGCGAGAATGGCGGCGGCGACACCGCTACACGACCATGAATGATGTCGTCTCAATCGTGGCGACAGCCAGCCTCAGCTCGGCGATTCTGCTCACTGCTCACCTGATGGACCTGATCGGTACCAGTCTGCCTCGATCGGTCATCGCCATCGATTGGCTGCTCACAGTAGTTGCGACAGGAATGCTGCGAACCACAGTCCGTGTCGCAATCGAAAGTTCTCACTACCGTCCGTCTCGACCTGAAAAGCTGCGGGCGATTGTCTTCGGTGCTGATCCCAATTCCATCTCGATTCTTCGAGCGTTGCAGTCGGCCAAATCCGAGTACAAAGTCGTTGCCATGTTGGATCAGACCGGGGCAACAGCCAAGTCATTGATTGGTGGTGTTCCCGTCGTCAACGCGAAACGCGGGATCGCTCAGATTGCCGATCGGTTCAGCGCCAGCCACTTGCTGATCCCCAGCGGAATCGAAGGGAAGACCGTCCGCGAACTGCACGCCATCTGCCAGGAAAATGAACTGACCGCCCGCGTGATTCCTGATGTGAACGAAATTGTCGCCGGTCGAGTCAAGTTGACGATCCGCGATGTGACAATTTCGGACCTGCTGCGGCGTGAACCGACTCTCCTGGACATGGCCAGCATTACCGGCTGCATTGCCGAGAAAACCGTCCTCGTCACCGGTGCAGCGGGGAGTATCGGATCCGAATGCTGTCGACAGATTGTCGATCTGAAGCCCAGGAAACTGATCCTGGTTGATCAGTCCGAATTCGGGATGTTCCAGATCGAGCAGGAACTGGTCGCACGAAAAATTACCGATGTCGAATTGATCTACGTGATCGTCGACATCAACGATCAAATCACACTGGGACGTGTCTTTGCAGAACACCTGCCCGATCTTGTCTTCCACGCTGCGGCATACAAGCATGTGCCGCTGATGGAACACAATGTTCAGATTGCCATTCGCAACAATATCCTCGGCACCAAATCGATTGTCGACCTTGCAGACCGGTTTGGTGTCGATCGATTTGTCATGATCTCGACCGATAAGGCAGTCCGTCCTACCAGCATCATGGGATCCACGAAACTGGTCGGCGAAAAATACCTTCAGGCTGTCGCCAGCAAGTCCCAGACAAAGTTCATCACCGTTCGATTTGGGAATGTGCTCAACTCTGCTGGAAGTGTGGTGCCGACATTCCGTCGCCAGATCCTGGAAGGGGGACCGATCACGGTGACCCATCCCGAGATGACGCGGTTCTTCATGACCATTCCCGAAGCCGTTCAGCTGGTCCTTCAGGCCGGTGCGATTGGTGGTAACGGACAAGTGCTGATTCTGGACATGGGCGAACCTGTAAAGATCGTCGACCTTGCTCGCGATATGATCAGCCTGTCAGGACTGCGCTATCCGGAAGACGTCGACATCGTGTTCACCGGACTGCGACCAGGTGAGAAGATGTACGAAGAGCTGTTCTACGGAAACGAGACCACGGCGAAGAAAGTCCACGAAAAGATCTTCTGCGCCGAACGTGAACCCATCAACGCCAGTGCGGTCAAACGCCACATTCTGGAATTGGAACAAGCGTCACGTGGCAGTGCCGACGAAGCACGGCAGGCAATCCAGGCGGTCATTGCGGACTACGTCGATCAGGACGAAGCCACGCCGATGATCCATCAGTTCCAGCCATTCGCTGCTCCGACGCGCAAAGCCGCGTGATATTGCGGGTCGTGTCCGGCCCCTCATCACCTCTCGCCATTCGGGAGAGGGAGGCGGGACCGGACATCACATCCGGCAGGTTGAGGTCCTTCTGATCCGGGTGCAGATTCCCTCGGGGCACGACTGCCGGTCTCGTAAAATCGACCCCTGCGGAGTGGAGCCGAACTCACGCGAGCGATATGGTGCTTACGGTTCGAGAAATCATTCCGTAAGGGTACCCCATGAATCGACTCGCGATCGCAGCCTGCCTCTTCCTTTTCGGCACCTTGCCACTGTTTGCGGGATCCGAAGATGGTCGGCTGGACCTGTACTTCGTCGACGTCGAAGGGGGAGCAGCCACTGTGATCGTCACTCCGCAGGGAGAATCGATCCTGATCGATTCTGGCTATCCCGACAACGGAGGCCGTGATCGCGATCGAATTCTTGACGTCTTGAAGAATGTCGCCAGGCTGGACCACCTCGACCACGCCGTCGTCTCTCACTGGCACCTGGACCATTTCGGCAACCATGCTGAAGTCGCCTCGCTGTTCAAAATCTCTCATTTCTGGGACCGCGGAATTCCGGACCTGCTCTCAGAAGACCCCGGATTCACCAATCGAGTCGCACCGTATCGATCAGCCAGCCAGAATCGTTCCAAGACACTCAAGGCGGGCGATTCGATGCCGCTCAAAGCCGGGGTCACTCCATTAACGGTCAAGGTGCTGACCGCCAGCGGCGAAGTCATTCCCAATACGGGCGAGCCGAACCCTTTCGCAGCCGAGCATCATTCTCAACCCGAGGATACATCCGACAACGCGAAGAGCATCAGTCTGCTGCTCACCTTCGGCAAGTTCAAGTTCCTGTGCTGCGGCGACCTGACATGGAACACCGAAGCCAAGTTGATGACACCCAACAATCCCGTCGGTCCGATCGACCTGTTCATGGCAACACACCATGGACTGAACGTCAGCAATAATCCGGTGATGGTACTGGCGCTCGATCCACGAGTTTGTGTCACCTGCAACGGACCGACCAAGGGAGCCGATCCTGAAACCATCGCAACGTTCAAGCGGATCAAGTCCCTTCAGGCGATGTACCAGTTACACCGAAATGTCCGACTGGCGGAGAAAGATCAGGCTCCCGCCGAGAACATCGCCAATCAGGTCGAAACCGCCAAGTGCACTGGGAACTGGATCAAGGCGTCAGTGGCAAAAGAGGGAACGTCCTATACCATCCAGGTCGGCCCGCAAGGTAAGCCACGCACATTTGAAACACGTTAGCGATGCATCACGAAGAAAGGTTTCTGCGGAACAATTGTGATTGATACAGCACGTCTGCTCGCCGAAACCTGTGTACGCAATGTCGAATGGTTGGATGAAGTCGGCTCAACCAATGATCGCGCATTGCAGCTCTCCATCGATCCCTTGATCGAAACGCCTTATCTGGTCGGTGCAGATCGTCAGTGGGCGGGCAGGGGGCGAGGTTCCAACCAGTGGTGGGGTGCGGATGGCTCACTCATGTTCTCCATCGTCGTGGGGATGTCTGCCCTGAACCTGACACCCGCTGACTGGCCGCATTTTTCACTGGTCACCGGACTGGCCATCGCAGAGACACTTTCCAAAACGCTTCCAGGGGCGAATGTAGGACTGAAGTGGCCCAATGATGTCTGGCTGGAAGGCCGCAAGGTCAGTGGGATCCTGATTGAACAATGCGAACGTCAGTCCGATCGCCTGATCGTGGGGGTGGGACTGAACGTCAACAACTCGTTCGCCACAGCCCCTGCTGAATTGAAAGGAATCGCGACGTCGATGGTCGATGCGGCCGGAGGAACGGAATTCTCGCGAACCGACGTTCTGATAACGTTCCTCACGTGCTGGAGCGAACTGACGGAGCAACTCGCCCGGAACAAGTTGAGTCTCGTGGAGCGCTGGTCACGACTGTGTGTGCTCACTGGCCATCCTGTCACGCTGACAAATGGAAACCAGGAGACGATGGGCGTCTGCGCAGGGATCGACGCCGACGGCGCCCTGCTGTTACGAACCGCGTTCAACCTGGAACGACACTATGCGGGGACAGTCCGGCGACTGGATTAGTACCATGAATCTGGCTTGATGTCGCTGATTCTGCGTCACAGTCCGCGAACCGTGATCGGGGACAAATCGGGTAGGGAGACTCACGCTCAATCAATTCCGAAACCAAACTGTCGACAAACTCGCCAGAGTCACAAACACCGCCATGCAGTTGACCGGTTTCCGAAAGTGAGGTGGCGACGTTCGGGCGAAGGAATGATCCTTCGATTGTGCAATTGAGGACTGTCCCGAATCGCGTTCCCTGATGAACAAACCTCAGCGAACGGCAGACCGCTCTACTGAACAAAACAATCCCCGCCGTTGTGCTGGGTTGTGCTACCTTTGTAAGATAATGTTCCGCCCGAATTCTTCGCCCCATATGCCCCGACGTTGCTCTCGGAGTGGTGACGGCAGGTGCTCAGCGCTGACGAGGTCATGCCCGCCATGAAATTGAGTTCCTCTGTAGCACGGTCCATCCTGAGTCCCGGCCTATTTGGCTGGATGTCTCTGCACCTGGTCACGGGTCTCGCGCAAGCCCAGACCATCGACTATCAGCGAGATGTCCAACCCATCCTGGCCGAGCACTGCACTCACTGCCACGGCGGTGACGAAGGAACAAGACACGGCAGCCTGAGACTGGACGTGCGCGAGACGGCATTGAAGGGAGGAGATTCGGGAACTCCTGCGATCGTCCCCGGTCAGCATGACCTCAGCGAACTGATCCGCCGCGTGACCTCGACCGACACCACGCAGGTCATGCCTCCACCAAAAGAAAACAAACCGCTTTCCCCTCAGCAAATCGACACCCTCAAAAAATGGATTGATGAGGGAGCCAAATACGCGGCACACTGGGCCTTTGTCCCGCCACAGAAAATCAAGCTCCCGGAAGGTGGTTCCCCTCATCCCATCGATGCGATCGTGGCTCAGCATCTACAGAAACGAGGTCTGACACCTTCACCTCGTGCTTCGAACGAAGTTCTCTGCCGCCGGCTGTATCTGGACCTGGTCGGATTGCTCCCCACCCCCGCTGAACTCGACGCGTTTGAGAAGAACGGCGTCGAAGCGACAATTGAAGGATTGCTGAAGAGTGACCGATTCGGAGAGAAGTGGGCTCGCCACTGGCTCGACGCCGCTCGCTATTCCGATACGAACGGGTACGAAAAGGATCTGTCACGTGACCAGTGGATCTGGCGTGACTGGGTGATCAAGGCACTCAACAAAGACATGCCGTACAACCAGTTCGTCATCGAACAGATCGCGGGTGACCTGCTGCCGGGTGCAACGCAGGAACAGATCATCGCCACCGGCTTTCTCCGTAACAGCATGCTGAACGAAGAAGGAGCGATCATCGCCGAAGAGTTCCGGATGTTTGAAATGTTTGATCGAGTCGATTGTGTGGGAAAAGCCGTTCTGGGCCTTTCGACGCAGTGTGCCCAGTGCCACTCACACAAATTCGATCCCATCTCGCATGACGAATACTATGGGATGTTCGCATTCCTCAATAATTCCTATGAAGCCCAGTCATGGGTCTACACACCCGAGCAACAGCAGCAAATCGATCAGGTCACCAATTCTCTTCGCGTGATTGAAGATCGAATTCGGACTCAGCGCCCTCAATGGCAGCAGGAAGTTGCTCAATGGGAAAAAGAGGTTCTTGCCAAACAAGTCGACTGGGCGCCGCTGATCGCGATGGAAATGGGAAGTGTCAGTGGCCTGAATCACCCGACGCAATTGAATGACCATTCATTCCTGATGCGCGGACACCCCAGTAACGACGTCTTCTTCGTGGGTCAGCCAGACCTCAAAGGTGTTACCGGCATCCGTCTGGAAGCCCTGACTCACGGGGACCTGCCCTTTGGCGGTCCGGGACGCGGGCCAGCGGGGGTGTGGGGCGTGACCGAGATTCATGCCTCGATCCAGAAGCCCGGAAGTAGCGAGTGGGAAAAGCTGAAACTCGTTAACGCCACCGCAGACTTCTCGGAACCAGACCAGAAAGAAGATAAGAAGTCACGCGGACCCGTCGCCTATCTGATTGACGGAACCGATGACACGTCGTGGGAAGCAGACCGTGGAATTGGCCGTCGCAATCAGCCGTCCGTTGCCATTGTCCAATTTGAACAACCACTCGATCTCCCCCCCGGAACCAAGTTCAAATTCGCGATGAATACGAACGACATGCTGGTTTGTGCCCGGATCAGCACGACGACGGCTCCCGCACCGGCCGCATTGCCGATCGACTACGCGGCCATCCTGGCGATCAAGGTTCCTGCAGAGCAACGTACCGCCGAGCAACAGGCCGCGATCTTCTCGGCTTGGTCTCGCTCAATCCCCGAACTCAAACCGATCACCGACGAGATCGACGCCCAGTGGAAACAATTTCCGACGGCTCTCACCTCCGTCCTTCATTTGAAGGAACGCCAGAACAACTTCGTCAGGCCGACATCTCTGCTCGATCGCGGTGGCTGGGACCAGCCGAAGCACGTTGTTCAGCCGCATACTCCCGCTGCCCTGCACCCGTATAACAGTGTCTACCCGCCCAGCCGGCTGGGGTTTGCTCAGTGGCTCGCGGCACCCGAGTCTCCCTTGACCGCTCGCGTGGCCGTCAACCGCGTCTGGCAGGCGATCTTTGGCGAGGGGCTGGTCGAAACGTCAGAGGACTTTGGAACCCGGACGGTGGTCCCTGAGTACCGGGATCTCCTGGACTGGCTGGCAGTCGACTTCATGGAGCATGGCTGGAGCCAGAAGCATCTGATCCGAACGATTGTCACCAGCACCACGTACCAGCAGAGTTCGACCATGTCGCCCGAACTTCGTGAGCGGGATCCACGCAATCAGTGGCTCGCCCGGGGACCCCGGTTCCGCGCCGAAGCCGAAGTCGTTCGCGATATCGCTCTGTGTGCAGCAGGACTTATCAGCCACAAAATTGGAGGACCGGGAATCATTCCTCCCGTTCCTCAGAACGTACTCGATTACAACTATGTCTATCCGACGTTCTGGAAGCCGGCTGAAGGGCCGGAACGATACCGGCGGACGGTTTACGTCTTCCGCAAACGGTCGATGCCTGATCCCGTGCTTTCCAGTTTCGATGCACCGAACAGCGACTTCAGTTGTGCTCGGCGTGTGCGGTCCAATACTCCGCTGGCGGCGCTGGCAGGACTGAACGAGATCATCTTCGTCGAGTCGGCTCAGGCCATGGCCCTCCGCATCCTGCGAGAAGGTGGTCAGGACGACGCCCAACGGGCCGACTACGCATTTCGTCTGTGTACCGCGCGAAAACCTACAGATGAAGAACGGACCGAGATTCTTTCGCTGCTGAAATCGAGGCGGCAACGATTGGCAGATGGTTGGCTCGACATTCGCGAAGTCGCGACAGGCGATTCCACAAAGCTGCCAGCAATTCCCGCCAACGCAACCCCTCAGGACGCCGCCGCCTGGACGCTCGTTTCACGAGTCCTGCTGAATCTGGACGAGACGATCAATAAAAACTGACAATCAATCCACGGTTCTCTGATCCCGAAGCAGACTGGGCCAAATTCCTGCGGAATCACATTTAACCACGAGGCTGGTCGAGATGACACAACAGAATGAATTGAAGACTGCGATGGCCCGGTATCTCAGCAGACGCTGGTTCCTGCGTGACTGCGGCGTCGGTCTGGCCGGGATCGCTGCCGGTGCTTTGGCGGCTCGTACCGGATTGAGTGCCTCTTCTGCGCCCAATCCGCTCGCGGTCCGGCAACCGCACTACCCCGCCAAAGCCAAACGTGTGATCTACATGTTCAACGCCGGGGCTCCGAGTCATCTGGAGTTGTTCGACAACAAACCGGAACTGAGTAAACGGGATGGCCAGCTCCCTCCGGCAGACTTGCTCAAAGGCTACCGGGCTGCGTTCATTAACCCGAACTCAGCCCTGCTGGGACCCAAGTTCAAGTTCGAACGACACGGCAAATGCGGCATGGAACTGAGCGAAGTTCTTCCGCACACGGCCAGTATTGCCGACGACATCTGCCTGATTCGTTCGATGCAGACAGATGCAGTGAACCACGCACCTGCTCAGATCATGATGAATACCGGGTCGCAACAGTTCGGCCGCCCCAGTTTCGGATCGTGGACTGTGTACGGTTTAGGGACCGAAAGCCAGGAATTGCCCGGTTTCGTGGTACTGACGAGTGCCAAAGGAACCAGCGGCGGCGCGAGCAACTACGGCTGTGGCTTCCTCCCAACCATGTACGGCGGAATCCCATTCCGCAGCGCCGGGGATCCCGTCCTGTACCTCTCCAATCCTCGCGGAATCGATTCCGAGACACAGCGTGCATCACTGGATGCTCTGCAGCGGCTCAACCAGTTGAATCTGGAAACCGCGGGCGATCCTGAAACTGCGGCCCGGATCCAGAGCTACGAAATGGCCTATCGACTTCAGTCGAGCGCACCGGAACTGATGGACCTGAAGAGCGAATCGAAAGAGACGCTCGACATGTACGGCGTGAAAGACCCCAACGAATCCAGCTACGCCCGCAACTGTCTGCTGGCGCGTCGCCTGATCGAACGGGGTGTCCGCTTTGTACAGCTCTTCCATGAAGCGTGGGATCATCACGGAAACCTCACAGCAGGTGTCAAACAAAATGCCATCGACACCGACAAGGCCAGTGCGGCTCTTGTGCGTGATCTCAAACAGCGGGGATTGCTCAACGATACCCTGGTCGTGTGGGGGGGCGAGTTTGGGCGGACCCCGATGGTGCAGGGGGGGAACGACGGTCGCGATCACCACAACCGCGGGTTCAGCATGTGGCTGGCGGGCGGGGGCATTAAAGCGGGACACGTCCATGGTCAGACGGATGAGTTCGGCTTCAACGTCGTCGCCGACCCCGTCCACGTCCACGACCTGAACGCCACACTGCTGCATCTGCTGGGCTTCGACCATACCCGGCACACTTACCGGTTCCAGGGTCGCGACTATCGCCTGACAGACATTCACGGCAACGTGGTCGAGGGGATTCTCGCCTGACCAGAGCCCTTGGGATGTACTTCGGATTCGTCGTCCGCGGAACGTGCAACGATGGAAACGGGGGCCCGTGCACCTGCGCAGTAGTACACGGGGGCGTTGAACCTACTTTGAGCGTAACTGTCTGATCAACCAGTCCACTGCGTACTGCTGAGACTCGGGAGTGACGGCATGTCCCACATTGGGCTGCGACCGAAACTCGAAGTTCTGCGAAGCTTCCTGCTGCCCGTACGCTTCGCGTGCTGCATCAACACAGAGTTTCACTCCGGGGCCGGGGGTCCGATCGTCACGGTCACCATTGATCACAAGTAGCGGCCGAGGGGCGATAAGGGGTAGCATCTGCGGGCCGTCGAAGTCACTTTCAATCCCCGGTACGACCCGCTGATAGAAACGACGGACAAATGCAGCATCAACGGTACCCTGTTGAAGTTCCCGGGCTGCACCATCCACGGCAGACTGAATCGTCCCGACACGAGATTGCCAGGCGTTGTTTTTGAGAGCCCAGTCAAAACTCTGGACTCCGATACAGGGGACGCTGGCGACGATCCGCTGGTCAACCGCTGCCGCTAGGTAAAGCTCTGTCCCCCCCTTGGAGAATCCGATTCCGCCGATTCGCTTGGGATCGACGTCAGAGCGAGTTTCCAGGTAGTCGAGCAGTCGCTGCAAGTCCCAGACGGTGTCGTAGTAGAAAGGAAACCTCTCCCCTGACTTCCAGGTTTCCAGAATTGCGGCGCGGTAGTCTTCGCTCCCTTTGCCGTGCTTTGCCCGTTCCCCGGCGTATCGGGCGTCGAATGCGACTCCCAGCACGCCACGTCGTGCCAGCACCTGGAGCAAGCCCTTCATGGCTTCCTTGTTTCCGCCGGTACCGTGAAGCACGATGACAACTGGCAGGGGTCCCGGCGGCGATGTTGCTGATTTCACCAGCAAACCAGGCACGCGTTCATCCGCTTCCGAGTCGAACTCGAATTTCACTTCGAGAACCCCGTCATCGATCACCGCTGATCGTTCGATGGGGTTCAGAGGAACCCGTGCTCGATCGATCAACGCTGAAAAACGATGACGTAGTGAATCCCCGTCGGGAATCGCTCGAGGTGCGCGCTCGACCGCTCCCAAATTCGTCGCCAGGAAGACAAAGAGCAACTGGCAGAGAAGATCACGTGCAGCGGCGCTTGAATTCGCCCGTCTCGGTATCAATTTCAATTTTGTCTCCGATTTCGACAAATGCAGAGACCTGAAGCTCATGCTTCGTTTCCTTAAGGATCGCCGCCTTGGTGATCTTGCCCGAAGTGTCACCACGAGTCACTGGCTCGGTGTATTCCACTTCGCGAATGATCGTCTTGGGGAGAACGACCGAGATCGAGCGACCTTCGAAGAACGTCACTTCACAGACATCTTCCATCTCGGAAACAAGGTACTTCTCGAGATCAGAAATACTCTCGGCGTCGATTTCGTATTCGTTGAAATCCGAGTCGACGAACACGTGGTTCGGGGGAGAGAAGTACGAGTACTTGCACTCTTTCTTATCCAGCATGACCCCTTCGAGCTTTTCATCTGACTTGAAAATCAGTTCCGAGACCCGGTTGGTCAGCAGGTTCTTGGCTTTGACTTTAACGACCGCCTGGTTACGCCCCGACTTGTTGATTTGAGCCTTGATGACGACCACAGGCTCGTTCTCAAGCATAATGACGTTGCCGGACTGAAGGTTGTTGGCGAGCTTCACACTCATAAAAGATTTCCCATCTTGCCTATCAAAATTGTTAGTGCGCATCTGCCAAACCTGGACACGACGCGTCGGCAACGTGCTGGACTAGTAACTCACTTTTCCTGGACGAAGCGGACCAGATTGTCGACCAGATCAGGCATTCGGTCAAGTTGGCTGGACCATTGTTCTGTCTGACTTTGAATTACGCCCAAATTTGCCAGGAAATCGCCCCACTCATTTCCCGGGGAAACGGCTCCATTCCACACGTACCACAGGTTTCTGACTGCCTGACGAGCGACATCGGGCATGAGTGACAGATATCTGGACAGAAACGCTTCTAATTTCACCAGATGAGTGTTCTCGGACTGAGGATAGATCTGCCAGACAAACGGGCGTTTCGCCCACTGAGCACGGATGAATGAGTCCTCGCCCCGCACAAAATTCAGGTCGCAAACTCGCAACAACCGGTCGTACTCCGTATGAACGAGAAACGGAATCGGGTGTACGGTCAGCGTGCCTCGCGTCAGCGGCATCCCGTCGACAAGCTCCCTCTGGAACCAGTCCGCCAGCTGCTTCCGGGCCGCCCCCGGTGACGCCAGCACGCGGATGGGGACCGAATTGTGTGCCCAGGTCGACAAAAGATCTGGCAGGATTGGGTTTTCGTAGCAGAAGAGCGACAGTCGCACCTCGTGCGGCTGGCGGTCAGGTACCCCCAGTTGATTCAGAAACAGGGCGTCATCAGCGGCCGACACCCCCGCATGCGACGCGAGCAATCCCCGTTCTCGCAGCAGCCCCCCCGTTTTCTCCGTAAATCCGGGGTAGAAAAAGTACTTCTTCAACGGGAGCCTGGGATGGGGTGAGACCAGTCCGTGACACTCTTCCACCCACGATTCGGCACTCAGATACTCCAGGTTAATCCAGACAGGAGTTTTCTCACGCTGCACAATGGCGTTCAGGTAATTGTCGGAAAGTTCGCAACCGAATGCCTCGATCACGACATCCGCCGCCGAGTCGACGGTGCACTCGGGAGTCCAGTGGAGCACCTCGACTGAACCCAGCTTTTGTCGCGCCAGCAGCGGCGAAAGCTCGGGGGACATGACGGCAAACGTCTCGAGATCATCAACCCATAACCTCACCTGGAAGCAATGTTCCTGACTTAACTGCCGTGCAAGACGCCAGCAGACCCCCACATCTCCAAAATTGTCAACGACGGAACAGAAGATATCCCAGGACGACATGCGAACGAATCACTTTCGATCTTCAATATGCAGGAACAGGGTCGCGAAGACTTTACATCGCTTCCGACGCCATCGTCTACACGGCCTGAGGATGACTTCGCGCGAATCGCATCAGGTAGAGGTTAAACGCTGGAGTTTAACTTCCCCCATACAACCATCCACACCGTACAACCATTCCCACAGTGGCTCGGGTTGCTCGTCGGTCACCGCAGCGTTGACCACTGGCTTGAGGCACCCATTCCATTTCACCCAGAGGCTTTTCGGAATTGCACCTGACGGGGACGCCCCTGAGTGCCGCTTCGGGCAACAAGTGAATGCCAGAGCATGGGGTGGCAGGTCAGAGGGACTCCAACCTGAAGCAGCGTGCAAGCTTGATTCCTTGTCCGCAGAAACATTGCGGAGATCAAGCTGTGAAGCAGCGTTGTTTCAAATTGGGCTCAGCATCATGACAGAACGCCTGATGCGGAACGAACAGGAACTTGCGGCGTCCACCGGGCATGACCTTAGGTTCGATCGCGGCACAAATTGTCCCGAGGGTTTGTCCCGAGGGTTAGCGCAGTCCAGCCGGTCCCTCCCATAGCGGGCTGGTTTCGGGGACAGCGGTTAGCAGATTGAGCACGGAATGCCCCGGGTGACCAGGCAAAGGATGGAAGTCGCCAAAACGATGCCCGGTTACTGACAGCCCCCCGACAGGTTTGAGTCAGGTCTTGATGTCTTGGAATGAAATTTTCGAAGTTTCCGGGAGAACACAAGGCCTGCACAATCGCCCACTGTCATGCGTTGACATGTGATGCGGATACAGGCCGTCGCCATCGATTTGATGTCAAGACTCTCGAAACAGAACTGCTCAAGGGGCAGACCTGAAGGTGGGAGAACTTGTGAAAGACGTCGAAATGGACAGGCTTGCTCGTCGCCAGATTGACGACGGAAGAATCTGCTTTTGAACACGCTCACCGACAGTTTTGTTCGTGAGAAAAGGTTGCTTTTAGCTCGTATCAATCCACTGGAAGGCCCAAATCCACGGGTGAAATTCGCCCCCGTTCTGGCATCACTTGCTGTGAATCGGTGAAAAAACTAATTAAGATCAGTGATTGCTACGGCAGAGTGACTGCCGCACATGGTTTCTACCACAACAATGATTGCCGCATCTTAGCCATGCCGCCAGGAGAGACGTATGAGTCGAAAAACGTCACGTCGCGAGTTCATTCAAAACACATCGGCGATCGGAGCCGCCCTCTTTGTTGGCGGTGCGGTCGATCTGCGTGGTCAAGAACGCTCTGCGAACGAGCAACTCAATGTTGCCTGTTTCGGAGTTGGTGGTAAAGGGGCAAGCGATTCCAGCAACGCTGCAGCGTTCGGTAATGTCATCGCCATCTGCGACGTCGATCGCAACACACTGGAAAGCAAAGGCAAATCCAAGGGGTTCGAGAACGCCGAAAAGTTCACTGACTACCGGGAACTGCTGGCCAAGTACGGCAAGAAGATCGACATCTGCAACGTCAGCACCCCTGACCACATGCACGGCCCGATCACGCTGGCCGCAATGCGACTGGGCATCAGCTGCTACACGCAGAAACCACTGACCCGCACCATCTACGAAGCCCGGTTGCTCGCCCATGTCGCGAAGGAAACCGGCGTCTGTACTCAGATGGGTAATCAGGGTACGGCACTCGATTCCTCACGTGAAGCGATCGCTCAGTTGCAGTCAGGCGTACTGGGCCCCCTGAAGGAAGTGTTTGCCTGGTCAAACCGTCCCGTCTGGGCTCAGGGTCCTGGTCGCCGGATGACCCTCGAAAAGTTCGCTGCTCAAGCGAAAGAAGCAGATCCCGAAACCGCACCAAAGCTGATCGAAAAGAAGAAGGAAGAAATCGCCAAGGCTCTGGAACGCGTTGACTGGAAGAACTGGCTGGGTGTGGCTCCCACACGCGAATTCTGGCCAGGTCTCTACCACACCTTCCAGCACCGTGGCTGGTGGGACTTCGGAACGGGGGCATTGGGCGATATGGCCTGCCATCAGTTGACCGTTCCGTTCGCCGCTTGCGATCTCCGAGATCCCGTCTCCGTTGTGGCCAAGTCCACGGGACACGACTTCGACAGCTTCCCCGCAAGTTCCATCATCAAGTTTGAATTCCCTGAAACGTCGCTTCGTCCTGCCATCCCATTCTGGTGGTACGATCGCCGCGGGAACAAGCCGCCGATGGAAGTCTTCGAGAAATACGGGATCACGAACGTCTCTGACAGCGGCGTGCTGATCATCGGTGAGAAGGGTGTCTTCTACAGTTCTGACGACTACTGTGCTGTCTACGAACTCAAGGGCGTCGACAAAGTCAAAGTCGACTACGAGAAGGCAGAAGACAAGGGTAACAACGACCTGAACAACATGTACGAATTGTTCAAGGCCAAACGACTCGGCGATCCCAAGATCTGTAAGTCGAACTTCATCGACCGAGCCGGTCCTCTGACCGAAACCATCCTGCTGGGCAACCTCGCTGTCTGGGCTGCCGCCAAGGGTGGAGCTGACGGTGAAATGGGTGACTGGGGTGAAAAGGTGGAATGGGATGCCAAGAATCTCAAGGTCACCAACCTTGCCAGCCTCAAGACCCCCGGTGTTGCCGATTTGATCAAGCCGGTTTACGCCGAAGGGCACCGACTCGACTAGTCGCAGTCCGAATTCCGTAGGGGCGCATGTCGCAAGGCATGCGCCCTTTTCGTTTACGGACTTCATGTTGTCACACTCCACGGAACCTTTGCTGAAACGCGTCGCCCGCTGCCACCAGAATCGGTCCTTCATGCACCATGATCATGGGGTCCGGCGGCCTCGGTCGTTGCCCGAGCGAGGAAATGTGGAACCTGTTTCCATCGTCGCTTTAATCCCTCTCTGTCAATCATCCCCGGTCCTCACTGCTTCAGAATTTGTATCCGGCTCGATACAGTAGGAAATCCGCTACTGACGATGCCGTTTGGAAATAAGACGAGAAGAATCATGAACGTTAGTTTTTCACAGTTGACGAAAACCGGAATCACCATCGGACTGTTAGTGGTGTCAGGCTGCACCAAGCCCCAAGATTCCAGCACGCAGACCGGCACACCTCCAACCGGAGCCGATCCGAAAGTAACGACTCCCGCCACGCCGTCGACGCCGGCCGCCAAGCCATCCAAACCGGCCACCGCCACGGCTGATGACGTCAATGCAGCCCGCAAGCGGATCGACGAACTGGGTGCTCGTGCAAAGTATTCGCCGAAAACGGGCGACCTGTTGACGGAAATTATCATTCAGGACGGATCGAACCTGACGGCTGCTGACGTCGCACTGTTTGGGAAGCTGAGCGATCTCGAAAAGCTGCAGATCTTCAATTGCCGGGCACTCAACGAAGAAATGGCCTCGACGCTCGGTTCCTTGAAGGGCCTCAAGAGTCTCGCGCTGACGAACTCGGCCATCAATGATTCGGCGGTCGAGATGATTGTGAAATCGTTCCCAGAATTGACCGAACTGGATCTCTCGTCCAATACCAACATGTCCAACGGGGTTGTCAAAATCCTCAGCACTTTGGACAAACTGCAGCGATTGACGCTGGTCCAGAACAAAGTCAACGATATTGGTGCTCAGCGGCTGGCGAAGCTTCAGGAGCTTCGGTCGCTGGACCTGCGCGGCAATATGGAAGCGGGGAACATGGCTCTGGACGTGGTCGGGGATCTCCCCAAACTGACGTCCTTCAAGCACCGGAGTACTGCCGTCGACGATACGGGACTGGAAGCGCTCAGCCGTAATCAGTCGATCGAATCGCTGCTCTTGCAGGACTTCGTCATTACGGACCAGTCTGGACCGCATCTGGCCAAGCTGAGCAAGTTGTCGCAACTCGAAATCTTCCGCTGTCAGGGATTCGGCACCGAAGGGGTCCTGGCGCTCAAAGGAATGGGACTAACCCGCTTCACGCTTCGCGACCTGCCCAACGTCGATAATCGTGCGATGGAAGTTTTCGACGATCTTCCGAAGCTCAAGCGACTCTATCTGCATGAACTTCCCTCTGTCGGTGATGAGGGGCTCAAACACCTGGCGGCACTCTCCTCGCTGGAACTGCTTGATATCTGGACCGTACCACAGATGACCGATGCCACAGTCGAGGTGATCGCGTCGCTGCCGAACCTCAAGGAACTGTCCATCCGAGCAACGGGAGTCACCGATAAAGCCATCGACAGCCTGCTGAAGATCGCCAGCCTGCAATCCTTGACGTTCAAAGAGAACGGAAGCGTCACCGCGGAAGGCCTCAAGCAGCTCAGTTCGCGAAAGTGGCAGAAGCTCGACATCGGCTCGTCGGACGCAGCGGAAGGGAGTGACGGTGCAGGGCAGTAATCCCGGCCAAAGGGTCACCCTCGCTCACGAGAACTGAAAGAGAAAGAAAGCCGCTGCCAGCCCCGGCAATGTTGCAATTTTGTCCCCTGATCCTGATTCGAACAGTCGAACCAGGATCAGGGGATTTTCTTTTGATGACTCACCGATGGCAATCGAGAGGTGAGCTGCAAGAGCCGTCCAAAGGTCCATACATGCAGATTCGTTGAAACATTCTCGTCTGCATCGGTAGAATTTCGGTACTCCGAAACTCCATTCCTCTGTGATTTCCACGTCCCCTGTTTGGGCGTTCGTATCGATTCGACGTATTGTCCCTCAATCCAATCGGAAGGCAGACATGCGAACTTGCTCAGTCCGAAACGCTTGCCTCGCTTCGTTTGTTTGGCTGTTCGTTCTTTTGTCCCTCTCGCCCACGCCAGTGATGTCACAGGACGACTACCGCACCTGGTCAGACTCGACCGGAAAGAACAAGATCAAGGCCAGGTTTATCAAGGTAGAGGACGACGTCGTCACCCTGGAAAAACAGGATGGAGACGAAGTTGAAATCGAGTTGAAGAAACTGAGCAGTGCGGATCAAAAGTTCGTATCCAACCTGCAGAAAGAAGAGGAAGACAGCCCCTTCAAGACCAAGCGCGACGACCCCTTCAAAAGCAAATCATCGGGAAAGAAACCGGCTTCCGGTAAAGCGAGCGCCGATGATTCAGGGGGCCCCCGGACGGTGACTGTTGACCTCTCGGGTGTCGAACAGATCAGTCTGGCCGCGACGGGTGAGCCGTGGAAGCTGGATATCGTCGCCCCCGAGTCATCTCCTGCAGCGACCCGCTTGAAGTCGATTCCGCTTCCCTCGAAGACCAACTTTTTTGAGGGCTTAAAGGGGATGGCGATCAGTCGTGGAACGACATCAAAGTTTGCCGTAGTGGGGTATCTCCTGGATAAGCACGGGGAAGGGGGGACGATTCGAGTCGCGATTTGCGACCTGAAAACGGGCAAATGCGGTACCCCCGCAGTCGGCGTCGGCAAAATGGTTCCCATTGCCCTGCATGATGATGGGCAGCAAATCATCATGCGCCGCGAAGAATTTGGATTCGGTAATCAGGACCGTCTTGAGGTCTGGATCCCCAAAGGAAACAAGGTCACTAAAAAGGTTTCATGGACTCCCTACGAGGCGGATCAGGGTGCTGCCCGTGATGTCCTCTGGGCTGAGTTCGTGAACGCGGAAACGCTGGCCACGTCGAGTCGCGACGGGAAAGTCGTGCTCTGGAAGTTCCCCGAAATTGAACCGGTCTGCCAGTTCGACACTGCCAACGGTGCGGTTCCCGCCCTGAGTCCAGATCGGAAATGGATCGCCTTCTCTAACGGTTCCGACGTTGGTGTATTTGACATTGAAAAACAGGAAGTGGTCGCGATTCAACAAACGCCGACCAAGCTCCAATGGCCTTACATGGCTTTCAGTCCCACGTGTCAAAAGCTGGCCTGTCTTGCCTTCGACAAAGTCCTGGTCTGGAACCTCGCGACGGGCGAACTCGAGCGGACTATTCCCTGTACGGGACTTAACGTGCATGGAAGTATTGAGTTCCCCGATGATGCCTTTGTCCTGGTAGGCAATCACTACCTGCTCGATCTGCAGAATCAACTGAAACTCTGGACTTACGAGGGAGCCGAGCAGGTTCGCTCGGCGGATGGAATCACCTATTTCGCGGTGACCGAAGGCGAAAAGAAAGCCGGTGCACTCGTCCCGCTGCAGATTCCTCATCCCGCCGCCAAAACACTCCTGAAGAAGGCATTGACCGATCCTGACCTGTTTGTTTTACGAGAGGGGACGACAGTCAAAATTGATGTCAGTGGGATCCCCGATGCCACACAACGGGACCGCGTGGTCAAAGGCCTGACCAGGCAACTCGAAGCCATCGGCTGCAAGGCGGGGGCCAACGGTTCCATCAATCTGCTGGCCAGTGTTGAAGGACCCAAAGACACCGAAATCAATTTCATTGCCGTCGGGACTTATAAGTTCAAAGAATACGTGAGTCAGGTGAAATTCACTTACCGAGACCAGCCGGTCTGGCATTCCGCTCAGACGAACGCACCCGGGATTGTGCAGTTGCAGAAGGGTGAGAATATGGACAGCCACCTCCGCGCCCGGGAAAAGCCGAGCTACGAATTCTTCGAGAACGTCCAGTTGCCGAAGTTTCTACAGAAACCGAGTGCAGGACAGGGGCCGGGACATTCACTGACACTGGGCCAGTCAAAGGTTTCCACCACAGGGATTCGCTGAGAGTCGCATCGAGGGCAGCAGATCTTTACACTGCCGTATTGAGGCTTTGGAAAACTTCTTGAATTGCTTCAATACGGCCTAAAAGGAGCCCCATGACCGAATCGACCCCCTCGACCATCACACTCGCGATGATGCGTGAGTCGCTTTACAGTGCTGTCGTCAGCGATGCACTGGACGCACTTGGCTACAAGCGTCAATCGCCTCGACTTCCGATTCGTCCCTTCACAACCAGCGGCCTGCTGGTTGGACGCTGCAAGACTTCCCTTTGGGTCGACATGGCTCATGTAGATCCCCGCCCGTACGAACTGGAACTCAAGGCCGTTGACGAATGTCAGCCCGATGACGTCCTGATTGCGGCGGCTGGTGGATCAGTCCGATCAGGGATCTGGGGAGAGCTCCTCACGACCGCGGCCCTCAATCAAGGATGCGTCGGAGCGATCATCGATGGTGCGATTCGTGACGTCACCAAGATTCGTGCGTTGAACTTCCCCGTCTTCGCACGTGAAACCTGCGTGTATGACAGCTTCAATCGCCAGCGCGTCGTGGATATCGATGTCCCGGTGGAAATCGATGGGGTGACGTTCTGTTCCGGAGACCTCGTCTTCGCGGACGAAGACGGCATTGTTGTCGTTCCTCAAGCCATCGAAGCGGAAGCAATTCAGCGTGCCTGGAATAAGGTCCACGCCGAAAACGAAGTTCGCGATTCGATCCGCAACGGATTGAAAGCGGGCGAAGCTTTTGCCAAATACGGTGTTCTGTAAGCGAGATCAATGGTCTTGCGGCTGGAGCCGGTAAGCCACGGACTCGTTTGTGTCATGGCTTCAGCCGTTTGTATTTGGTCCGCCTTGATCCAGTGACGAAGGGCGAACGCTTCTGATGATTTGCGCGGTGCCAGGTTGCACGGGCAGATTGTTTCAGCAGGCTGTTCGCCCTGATCGTTTTTTTGTGCCGGGATGCGTACACGGCTTAGTACTGTCGTGCGAAACGACCAGTCGTCCGGCCGTGGCCCGTGCAACAGAGAAGTTGCTACAATCGCAGTTGGTGCCTGTGATTCGCGTGTATCGATCTTCAAATGACATTCCACGCCCGCAGGCCTGACGCGTCTTGGCTTCTGTGCAAACCGCATCGACTGCACAACCGGAAAAGTCTGCGACTTCTGACAGGATTCTGTCGCACGCCTACCGTTAGTCACTTCCCCTGAGGATGTGTCGCAAGGACCATGAAATCAGCGAGGGGACTCGACGCCCCTGAAACGCGGGTCAAGAGTCTGAGTTGAAGGGAGCGAGTAGGGACCGCGTTGGCACGGACGTGAGCCATCATTCCAGGGCCAGCAGCCACACTGGTAAAGCGATGACCTCTCCGCACGATAGTCCGACCATGACCCGCTCGTCACGATGCGACCACAAGATTCGGGAAACATCCATGTCAGCTCGATACCTCTTTTTGATGGGATTTCTTGTTGTGACCAGTTCTGTCACAGCGTCAGAAATTTACGTCAACAATGTCGTTGGTCGCGATTCAGACGATGGAGTGACCCCGACCGGCCGCGAAGGAAACGCGGGACCGGTTCAATCTCTCAAGCGGGCGATTCAGCTTGCGCGATTCGGGGACATCATCATCCTCGCCAACACGGGGACCCCTTACTACGACTCGATCTCCCTCACGGGCAGCCGAAACAGTGGCACTGCATACACTCCCTTCATGATTCAGGGAAATGGGTCCACCATCAGCGGGCTGAGAAGACTCCCTCCCGGAAGCTGGCGACGCGAGAGTCGCTCATTGTGGAAGGTGACGCTGACGAGAAAGGGCTTCTATCGACTGCTGCGGGACGGTAAGCCACTTCCCGAGTCTATTCCGGAGAGCGGCCTGGATCCTCGACCTCATCTTCAACCCGGTCATTGGGCTGCCTGGCAGGGGAGCCTGTACTTTCGCCAGGATCGCCCCGAGCTACCTGAAGATGAACTGTTTACCTACGCAGCGGATCAGACAGGAATCTCTCTGCATCAGGTGAGCAATGTTGTGATCTCTGATGTGAAGATCGAGCACTTCCGCTTCGATGGAATTCACGCGCAAGGTCTCTGCGACGGAATCAAACTGGACAACGTTGTCGCCGTCGAAAACGGCCGTGCAGGTGTCGTCTCGAGCGGTGCTTCACGGATTGAAATTTTTGGCGGGCAGATCCGAAGAAACGGTCGCCATCAATTGCTGATTCTGGATCGGTCGAAAGCGACCCCGTACGAATCCGATATCGAAGAGTCTGTTCCGATGGCGCCCCAACCAGCCGTTGGCAGGAGGATTAACGGGGAAGTGAAAATGACCCTGCGTCCATAGAATCATTCAGCAGGTTGTCATCATGGGGATCACACTCATCAACACGGAAGGTCACTTCGCCATTCTCGATATCGATCACTGTGACAGTGGTGTTACCGAGATGCAGGATATCACCGACGTTCAGATCGAATTCGTGAATCTGCACCATTAACCTCCGTGTATCAATGGGATAAATCGTGATCCGTGACTGAAGCACTATAGCGGCCCATGCAGTGCCCCGCAACGACAACCGCGACCCTCCGCTTAGTGTTCATCTCGTGCGGATTCTTCAAAACTTGCCAGTTGCTTCGTAAGGACTTCGGGGATTTCGGTCAGACGGTCTCCTGCGGTGATCTTCCCGTTATCAGCATCCGTCACGAAGAACACGTCCAGCACTTGATCGAAGTGCGTGGCAATCTTTGCCAGCACCACGCTCAGCTTCAGCTCATACAACACTTTGGTAATGGCGTACAACAAGCCCGGACGATCGTGTGCAAAAACATCGATGATCGTGTACCGGTCTGACGACTCATTGTCGATCACGACGCGCATCGGCAGGTCGGACACCGGACCGCTCAGTGCCGACAGCGCAAATTTGCCTCGTGACCTCAGCAGGGTTTCGACCTCTGCCTCACCGCGCAGGACCTTGCGAATCGCTATGGCCAGTTCATCGACACGCCAGCCGGGAATCTCGCCGACATGGTCCGTGTCACGCACCCGGAACACATCGATGATCACGCCGTCCTGCGTCGTATAAATTGCGGCGGACAGAATCACCAGCCGCTTTGCAGACAACACTCCTGAGACTTTGTGGAAGCAGCCCGATGCCAGTCGCTCATGCGTGATGATGCGATACTCGACAGTGGACGTCTCGGCATCATAAACCGCTTCGACAAGGATCTGATCGGGGCCGCATGACTGGATCAGTCGGTAATCGTCTGCGATCCGGGCAGGAGGAGTCTCCAGCAGGTAATGGGCCGGAAACTGATCGAGTTCTTCGGCCAGTGAATCTTCATTCTGGTCCGACGGAGTCGTTCCATTGGAAGGCTCGATCGGTTCAGCCCCGGCAATCAGCTTCGCGACCTGTTCCTTGATTGCCATTAACCGGGTCGGTTCATCGAACAGATGACTTTTTCCGCTGAGCCACAGCATGGTCCGTTCGTACAACGTCGTGGTCAGTTCGGCTTTCCACTGCGTCCAGACTCCCGGGCCCACTGCAGAGATGTCTGCCGCAGTCAGAACATACAGCATTCGAAGTGATTCAGGACTACCGACCTCGTGACTGAACTTCAGCAGAACTGCCGGATCATTGATATCCCGTCGCAGAGCCAGGTCGGCCATCTTCAAGTGACGATGGACCAGAAACATGACCAGTTCACGCTGATGAGCAGGCAATCCGAGTCGTACGGCGACGTCCGCAGCAATCCGACGTCCTACCTCACTATGATCTTCTTCGTAACCTTTTCCCGCATCATGCAGCAGGATGGATAGGTGAAGTAATTCTTTATGATGGATTTCCCGATAGGCCCGTCCCACCGCCCCCGTGTCACCCAGAAACCCTTCTGCCGCTTCGATCGCCCGCAGAGTATGCTCGTCCACGGTGTAATGATGATACTGATTGAACTGAAGCAGACAGCGAATATGCTGGAAGCACGGAAGAACCGCTTCAAGCACGCCATTCTCGTGCAGACCGCGTAGAGCCTCTCCCAATTTTCCCGTGGTCTTCAACAGTTCAAGAAACAGTTGAGACGCATCGGGCGATAGAACTGCTGGCGTCTTGATCTTTTCACTCTTGATCATGGCAGCCAGCCGAGGCGCGACCGTCCGTCCATAACGGGCGGCGGTCAGATACAGATGAAGCACCCGTTCGAGATTTCCGCAAACAGCCCGGCGGGTGCGACCACGGGGAATGTCGATCTGTTCCGGCCCCACGCGATAGATCTCGTCGACGCGATAGGACATCAGGAAATCGAAGGCCTGATCCAGAATCTTCTTATGCTGTGTCTGCTCCATGAACTGACGCGCGACGTCCGCGATAAACGAACTGTGCTGAAAATATTCCTGCATGAACCGCTCGACCGGCCGCAGACCGTCAATTGCAGGAATGTTCCGAGACCGGGCAATCCTTAACTGATCATCGCGAGAGAGTGTGTCTTGCTCTTTATTCGCAGCGAAGTGCAAATTGATGCGGATGGCAATGAGGAATTCATGGGCTTGCGAAAGCCGGCGGGCATCTTCGGCATTGAGCGCACCGTGACGCTGTAACGCGTCAATTTCGCCGCTGCCGTACAACGCGAAACCGACCCAACGAATGAAATGCAGATCCCGCAGTCCGCCGACCGAACGTTTCACATCCGGTTCGAGTTGCTGAGTGGAAGCCCCGAACTCGGCTCTTTCCTTGCTGCGGGTCGCCGAGACTTCGGCCAGGAACTCACTGGAGCGAGATTTGATGATCGTACGAGCGAATCGCACCTGCAATTGCCCGAAAATCGCCTGATTTCCCCACAGCAGTCGCGTATCGACAAGTGAAGTGGCGAACTGAATTTCCTGCCGGGCCCACGAAAGTGAATCGGCCACCGTGCGCACGCTGGCACCGATTTTGAGACCGGAATCCCACAGATCTCGCTGCACCTGTGACGCGATCTTTTCAAACTGTGACGTGCAGGAGGGTGAGTGCAGAAACAGCAGGTCGATATCCGAATAGGGACAGACATCGCCTCTTGCTGTTCCGCCTGTTGCAACGAGAGCAGTCTGCCCACGCAACGTTTCGACCAGCGCAGGATCGGCTTCCGACAAGACTTCTTGAAACACCTGTGTCAGGAAGGCATCGAGGTGCTGAGACAGATAGGCCGCTGTCTGCAGGCCCGTCGCACCCTGCTCAAAATGTTTACGGGCCTGTTGTCTCAGCCCGTCCACCCGCCTTCTCAGCGTGCCGATTCTCTCTGTGCGCGGCACCGCCTGAGACGGCTCAGACTCACCAATTCGAGAACGAACCTCAGGAATGGTGGCCTCCCTCTACTTTACTGGCTTCAACCCACATCATCCGTGCGACCAAGAAATGTGTCCGAATGGGCAAGCCGGTGACTGAAAACTATTCGTGCGGCTTCACCCTGTAGCGCGAGGGGTATACCGACCGCAGAATTCTTCAGGTGACAGGCATCCGACGAAGGATTGAGTAGAGCGCTACCCTGAACTGTCGCTTGAGATCAAACAAAGAAGTCGAACCGGCAAAAACCGCAATTCGACTTCTGTAGTGGCGACCTCGTCAGACCGAGAACTTCGAAAGGCCCGGTAAATTGGACAGTGGCGATCAGATCGCTTCCGGACCAGTTTCACCCGTGCGGATGCGGACAATTTCTTCGAGACTGGTGATGAAGATCTTGCCGTCACCAATCTGACCCGTTCGTGCGACATCAGAAATGGTTTTGATCGCCTTGGTGACGTCCGCGTCCGCCACGACAACTTCGAGCTTCACTTTGGGCAGGAAGTCGACCGTGTATTCCGCACCACGGTAAGTTTCTTTATGGCCGCGTTGCCGACCGAAACCACGCACTTCCGTCACAGTCATCCCCTGGATTCCTGCCTGCGTCAGCGCGTTTTTGACCTCTTCCAATTTGTAGTGGCGAATCACCGCTTCAACCTTCTTCACGTTCGGCTCCTTTGATAAATCTTTTGGGTCTATTCTGCAGTTCTCGGCGAGCGCTACTTCACTGATTGTGAAGCCTCTTTCCCAGTGCGTCAATCAAGATCAAAACATCAGTTCAGGCATCAATAGAAGATGTAACCTTCTTCGCCATGGTCATGAATATCCAGCCCCTGCATCTCACCGGTCTGGGTGACACGGAGACCATTTACGGCGTCGACAAGCTTGAGAATGATCACCGTCCCGACAATCGCCAGCAGCATGGCGGCTCCCGCACCGATCGCCTGGTTCACGAGCTGTGCCGGATTTCCTTCGAGCAGGCCGCAAGGTTCGGTGGTACCGGGGATGACAGCTCGAGTCGCGAACACGCCGGTCAAAAGTGCGCCCAGAGTTCCGCCCACGCCATGGACACCAAATGCGTCCAGAGAGTCATCGTAGCCAAACTTGTTCTTCATGGTCGTGCATGCAAAGAAACAGACCATTCCGGCGGCCAGCCCCAGACAGATCCCGCTAATCGGGGTTGCTGAACCACTGGCGGGCGTCACACAGACCAGCCCCGCTACGGCACCGGAACACGCCCCCAGAATGCTGGGCTTACCACGGAGCAACCATTCCAGCCCGGCCCAGGCGAGCGTCCCCGCCGCGGCCGCCATTTGGGTCGTTACGAAAGCATTTGCAGCGCGCAGATCGGCAGCACCAGCACTCCCTGCGTTAAAGCCAAACCAGCCGACCCACAGCATGGTGGCACCAATATAGGTGTAAGTCAGATTGTGCGGCGGCATGGGCTCTTGTCCAAATCCAAGTCGCTTTCCCAGCAGCAGGGCACAGACGAGGGCAGAGATTCCGGAAGTGATATGCACCACGGTTCCGCCCGCAAAGTCGTACGCCTTAAACTTCGCACTCGGATTGAATTCCGAACACCAGCCAAAATCAGACCAGACCCAGTGGGCCACGGGGCAATAGACGAAGGTTCCCCAGAGAATGGAAAACAGCACCATCGAGCTGAACTTCATTCGTTCGGCAAAAGCTCCGCAAATCAGCGCGGGAGTGATGATAAAGAACATCATCTGAAAGACCATGTGAATCGATCGAGGGATCCCGGTTTCCCCGTACATCGGATGCACTGCCTGCTTGAGGCTTTCGTTCCAATAAGGAGAGACTCCCTTCAGCAGGGCATACTTGAAATCTCCGATCAGCCCCATCCCTCCGACAGAGTCTCCGAAACAGAGGCTGTACCCGTACAAGGCCCAAATCACCGACATCAATCCCATGAGGGTGATGCATTGCATCATCACACTGAGAATATTCTTCTTCCGGACGAGGCCGCCGTAAAACAACGCCAGACCGGGTGCTGTCATCATCAGCACTAATGCTGACGACGTCAGCATCCAGGCGATGTCACCCGAATTGAATGCGGGAGCGGCAGCGGGCGCCGCCGCTTCGGTGATTTCAACAGCAACTTCCTGCGCTAAACCGATCGATGGCAGGCTGCAGCATAAAACAACGAAGGAAAGCGCGGTCCAGTGTCTGAACGTCACAAAATTTCTCCTGAGTGCGAGGATGAAAATCGCGAATACCAAAGCTTCAGTGGTGCCACGACGTGGTGGAAAAACTGAGACGGGCAGCCACAAGGCAAACTGCATGCCGCAGTTTTTGGCACTGAATGCTTCGTGTAAGGCAAAACCCTGCTGCAATGTCAGAATCTGGAAGAACACGTATACTGCAGCACAGATTTCTTCAGCTCTTCACTCGCGGAACGGACCGGTGTCTCTCATTCTGACTGCACTCTTCGCCTTTTTAGTCAGCAGCGGGCTCGCGTGGTGGTTCGAATGGCTGAGTTTCCATGAGCGGCAGTCGCTGAATCTTCCTCTGCCCACCCCACGAGCCCGTCGCCTGAGAAGAATTGTGGTGGTGATCGCCAGCGCGTTGCTTTTCGTGCTCTTCCATTGGGCATCAATCGAGAATGGGTGTCTCGAGACGCCGGAAGTCCAACCATCCGGGACCGGTCGGACATTGCGCTTGGTCTTTCACCTGACCCTGCTCGCATTTCTCGTCGTCGCGACGTCGATCGATTTTGACTGCTACATGATTCCGGATTGGATCACCTTACCCGGGACACTGATCGGACTACTGGGAGCAACGCTGATCGGCGAAGCTCAGATCTGTCACTTGTGGGTTGACTGGACGGTCTCCATCCCGCAACTCAGGGGGCCTTATATCCCCGCATGGTACGACGCCCATCGACACTGGCACGGGCTGGCCTGGAGTCTGGCCGGAATGATCACCGGGGCAGGACTGACCTGGAGTGCGAGGAAAGTCAGTTCGCTCGTCCTGGGACAGGAAGCGATGGGAACCGGAGACATCACTCTCATGGCCATGATCGGCAGTTACCTGGGCTGGCAGGCGACGACACTGGTCTTTCTACTCGCCCCCCTGTTGGGACTGACGGTCGGCGTGGTGATTCGGACCGTCTCGGGCAAGACATACCTCCCCTACGGACCCTGGCTCAGCCTGGGGGCGGCCGTGGTGTTATTCAGTTGGAGCTTTTTCTGGGGTCAAACCCGCATGATTTTCAGTGACTGGCTGAGCATCGTTACCCTGGGGGGCGTTGGCAGCATCGGCTTCGTTACGTTGCTGGCCCTGGTACAGCTCTACAAGTCGATCCCCGCACGAGGTCGATCGACGTGACCGGTCTCCCGCAGTCCCATCCCATCGGTTCGTTCAGGAACCGACGGTCATCAAGTAAAGGAGAGGGGGCGCGTTCAACGTCGCGGGGATCGGAAGCCCCTGGTACGGCCATGTCGGCAGCCACCTTCTGCATTCTGAGATTTCAACGCACTTGTTCGGCGTGCCCCGCAGAGTAACCGCAGGGCACGTTCCGTACGCAGGTCTACCGAACCATTTCACCGTCAGCAATCTGGATCAGGCGTCGTAACTGCTCTGCGGGGGTCTTCTTGTTCAGGGTGATTACTCTACCGTCAGCCATTTGAGCAATGAAGCTATCGGTTGTCAGATCCCCGAGCGCAGCGATCGGGTTCTCAGGGTCAAAGTCGAGGCCCCCCGGCTTGGTCCAGATTTCCGCTTTATCAGGACCTGCGAGAACGGCGAGAATGGTGTTGGAAGCCCCATCGGAAAAATCAGGGATAGGGGGGGCGGCATCGTCTGCAAATGGAGCTCCGGCACCGACAAAGACATGCATGGCTGTTTTACCGGGTTCAGTGACATCTTTTGACTTGAACACCTCAGGCATTTTCTCGATCAGCAGCTTGTTGTGCTCACTATCCCAGGCTTCGCCCAGGTTGAACTGGTCGTAGAGTTCCTTCTGACCGATGTAGGGCAGCAGAGCCACGCGCCAGCTAAGGCCCTTCGGTTTGCCGGGCAGCACGCGACTGGCCGACGGGAACGCGCCATGAACATCATGATACTGGTGAAAACCCAGACCGATCTCACGGATAGCGGTCATCTGGATCGCCATGCGCGCCGTCTTTTGTCCCGAAACCAAAGCGGGCTTCATGATCTCTGGCATCTGATCGAAATTCTTGGGAACTGGCACGCCGAAGTGAATTTTTTCGCCAAGCTGTTCCAGCGTCGTAGAGGCAACAAGCTGCTTCGTCAGCGCCATCATCTCGCGGTCTTCGTTACTCGCATTGGGAGCCAATGGCGCCTGTGCGATATTCATTTTTCCCTGGTTCAGGGCCATCGACGAAATGCCGAACAGGCTTGCCGCTTTTTCAGAACTCGTTGCCGTGATGTCCAGCGCCAGCATGGGATCTGCAGGATCACCCGTTCCCGAGAACTGCATCGCAATCGTCTTGACCTCCGACACCATGCCGAGCATCGGGTTAAACTGGGCGAGAAAGCCCAGAATCGACGCCTGGGATTCGAGATCGACAGCAGCACTGATGCTGGCAGCCAGATTCAGTTCCTTGACGAGTGGCGAGGTACTGCTCTTGCCCGCCTGTTTCGCCGAGATCATCTGTTTCACAGCCTCAATCGGTGCCACGACGACCGTTTGAGTCGCGGGGAACCAGACGGCCGTCGATTGATTTCGCGAGTAACTCACCCCTTCAAAAGTCTCTTCCTTCGACTCACCGAGAACCGATTTCACCAGTTCCGCCTGGGGAACCTCTCGCGACAGTTCGATGATCGTTGTCGGTAGCGGGGGCGTCTTGGGCGAGTTGACCTTCCATTTGTTTAAATCAACGACCGCTCCGTCCCGGGGGTGGATAATTGCGGCAAGAGTTTTGTCATCGATACCTACAGGTAGTCGAAGCACTTGACCGTCTCCCATGGCGACCAGAAAACCTTCTTCGGGGTCTTCACCCAAAGAATCGCGCGGTGAAGCCAGGTCCACTTCCAATCCTCCGGGTTTCGTCCAGATCTCAGCCTTGTCAGGGGCCGACTGTATCGCCAGAACGGTATTCGACGTTCCATCCGTAATGAGAGAGAGATGGGTCCCGGAATCCCCATGGAAGGGCGTATTCTCGCCCGTGAAGACATGAAATGCCGTATGGCCTTCTTCTGTCACTCCCGGCGATTCAAAAATCGCGGGCATCAGAGCAATCAGAGTTTTGTTGTGGTCACTGTCCCACGGTTCGTCCAGATGGAATTCATTGTAAAGAGGGGCCTGCTCAAGGAACGGAAGAAGATGGACACGCCAGCTCAACCCCGTTTTACGTCCGTCTCCGTCCCCATTCGCGCGAGGAAACTTCCCGAATGTGTCGTGGTAATTGTGAAAGGCCAGCGCAATCTGCTTCATCGCGTTTTGGTACTGGTGGTCACCTTGCGGTGCCGGCGCGGCCAGATTTGCAACCGGGAGGCCGACCTGCTGTGCGATCCCCGTCACCAGCGATTGATCGATCGCGACGGTGACTCGTTCGAGGTCAGAGAACTTGAGCCCCAGCCGGCGCAGCAGATCGCTGGGAGTACCCGACTCAGTCTCAAATCCCAGCTCAATCAGCAATCGCCCCATTTTGGTCTCAAAGTACGCCTTGGGGTGAAGGACCGAAATGCCGACTAGATTGTCCGGAAGAAAGACGGCTTCAGTGAGCGGCTTTGGCGGCGTGCGAACAGGCGACTCCTGGGTTTGCGCTGTCGTCGCCGTAGACTCCCCGCCGGTCGGTTTCAATGAATTCGCGGTCTCAGACGCATCCTTCGCAGGGGTTTGACCGGGGGTCTCAGCCTTCGTTGCCACAGCGGGTTCGTTGTGATCGGATGGGGACGCCGCCGGCTTTATCGCTCGTTCGCCTGCCTGGTCGCTGTCCGTCACGGCAGCTTTTTTCTGCTCTCCGCAGCCTGCCATTAGACTGATCGACAGTAAGAGAAACGTCAAACTCGCGGGAACTTTGTACATGACACGCCTGCTATCGGGGAGAAGTAAGCATTTCGAAGTGAGGAGCACAGTTCGCGACAACTGTCGCACGTCATAAACTAAAGCACAATGATGCCCCTCAACATCAACGCCAGACTAAGAGACACAACGTCTGATTTCAAGGACATTGATGACAGACCGCCTGACATTCACCCGTGGCGGCACCAGTCGGAACAACGCCACGTGGCCAAGGCTCACTCCAGTTTGAGTCCAAAACGAACTCAACCTGAATCAGGGCCTGTGTTCCTGCCGCGCCGGGTGCGCAAGCGACGTGAGCAACGACTCAAGACCGGAAGAAGACCAAGGCCTGCTACAGTTGTTTCCCACTCCGTTTTTCGCAATGGTGTTTCAGCAGCAGCAAGCCTCGCGTGGTGACGCGCCTACTCGATCTGAACCATCGCTCGGGCCTTGTTAACGCCAATCCGACTTGCCGTACTGTCGGGACTTCATAGAAGTGAACTGACCATCCAGGGGAGAGCCAATCGATGCAGATCAATCGCCGCGATTTTATGACCTCCAGTTTGATCGCCGCTGCGGGACTGACTAACACCCTGGGCACGATCGCAAGCGTGGCCAACGAAAAAGGCGACAAGTTTCCTATCATTGATGCGCATACGCACTTTTATGACCCCTCACGTCCTGAGGGTATTCCCTGGCCATCAAAAGAAGATTCCGCACTTTACCGCACAGTGCTCCCCCCGGAGTTTCGTCGAGCCACCGCCCCTTATGGAGTTACCGGCACGGTCATCATCGAAGCCAGTCCGTGGGTTGAGGACAACCAATGGCTGCTCGATCTGGCGGATGGGGACCCGTTCGTAGCAGGGATCGTTGGAAATCTGTCACCGGGTGAAGAATCGTTCGGAAAACTGCTGACCCGCTTCTCGAAGAATCCCCTTTATCGTGGTATCCGGATTGGCTCTGATCTCCTCGCCCACGGATTAGAGAAACCGTCGTTTCTCGCCGATCTCCGAAAGATGAACGACGCCGACCTGCAACTCGATGTGAATGGCGGAATCGAGTCGCTGCCGCTGGTGGACCGATTGGCGAAGCTGCTTCCCGATTTCCGTATCGCCATTAATCATCTCGCCAACGTTCGTATCGACGGGAAGGAACCTCCCGCGGAATGGTCACGTGGGCTAAAGGATTGCGCTGCCCATCAGAATGTGTTCCTCAAAGTTTCAGCCCTGACGGAAGGAGCACGGACAGCAGAACACCAGCCCCCCGTCGAAACAGAGTACTATCGCCCGATTCTGGAGACCGCCTGGAAGACGTTCGGTGAGGATCGTCTGATTTACGGCAGCGACTGGCCGGTGAGCGATCGGGCTGCTCCGTACAAAGTCGTGATCCAGATCGTGAGAGAATTCTTCCGCGATAAGGGGCAGACCGCTACCGAAAAGTTCTTCGCCAAAAATGCGACGGTCGCGTATGGATTACGGGCACGAACATAGCTGGGGCCTTAAGCGTTTTCCCGGGCAAATGCGACCGACGGAATGCGAATGCGCAGGGAGAGCGTCCTTAGAGTGGGTTCAGGTCGCCATCCCGACCTGATGACTCCCTCTTCCCGCCTCGAAAAACGTGGGATTAGGCCAGAGACGGCGTCGATTCCCTAACTTTTCGAGTCGGAACAAAGCCGAACAGACCGAAGCCCAGTGCCGCAGCGGCACACAGCGCGGCGAACCAGTCACCGTACTGCACATACAGACTGCGGCGAGCATCCAAAGGAACCGTCTGGATGACCGCGGCGTTCAGGTTCTTGTGCCAGGCCCCTGTCTTGGGATCGCGCAGTGTGGTCCGGGGAGGGGCGTCACCGTTCTTGCGTGCGTCACCATCAATGAACACGTCCGGTTCGCGAATCGCTCCGTCCCCATCAATCACCGCAGAAATCCCGGTATTCACAGCGCGCACCACCGGAGTGCGACACTCAACGGCGCGAAACGCCGCAGTAATCAAGTGCTGATCCAACTCACTGGAACCATGGAACCATCCGTCATTCGTCATGTTGACCAGAACATCGACCGGCTGCCCCCGTTCAAAATCAGAACCCGATGCGACGATCGTTCGCACCAGGTGCGGCACGGTGTCCTCGAAGCAGATCACCGGTGCCATTCGCCAGCCCAGATATTCAAAGATCGCGGCCGATTTTCCCGCCGACAATCCGTGCGATTCATTATAGGGCGAGAACGCTTTCAGGAACGGAAGCACGTTCACGAGTGGGATATACTCACCGAACGGGACAAGGTGAATCTTGTCATAACGTCCGGCGATGCCGACGTCAGGACGGACAAAGACGGCCGAGTTATGCTGCGAGACGATTCCCGGCTTGGCTTCGGCGGAGTGGATCCCGAAAATCAACGCGGCACCCGAGCGCTGACTCTCTTCCGTCAGAACAGAGCGGACCGTGGTATCACGCCACATCGCGGGATTCACTGTCGGAACCAGTTCCCGCAGTTGGTCATTCGACAGTTCTTCTGCGGGCGTCATTAAGGGCCAGGGAAACATCGCTTCCGGCCAGACAATCACCTGTGCCTGCTCACGGACAGCGCGGGCATTCAGTCGAAGATGCGTAAGATAGATGTCATCCTGCGACGCTGGTTCTTCTCGCAGCGACGCCACAAAATTCCCTTGAATCAACGCCATGCGTGGACCGGGCTGAAAGTCGGCCTGCCCCCTTCGAACGTACCCGTAGACCAGAACGGAGGCAAACACACTGAAGGTCGCCGTGACTTGGACCAGATCAGACAGCGTCAATCCGGAAGCGGTTACTGGTCCGGTTGACGGCAGAACCAGATTGAGGCGAATCAACCAGCGATGGGGCACCATCAATGCCAGCGCCGCCGAAGTCATGACGATCAAAAAGCTGACACCGTACGCCCCCACAATGTCACTCACCTGAATCAGTTCCAGCCAGCGGTACTGCGAGTGCCCGAGGAAGTACCACGCGAATCCGGTCATCAGATGAGCTCTGAGATATTCCAGGCCGGTCCAGACAGCCGGACCAACCAGGGCGAGCGGCAACGCACATCGGTGCACGGCGACGCGTGAGATCAGTACAAATGCGACGGCATAAAATGCGAGGTAGATCGAAAGGGCAATCCACGCGATGTACATCGTGGGATCACCCAGCCGCATCCACTGCAAAGTTGCCAGTTGACTGATCAGGCTTCCGACATAGATTGAAGGATACATCCATCCCGTCCGATCCGGGATCCTGACGAGGAGCAGCAGCGGAATCGTGGCGAACCACGCCAGCGGACTGGCATCAACAGGAGTGAAGCAAAGCCATAGCAGCAGTCCCGACAGGCACGACATCCCCAGGGCACCGACCAGGCCGACCCGCGATTTCGCCTGCTTCCGGACCGACCGGGCCGAAGCGATGATCTGGCGTACCGATCGATCGGAATCGTTCCTGGTTTCTCTCATTGTGACCGTCGCCATCTCCGATTCCCTCCGTGGACTATTGGATGGGGTTAAGTTAATCCAATGCTGGAAATCAGGGAAGCCGATGTTTTCGAGCCGGTCCTTTTCGAGTTCAATGCACCGGTAAAGACTCCGCCACCTCGCATTCCGGACATCGTCACTGGCCTTACTTCAGTGTACCTGTGTTCAGGTTGCAACCTTTGGCAAGCGAATGATTTATCACATTCCACGCACAGCGTTTTCCAGGACCGCCAGCACAGGGAAACCCCCGCTGAGGATCAACAATGTTCAGCCTTCCCATCAGCGATGCCGAGGTCGTGGCCACCCGCCCGACAAAGAATCGTCTCGACCCCTGGAAACCCTATTTGACCCTGATTGAGCCGGAACGATCGTCACAGGGTCGGATCGAAGATGTTCTGACGATCTTCCTCACCAACCGGGAGTGTCCGTTCCGCTGCACCATGTGCGATCTGTGGAAGAATACTCTGGACGAACGAGTCCCCCTGGGAGCGATTCCCGCACAAATTCGACACGCGTGTACTCCGCAGTCTGCTGCGAAGCATGTCAAACTGTACAACGCGGGAAGCTTCTTCGATCCCCAGGCGATTCCGCGGGAAGACCACGCCGAAATCGCCTCGCTCGTGTGCAGCTTCGAAACGGTCATCCTGGAAAACCATCCTCGACTGATCAATCACCGCTGCCTCGAGTTTCACGACCAGGTCCAGACCGGGTTGGAAATTGCACTGGGACTGGAAACCGTTCACCCCGCAGCACTGGCATCCCTTAATAAGCGGATGACCGTGGAGGACTTCGACGACGCGGCACAGTTTCTTGTAAAGAACGGAATCGCCGTCAGAGCCTTCGTCCTGCTGAAGCCACCGGGCATGGACGAAGAGCAGGGGATGGAATGGGCTCTCCGTTCGGTCCAACATGCGGTCGAACAGGGTGCCAGGTGTGTCAGCATTATTCCAACACGGGGGGGAAATGGGATGATGGAGCGGCTTCAGGCCACAGGCGACTACTCTCCCCCTGTCATCCACAGCATGGAACGAACGCTGGAACGGGGTCTCGACTATGCGAGCCGGCAAAGTGTAAAGCCTCGGATTTTCATGGACACCTGGGACAGTGCCCGTTTCTTCGAATGTCCTGAATGTGGGCCGGCCCGAGCCAAACGGATTTGTGAGATGAACCTGACGCAGCAAATCCCGCCCACCGTCACTTGTGCCAAGTGCCATTCCTGAGCGGGAAGATTTTCAACGACGCTCGCAATCAGGCCATAAGTGAGTGATCATCGACATCAGAGCCTCTTCGAGGCCGGGCTTCAGTTACTGGAGATGGACCCACGCACGCGGAAACTTGCGCATCCCAGTCTCAACTCGGGGGACGGATGCACAGGAAATGCAATAACCGTTCGCAGGTGGGGAACTGACGCATTCTCAAAGTGGTCCGCGACGACTTCGGGCAAAGTTGAGGGGCCGAAGTCGCCAGAAGCTGGTGAGAAAGAGTCCGTTCCCTGTGTCGCCTGCGAACGGCTACTATCGGGAAACCGCAGAACATATTCAGCGGAAAGTTCCTCTCCCTCCTGCTCCCGAACAATGTCAGGTCGAGGAGAGAGAGGGGGGAGGAAGAGAAAGAACTCCAGGAGTTCTTCCCTGCGATTGTGCAAGATCTGGATCAGACCGCGTTCTTTCGACGACGGTAGGAATAGACACTGAACATGACGGAAGCGATCGAACCAAGGGCCAGCGTACTTGGCTCAGGAACCGGAGAAGGATTCAGCGGTCCGTTACCTGCATAGAGTGGATAGTGAACCTCACCACCCGCCTTCAGAGAGTTCGCCCAGATCGACCCATCCATCGAAGGACCTGTCTTCACGTCAGCAAAAGGGGCCAGAATTGCACCGTGCATATTAGCTCCTGCGTTGAGCTTGGTTGTATCGGTAAAGTTCCAGATCAGGTGCGACGTCAAATAGGAATTGTTCTGAAAGCCGTTGAAGTGAATACTGCTACCGATATCAATATCTCCGGCCCCGGTGACGTTAATCACCAGCGATGAGATGGACGCCAGCGGGACGTTGAAGTTAATACCAAAATTCGCATTCATTGCGGTCAAGGCACTGCCTGCAATGGATGCAATCGCGTACCCATCGGAGTCAACATAGTTGATCTGAAAGACGTTGGAGGCATTCAGTGTGTTCTGGGCGAACAGCGAGTTATCAGCATACATCTGAGCGAAACCGGACGAGACCGATTTGATCTCTTGAATGGCAGAAGCCAGCGTCGAAACCTCGGAACTACTCAGATTAATCTGGCTGCCGCGAACACCATTTGAGTCGGAATTGTAGTTCACATTCGCGTTGCGGGTACCGCCGATGGCCAGGCTGCCGCCACTGTTGATATTCAGGTTCTGACCGTTCAGATTCCCCAGAACAGTCACCAGTGGAGCTCCCCCCTGCGGCGGGGCATTATTTCCGACCGTGGCGAGGTTGGCGTTACCACCGATCAAAGAAGGCCCCTCAATGTCATTCTGGGTATTAACGTCCTTCACGGTAATAACGTTATACTGATGGATAACGCCAGCCGAAACGATCAGATTACTAAATCCGACCATCACTCCACCGATGAGTGCGGGCAGTTTCTTACTAAAACGTCGCAATCCACAAAATTCCATTGAGCCGAATCCTTACAGTCCAAAACGAAATGGGAGTCACCTAGACAGCCTGTGGCGACAGCGAAAAACCGGAGTTATTGGCGGGTAAATAGGCCAATGGCTGCGGATAAGGCATCTCGGCAAAGAATGCCGAGCGCGCACTTGCCCGTGATCTGAATCGTGGCCCGCCCCTCCAACAGGGGGCGATGCCGAGGCCTCAATTTTCGAGCGAGGTTACTACCCAACGGGAAAATTCCCGCCGCAGCAGATTACGGTCGCTCGCCACAGCTGAGACAAACTGTTCTAGGCACGTAGCTGGAAAGTTCCAGTCGATTTCTTCAGACAATTTTGTGAAATCGAATATCCGACGCGCACGAGTTGCGGGGACTTCACCGCACGGACGATCTGCGAACCGACGTGCCGTCTAAATCTTTTGTGCAAGCGAGTTTCTGGTGCGTCGACGAGAACTCGTTAAGATGGCACCCCCTGCATTCCCGGGGGCGTTTCGCGTCGTGAATTGCGATACGTGGATGGTCAATGGTTCAGCAGCAATCGAGGAGGACGAGCCCTTTTTCACCCCTGAAGCGCAACAAGGGAGAACTGCAACCGCGCCAGGCCCGAGCGTTCCGATCTGGGAAAGTCATCTTTCGATTGCCCGTTTGCCATCGCCTTCATATGGGATCTTGAACACTTCTGACGGAGCCACTGATGAATCTGATTCGACCCCGGTCTCTTTTTGCACTCTTGATGGCCACCATGCTCAACCCCACAATCTCGACCGTCACAGCAGAACAACCCGTCGTCCTGATTTCTTCGTTCGCCCCCGGTAAGGAGGGCGGAATCCAGGCATACGAACTGGACCTTCAGTCGGGTTCCCTCAAGGCGACTCACCGGACGGGAGACATTAGTAACCCGTTCTTCTTCGCAATCTCACGCGACGGAAAATTTCTCTACACCATTGATGCCAAGACCTTTGGTGGTGAAGAATCCGAGCACGTCTCTGCATTCGCCCTGGATGGGAAGACGGGCCGAATGAAGTTTCTGAACCGACAGTCGACACAGGGAACGGCGAGTTGCTTCGTTGACGTCGACGCGACTGGGAAGTCGGTGCTGGTCGCCAACTATTCAACGGGGAACATCGCCTCATTTCCCACACAGGCTGATGGCTCACTGAAGGAAGCAGCCACCTTCATCCAGCATTCAGGATCAAGCGTCGATCCCGTCCGCCAGAAAGGCCCGTACGCTCACTGTCTCGTCGTCAGCCCTGATAACCGCTTCGCCTTCGCAGCCGATCTTGGTATCGATCAGGTCCTGGGATATCAGCTTGACCCGGCGACGGCCAAGCTGGTGCCCAACACCCCTCCCTTCGTTAAATCTCCGGCAGGGGCGGGACCGCGACATCTGACGTTCCATCCCAACGGACGCTACGTCTACGTGATCAACGAACTGAATAACTCGGTGACCCTGTTCGACTACGATACCAAGACCGGAACCTTGAAAGAGCGACAGAACATTTCGACTCTTCCTGCGGACTTCAAAGGAGTGACTCACTGCGCTGACCTCAAGATCACTCCGGATGGCAAGTTCCTCTACGGTACCAATCGCGGACACGACAGCATTGCTGCCTATCGATTGGGGGCAGATGGTCAGATGACGTTAATCGGCATCGAACCGAGCCTGGGCAAAGGTCCGCAGAACCTTCTGATCACGCCTGATGGAAAACTACTGCTCTGTGCGAATATGCCGGGAAACAACATGGCCGTCTTCAAGATTGATGGCCAGTCCGGAAAATTGAAGTCGGTCGGAGAGCCGATTTCACAGGTCAGCCCCGCTTGCATCCGATTGCTTCCCTAAGTAACCGGTTTATGACAGTCGAGCGGGCAACTTTCGTTGCTCGCTCGACCAAATGTTTGCCGGAAGCCGCGTTCCTGTCTCTCGCTCAACCAGCCGCTCAATGACTACGGTTGGAACGAGCGGTTTTCTGAAAGTGCCATGTCCGCATCTCGACAGGGCAGGCCCTCAGGTGCTCCTGCAGCTCACTGTCCGAAGTAAAGATGAGCTGCTGGAGCGTCCGAACTTCAACATGTTCGACAAAGATTTTTGCCGAGAACGGCCAGGGTTCTATGGCGACGGTATTATCTGGACGCTGCCACATCTGATAGCGCTGATTTTCGAGCGGCGCAATCTCAATTCTGCGGTGCATGGCAGGGATTGCCCCCTGGCACAAGATCAGTGAAATTCGATCGCACCACTGCAGGACCGCATACGCGGATTCCAGTGCGGCCTTCGTTGTTCCCAGCTCGTGCAGAATCGCAGCTCGCCGCTCAATCTCGTCATCGATCAAGGCCCGCAAACTCGGGGAAATTTTCTCAGACCGATAAAGTTCCTCGGCGTGGCGGGCGGCCAGCAATCCAATCCAGCGGTGCTTCCGATAGCCGTTCTCAATCCTGCGGCTCACTTCTCGCGCTCGCTCTTTGGCGGTGAAGCGAAACTGCGTGAAGTCCTTGGGTGCTCCCAGGCTGGTCAAGTAGACATTTTTGCCAAAGGACGTCTTATGGTCATCATGCTCAAAAAGTGCCGCCAGTGTCTCTGGCCAGTAATGGACCGCAGGGAGCTGCCGAAGCTGTGTCGCAATTTTCCCGGCCAATAAGGCGTGAGCGGCCTGGTAGACAACTTCCCAACCCGTTTCCACACTTTTGACAATCATCTGTTACTTCACCGTTGCCGCCATGCGGTCCAGAAACTGGCGAGCTTCGGAATAGTCCTGCAGCGGAATGATCAGAATTTGTGTACGAAGAATTTCACGCATGTCCTGAACCGCCAGATTCAGTTTGGAGGCCGTAGCAGATTTGTCGTACCCTCGTGTCTTCTGCTCGAACAAATCGTCGATCGACTTGCGCGTTTCGTCAAATTCTGCTTCCATCAATGCAGCAGGCCATTGGATTCTGCCATTGTCGGGATCGTAGTGTTCCTGACTCAGCGGGCGGGGTCGATTCGCAGCGAGAAACTCTTCTCGACGCTCTCGTGTCGCTCGATCGGCGTCCCGTTGTTCCGTAACCTCAGCCGCCTTCATTCGCTTGAAAGCCTGCCGAGCCTGATAGATCTTCTGCTCATTGTCGATGTAACGGGTCCGGGCTTTTTCGGTATGTTCCATCGCCTTGGACTCGTCGAGGGTGTAGCTTCCGTCCGCTCTCAACAGGTTGGCCATCCCATTGTACTGGACGGCGGCATAGTTCGAGTAAGGGTCGACTGTGATCCCGCCTCCGTATCCGCCATAGCCCCCATATCCTGCGGCGGCAGCACTCCCATACAGCAGAGCGTCGCCGTATCCGCCGAATCCGAGCCCACCCGCAGCGTTCGCATAATACCCGCTGGCGACGGCCCCGTTCAGCGTGCCGTTGGCGGTGACGCTCCCTCCACCAAAGGCACCCCCGATGTTGAGGTCTCCCACAGCCCGAGGCTGTGTCCATCCGATCGGTCCCGCCCCCAGGCTCGATGCGGGCCCGGCACTGCCACCCATCGGTCCGAAGCCTGCGTTACCAAATCCCTGATTGATATACCATTGTGCCGAGGCCGGCACTGCGAAGCTTAACTGTGCAATCGCAAGAAGTATCAGTGTTCTAAGAGGAGTCATCATTGGTTATTCCTTATTTCCACGAGTTGATTGCTTTGTCGGCGGCGGTCCGAACGGCTTCGTCAGAGTCTTTCAGAGCAAGCTCCAACGCTTCTTTCGCCAAAGCCGATTCTTCCCCGACTTCTCCCAGTGTCTGTGCCATCTGGAGTCGCATCTGGGGATTTTTATCACCATGTAAAGCCGCTACGAGCAGCGGAATCGCCACCTCTTTTGTTTTGGGTTCCGGAGAGACACGGACAAGCGCCCAGGCCGCCAGAGTTTTCTCGTGAAGATCAGGGCTCTCCAGCAATTGCAGCAGCGGTGCAGTCGCGGCGTGAGCCGGCTTTCCAATCCGCCCCAGGGCGTAGCTGGCGACCGATCTCACGGTCGGATCATTCTCACCCAGCAGATCGACGAACAGCTTGATCGCTGACTCCCCTTTGGGCGCCATCTCTGCCAGAGCCACCAGCGCTTCCCGCCGGACGACCGGATCCGGATCATTAATGGACTCGCTCAGCACGGGTGCGACGACCTTAGCCCGCTCTCCCATTCGACCGAGCGCGAAAATCGCTTCCCGTCGCAGTTGTGGCCGTTCATCTCGAAGTGCGGACGTGACATGAGGCAATGCCGCGTTGACGTTGTCTTCATCCTTGGGATCAACGTCGATTAAGGCACATGCGATGGCCAGACGAGTCAGTGGGTCCTCGGCTTCGTCCAGTGCTGTCCGCAACGCATCCTGGGCGTCTTTCGCACGAAGTCTTCCCAGACAGTAGGCGACGACTCCGGGATACGGGAACTGCTTGTCTTCGAGTGCTTTGATTAACTCGGGGACGTGTGAAGTCGCGTCACCGCCAATCGACGCCAGGGCAAAAACGGCTTCACGACGTACGCTATGATTGGGCGATTCGACCAGATCGGCCAGTCGACCAGCCGCTGAACTGGCAGCCGGCCCCATCCCACCGAGAATGGAAGTGGCGACCAGTTGCGTCTCTTCATCATCCAGAGCATCGATCAAGGCAGGAACCGCGGCCTCACCCAGTCGATAGAGGGCCTGCTGCGCACTGAATCGAACATTCGCATCCTCATCTTTTAAGGTTCCGATCAGTACTGGCAGCGCCGCTTGAGATTCCTGCCCACCTTCGCCAATGGCGGTGACCGCATGCCAGCGCACGGCGGCGTTGTCGGATTTGGCCAGCTCTGCCAATTTCGCGATTGTTTTCGGATCAGACGGGCCGATTGCCGCAAGTGCGCTGCACGCGTTGCAGACGGTTTGTACGTCCTTGCTATCCAGCAGGGCGACGATCTCCGGCAGCGCCGACACACTCAGAATCACCAGCCCGCTGATGGCGTTGCCAGCGATCTGGGGATGAGGACTCTGCAGACTCTCGACCAGCACCGATCGAGCCTCGTCAATTTCTGAGCTCCCTCGTTTGCTGATCTCCGCAACGGCTCGCGCAGCGCTAAGCCGAATGAGGGGTGATTTGTCTTTCAGAAACGTTCGCAGTTTGGGCAAAGCAGATTCCGCATCGCTTTCGAAATCCCGCAATGCATTGATCGCCGCATGGTGGATGACGGGATTACGATCTTCGAGCTGCCGGGTGAGGGCAGGGACAACCTGTTCCGACTCTGAATGAATTCGCCCGAGCGCGATGATCGCTTCATAGCGGACTCCCGGATCCTCCTCTTCCAGCAACGGGAGCAGGGAAGCGACCGCAGCAGACGCGGGGGAACCAATCTCGCCCAGCAACCTGACCGCTTCGACTTTTTCCCGCAGCGACTTCGAGTCGAGCCGCTTGGTAATTGCGTCCAGTTCGCTGACTTCCTGTGCGACAAGCTGTGTGGAAAGCCCCAGCAATAACAAAAGTGATTTCGCTATTCGTTTCATCGCAGTCTTGTCCTCTCTGGGTTTCAGCTCAAATGTCTGTTATCGATTGGGGAAAGGGCGCGCAAACATGTGGGTCAGTCATCAGTGGGTGATGTTCACAACTCAAGCTTCCGGGGGTAAGCGCAGCGTCTCACCGGAGGCAACCTGCATCCCGCCGAAGGATTCGTCCGGCCAACGGTCTGCAAAGCTCACCCTTCTCTGGACTGGGGCCTGGTTCGCCGGCCGCAGTTCAGCTGGAACCGAGGATGAGCAGTTCGTTCGTATGAAGGCATGGACCAGACCTGAGACGGCTGTCGCTGAAGAGGAAACGACCCCGTCTCAGGCTGGTCATCTAGAAACAAGCACAGCATCCCGATCGGTTGAACGACCAAGATCACTCTGTGCAAGGACAATCTCCCTTGCGAATTCATCCCGAGCAGCATCAGTGCGCTTCTGCAGCGTCAGTTAATGCAATTCCCGGACCATCGTGTGCTTAGCGTGGCCAACGGGGGGCAGAAACGGCGGCATTGCCACTTTCGCAGCAGAAGGCTTCAAATCCGGGCCCGTCAGCAGAATGAACGAGTAATGTTCCCGGTCCTGCATGAGTTCATTTCGAGCACGGCGTTCAATGTCAGTTCAATGACGCGCGAAGTGGCCCCATTCCAGGAGTGCTGGCAGAGGGAAGAACGAGCAGACGCAGTGGCACTGATCGTAGACACAATCGAAGATTGTGACGCTCACTCCGATCGTGAGCGCCCCTGCAAAGTCGCTGAGTGGGAATCGGGACGATGCTGACAGATCAGAACTCGTCGTCGATGCTCACAGACTTCACCGCATCCTGGGCGAACTCACGCAGCAGCCCCACCCAGACGACCACCGCTTCCGGGCGTCCTTTCCGACTTTCAGCGGTTTTCGACGCAGGAAGTTGCGCGTAAACGCCAATGACCTGATTCTGCGCGTTGATCACGGGGCTTCCTGCCCAGTTCGGATCCTTCTCATGCCAGGGAAACTGGATGTTCAATGAAGAATCCTTCGCCTGCAATGGGGAATTCCACGATGGCCGCAACGAATGCCTTTCCCTGAGGACTGATGGCGGAACCGCCGCAACCTTGTCGGGTTTTTGGAAGGGAAGCCCCACCATACTGAACACCGCCTCTTTGGAATTCTTCAAAGGGGCGACCGCAACTTCCAGAAACGATTCCAGCTTATCAGCAGGACTGACGTTCATGACAGCGATATCGAAGCGTACCTGAGCCTTCTGGAACTGAACCTGTTTTTTTTCGTTGTTCTTTTCAATGGCTTCGTCAACCAGTCGAGCGGCCTGACGATAGTGATTGTGCATTCGGACGCTCGCTATCTGAACTTTACGTTCAGACGTTGGATGCAGGGCATACACTACGCGGGATTGCTGCCGTGACTCTTCCACAATGCGAGCAACCGTTGCGGACGTGACCAGATGGCGGGGCGATGCAGCCCAGGCAGTTCCCACCTGTCTTTTCCGTTGATTCGTCGGGTCTTCGACCATGACTGCATAAATGCTGTCCATCGTGGCAAGCTGTAAGGGGGACAAGCTCCCCTCTTCTGCTTCCACTTCTTCGGCAGCTTCACCTTCCACGGGCTCAATCGTCGTTCTTTCTGAATCAGCACCAATTCGTGCAAGCAGTTCAGAACTCGATTCGCCGTCCACGTTCCCCTGATCAGCCCCTGAGTCCTGGGGCGTCGCCGGATCTTTATTTGTAACAACCTTCGTTTCCGTCGTTGTCGTTTCCGACTGGGCGGGGGGTTTCACCATTGCGGGCGAAGTGGTGTTTGTCTGCCCTGCGTCTTTCGGGACGGTCCCTTTCGTGACCGCGTTTGCTGGCGTGGTCGTGCGAGGTGGCACGTACGGGGCGACATTTGCCACGGCAGCAGGGGAAATATCGGCGACGCTCGCCGAACCTGCCTCCGGAAGACCAGCAGGGGCGTTCCCCAACGACTTCCAGATCGTGCTGATCGTCAACCACATGACAAGAAGTGCCAGCCCCCCACCGGCGCTCCGTCCGACTACCATCATGATCCACTTCATCTCGGCATCGTTGCTGGAACGACGGCTGCGGGGTGCGAGGGGCAGATCGTCGTCGTCGGAGGCGATGTCCCAGGAATTCGTCCGCGTTAAGACCATTCCAGTAGCGATTCCCTCATCGTCCGGTTGCTTATGAACCGGGATCTGCCCACTGCTGCGGGACCGCTTAGCGCCGGATGCAGGAAGACTCGGATCGGATTTGCGCGCGGGGAGATTCGAGTTCGATTTCCGGGCAGGAATATTCTGATCAGATTGCCGGGACTTGGATTCTCCTGCGGCCTTGCCGGAAGACTCTCGGTCCAGGCCGACTGCACGAATCGTCCCCGAGCTACGGGGCTTCACCGGAATCGCTCCGGAAGACGGGGATTGAGGGACACGGACTTTATCAGATGACTTGCCTGCGGACGGAGCGTCCGTAGTGGGAATGGTCGCGGACGAAGGAGAACGGCGCGCAGGAATCGTTCCAGACGATTTGGGGGCATCTTCCAGCGGCACCAGACGAAATTCATCCTCGTCCTGGGTGGACGAATCGGGAAGGAAACTATCGTCCTCAGGTTCAAAAGTTAGCTCAGGACAGTCGGGGGACAGCATAATCACATCGCCGGGCATCAGCTCGCATCCGCGATCCAGCTTCTCTTTCCCGACAACCTGCACTTCCCCCTGACAGGGTTCGATCATCCAACGCCCCTGGACCTCGTGAATGATCGCGTGGATCGACTTCACGTCTGCCAGACCCGGAAAGGCAATGACGCAACTAGGATGGCTCCCGATGGTGATCTGCGGTTCGTTGGTACTAATGGGCGATCTGCCCGAAACTGCGACTGTGATGGACATCGATTTCGACCTCTGCCGGACCCGCAAACCCACTCTCTCTGTGCGTCGTGACAAAAGAGGTTGGACGAACAAAGCGGTCCAAAGTTCCGTGTAAACCCGGGTTTTCCCGACTCCACTCAGAAAAACGCAGCTTTTTGCAACAAACAGAGTAGTGACTGGCCGCTGGCAGTTAAAGCCCAGATGGCAAAGATTGTTGGCAAAGGCAACAAATTGGCTAAAATCAAGAGAAAAAACGCGAAAACGATTCAGACATGAGGATGAAAGCCTGTGGGACGACATAGTAATCACGCGCGCCCTGTGATCCTGTAAATCATTTCAGGTACTTGCGTTCTGAGTTCTCCGCCTTCCACTCTCTCAATGTTTTTGACGCAACGGACGTCCCGGTGAGTTCCAGATTCAACAGACTTTCCTTCCCCAATAGGTGCTCTCGAAATCCCGCATCGGTGATTTTCGTTCGCGCCAGTCGCAGGTCCCGCAGGGCAGGGAGCTCTGCCAGAATTTTGAGACCTTCGTCAGAGATCTGCGTGTTGTTCAGATCCAGTTCGCGAAGCTGAGCCTGGCCCGTCAGATACTTGAGAGTCTCGTCGGTCACGTCCGGGTTCGCCATCTGCAGGGCGACCAGATCATGACTTGACCCGATGATCGAATAGTCATCGCGGTCCCAACCGGTGAGAGTGAGATGGCGCTCACCTGAAACGTTCTTGTCATGGGGTCCGTGCCCGACGAAGCGGATCATCATCGAATTCACAGCGATCGGTAATGCCGTCAGCAGAATCGACAGTAGAACCAACCGGATCGGAGGATAGAGCGACTTCGGACCCGACCTGCGAAAAAAGTTTCGGATCGCCCGGGCCGTAAACCAAAAGAATCCGACAGACCCCAGGATCGTTCCGATGATAATCGAGACTGCTGCGATTCGTTCCAACATGACAGTACACCGCTATCCTTGACTTCAGTATTAAACCTGCGTGTGACTCATGATCCAGCTCATGTGATACATCCGCGCGTCGCGTTCAGGTCGTTGCCCTCGCCTCAGTTCTGGGTGGACGAGCGACGGACAGCCACAACCTTTCCAACAATCCGAAAGTCATCTTCCGGGCCGACGGGAATTGGCTGATATCGTGTATTCTCGGGCAAGAGCATGATCTCACCGTTGCGGTGATGCAGTCGCTTAACCGTGGCCTCGTCATTCAGCAGTGCCACGACAATTTCTCGGTGATCCGCGAGTGGCTGCTGACGTACGACAAGCAGATCACCTGAATCGATTCCTGCGTCGATCATACTTTGCCCCGAAACCCGCAATGCAAAGTGCCGACCCGATCGTACTGTGGCAGCGTCAACCAGCAGTTCTCCAAGCTGATTTTCCGGAGCCAGCAGCGGGGTACCCGCCGCGACCGTTCCGATCAAAGGAATCGAAACCAGAGCCGCGACTTGAGGCTCGTGAGCAGACCGGAGCACGACCAGACTTCGTGACTTGCCTGCCGTCCTTCCGATGAAGCCATTCCTCTCGAGTCGCTGGACCAGTTTGTAGACGCTGGCGACTCCCTGTTCGAGGTGCTCGGCTAACTCTCTCAATGTCGGCGACAGTCCTTCGCGATCAATGTATTCCTGAATCGTCGTGAGCAGTCGCTCCTGCGACGGCGTCAGGGTTTCAATGATCGGCCGTCCTCGTCCCCGTTTCGTCATGGTATCTGTCGAGTCGCCTCCTGTTGGCACACTGTCCAATTTCTGTTCTTTTATAGAGAACAAAAGGGGAAATTCCTATCTAAACAGGCGATTTCCCTTAAAAATGCCAGCTCTATTGATCCGTTCAGTCGAGTGTCGCGTTATGTTGCTGCATCTCACTTCTCCCCGTCGCAGGTCGCAATCTCAAAGTTCCTCTGAGAGGTATTATGACTGTCCCCCAGCGCCTGCACTCGATTGACGCCGTTCGGTCATTTGCCTTGCTCAGCGGAATTCTGTTACATGCCGCACTTTCCTTCTTGCCGGGACTGAGAAGTGTCGGTTTCCCACTTGCCGACCAGTCTGAGAGCGTCGCCCTCGGACTGATGTTCTTTTTGATTCATTCCTTTCGAATGAGCCTCTTTTTCCTGATCGCCGGTTTTTTCGCGCATCAGCAGTATCACAAGCAAGGTGCTCGTTCATTTCTGGTGAATCGTGGGAAGCGAATTGTCCTGCCGCTGCTGCTGTTCTGGCCAATCCTCTGCCCACTCGTCATTATTCCGATTGCTTATGCGGCGATTCAGCATTCCGGTTCGGAAATACCGTCTCCCCCTCCGACACCAGATTCCCCCTTCTTCTTCCCCCTGATGCACCTCTGGTTCCTCTACGTCCTGATCATCCTCTATGTCGTCACCCTCGCGCTTCGGGGGGTGGTCGTGCGATTGTTCGATCGAGAAGGGGTCGTTTTCCGATCGGTTGACCGCACCGTCCGAGAGATTCTGATTCGTCCCGCGGGGGCTGTCGTACTCGCCATGCCCGTTGCGGTCGCTTTCTTATTCGAACCCGACTGGATTCTCTGGATGGGAATTCCCACACCAGACAAATCCCTGATTCCCAATCTCACCGCATTGATTGCATTCTTCCTGACCTTCGGCTTTGGCTGGCTACTCCACCGACAACCTGCATTGCTGGACAGCCTGAAAGCAAGATGGAAGATGAACCTGATGCTGGCGGCCGGCATGTCGGTGGCGGCATTAACGATCAACGGCCCGGTCCCCCGGTTTGAACCAGTGGAATCGCTGGGAGTCAAGGTCGCCTACGCCGTCTGTTATGCAACAGCCACCTGGTACTGGATCTTTGCAGTGATGGGGATGGGTTTGCGTTTCTTCGACCAGCCCATTCCGACTGTCAGATATCTTTCGGATGCGTCCTACTGGCTCTACCTCGTCCATTTGCCGCCGATTTTTCTTGCCCAGGCCATCATCATGGACTGGCCGCTTCACTGGAGCGTCAAATTTCCTTTGATTCTGTTGGCAACAGTGCCATTGCTGCTGCTGAGCTACCACTACTGCGTCCGATCCACTTTCGTCGGTGCCTTTCTGAACGGACGACGCTACACGTCAGCCGATCTGCCACAGCGGACGACCGAGCCAGCAGTTGCGGTTGATCCTTCTGATCGGCTTCCGTCAACGCAGGAACGGGATGAAGCCCATGACAACGCGATGAGTTGAATGGGCCTCACAGCGGTAGCGGCGATCGACGCATCGTCCGGCGACCGCCCGACCAATCCAGAAAGAATTCCGCCCGCAGGCCTGTCCAACGACGGACGGGCAAGCAACGGGAATGGTCCGGAAGTCCCTCGACAGGGCGAAAGGACGACCTGATCCACCGCCCACAGCCCCCTCGTCCTGAGACAAGGGCCGGGCAGGGGAGTTCGTCTCGTCGGTCGCGTCCAACCAGAGATCGTCCACGATGGAAGTGTGACCCGATAGACGGCGTCAGCGAGCTGCGGGGACGTGCGAGTTGAGCAGCCTGCCGAAGATCATCCGACCGGCACTGTTCTGCAGCATACTTGTCACGATGACATCGATTTCTTTTCCAAGCAGATGGGCAGCCTGTTCGCAAACGACCATTGTGCCGTCGTCGAGGTATCCCACTCCCTGCCCGAACGATTCACCTTCCCGCATGACTTTGATGTGGAGCTGTTCGCCCGGCAGATAGCGCGGCTTGAGGGCATTGGCGACATCGTTCAGATTGATGACATCCACCCCTTGAACGCTCGCCACCTTGTTCAGGTTGAAATCATTGGTGACAACACGGCCGCTCATCCGTTTTGCCAGCGAGACGATCCGCTGATCGACGGTGTGATCCAGGTCGTCCTTTTCCCGCACTTCCAGCATCCGCACTTCGACCTTCGGTTTCTGCTGGAGTTTGGTGAGTACGTCGAGTCCGCGACGACCACGCGTGCGTCGATTCTTGTCCTGACTGTCCGCGATGTTCTGTAATTCCTCCAGCACGAAACTGGGCACAATTAATTCGGTATCGAAGATGCTCGTATCCATCACGTCCGAGATTCTGCCGTCAATCAGCGCACTGGTGTCGATGATCAGCGGCCGACCGCCCTTAATCTCTTTGGCGAACTCGACATACGGAATCACAAAGCGGAAGTCGTCTTTCGTCTGCAGCAGGAATGAAATACACATGTAGGGCAGCATGATCCCCGCCATCCCCCCGATCACCCGGGCATAGGGGTTGTCGCCGGTAATGTTATTTCCTTCGGCATCCCGCTGAACGCCCACACCGATCGAAGTCATGAACGCCTGTGCGGCATATTGCAACTGAAACGCCAGCAGCCATCCAACCAGCAGGCCGAAATAGATGGCCGAAATCACGTCGAGTCGCTTCCGGGGAAACAGAATGTCGATGAACGTGACAATCTGCGTCAACAACATCATCAAGATGAATGACAAAGCGGAGTAGCGACGGATAAACTCCGGAGCCATGGGGTTCTGCACCAAAGCCACGGCGGCTCCCGCACAGATCAGGACGTACGTCACGCGAAGAAATATCAACATCTTGTTAAAACCCCAGTCCGAGGTGTTTCATTTTTATGCTTTTCCCGACAGCGGGCTACAGTATAGAGACCGAATCGAGTTCTCACCACTACTCAAATCCCATCCCGTTTCAGTAATTGTTTTGTTATTACGACTTTGCGAAGGTAGGCTTTGGCGATGACTAAAGCGTTTTCGTCTTCCGTACTCGGCCCGTCAGCTCGATCCTCTCCGAATCTGGAGGTCGAGACGGACACGCTCGCCACCTTCGGCTCACTCGTCCAGCGATTGAGCGGAGCGATGACACGACTGGAAGAACTGACCCAGCCGCTGAAACTCCCCCCCCTGGAAGGGCGTGAGTGGTACGATCTGCTGATCCGTAAACTGTTGCCCCAACTTGGAGATAGCACCTATCTGGTGGTGGCCGTCGTGGGGGGCACCAACATCGGCAAGAGCGTCATCTTCAACCATATTGCCGGCTTCCGAGCGAGTGCCAGCAGCCCGCTGGCCTCGGGAACAAAGCATCCTGTCTGTCTCATTCCGGATGGGTTCGACAGTCGTCACGACCTCAAAGCCCTGTTTCCCGCTTTTGATCTTCGCCGCTGGGGAGACAGTGAAGAGGCATTGACCAGCCATACGGAACACTGCCTGTTCTGGCGGACAAGTCCGGATGTGCCGGAAAATCTGGTCATCCTGGATACTCCGGATGTCGACAGTGATGCCCCGGTCAACTGGCAGCGCGCCGATGCCGTGCGGCAGGCCGCTGACGTGCTTGTCGCTGTCCTGACCCAGCAGAAATACAACGACGCTGCCGTAAAACAGTTCTTCCGCAAGGCGGCCGACGAAGACAAGGCGGCGATCGTCGTTTTTAATCAGGTGGAACTCCCCGACGATGAACCTTACTGGCCGTTGTGGCTGAAGACCTTCTGCTCCGAAACAGGACTTCGTCCTGAGTATGTCTATCTCGCCCCTAACGACCGCAAATCCGCAGAGGCGATTGCACTGAATTTTGCAGAGCGTACCTGGCCCTCAGCGACCAATCCGACCGATTCAACCGCCACCTCTTCAGCCGGCCCCGCGGGTCCAAGCACGCCGGTTCGACTGAATCAGGTCCTGTCCCAGCTTCGCTTTACGGAAATCAAGCTGAGAACCCTGCGCGGATCCCTCAAACGACTGGTGGCCCTGGACGACGGAGCACCAGCCTACCTCCAGGAGATTCGCCAGAAGAGTTTGCAATTTCGGGAAGCGGCCACGATCTTTGCCTCCCGTAGTCTGATTCAAAAAACGCATTGGCCAGCACCGCCAAACTCATTGCTGGTCGACGAAATGTGGCGCTGGTGGAATAGCCACAGAGAAGTCTGGACATCCAGCGTGCATGGCGTTTATGCGCACATCGGCCGCTGGGTGAATGGTGGCGTCCGCGTCGTGCGAGACCGAATCTGGGGACAGTCTGTCCCTCCGCTCGACGAATACCGCCGCGCCGAATGGGAGGCGATCGTTCAAGTCCTCGAGCAGGTCTTCAATCAGTTGGATCTCATTACGACGCTCGGCAACGAACTTTTGACCGAACGGCTGGACCGGGTCCTCAGCGGGACGTCACGGGAAACGGTGCTGGAGCGACTTCGAAAAGAGCACAACGAGTTCGATTTCGAGAAGCTGGTTCAATCGCTGGTCGAAACGGAACTCTCAGCCCTGCGAACCGATCGAGCACAACTCTTCAACATTATTCGCAACGCCGACCGTGCCGCCGCAATTGTCCGCCCGGTGCTGACCGTGTTGCTCGCATTCGGCGGAGTATTCGGTGCTGAGCACATTCTGGTCAATGCCGCTTCCCAATCGCTCACGCACGTCGCAGTCGATGCGACGGTCGCGGCAGGAACGACTGTTGCCGGGAATGCCGCGGTTGATTCCGCCACGGGGGTTCTGAGTCAGGTGAAGGCCTGGCTCCTTCAGTTGCATCACAAATTCAAGTTGCGACGTGAAGAATGGCTGACGAACCGGCTGAGCGAATACCTGCTGGGGGGACTGGTCGACGAATTGCACGCCGGAGCGATCATTCCCAACTCAGCCGCGTTTCAGGAAGCAGAAGAGCTGATCCGGCAATTCAGTGCTCAGCAAATTCGCCTGCTCGCGGGCAATCCGATTGACGAGACAACTGCCATGTGATGACAATCCGGTACCGGCGGATCCGGTGATGAATTTCATTGCCTTACACGAACGTTCAGACCATGACAGAGCCGCATCGACATCCCGGACCGAACACGAAGCTGTTTACAGCGGCGTTCTGTCCCAATTGTCAGTTCCAGTTTCTGCCTGATAAAGATGCGTCTCCCTGCCCCAGTTGCGGCCAATCGCATCCCGCTCCTGCCGACGACCCGAATAACACGCTGATCCATCATCCCAAAGAATCCTCGGGCCCGACGCGGCGCAGTGGCCCCCGAGCCTCTCAGTTAACCGAAGTTGATCAACTGATCGGACAGAGACTGGGTGTCTACGACTGTGACGCATTGCTGGGTACAGGCGCGATGGGGCGAGTCTACCTCGCACGACACCGCGACCTTCGCCGCAAGTGCGCTCTCAAGATCCTGCCCCCGGCAATGCTGCTGGACGATCCCGCCTTCCTGACCCGTTTTATCAACGAAGGGCAGGCGGCTGCCGCGCTGAATCATCCGAATATCGTCACGGTCCACGCGATCGGTGAGGCACGGGGATACTACTTCATTGAGATGGAATTCGTCGCGGGTCGGTCACTGAGGGAACTGGTGGAGGATGAAGGAGCACAATCGCCGGTCCGCGCTACGGCACTGACCCTGCGCATCGCCGAGGGCCTGGCCGCCGCCCATTCCGCCCACATTCTGCACCGCGATCTCAAGCCCGACAACGTCATGCTGACGCACCAGGGGGTACCAAAAATCACGGATTTTGGTCTGGCCAAACGAGTGATCCTGCACCCCAACGCCGTCGAACAGCAAGAGTTTGTCGGCACCCCGACATTTATGGCCCCCGAGCTGTTTGACCATCAGCCTGCAACCGCCGCCAGTGACGTTTACTCGCTCGGAGTCATTTATTTTTACCTGCTGACCGGCACCTTGCCGTTTCAAGACGACAACATGAGCGAACTGATCCGACAGGTTCGCCACAACCCGCTTCCCAGCTTTCGGTCGTTCCAGGAACCGATTCCGATGGAAATGGCCGAATGTGCAAACATGCTTCTGGCGAAAGCACCCGAGAACCGCCCCAAGACGGGACTGGAGGCGGTGCAATTGCTGCAGGCCATCCTGGGACAGGCCGAAGATATCGAGAGCCTGCTGATCCAGGCCTTCGCGCACCATCCCGAGATTCGCTGGACTCGTGACGGGCAGCGTTATCGGATTAATCTGACATTTGCAAACGGGAGAAGCCAGACGGCTTTTGTCGAAAGAAGTGAACATGCGGCCGCAGACCGGTTGCTGAAGATCTCAAGTATCTGTTGTGCGGCGCTTCCTGTTTATTTTGAGCCGGCTTTGCGGCTGAACGCGGAAATCCTGCATGGAGCACTGGCAATTGCCGAAATCGATCGTGAGCCTGTGTTTGTCATGGTGGATAGCTACCCGCTGGCCACAGTGGATTCGGAAGAAATTCGAAGAAGCGTCCTTGAGGTCGCGCATCGAGCCGATGCCATTGAAAAATTGCTGACGGGACTCGACCTGAACTGATTCCGGGTAAAATATTCAGCATCAGGAAGCATCACAATGCAGAACGGAGTTTCGGCCGACGGAGCACGATGAAAGGAATCGAGACTGACCGAAATAGATGTTGACCGTGCCACAGAAGCGGTCCTATTGTAATTTTTTGAGAATCGACGGGTGCGAATCGACGGGGCAGTCCGGTGAGTTCAGCCCAGTTCCTTTTAGCAGGACAGATGCAGGCATGAAGACTCTTTTCATTCAGTTGGCGTGCGCGCATTTGGTCGCTGTGGGGTTGATCCTGTCATTGTCCTCGACCGCCAGCGCACAGGCCCTGCGCGGTGGCGAAGTCCGATTTCCCGCTGTCATCTCGGGTGAAGAAAGGACGTCACAGACCGAACTTTGGGCCATGGACGTCTATCTGAAGCCGATGCGGCTGATTCCTGTCGAACTGACCGACCCGATCACGGGGAATAAGAAGCTCGAATACGTCTGGTACATCGTCTACCGGGCGTTCCCTCATAAATTCGAAGAACTGACAGGGGATAATGCTCCCGTTAACGTTCTCGATCCCCCTGTCGCACCACAGTTGTTCATCCCCGAATTCACGCTGGTCGTCACAGACAATGACCGCAAGGAAGTCTTCCCCGACCAGGTAATCCCTGAAGCTCTCGCTGCCATCAACAAGCGGGAAAAAGGCCGTTACAAGAGTGCCGTCGATGTCGTCGGACCGATTCCTGACGCCTCGCAGACGGACGGCAGTGACCAGTATGCAATCGAAGGAGTCGCCATGTGGCGCGGAATCGACCCGGACGCAGACCGATACACAGTCTTCATGACCGGGTTCACGAATAGTATCCGCAAAGTCGAAGGCCCCGGGGGCAAGCCGATCATCCAGACGAAGACGATCATGCAGAAATACTGGCGTCGCGGAGACCGCTACGATCAACGCGAACCCGAAATTTCGCTCGATGGCGACATGCAGTGGATCTATCGCTAGTCGCACAGGTCACCAGACTGACCTGAGCAAGTGTCTCGCCATCATCGGTGCGCGGCCTCATCAGGTCAGCCGGATGAGACTGGCCCACAATCCACTCGTCTGAATTTATGCCCCGTCTTAAATCCGCGAAGAATGCGATTCTCTCCAGCGGTGCAGGAACTGAGAGCAGCCTCAGCGGCGAACGGTGATCGCCGGCAACTCATCGTCCGAGACGAGATGGCGACTCGGTTGGTACCTGCAGTCTGAACGGGGGACGCAATCGCGTCCTCACTTCTTTGGCGGGACGGACGGTGATGACGAGGAGACTTCGTCCCGACGTTCAAAGACCAGCGGGTGATCCGATTGAGGATCCGCAACTCGCAGCGCGATCTTCCCCGCCAGGACGTCGGTTAAAAGGTCACCACAGACCTCCGCTCGCCACCCCTGCGTCAGTCGAGGGGGCCCACCATCCCGCTCATTGTAGACGTGCCATCGCACCAGATGTCTGAGATCGGCAGTCTTGCCCACCAGCCCCATTGCGACGTTCAGTTCAGCGCACCGGTTCGCGAGCGCCAGTCCCAGCAGTTGGCCGACGACCTGTTCGTCATGCGACTTGTCTTCGTCGAGTGATTTGGGAAGTTGAGGAAGATCTTCTTTGGGCAGTGCCATTCCTGCTGCGACACAATCCAGCAGAGTAGGGGCCGCCCGTTTATATTCCGGCCGGTTCATGTCGCGAACAGCGAGAAGATCGGCTTCGCTGGTCGGTCGTCGTTTTGCCAGTTCAATGACCAGATCGTCCCTGAGCATCTTCCGCATTGGCCGGTCTTTGGCCGCAGCTTCGTTCTCGCGCCAGCGATACACCTCACGAGCAACCGCCAGTTCACGTGGAGTCAATCGATGCAGACCGGGAAGACGCTGCCAGCTGTCCGGCGACCGCTCCGCAGCGATCTCGTCAATCATCCGCTGGATCTCTGCTTCTGCCCACGGCAGTCGCTTCATTTTCTGCAACGATGTCCGCTGACGGTCATAGATTTCAAGAATGTGCTGCACGTCATCGAGAGCGTACTCGAGCTGGGTTGCCGAGAGGGGTCGCCTGCGCCAGTCAGTCCGCGTCTCCCGCCCTTGGGCCGTTCGGCCCAGAATTCGCTTCACCAGCGCTTCGTATCCCAAAGGGAAACTGCGCGAGCGAAGTCCCTCGGCGATCTGAACGTCCCATAACTTCCGGGGAGGCAAGTCAGCATAAGTGAAACAAAACCGGACTTCCTCACGTCCCCCGTGAATGATGACGGTCGTTTTGTCGTCCGCCATCATCTCCCACCAGCGCCTGTGATCGACTTCGTACGGATCGACTGCAACGCAGCGCTCCTTGGTCGCAAACTGAAGCAGGCAGAGTTCTGGACGGTACGTGTGCTCCGAAACGAACTCCGTGTCAAACGCAACCAATCCCGACTCGCGGATGTGATCGCAGAGGTCATCGAATGCAGACTGCTTGGTAATCAGTGTCGATGTCATGGGACAGATTGCTATGGCTGGAGATACGGAACGCCTCAATTCTTTACAGGGCAACGAGTTCTATGTTGGCAAGGTTTGTGATGACTCGCAAGCGTTCAGATGTTCAACTTACTCCTGTAAGATTTTTACACATTCCCACAATCGGATGAACACTGCCGCAATCGGACTTCCCTTCTGACGTTTTCGATGTCAGGATGCCCCTTGTCAGCAGTCGTCCACACTGATTTTTTGGCGACTCAAACCCTTGCTGCATGAGGCCATGGAATTCGGATTTCCACCGAAATTTGTTCGTGCATGATACGTGTGGATGGTCTTCCCCCTGGCACCATCCTTGAATCCGCACTTCAGGGAAGATTTTATCGGATGATCAACTATGCTTCAGGAACGAGCCAGCGGCGTCCTTCTTCACCCGACTTCATTTCCCACACGTTATGGCATCGGTGATCTGGGCCCCAGCGCCTACCACTTCATTGACTGGCTGGCGGGAGCTGAGCAGCGCTACTGGCAGGTCCTGCCACTCTGTCCCACGGACATGGGTGACTCGCCCTACCAGTCCCCCTCATCGTTCGCCGGTAATCCACTCCTGATCAGCCCGGACCTGCTGGCGCGGGATGGCCTCCTCAACGAAAACGATCTGGCGAGCGCACTGCTGCCCGAGGTGGAGACAGCTCCCCACGTCGACTTTCAGCGAAGTGCCCTGCTGAAGAATCAACTGCTCAGCACCGCCGTCCTGAACTTCAGAAATCTCTCGCCCGCTCATGAACTGCATCAGGAATTCGCCGAGTTCAAAAAACAGCATCACAGTTGGGTCGACAATCATGCTCGGTTCATGGCGCTGCGCGATGTGAACCGAAACAGGCCGTGGCGGCAGTGGACGGAGTATGTCACCGCACCTGGTCAGCCCGTCATGCCCGAACTGGAAGTTCGCTTCGAATACGCGCTGCTTCTGCAGTTCTTCTTCTTCCGACAGTGGCATCAGCTTCGACAGTATGCCCGAGAACGGAATATCCAGATTATCGGAGACATCCCGATCTATGTCTCGCACGATAGCGTGGATGTCTGGGCCCACCAATCTCTGTTCCAACTGGATGAACATGGTGATCCCACTCGAGTCGCAGGAGTTCCTCCCGATTACTTCGCCGCCACAGGACAACTGTGGAATAATCCCCTCTACAACTGGGACGCGATGGAGCAGGATGGGTTTCGCTGGTGGATCCATCGCCTGGAAACGGCGCTTCAGTTCGTCGACCTGGTGCGCCTGGACCATTTTCGGGGGTTCGAAGCGTACTGGTCCGTCGCGGCCGGTGAAGCGACGGCCATGAACGGGCATTGGGTTCCGGGTCCTCGGGGGAAACTGCTGACGGCGTTGTGCAATGTCCAAGGGGCCGACCCGGTCGCGAATGCTTCCACTTCGACGGCACCGATTATCGCCGAAGACCTGGGCATGATTACGGAAGAAGTCCATGCTCTGCGGAAAGAGTTTCACCTTCCCGGGATGAAGGTCCTGCAGTTCATGCTTCCGGGTGAGCCCTGGGACAATCATCGGCCGGAAGAGTTCGAGGCGAATTCCGTTGCTTACACCGGGACCCACGACAACGATACCACCCTTGGCTGGTTCCGCTCACACATCCTGCCAAATCCCGATCAACTGGAACGATTGAAGCAGTACACGCGCTGCGAGGAACACAATATTGCGTGGGAGTTCATCGAGATTGCCTGGCGCTCCGGCTCCCATCTTGCCATTGCCCCTCTTCAGGACCTCTTCTCAATGGGTTCCGAAGCAAGAATGAATACGCCCGGAACGAGCGGCCCCGGCTGCGACAACTGGCGCTGGAAATACAGCCCCGGCCTGCTGACCCGGGAAGTCCAGGAGCGGCTCGCGAACCTGACTCGATCGGCCAACCGCGCGATACACAAGTAACAGTGCCGGCGCACAGGGCTTGCGTGCCATCGGCGCGAGCCCTGTACTGCGCACTGGGCCATCGAATGTTGTCCCGCCCGATTCGGCTGCACGGTACCTGGACAAGGTGATCTCCCTGGATCACCTGCCAACAGCGCCAACTTCTTCCTGGCGGTCGTGCCCAAGAGGTCGCGAAATCTCCTCCCGATCGCTCTTCGTGCCGCCAATGACTCATCCCTGGAACCGAATCCCATCAGGTAAACGAATTCAGATGCTTTCTGGAGTCCGTTGGTTGACATTCACGAGTGGCAGTATTAATTTGCGACCCCTCTCCATCTTGCTTGAACTATTACGCTCGCTTCACAGGCGAGAATCTGCACATCCGTGTATTAACACAGGAACGTAAGAGCCGCTTTTTCCGATCGTAAATCGCCTCGCTAACCCGTGCTGTTGACGTCACACCCATCGCAATTCGGCGACGTCGAGAATCCTGACTGGCCCGTCCATTCTGATACTGGCATCAACCTGACGCAGATGACCTGCGCGTGAGGGACTTCATCATGACGATCAACTTCCGCGTCTCCCTCGCTTGCTGCCTGGGACTTTCAGCCCTGCTGATGGCAGCGGCTACCCTCAGCGAACGGAGCAATGCCCGGGCGGCTCAAGATGATCAACCCTACGTTAATCAGCACTACCCTGACTTTGGTTTCCTCCCTTCGCCGCTCGAATACAAGGGGCGGGTCTTTACACTCAGCCAGCACTACCCAAAGACAGAGCCCCCTGCGTCCGAGCGACCTGACTTCCTGAAGATCGACTTTCAGAAGAACTGGCGCGATTACCTGCTGGCGGCACAAGATTACTGCTTCAAGGACAATGTCCTGGGTGGTGACGTCGCTGACGACTTCGATGCGGCGATCAAAGATCAGCCAACCTGGTTCCATGTTCCGTGGCAGCACTACGGACCCAACGGCCGGGAAGGGGTCCATGGTCTGACAAAAGAAGCCCCCGTCGCTCCTCAGCAATTGGCCATCAGCCAGAGCCACCAGGGAGGCCAGATGTACGCCGTGGCGATTTACAATCACTTCGGTGGTTACGTCATCGGCAAAGTCTGGGCAGACAAGGACAAGCCGAATGCCCACGATGTCCGTTTTCCCGTCGGAACCGTGGTCATGAAGGTGCTGTTTACGGATGTCCCTTCAACGGAAGTTCCATCACTCGAGAACCCGCTGAAATGGAACGCCTACGTCACTGAAAACTACCTCGCGACGAATCGCGTGTTCAAGGAAATGACGCTGATTCAGATGGATCTGATGGTTCGTGATGAACGAGCACCCCATGGATGGGTTTTTGGAAACTACCAGTACAACGGAAAGATGAACAACGCGAACAAGTGGAAGAACCTGGTCCCGGTCGGCATTCAGTGGGGGAATGATCCAGACGTCACCGATGGGACGTGGGGCGGATACACGAACCCGATCCCCGTTGTCACCCGACGCAATCCACACCTGAAAGAGACGATCATCAATCCGGACGACAACGAACTGCCCCCCACGCATCTGGGATGGAACGGGCGGTTGAATGGCCCTGCTGACAACTATCTGAGCTCCTGCATGAGCTGCCATATGACGGCTCAATCCCCCACCAAGTCTCCCATCAGCCCCTTGTTTCAGCCCGCTGACAAAGTCCCCTCAGTGGGCTCAACAGGCTGGATGCGCTGGTTCCAGAACCTGAATTACGGCGAACGCTTTGATGCGGATAAGCCCACATCAAGCATGGATTACAGCCTGCAACTCGCATTGAGTCTCCAGAACTACTATCAGTGGAAGGATGCCGCTCATCGAACCATCGCGGCTCGCTATCGCGACGAACAGCTCAACCCGGTGGGAGAAGATGTCACCGAGGATTACGAAATCCTGCGATCTCAGCCCGTTGAACTGAACCAGATCAATCCGCGGTAATCCGATCTCCCCGCAGCCAGCCCGTCCGTTTGCCATCGTCTGGCCCCCACTCAAGTGACAGGGGCCCCCATGAGTTGTGATCATCCAGCCCCCCATCAGCACCCGTCGGTATTGCGAGGATGAAGGGCCACGGACAGGGTGAAGACGCCCGTCGGCAGGTCAGCCTCCGCCGAGGCGACTCTGGTGACACGAGGTCGGCCAACACAAATCACTCCACTGCTTACGAAAGAGAAGGCGGTTGCGGATTCGCCCCACTGGCAGGGGCGACAGCCGATCGGGCATAATCTCAGGCCGAGATCGAAACGGTCTGATTCCCGTACCGGGTCATGAGTCAAGACAAACTCATGCCGAGGAAGTCAGGAGTGAACCATGTCCTCAAATGAGCCCCGCCAGCCGATTGATCCTCAAACGCGAATCGGCCATGTCCACCTGAAGGTCGCCGACCTGGAACGTTCGATCCGGTTTTACCATGGTGTCCTGGGGTTTGAAGTCACGCAACGATACGGGACTCAGGCAGCCTTCCTTTCCGCCGGTGGGTATCACCACCATATCGGACTGAATACCTGGGAAAGCCTCGCCGGCCCGACACCCCCGCCGGGAACGACGGGCCTGTATCACGTGGCGATTCTCTATCCCACCCGCAGAAGCCTGGCTGATGCTCTCCAGCGACTCCGACGGGCAGGAATTGCCTTGAATGGTGCAAGCGATCACGGCGTCAGCCAGGCCCTCTACTTGCGCGATCCCGACGAAAATGGAATCGAACTTTACTGGGATCGTCCACAAGATCAGTGGCCACGCAATCCGATCGGCGAACTCGCGATGTTCACCCAACGCCTGGACCTGGACGACCTGCTGCGGGAACTCGAATGACTTCCCCTGCTGTCGAACGTCGTTGACAGCGAGAAATCCCGTCTCAGACCAGACGAGCCACGTCTCCCTCTTCGGTCGTCCGCCACACTCCGGCGGTCATCGCCTGTGAAATTCTCCAGTGAGCGAGTCGGGGCAATGGACGGTATACGGCCCAACACGACTACATGCCTGCCTGCCTACATCTCATAACTAATCAACATCGTATAGCAACTCTGAATTAGGATTTCCCGGCACAGCATCCGCACCGAAATCTAATTTAAGCTTCTCTTAATCCTGCTTGACTACCTATTACATTTACTGCGGAGGAGGATTTCGCACGACAGAACCGAGTTATGCAGTCCCGAGAACCATGCAGGGCATCGCGAATTCATCAACATCCTCCAGACTCAATTCCCTTAGCGAGACACGTTAAGACGAGCCGGATGCCCCTCACTCAGACTGAGTTCCGCAAGTCTCCGATCGCCCTGCAGGGACTCGCTGAGACTACTCAGCAGACCAGCCGCGAAAACAGGGGAAGTGCCCAATATCCAGCCATTCCGCAATGCTCTCCCGACCACACATGTGAGAGTTTCACGCAGGAAACCTTCGGCGTGCGCGCAACTCCCGGAGGGGAACAGATACACGCACGGGAAATCAGATAGATCGTCCCGAGACATACGAACCGTCATAAGTTGAACGATGCCGGTGCGCGCTTCGGCAATGCTAGGTACTCCGGCTGTCACACGCTTCAGCAGCACCTACTAATCTACCCTCTGGCGACAGTCTCATTTATGAGAATCGCAAAAGCGGCGCGACCCTCACAATCAGAAACTGCTATTCCCCGGACGACTGTAAGTGGATATAAGATTTCCACGTCACGGAAAATTTCTTTCACTCTCCTCATATAACGATGAGTGATATCCGTGCCGGTCTTGTCTGAACGCTTGCGCACAGACTGCATTGATGCAGGGGGCTGCAACCCCGGAGAAGCGCAACAAGATCGAACAACCACTGTCTCGCGTCGCCGCAGACACGAGAGTCGCAGACGTTCTGAGCGACGCATTTTCTGAACGGGAGTCACTGGAAATCCGCATTTTTGATCGCTACAGTATCCGCGACCGGCACAATCGATACTTACAGCAAAGACAGAATCCGATTGTAGTTGCGTTTAGATACACAGTAAACGAATATCTGAATATGAGATTTGTGTTCATTTGTGCGCAGTGAACTTTTGCGGCAGCAAGACTGATGTGGCCTTCATCACAGCATGGCGCGCCTGACCGACTCGCACGACCCCCGATGGGTCGACGGGGCGAACGCCGCTGTCCTGATTGGTTGTCAGATATTCGGATTGTCTCGTTTCTCGACTGGGAAAGTTTTATTGCCGTGATCATTTCGGTTCGATTCAGCGGGATTCCTCCGCCGGTCGCAGTTCCACGCCTCGGCGTAAGAGGTCTCAATCGATGTCAGTCCACTCCCCTCTGAACCCATCGCTCGGACTCAGGATGTGGGTTCCCTGTTTTGTCTTCTCGAATGAGTGTCTAGTTAAACGTAGAATAAGTGAGTACCGTCCCATGAGTATTTCCCGCCGATTCACACGTGCAGCCGTAATTCTGAGCTCGATGACATTCGTTTTGGTCCTGTTCGGACAACAGAGCAGCGTAGTGGCCGGAATTGTTCCCGATACTGTGGTCATCGATGAACCCTTGAAACTGGAAGTGACCTGGTACGGAAAAGGAATTCTGGACGATGGCAGCAACAATGATTCACTCGCAGTTCCTGTGCTGACCAACTGGTCGGTAGGGCCGAACCCAATCACTCTCACCTACCTGGGCGGTGGGGACGGCTGGTTCGGAAAGCTGACGGGTCAGCACACAACTGAACCTCACCCTGGCGAAGGAATGGGCCCGCTCGTCCAGTTTATGATCGCTTTCGATCAGCTCACCCCCACCTCAACCAGCACCACGAAATCCGTCCTTCACGGCACCCACACCGACGTCTACACTTTGACCTACACCTACAACCCCGCCACCGATACGGTTACATTCGACCTCAAGGCAGCACACGTGCCAGAACCAACAAGCTTTGCTCTGTTGGGGGTTGGCGCTTTGGGTCTTATCGGTGCACGATACCGTCGCAACAAAGCCAAGTGATGTAGAAGAACATGAGATGTTCGGGCAGCGACGCCTCGACCGTTGCCCGGAAACTCCCTCAAAAGTGGAATCAGGATGTCCACTCGTTTTCGCCGTGTGTGATTCAGCTTAACCGTGATCGCTCCGTCATCGATCACAGAAAGAACCCGCCTCGCCCAGCCTTCTCAACACGGCAGCCAGGGCGAGGAATCGTCTCCACAGGGTTCCCGAGACGTCGGAATCGTGCCTCGAATCGAGAGTTGTTCCGTCCGCCGCTCCCCGCCGCCGCTCCCCGCCCACCTGAATACCCCCTCTACCTCTACAAAAATCGGGCAGGCCGCCACGGCTGATCTCAGCGACCGGCCCCAAAGCCGCAGGTTGACTTGCCTTCCGTTGCAGCGGGCATCGAATCCGCGCATCAAGGACTTCCGTTCAATCGAGGCGGGCACGTCGATGCCGGCAACGGACGGCGCGCCGCGAGAATGTCATTCGCCGCAGGAGTGCATCAGATGATTGATGCAACCAAATCGATTATGCTCGCCGCATGCAAACCGCTCTCGCGATAATTACGATCTTCGGATACGTCCTCACCCTCACACTGTTGCCGGTTGTTCTCCTCACCAAGAAGAAACAACCGGTCTCGACAGTGGCCTGGATGATGACAATCATCACCATGCCCTATGTGGGGGCGTTTCTGTTTGTCGTCTTTGGCATCAATCAGGTGGAACGACGCCTGCGCCGGAAACAGGCAGCCACGCGGTCCGTCACTCGGATCCTGCCTCAACTTTCACACCAGCATCATGTGCATCACGAACTGCTCGACGAAACTCAGCGGGAACTGAGGCGACTCGCAGAACGGATTTCAGGCAGCCGTGCGACGGTGGGTAATCGGGTGCAGTTGCTGACAAACGCACAGCAGGCATTCGATGAAATTGCGGAAGCAATCCTCGCCGCAGAATCGACAATTCATCTGGAATACTACATCTGGCGCCCCGACAAGCTGGGCACCCGATTGCGAGACCTGCTGATCTCCAAAGCGCAGCGCGGGGTGCGGGTCCGATTCCTTTACGACGGGATCGGCTCCAACCTTCTCACCTATCGCTTTCTCAAACCGATGCGAGATGCCGGAATTCAGGTTTTTTCCTTTGTCCCCGGCCGTTCACTGAGGGAACGGTGGTCGATCAACCTTCGCAATCACCGCAAGATCGTGATCGTCGACGGGCAGATCGGTTTCACCGGGGGGATGAATGTTGGTGACGAATACCTGGGACTCGATCCGTTCTATGGCAAGTGGCAGGACACGCATCTTCGACTGGAAGGTCCCACAGTCCTCCAACTGCAAGAGGTCTTCGCGATCGACTGGAAGTATGCCACAGGCGAAGTCCTGACGCACGATCGATATTTTCCGACGCCCGAACAGACCGGCAACATTGTGGCTCAGGTCGTCGCCAGTGGCCCTGATGAAGGGAGCGACGTTTTCCATAACCTGATGTTCGCCGCAATTAACTCTGCACGTCATCGAGTCACTCTGGCCACGTGCTACTTCGTCCCCACGCCATCCCTTGTCTCGGCCCTGGAGTCCGCTTCCCAGCGGGGGGTCCAGACGCGGGTTCTCATTTCAGGCCCGAAAACGTACTGGGCAACGCTGCAAGCCGCGCGGTCTAACTATGATTCACTTCTATTGGCCGGAGTCAAAATCTACGAATATCAGGCGGGACAGTTCCACTCCAAGACACTCTCTATCGATGGCAATTGGTCACTTGTCGGTACCCCGAACTTCGATTCTCGCAGCCTCTATCTGAATTTTGAGGTCGGTGCCGTTCTTTACGACAGAAGTCTGGCCGAGCAAATCGAGCATCAATTCCACACCGACCTGGAATCAGCCATGGAGATCGAGCCCGACAAGTGGTTCGCCCGCCCGGTCTGGAACCGCCTGCAGGAAAACTTCTGCCGCATGTTCTCTCCTGTGCTTTAGGCACGGCCCCGGGACCACAACGAATGCGGCCGCTGCGAACGCCTCCTCCTGGACGCGCCTGACGGATTGCCAGAGCCGATCGTGTTCGATTCTCAGGACTTGGATCGATGTTGGTAGGACAGGCGAAATCGCTATGCTGATCCGGTGGGCGCCTCTCATAACCGGTCACTTGATCCGCGGCATTTCGCCAGGAAAAACTTCATGCTGTCATTCTGGTCTGAATCGACGTTACCACTGTCGAATCTGGCAACCTATTGCCGCTCTCTCTCCACAATGCTGAAATCAGGAGTGCCGATCCTCAAGTCATTCCGCGTTGCCGGAGAGAACTCACATTACCTGCGACTGCGATCCATCACGACTCGCATTGTAGATGAACTTCGCAAAGGATCGGATGTCTCGACAGCGATGGCAGAGCAGGGGAATGCGTTCCCGGAACTCATGATCGACATGGTCCGCGTCGCGGATCAAACAGGGTCATTGCCGGAAGTGCTGCTCGCCCTCGCGGATCACTACGACAATCTGATTCGATTGCGTCGTACGTTCCTGGGTGCGATTGCTTTGCCAATCCTGCAATTGCTGGCTGCCATATTCATTGTGGCACTGCTGATCTGGATTCTGGGCATGATTGCGAGCAGTAACGGGTCCGAGCCCTTCGATGTTCTGGGGCTGGGATTAACGGGAACCGTGGGTGCCTTGACGTGGCTGGGAGGGTGTTTCGGAGTCGCGGCAGGGGGATTTTTCCTCTATATGTTTCTTTCCCAGGGCTTGAAAGGACGCACTTTTGTCCATTCGGCTTTACTCCGTATTCCCATCGTCGGTGACTGTTTTCGATCGTTCGCCCTGGCGCGCTTCTCGTGGGCCTTTGCTCTGACTCAGCAGGCGGGAATGCCGATTATCCCCAGCCTCGAAGCAAGTCTGAAAGCCACAGGAAATCAGGCCTTCGCCTCAGCAATCCCCATGGTCGCGGCCATGGTTTCCGCAGGAGAAGACCTCTCGTTCGCACTCAGCGAGACAAAGCTGTTTCCCAGACAATATCTGGAACTCGTCCGTGTGGGTGAAGCAACCGGAACGGTTCCCGAGAAGTTGCAGGAACTGAGCCCCCAGCTCGAAGAACAGGCTCATCGCAGCCTCTTCGCGATGACAACCGTGCTCGCATGGCTCATCTGGGGAATGGTCGCCATGATCATAATCTTCTTTATTTTCCGAATTGCCATGTTGTATATTGGTTTGCTGAATAATGCCTCGAATCTCTAGACCGCCAGGCGCTCGAATCGCGTTCTCGGGCTACTCGTTTGTCTGCCTCGCGCTTTCAATTCGCTGCTCAACCCAAGACGCAGATTGACCATTTACGGACATTTGCCGTAAATTGGGCGGTCGAGAGAATAGAGAGAGGACGCGCGAGCACGTGTGACCTGGCTAATGCCTGCTTTTGTCCTGGTCGAATCAAACTGATGGAGCGATGTGATGCCGCACGATTTTCAAGGGGGTGAAGGCGCCGGTACCGAGACCATGCGAGGCCGCGCCTGGCCCTGCCTGCGCCAGTTTTGCATTTTCCTTGAGAATCGCGTCGGCCGCTTGAATGATGTCATGCGTCAGCTTGAGTCCCTCGACACCCGTGTCATGGCCCTCAGCATCGTCGATTCAGTCGACTTCGCCATGATTCGCCTGATGTTCGATAATGCCGATCGGGCTCGGGAAAAACTGGAGCTTTCTGGCTTTTTGTTCAGTGAGAGCGATGTCGTCGGTGTCGAGCTGCCTGAAGGGGACAAACCGTTTCACGCGGTCTGTTCTGCTCTCGTCAAAGCCGAAGTGAACATCCACCACGCCTATCCACTGCTGTACCGTCGGCACGGTCGCGGGGCAGTCGCCATGTTCGTCGACGATGTCGACCAGGCGGTGCATATTCTTCAGGACGCTGGCCACCGAATCGTCACAGAAAGCGATTTGCATGACGACGATGAATACCTGTAACGGCGGCGTGGAAAAAATTCATCACCTGACTGTCCGGTAGCGAAAGTTCTGGCCCGGCCGTCCAATTCGCCGATTTCATCGATCTGGCCGCGGAACCGGTTGGTACTGAATCTGCGGCCCGAAATCCGTCGCTTCAACCGGCCGAACCCCTCTATCCTTCTCGGTTGAAGCCCCGTGCTCCGGCCAACCGGCTCATACCTCGAATCGATAACGAGGTCTACGTCAACTCTAACGTCCACACGGGTCGTTCCGCACACAGTCCGCATGATGCCGTTTGACATCACATTTTCTCGGCTTATATTCAATTTCGACGACGCGGATGACGACGGCTGGCCACCCCAGCCCTCGACGTGCCACAGGGATTGAGGGCCGCATGTCCGCCGTTCACACCTCGAGGGGGGGTGTGAAAGACCGGCGATGAGAACTCCACTGCCTATTCCTGACAGAAGGGCGATGTTCGATCATGCGACTCTGTAATTACCTGAAAACAACAATATTTTTGTACACTGCGGGATCCGTCTTCGGTCTTGTCCACGCAGCAGACCAGGTCGCCGAAGGACGCTTCACCCGAACCCGAGCCGTCTCAACGGAAGATGGTCTGACGAGTGCAGTGGAGGAAGGCCTTGAACTTCGCTCGTCACGCCGCTGGGCCGAAGCGATTGAGTTCTATGAGAAATCGCTGAAGACCTGGCCGAACAGCGAACAGCTGAAGCAAGGTCTGCGTCAGTCGAAGGTCCATTTCTCGGTCGAACGACGCTACGCCGACAAATCCTTCCTCAATAACATGCTTCCCATGTCCCGGGTCGAAGCCCTGGTCTATCTGGATGACGTTCTCGATAAAGTCAGACAGTATTATGTCGACTCCATCAGTGCGACAGACTTCATCGCACACGGAACCGAAAGTCTCTACTTCGCGCTGAATAACGAGAAATTCCTCCAGAAAAACATTCCGTACGGCGAACAGGAAAGTATTTCCCAGTTCCGCCGCATGCTGCGGGATCAGTACTGGAACAAGAAGGTCAACGGTGCGGAAGGAGCACGACGGACGGTCATTGAACTGTCGGACTATGCACAGCGTGACCTCAAACTGTCTGCCAGCGCGATCGTCATGGAGTTCGTCTTCGGCGGATGCAATTCGCTGGACGATTACAGCAGCTACCTGACGCCCGGTAAGCTCGACGACCTCTACAACAATATCGATGGACAGTTCGTCGGAATCGGCATCGAGATGAAAGCAGAGAGCGGCAAAGGACTGTTGCTCGTCAATGTGCTGGCGGAAAGCCCCGCTGCGGAAGGAGGAGCGCAGATCGGTGATTACATCGTCGAGATCGATGGACGTGACTGCCGCAAGTTAAGCACCGAAGAAGCCGCGACAATGCTCCAGGGCCAGCCCAATAGTCGAGTCCGCTTGACGCTGGCGGATAGTACCACTCAGGAAGAACGAGTCGCGACCCTGACTCGCCGCTCTGTGAAAGTGCGAAGTATTCCTGTCGTTAAGATCATCGATAGTGCCAATCGAATCGGCTACATCCGGATGACGGGATTCCAGAAGAACACGGCTGAAGAACTCGACGCCGCACTGACCAAACTGCGACGTGAAGGGATGGAAGCACTGATCTGGGATGTCCGTGGAAATCCTGGGGGACTTCTGACTGCCGCCGTCGAAGTTCTCGACCGATTCATGGGGAATGGCGTGATTGTCTCAACGCGTGGACGAGTCCAGGATCAGAACACGACCTACTCGGCCCATTCAGATGCGACTGACTGGACGGGCCCTCTGGTCCTGCTGGTCGATGGCGATAGTGCCAGTGCCAGTGAAATCGTCGCAGGAGCCGTGAACGACCATCGTCGTGGCACCATCGTCGGACGGAAAACCTATGGGAAATGGTCGGTTCAAAGCATTCTTCCCGGTCACGCTGATACCGGTTTTCGTCTGACAACGGCCAAGTTCTATTCGCCCAACGGCAGCACCTACGGTAAGATCGGAATTCAACCACACGTTCAAGTGACTGACGACTCTGATCGTCTTGCTCAACGCAGTCGAACCCGTGGTCAAATCGAAGATGATCGAGACGTCGAAGCAGGGCTGGAAACACTGCGTAAACAACTGGCGAAACGATGAACGATGGAGTGGCGGACTGGCTGATTACCACGGGGCGCGGGAACCGACCGACGCTCCGTTGGTCGTTTTCTGTCGATGCCCCCCTGACAGACATCCGTTTCTCACGAGAATCGGGCGAAGTCCTCGCCGCCGATGTCTCTGGCGGAATTTATCTTCTGGATCGCCGAGGTCAGGTCCGGGCCCTGACTCGCACTCGCCACTCCGTACAGCGACTTGCCTGGGCTGATACCGGGGTCGCCGGGGCAGCCGTTCTCGATGATCATCTGGTCGGCTGGTTCAATCGAAATCTGCAGTTTCAGTGGACACGAGATCTCTCGGATCAAATTCTGGCCATTTCCGTCGATCCGTATGGTTCCCACGTCGCTCTGGGTCAGGCCGACGGCGTCAACCTGATCTATTCTCAGGAAAATAAGAAGTTCAGCCGGTTCGAAACCGTACGGCCACTGCGCCACATGCAGTTTCTTTCCGGCACGACCGATCTTCTGGTCGCCTCGGAGTATGGACTGACCGGCCGCTATAAGATGAACGGGACACCCGTCTGGACCAGCAAGTTGTGGTCAACGGTGGGGGATGTGGCGGCGACCGGTGACGGACGGTCCTTTTTCCTCGCCAGCTACGCACAAGGGATCCAGGCCTTCGACGGGCAGAACGGCAACACCCGCGGGACCTTTATCTGCGACGGGACCGTGGGACTCGTCACCTGCGGTTTCGCCAAGCGGAAGATCGTCGCCTACACGATGGAACGAACCCTGTTCAGCGTGGACGATGCCGGCAATCCCGAATGGAATGTCACGGTCCCTGACGACATCCAGAAAATCATCCTCTCGCCCCTGTGCGACTTCATCATCTGCGGCTTCGCCTCTGGCCGGATCATGCGGTTCGACATGTCGAACTGATATCGAGACATGCGAGCGTAAGACCGTCGGTTGTTGAATCGCATTCGATCGGCTCAACAGCGAACAGGCCGGCTTGAACTCTGTTCCGCTCGCGCGGGAGCACGATGCAGAAACGGACAAGACTTCTTACCCCAGCCGCTCCCGCTGACGACTCCATTCTGACGGAATGGCATTCTTTCCATTCGCCAGCGCAACAATTCCTCCAATAATCGCGCAGTTGGTATCGATATCACCGTGGACTCGAATGGCGGTCCAAAGTGCCTCGGAATAACTATCCAGGTGCGCAGCCGCGACCCACAGGCAAAAGGGAACCGTATCTGCCGAAGAGACTTCGGAGCCATTGCCAAGTCGATTTGCCACATCAAATTCCCACTCAGTCAGCGGAATTGTCAGAGCTTGTTCAATCCCGGTCCGAGTGGGCCCCGAAGGCGTTAACTCGTGAGCGAGTTTCAGCAGGTCGCTGGCAGGGAATTTCTGTTGAAACTGGCTCCGGTTCCAGGCCCAGGCGGCAGCCACCGCCACGGCAATCGCCCCGGCCATTCCGTCTGGATGAGCATGCGTCACCTCGGCCGAAAGTGCGGCCTGCTCGACAACGCACGAGAGATCATCCGCAAAATAGGCGCCGACGGGTGCCGCGCGCATCGCCGCTCCGTTCCCAAATGAACCGGTTCCCCCAAATAACTCCCGCGACTCGACTTCCCAGTCCGCGCCGCGGTGAATGTTCCGCAGCAAGTCGTGCTGGGCGGGACCGTATCCTCGATCAGGATCCAGGGTGTAGCGTCGACCGAACACGCTGGCTAACTCGTGCTGATCAATCCGTCCATGTTGATCCAGGACTTCGATGATTCCCAGGGCCATCGCGGTGTCATCGGTCCAGCGCCATGGCCCCTCAGGCACAATCCGGTTCCGCAGACACATGTCCCGAACCCACGGCGACAAGAAACGCTCTCCCAGCGCATCGCCGACCGACAACCCCTCCAGCGCCAATCGGGCCCGCATCAGTCGCAGTTCAATCAAATCCATTCCCATTCCGTCGGACCCCGCTGATTCAGACAGAACAGTGCCAAGCACCGAGATCTATGAGCAATCAAAGGTCAAAGCATACCTTCGTCCAGCGACTTTACCGCCCGAGATCGAGTTTGCCAGAATCGGACAATCCCCTGTTATCCTGGTCGTCTCGTATCACCCGGCCTGAGACAACGCTCGCATCTTCCATCCGACAACCGTAAATGAATGTGTTTCTGCCAGCAACCAGATCTGATATACCCCGATGACCCTGCCTGAACCACCAGTTGCGGCAGCAATCGTTTGTGGAGCCGTTCCAATACTCCATATTTTTGTTCAACTTGAAGATTGACTCTCAAGCAGACGTCGCCAATGCGCGGGAACGAAGAGATGCGATTTTTTAATGAGAAAATACTGAATGCTTTGTATTTAAGTGCAGTCTTAATCGTTATCTACTTCGGTGTAAGGTGGAAGTTGCACGACTTATATGCGCTCGACGATGGATATGCAGTGTGGCTCGCGGCCAATTTAGTCAAGTATTATATGAGAGAGCATGATGGCGAATGGCCTCGTTCCTGGGAAGATCTCCGCGACTTGTACAGCATCCACGGAGGGGGGGACGGCGAATGGACTTTCGAAAAGTATCAAAGTCGCGTATTCATCGACTTTACGGCTGACCCAATTAAACTCAGAGAATTGTCGCTGCAGCCGGGAGAAGTGAAATTTAATGTTATTCGAGCGAGATGGACTGGCGGTGAAATTGGTGAGGGTCCCAATGTGATTATTCGTGATCACCTTCGTTATAAATAAGTATACAACGAGTAGACGAACTGAATCGATACGCTCTGCGCGATGATAAGCGAATAGCATACTTCCAAGTGAGAGATCCACGTTACTGTTTGGCCTTTCAGCAAATGGATCATGATCCAATAACGAGTACGTCGTTCCGCATCACACACCACTTGAGCTGTTGACGGATCCTGTACTTGGCGCATGGTCTCCAGTGAGAAAAGGCCATCCAGCGGCAACTCCTTCTTATCTTCGCTTCGACCCGGAAAAAGATTGCGAGTCAAAGTTGAAATGAGCGAGGAACCAACGGAACCGGCACCGGGGTCCAGGGCCAGCCATCTTTCTTAAGCTGAGAGAACAGACGGTGATTGAACTTTTCCAGGAAGGTCTGCACAGTGGGGACGCGGCCCCTTTCGCATATTAACGACGCACGCCTTTTTTGGAATGACGTTCAGACGAAGAACCGTGGAGTTCAGGTAACGTCAGAAAGCGAGGCTGCCATTCGCTTGGCGATGTCGCGGGAGTCGTCGCCTGGCTGCGATTCCAAAGCGCGAATCACCCGACGGCGACGCTCTTCAGGATGGTTCTGATTGAGTTTTGCTTTGCCCTCTAAGCGGCTCAAGTTGATTTGAAAGCCTACGATTGACTTCAGCATCTTCTCCATTTCTGGGTCATTGATATCGTAGGACCACGGTTTCGGCATTCGTTCCTCATAGACCGTAACGGTCCGAGTGAGAATGTCATGGAGACGATCGCGGTCCTCTATCAGCTGCAACGAACCGTATCCGTGCACCGTCACATAGTTCCAAGTCGGGACAGTTCCTGGAGTCTCGTACCAGGTCGGTGAGATGTAGGCATGGGGACCTGGAAAGATCACCAGAACCTCACCCTCCGTTTCCCGCCACTGCGGATTCGCCCTTGCCATGTGACCGAGTAAGACACCGTGGGAATTTTCCCCTGCGTCAAAAAGCAGTGGAAGATGTGTTGCAGTCATTCCACTTTTGCCATGCGTGACCAGCATGGCGAAGCTGTGTTTCCGTATGATGGCGTGAAGCTCCGAAGTATCGGAGATTCTGAACGAGTTAGGGGTATACATATCGAAGCTCCTCAGTGGTATGCCGCAGACTGGCTGAAGTGGTGACGGCGATCGGCCCCATGGCCGTGATTGCTCAGAGGGAGTCGTCGTTCATGGCGCCTCCTGGAAAGGTCTTCTTCCGACAACTCCCTGGTCGCAGACGCCGTTTTTCCTCTGCGCTTCAGTCTGCTTTTCACTGCGCATTACGCAGCCGAAACTGAGTCATATCATTTTTTGCGCTTCGAACAAGAACGATCTCGGGTTTTGATGATCACTGCCGACAGAACCGTTGACGGTAGTCGCTGGGAGCGACTTTCATCACCCGCTGGAACGATCGTCTCATCGAATCTGCGCTGCCAAATCCGCACTGCTTTGCGATGACCTCTAACGGCTGATCTGTCTCTTCTAGTCGCGGCAAGTAAACTCCCGTCAAGTAGTCCACTTCACGACAAACCGCTCAGGTCGCTCCGTTCGAAAGCTGAGGAGCGACCGCGAGTTGGCAAATGGCAAGCGTCTCCAGATAACCACCGCTCTCCAGAACGTCGTTCGTTGATTCCATCTTCGGGCGACGTTTTAAGTGGCGCGGAGATTCGGAGGGATAACGTCCAAAACGGGTCCTCACCTCCCTCGGAATCGGAATCGGAATCGCCGCTGTATCGCCCGAGTGAGAGCGTGGCCTCCACGAGCAAGATTCACTGCGCAGTGGGGACCTCGACGAGGCCCTCAGCTCTGGAATTCTTGCCGATGTGACCGGCGAGCCGTCATGGATGGACTGACGGAAAACTTCTCGTCATGGCCCGTTCGGCGGGGCAGGCTGAAACGGAAATGGACAACAAAGGCTGGCGGACAGTCTGCTCGAAGGGACCGTGAACCGACGCTCGCTACCTGGAGTGGCCAAGGGCTTTAACGGTTCCGCTGGTGACGGCGGCTTTAATGAATCCACCCAAGGCCGCGAGGAATTCGGGAACGCTGACCGTGACATTGACCGAGTCGTCGAGGATTTGGAATTCGGCCGAGAACTTCTGGCCCAGGCCAGTCGCTTGCAGATGAAATTGGTCCCCCTCCCATCGCTTCTCAAGGGACATCATCCCCAGCACACCGCCACCGTCGAGGTGCTGCATCGCCCCGAATCCCTCCTGAATCCGGCGCCTGGCTTCCGCCTTGCCCAATTTGTGCGGCACGTTCACGACAATTGGCTGGCTCATGAATCGGCACCTGATGAAATCGAGTGAGTGGACGTCGTTGTGCAGTACGCACGGCAGCGGGATTATTCGGGTCTGTCACACGGAAGGCCAGACTCGCTCGTCAATTTGCACAGCCTTTGACGCAGAAAAGTAAAATCTGCACGCTTGAAGCGCGAGTCCACCAACTGGGGGTAGTGCTTCAACGAGTTATTCCTGGAGCGTGACATCCTAAAAAAGGCGTTGGCAACACAATATACTGCGTCCCCGTCGATCAACCGATTCACCCCCTTGAAGAAAGGACTTCGTTCACTGCCGAAGGCCTCAGCCCCATTCGCAAGCTCGTCGAACCTCCTTTGGATACTTCGAAGCGTTTTACAACCGTGTCAAAAGGGATTCGACAAGCGGCTATCTCTCACCCGTCAGGTTTGAGTAGCCCATCTTATCCTAACTTTGCGCCGGCATTTAATGGGAAGCCCATGGGAACAGAGTCGTCAACGATCTGCGAATTTCACAAAGTAAATCCATGAAGAACAATCTATTGACCGCTCTTCACCGCTGGGCATCTCGCCAGGACGAAAATTTCATCACGGATTAAGATGGTTCAGTCGTCCAGAGCAGAAAATGATTTATGGAGTGAATGAATACATCAATTTCAAAGTCTCTCAACTGCGGGAGTCAAATGAACGCGGCCATTGATGAGATGCTCCTTGCAGTGAGATCAAGGCTCCCCAAGTCAATCATTGGTTGTCGTTGAGATTTCTCAAATCTTTGTAGATGTGCTGAGCGGTGAACCCCTTGTATGTGGAGACATGCGGGCACTTTATCCAACCGAGTTTCAGGAATGCACGCTGGGCATAATTGTTATGTAGTGATTGCGCTGCAATGATGACTGAACAGCTAGAGGAGCACGCTATGTACTCCATGTACGTTTGCATCTTTGTAAAGACGCCTTCTCCACGACTGGACTGTGAAACGACCACCCGGTCCACACGAGCGACGGATTGGCGAAGTTCAGACTCGGCTATTCCCACAAAAGAAGCCAGGAGTTTGAAATCGTAGGCTTCATGGGCAATGAAAGGCCAATCGGAGAGGCGGGTCAACCGCATGGTTCCAACCACCTCGCCGTTGGAGTCGAGTCCGACCACGATCCGTGATTGGGGACCATCGTCCTGGTCAACCCAAATCTGTCGTTCATGGTCGGCATACCGAGCATCTCCACCTTCGCGATAAAAGACTTCATATCGAATCTGAAGAGCTTTGTGCCTTAGTTCGTCTGTCGTGGCTTCAATGGCTGTAAACATAAAAGTTCACTTCTCGATGGATGAGACTGACAGCCCAACGCCATCCAAATACGGCCCCAGCAACTCTCTCGCCTTCGGGAGTGCTGCCACTGGCCTACCAAGACAAGCATCATCGAATGCAGTCCTCGGACACCAATCTCCGGTCACTCCGTCACGGACCGCGGCATCGATGGCCATGCGGAAACTGATCAGCTGTTCGACTGCTTCAACAGTCGGTTGTGAGCAGGCACTGCGAAACTCCAATCGCTCCGCGTTGCGAATGGCCACGAAGCTGTAGTCTCTCAAAAAGCATTGAGAGCGGTACAGCTCGTACTCCGCCAAGTCGCAGGGGAGCGGATCGGGAATTCCGAGCAAAGGGTACGGCTGGTGGAAGTTGGCTTCCCAGGCCAAAGGCCGAACACAATGGGCCTTCACCGATTGGAACTGTGGGCTGGTGGAGAACCAGAGCGGGACCAGGAACTCGAAAGAGTAGTACCCCGCCAAGAGATTAATGGCTTCCTGCTCTCTAACGCCCAAGCTGATGTGAGTTGCCGCGAAACACGCCGGAAAAGCGGAATGAAACAAAGGTGTGTTCAAAGGTTCACGGTGAACAAGTTTGTACAGGCGCTCCCCCTCCGGATCGGTTTCCTTGGGACGCCAATGGACCTCCCGGACCGGCATCGGCAAGGCTCCGCCCAGTCGCAATTGCAGCCCCAGTCCCCGCAACTGTTCTGTGACCAAGCCCCATGTCTCGCAGTAGTCGCGACGGAAGTCGGTGAGAGAGCGATACGGTGGGAGTGCTACCTCGACAATGTGGGTGCAGGAGTCGTTTGTGACGACCAGCAATCCTTGGGTGACCATGCGAGCCACCGACAGCACCCGCCCGTGATTGTTCACCGCATGGATCTGAAAGCCGCTCCCACACAGCCCAGCCCACAGCCGATCGATCTCCTCATGCGACGGAGCTGTGCCATTGTCGTGAAGGACGAATTGCTCCTGCTCGACGCCAAACTGCCGGGCTGTTGAGTCAAAGGTACTGTGAGACAAGTTCACGGAAGTGCTGCTTCCCAATCCAGTAGTTGATCATCAGGCTGATCGACAGGTTTTCTACGTAATGCCCCCATCCGGCAGGGAGATAGAGAATCTCCCCTGGCTCGACCGTCACTTCCAGAAACTGAGGACGGCCTTCGATTCTCGGGGTGGAGTTCGTTCCGAACTCCAAGATGGCATTCCGGTCAAGAGAACTAGTCGCGAAATCCACTTCGTCATCCATCGACGAACGGGTCATTCGGAGAAGTGCGATGTCTCGCACCGGAAACAGAATCCAACGTTTTCGTCCAACAATCTGCATTGCGAAGTTGGGAGTCGAATCCTTATGCAGTGGAGTCACAGACCCTTTCGGCCCCAACCAGAACGCGGGTGGCTCGAAATAGCTGCGATCCACACAATCGGGAGGAGTCGCTCCGAAGGCTTCGGCGAAGCGAAATGAGAGAGCCACGTTACCCGCATAGCGGGCTGGCCGATTCTGACTGGTAGATTGACCGAGCTCGTCGAGATACTCCACCAGTGAGACGCTCTCTTTCTGGCGAGCAGTGATGTACTCCCCTGGAGACGCATACGCCGCCTGACGCACATGAACGATTGCATCCGCTGCACCAGTCGCGAGAGTCGTGGACGCCTCTTCCCAGAGAACTGCCTTCATGGTTGGCGTCGAATATACCACCGGAAGCCCTGCAGGAAGAAGCTCTGTCAGGAACTCCTCCCGCGTCGGGGCTGTTGCCAATCGATCGACGACCGTAACTCGGGGTTGGTCGTGATAGATCTCAAACAACCGCGAGAACAATGTCGTTGAAATGTCGGGCGGACGTTCCATGGTCATATTTCTCGGTCGGAAAGACCATCAGACGAAGCCAGTACGGGTTACTTTGAATCAACAGTGTTTGGGACGAAAAGAGCGACTCGAATCGTCACAATTCTCCATTTGTTCGATTCCTTCACGACCACGACGACCGAAGTCCCAGATCGGTCTCGTAGAAGCTTACCGCCTGCTGCAACCAGCCAGGAGAGTGACAATTCCGCGTCGACTACGGCGACGTCCTCATGGATGAAGCGAATTTTCTTGATCTATTGGGTCGATCGGCTGTTCTTGCACTTGGCCGATGCGAAAATCTTCTTGTAGGTCTCCTCGATCGCCTTCCGCCCAGTCGTCAAGGATCCCGATGAATCGATGTAGTCCGCATCCCCCCCCGAAAGGAGCAATCAGTCCAGCAACATCTTGTTTTTCCCAAGCAGTTTCGCGGTCACTTAGAAGAAGTCTTCAAATTGCCTGAACCGTAAAAAATCGCTACGAATCCGCATCCATCGATTTTCAGGTCAAGGAAGACGTAACCGCAGCGATCATGAGGGATTATCCCAGCAGCCTCACAGATTATCAATAGAAGGTGATTGAAAAACTGTTACTCAAGCGGGCCAAAGAGATGTACCTAGTGTACCTAGGGTGAAGGCATGGCTCGGTTAGCGCGTGCAGAGGTCTTTTCGCCGGATGAAGTGGCGGTTGTGCATGTGATCAACCGGGTTGTCCGGCGGTGCTTTCTATTGGGAACTGATTCCCTGACCGGCAAGAACTATGACCACCGGAAAGGGTGGATTGAAGATATACTGAAACGCTATGCCGCCTGCTTTGGGATCGATCTGCTGGGCTTTGCGATTCTCTCGAAACACTTTCATCTGATCCTGCGGTCTCGTCCGGATGTAGTGGCGACGTGGGATAATGCGGAAGTCGCTCGACGGTGGTTGCTCCTTTGTCCGATCCCGAAGGATGATCACGGAAACCCCTTGGATCCGAATCAGGCCGAATTGGATTTCATCCAGAACGATCCTCGCAAACTGGAAACTATCCGCTCGCGGTTGTCCGATATCGGCTGGTAGATGCGGCTGCTGTGTCAGACTGTGGCGATGCGCGCCAACCACGAGGACAAGGAGATCGGCCGATTTTGGCAAAGCCGATTTCGGGCGGTCCGTCTTCTTGATGAAGCGGCCCTCGTCGCTTGTGCTGCCTATGTCGAATTGAATCCGATTCGTGCGGCGATGGCGGATCGACTGGGGACCTGAACACCAGCACCTCGCTGTCACTGGTCAGAATGTTCGGCAAGCTGTACTACAACGTCGCCGGTCGCCCACAGACGATCGAGCTGACGCGCAGTCGCATCGGCCAGCACCGACACTACATCATCAGAGAAACCCGCGAGGTCTTCTCCTGACCTAGACGCAGTTTTCGCAGGACACGCTCACGGAAGAGGTTATGTGGCGGCGCCGATCCGGGCTGGCGGATGAGCCGCAGGAGCCTCTTTTCAGAACAAATTCCCCCCAGCCCATGCCCGCAGGGTGACAACCCACCTCGTTTTACCTTGAAGGGAATCTATTGCATCCGGGGAGACCGGAAATCGCAATAAAAAACTCCCCGGCTTTTGCACAAAGTCTGCTGCTTACAGCGCACATGCAGTGTCCCTGTGGCCCCAGATAACCGGGAGCTTCGTGGCGGACGAGCCAGCGAGCAAGCCAAGCCGAAGCAGTCGACCTAGGAAAAAGAGATCCGTTGCCGATCTGGAACGGGAACTGGAGCACAAGCGGCTCGGCTGGGGTTATCTGAGAATCAGCGACGGCGTAGTCGCTAGGTTCCTCAGCCGATTGAATGCTCCGGCCAGGGAGCTTTTCCTGGTTCGGACTGCTACCCAAGGATTGACTGTTCTACTGGCTCGCTCGTCGTGTGGTCCTCACGGCCATATAAGGGCATTCACGGCTCGATTTGGTGAGAACGACAGTGATGACGGTCGGGCCGATCGATGTCCCGCCTCCCCCAACACAGTGAGGCGTGGCCAACACATCAACGATTCTATATCCACTTTTCAAAGCACCCTCAACAGCCGCGTACGAAGCGGCGTCTATCTTTTGCGAGCCTACCAGATAACTAATCACGAGGTCCTTAGGATTGGCTGTTTCCGCGACTGGATCTGACATTGGGGTCACTCCTTGTATTCTCTGTTTGGGTTTTCAGTAATTATGGACCAACCAGCTTTTTCCCTTGGGCGCCGTACAAGGCCGGGAAGGCCATGGGCATATAGGTCAACGCCTTTGGATCACGCTGCTTGAAGTATCCGACCATCTTTTGGGGAATCCACACATTGAAAAAGTAGTCCCGAAAGTCGGCCAAGAGATACAGGGGGTAGAGTGTCGCTTCCACAATCCTTCCGTCTTCGTACCGGTGGGAGTATTTTGGGAACAAACTTGGATCAACCCCCTTTACCCTGCGAAGCCATTTGCAGAACATCAGGCCGGTTGAGATATCAGGAACGAGGGTTTCGGGGAGTGTGTACCCGTGCTGCTCAAGTGGCGCGACCAACCCGAACGTCAATTCATTCAACATAGAGAAGTGTGTGGTTGGCACTCCCGACATGTTGGCGATGTATCGCCTGATGTGGAACGGGAGCCCATTTGTTGAGTATTTCCCTGTGACCCAGTCTTGAACCCACCTCGACACGGCGACAGCAAACTTAGGAGAACACCACTGCCCCAAGTTTATGGCAACGTGTGGGTGAACCCAAGTTCCTTGTTCCAACGGGCTTCGGCCCTTCCTGGTGATCACCAGTTCTGAAACGGGAATTCCCGTTTCAGAAGACAATTCGTCTAGAAAGGCAATTGTGTTGGTGAGGCGGCTGTAAACGTTGAGTGCTTTCCCGCACGCCGAGCACATTGCGGTGGCATTTACGTATCCGTCAACCGCCCTCTGGTGGATGACAGTGGCCTCTACCTCATGGGTGATTAGAGCCAAGTGAAGTTGCGGTGCCGACATGATCGCGATCTCCGTTTCGCATGGAATGTTCACAGATCCAAGTGAACAACTGAACTAGGCCGCCAGCATAGCCGCAAGATCACACAGACGCAATAGCATAACCACAAGATATGGTGGTTTCTAGTAAATCAAATCATATATCTATTTCCCACCCTGAGAAGCGACACGTCGCCACCTTATACACTCATGGACGTTTTCTATCATCTGGCTTGAGTTCGCCGGTCTGTTGCCATGCTGAACCTGCGCTGAGCGGATCGTCCTTGACGACCCCGCGGCGGGTATTTCTTTTTCTGCACTGGCTGCGGTCGACACTGTCTCGTGTAACGAGGCGGGAGTGCTTACACACGCAGTGTCCCTGTGCCGCCGTGTTCAGGGTCGGTGGAGAGCAAGGAGGATGCATCCCACGACATATCCTCCGATGGGAAAATGGCCTTTCATCAGCCTTAAGACGCTGCCTGACGGCTGGGACAAACCCGATGATGACTATGAATGCGGCAAATACCGTATGATGCTGCTGACGTTGGCCGCATGTACCTGATGATTGACACCAGCGGCCAAGCGACTTGGAGTTGGGACAGCTACGCAATTTCGCACCGGGCAACAGACCCAGACAAAGAGTTTGGAAGACTGGGAACTCGGCGAAAATGATCGAGTCCCTGCATCGCCTACCGTCGGAACACTCCCTTGTATCCACAGAACTCTGCTCTGGCGGGAGACTGAAAACGACATTTAACGACAAGATTTCTTGACGCAAGCATTGAAATTGGCTACACTGACGACGATCGGCCTTCAAGTCTGATTGCGTTGCTGTCTGGGGTTGAGGTCTCGTCGGGGTCTTCCTGCTCGGGCGTTCGCTGAAGCTTCCGCGACTTCGTGTTCAGTGTCCATTCATCGTGTGGCGGGACGGCCTGATGGGGGCTTCTTATCGAGTCAGTGGGAACGGTGGCCTGATTCCTGGGTCTGATTCTGGTGACGACTTCGAAGTTGCTCAACTTGCTCAAAATGAGCGACTTTGATTCTCGGTTTGGTCCCTGAAAACAGGGAAGTTGCTCAACTTGTTCAACTTGCTCATCTCTGTTTTTTTCCGAGTCTCTGAATGGAGACGGATGTTCCAATTTCCAAATCGGCGCGGTGGGCCGGACGTCGTTTCGCTGCCTGATGTAAACTTGGTACAAGCGCCTGGAGCGGTGCAAGTTCCTCGTGGATTCCGGAAAACGTTCTGAGTCGATCTCCGTTCATGAACAGACTGCGAAAGCACGATTAACGCACTCCGCCAGAGTCTTCCCTGCAACAGAGTCCTCGCTGCCCGAGAAGGGAGAAAAATCTTATCATTGCTCCCTGCATCCATTTGTTTCCATGAACCACCTCAATGCTTGCCCATGCCCCTATTCCAAGGGAAATTGCACCATCAAACCCGGAATCCTTTTATTCCCATTGGCACACGTAATGCTATTGGAGATCACGATCGAGATGACAATTTTGTAATGTTGTTTTGGAACTGGCATCGGGGACCACTGCCTCTTCTTCTACGTGAGGAATCGACGTGCAAAAGCACACGGACACAGCTTCGGGTTCAACAGAATCAGAAAACGGGGCTTCGCCTGAGGCTGCGACGAAATTCGACGCCTGGCATACGCTCTCTGTCGATGACATTTCTGGCCGGTTAAAGACAGATCAAGAGGACGGTCTTGCTTCCGCGGAAGCCGCAGAACGACTGAAACGGGTTGGTCCCAATTCGATTGCTCAGGCTGCAGAACGCTCAGCGTTTTCCATTCTCATCTCACAATTCAAAAGCCTGATAGTCGGATTACTGCTCGTCGCCACGGTCATTGCGTTTGCGATGAATGAACAGATCGAGGGAGCGGCAATTCTCGTTGTGATTTTCATTAACGCCATGATCGGATTTTTCACCGAATGGCGGGCCGAACAGGCATTAACCGCGCTGCAACGGCAAACAGTTCCTGTCGCTCATGTCGTCCGCGATGGTCATGAACACGAGATTCCCGCCCAAGATCTCGTCCCCGGTGATCTGGTCGTGCTGTCTGCCGGGACCCGTGTTCCCGCCGATGGGCGCATTCTGGAAGCCGTCCGGCTGCAGATCGAAGAAGCCGTGCTCACGGGAGAATCTGTCCCGGTCACAAAGACGTCCGAACCGATCGCCGAAGACGACGCCGCACTCGGCGATCGCTTGAACATGGCGTTTCTGGGGACCACGATCACCGACGGACGGGGTCGCATGCTCGTCACGTCGACTGGGTCCCAGACCGAAGTCGGCAAAATTGGAACATTGATCAATGAAGTCGTTGCTCGGACGTCCCCTCTCGAACAACAGCTTGCCCAACTAGGTCGGCTGATCATTGGTGTCGTCCTGGTCTTGTGCGTCGTCATCGTGCTGGCCGGTTGGATCAGAGGAACCACGGATTTCTGGCATATGATGGAGATCGGTATCTCGCTCGCCATCGCTGCCGTTCCTGAAGGGCTGCCCGCTGCGACGACCATGACGCTGGCGCTCGGAATGCAGCGAATGGCCAGAACTCGGGCGCTGATCCGCCGACTCCCGGCCGTCGAAACACTGGGTTCGGTCACGGTCATCTGCACGGACAAGACGGGAACGCTCACCCGGAACGAGATGACCGTGCGCACAATCGTTGTCGACCAGCGGCACTATCAGGTGAGCGGCACAGGCTATGAAGTCGAGGGGACGTTCCAGGAAGGCGATCAGACCGTCGAAGTGTCAGCCAGTGAATCGCTCGTCCGGGCGCTGCAAATCGGAATGCTCTGTAACGATGCCGCGATCGAACGCGAGGGGGACGAGACGACCGTTCTGGGGGACCCGACGGAAGCCGCACTGGTAGTCGTCGGCGAAAAAGGGGGGCTCGATCGCGACGTGCTGGCCGACCAATTTCCCCGGATCGGAGAAATCCCGTTCAACAGCGATAACAAACGGATGGTGACGGTGCACCAGACTTCCGACGGTCAACAGATCGAATTCATTAAGGGGTCGCCCGGCAGCCTTCTCGCCGACAGTCAGCATCATCTGAGAGATGGCCAGGCCGTTCCGCTGACATCGGAAGATCGTAAATACTGGGAGGAACAGAACGAAGTCCTTGCCGGCGCGGCTCTCAGGGTTCTCGCGCTCGGCCGACGGGAACGGGCAGAAGGGGACGAAGAGGGCGAGTCAGGCAATCTGGTCTTCATCGGGCTGGTAGGCATGAGTGACCCGCTACGAGAAGAGGCCAAATCAGCGATTGAAGTCTGTCGCACGGCGGGGATCAGGACCGTCATGATGACGGGAGACCAGCAGGCAACCGCCGGCGAAATTGCACGGCAACTGGGAATCGATCGCGACCACGATGGCCGCCCGTTACGACTGGTGCATGGGAAAGAACTGGTCGATCTGGACGACCAGCGCTGGGAACAGGCGGTCGCCGATGCCGGGGTTTTTGCCCGTGTTTCGCCAGAACACAAACTGCGAATCGTGGCGGCTCTGCAGCGACAGGGGCACGTCGTCGCGATGACGGGTGATGGAGTCAACGATGCTCCGGCGCTGAAAGAAGCGGACATCGGAATCGCCATGGGGATCAAGGGGACTGAAGTCGCCAAAGAAAATTCCGACATGGTGATCACCGACGACAATTTCGCCAGTATCGTCGGTGCGATCGAACAGGGTCGAATTATCTACGGCAACATCATCCGGTTCATCCATTATCTTTTCTCGTGCAACCTGTCGGAAGTCATCACCGTCTTTGCGGCCCTCATGATCGGCTGGCCCCTGCCACTGGCGGCACTGCAGATCCTGTGGCTGAATCTGATCACGGACATCTTCCCGGCGTTTGCATTGGCACTCGAACCATCAACGCCCAACATCATGAAGCGGCGACCCCGTGACCCGGATACTCCCATCCTGCCACCTCGTCTTATCTTCCTGATTACCTGGGAAGGGTTGCTGCTCGCCGCAGTGACGCTGCTGGCCTTCGCCGTTGGTTTAAACTGGCACGGCAGCGAAGGGGACGGCTTGAAGCGCGCCACGACGATTGCCTTTATGACCCTGGCACTGTCTCAGGTCTTTCACGCGTTTAACGCGAGGTCCCGCAACGGCTCCGCCTTCACGCGACATCTCTTCGCGAATGCCTGGTTGTGGGGGGCGGTGATCATCTGCGTGCTTCTCCAACTGGCGGCTGTCCATATTCCACTTCTGCAACGAGTGTTGAATACGGTTCCACCCACGTCTTCCGAATGGGCCTTGATCGTCACGTGTTCTTTGATCCCGGTAGCCGTGGTGGAGATTGTCAAACTCGTGCAGCGAATGGCAGGCAAGGGGAGTGACCAGGACTGAGCCGGGTTGAGGGGAATTCCGCTGCGCAAAAACGGGGTCGGGTACTCAAGTTTCCGAACTGGTTCTGGCACGACTTTGACATCATGACTGCCGTCGCCCGTCTGGAAATCTGAACGCCCGACCCCGGATTATTTGCGCCTTTCAGGAGCCGTCGTCGAGGTTATGCGTCAGTCTTTGGTTGACCCGCGACTGACTTAAATGGAGGGATGATCGGTGAAACGAAGTCGGCCGGCTTGACGGTCAGGATGCTGCAATCGCAGGTATCGAGGACTTTCTCGGCAGTGTTACCCAGCAACAGTTCCCGGATGCCGCTGCGGCCAATGGTGCCCAGCACCACCAGATCTGCATTGATGTGCTTCGTCAGCCTGCCGATTTCCTGCCAGGGTGTTCCGTAGCTGAGATGTTGCTGGACGGTCCGGGTTCCGAGATTCAATGAAGAGACAAACTCGTCGAATCGCTTTTTCGCCTCGACGTTGACTTCGCTTCTCAGAGAGCTTCCGTTCGGAATTTTACTCAAGACCTCTTCCGTGGCGTCGAGTGAGTCAATGACATGCACCAGATGCAGTTCGGCATTCGCCTGATTCGCAATCGAGATCGACTCTTGCACCGCCTTGCGGCTGACATCCGAAAAATCTGTCGCTGCGAGGATCCGTTGAGGCTGACTTTGAGTTTCCCCCTTAACAATCCAGACCGAGGCAGGGCAGTTACGAACCAGCCGCTTCGCGGTACTGCCAATGAGAAAGTGCTGCCAGGTCGACATCCCGCGTGTCCCCGCCAATACCAGATCGCAGCCTTCGCTCTGAACGGCTGTCGCAATCTGCAGGTGAGGGGCCCCGAGCAGCGTGATGGGGCGGATCTGATCGCTGCCAATATTCGTCTGAGCGATCAGCTTCTGCATTTTGGCAAGCGAGTCACGCTCGACCTCATGATGGAACGTACTTCCTTCGCCATAGAGGAAGTCTTTCTTCCCCTCGTAGGAAGCCGACTCCAGCAGCTTGCGAATATTGGGAAGGCAATGAGCCAACGTGATCTTCGCACCTGTTTTCTGTGACAGCCAGACAGCCTGCTTCAACGCGGCTTCCGCAGGGGGAGAAAAATCGGTTGCGACGAGGATATGACGGTAGGCAACATGAGCACTGACATCGCTATTCATCTGGAAATCCTTTTACTGAAATTGAACGTGGCCCGGGTGCATCTTCAAAGTTGCAGTGCGTTCGCTTGAAGACTCGACGAAGAGAATGCATGTACTCCGCGACTCGTTGTCGCCCGCGAGGATGGATACGGTAGCAGGAAATCACCGACATCAGAGCCCGAAATTGAAGTGCCCACAGGGAAATTGTCTCGGTTCGAGTCATAAAAATCGCAAAACCACGACTCCAGTGCGCCTGGAGTCGCGTTCGAGACTGAATTTCCCACTACGGGACTGCTGGATTAAATTATTTGAAACCCAGGACACGATGACAAGCAGCAGGCTCGTAAAAAGAAAGAACCGTCCGCGACCGTTGCCCCCGGCGCAGACGACGGAGTGCCACTCCCTCGTCGCATTCACCGCCGTTGTACTGATCGCCGTTATAAAAATGCTGGTCATCAGACGGGAGCGAAATGCTGTTCGAGACCAGACATCTCAACAATTCGCGCTTTCCGGGGTCAAATCAGGAATGCGCGTTCGAATCGCGAAATCTCGCAACAGACTGCGGCGACTTGCAGAGGCGCATGGCAACCCGTTGTGGCGCACTCTTCACGAGTCAGCTTGTAGCGGAGTGAAAATCCGGCGGGACGGATTCACGAAGGCCCAGCACAGTGCCCCCACCAGATATGTCGCAGCGAACAGAATCAGGACGAGATTCCAGTCCTCGGTTTGCTGGAACAGTTCGCCGACGATGATCGGGCAAACCGCCACTGCCAGATTGCCCGCCATGTTGACTGTACCCAGTGTTTGTGCAACGCGCGCTCCACCGATATCAATCACGGCCGCCCCCATCGCCGGACCAGCGAACGACCCGCAGAAGACCGCGACGGCCAGTAACATCAACGCCGCAGTCATGTCCTGCACATACCAGCTTCCCAGAATGAGCAATCCACATATTCCCAGTGAATACGCCCCGATTCCACTTCGGCTGAGCCAGAGACTTCCGGTCCGTTTCCAGACCCAGTCAACGAGAAGTCCGCCGAGCAGGCTCCCACCCAATGCTCCGGCAAAAACGATTCCCTGCATGTAGCCTGACTGCGCGATGGACACACCCCGGGTTTGCTGCAGAAAGGTCGGAAACCAGCTCGCGAAGAACATATAGCCTGCCGCACGGCAAATCTGTTGACCGCAAATCAGCAACAGGCCCAGGTGACTGAACATCGCCAGCCAGTTCGTTCGGTCTGCTTCATTCTCCTGCCGAGAGACATCGTCAGGAGAGACATTCGCGCTAATGAGTTCCCGCTCCGCAGAGTTAACGCCGGCGCAGCCCTCAGGACGATCCCGGAATCGAATGAAGAAGATCAAGGCCCAGACAAAACCGGGTAGAGCGAAGAGAATGAAGACACTTCTCCACGTCATCACCTCCATCCACGTCATCACCTTCACCTCCAGCAGTCGCCCCGTAAGGACGCTGGCCGCGATGGCGCCGACTTGCATTCCTACCGCCAGCAGACCGCACCCGAGCGATCGCTGCGACATCGGCATCCAGTACTTAATGGAATTGATCGAAGCAGGAAAAAAACCCGCTTGGGCAATTCCCATCACCATTTGAGCGACAATCAACAATGCAAAACTGGAAGAGAGGGCGGTGCCGAACATGGCCGCTGACCAGGCGACCGCAAAGCAGGTCATCGCCAGTCGCGTACCAAACCGATACGAGAACGATCCGGTCGGAATTTGAAACAGGGCATACGTCCAGAAGAAAGCCCCCATGAACTGGCCAGATTCCGCCAGGGTTAATCCCAGATCATCCCGGATACGGCTCTCTGCCACGCCAATCGAATTTCGGCACAAATAGGCCAGCCCGCTGGCCGTCGCTAGCCAGCCAATCGCCCGGTAGCGAACGGCCGTTGCACGCAGACTCCCGTCCCACACGATCTCTGATGAAGAGGAAAGTTCCTGGGTGGGTCGCTGGAACGTGGGATCTTCCAACGACTCGACTTGTCCAACCGATGTCTGATCGTCATCGAACGTTTTCATCGTCGAGTCCTCCCACGTATGGTGCTGCGGGTTTGTTGGTCGCCACTTATCGAATCGTGGCCTGCAGCCTCAGAAACAGTCGATCCACCTCGGCCTGAGTTTCGGGATCGAGTTCCCAGCCAACCGGTTGCCGTTGAACAGTGTTGGGAAAAATCCCCCGTTTCTTCATCAGATACTTTTCGATCGACAGGAATCCATCCAGACCGGCAGAGAGTTGCAACGCGACGAGTCCGCAAATCGGCAATGAGAGCTGATAGATCCGCTCGTCATCCCCGGCTTTGAGCGCTCGCCAGAGGGAGATCACACCATCCAGCAGATCCGTACCGGGCATCGTTCCCTGAATGCCGCGACGGTAACAGTCGACCAGATTGATGCCCCCCGACCCTTCGAAGATCTTTGCCTGTCCCTTGGTCGCATCTCGCAATCGGGACAAATTTGGTCCGAGCGGATGCGCCTCTGGCTTGAAAAAGATCCGTTCAGGGCCGAACCGATGAAGCAGTTCCAGATAGACATCCAGCGAAATGGCGGCTCCTACATAACCGGAGGCATCCTGGACAATCAGCGGAATCGAAACTCGTTCGGCAATCGCCCCGAAGTAGTCACGTGTCTTGAAAGCAGGCAACCGGGTGGCGATGGGTGGGATTGCCATCACGGCGCTGGCCCCATGGCGGGCAGCATGCTCGGCCAGTTGGCACGCCTCGGCCGTGCTCTCAGCGCCGACGCTGATCACCGAGAATCCGCGGCCCTGAGCACGCCGGCAGACGAATTCTGCCAGTTCACGGCGCAGTTCTACGGGAAGCCGACAGACTTCACTGACCATGGCGACTACGACACCGTCCGCACCAACCTCGAACGCCCAGTCGATCTCTCGCTCCAGCGTGGGCCAGTCAATCGACTCATCCTCGAAAAAGGGAGTATGGAGGACGGGCAGCACACCCTGGAGCGTGTCCTGTTCACGGGAAACCGTCATGAAGAGTTATTCCTGTCGCTGCGGTACTCAGATCAAAGCAAATTCCGTCGCCCAGAATCTGCTCGCTACAAATCGTTCGTCGTCGGGCGCACCAGAGCGCAGGTCAGCGCAGCGTCCAGCTCATCAATGGGCCTCCACGCGCTGGACCGGCTGGCCAGATCACCAATCGCCCACCGCACCGTCGCTGTAGAAGGTTCGCTGCAGTACTTCCTGCTGGAACGGATACTTCTTGATCGCCTCTTCATTGACGGTGACCCCCAGCCCGGGACGCGTATTGGGAGTGACGGTCCTTGTTCGAGGGTCAATCACGTAGCCCTCATCGACAACTTCATCACGCCACGGAACGTCCTGATGCACGGATTCACAGATGATATAGTTCGGTTGCGAGAACCCGAATTCCAGCGAGGCGGCCGTGCTGACGGGCCCTTGTGGATTATGGGGCGCCAGGGCAATCCGGTGAGCGTCCGCCAGAGCCGCGATTCGCCGCGCTTCAGTGAAGCCACCACAATGAGTCAGATCAAGCTGACAGATTTCACATCCGCGGACAGCGAACAGGTCCCGGAACGCCGCCAGATGAGTCAATCGTTCCCCTGTTGCGATCGGAGTAACTACCGCGGCATTGATCGCGGCCAGACCATCCAGACTTTCCGGCCAGCAGGGTTCTTCGAAGAAATAGAGGCCATATTGATCCAGAGCCTGCGCGAACTGCATCCCCATGGCCGGGGAAGGGCGAGCGTGGCAGTCGACCATAATATCAATGTCGTCACCGACAGCGTCGCGCATCGCGGACACGCAGGCATCGGCCGCCTTGATCGAACGCATCCCCTCGATCGGCATCGTCGGGGGGACCGCCATCGATTTGAAGGCGGTGAATCCTTCCTCAACCGCCTGCCGAGCCAGATCGGCGAACTGATTCGCGTTGTCGACGGGAGTTTCATAGAAGCTCTCGAGGTTTCCCCCGCCCAGATGACAATAGAGTCGGATCGAGTTGCGTACCGGGCCGCCCCAAAGGTGATGGCATGGCACGCCATGAATCTTGCCCAGAATGTCCCAGAGAGCCAGGTCGATTCCGGCGATGGCAGTCGATCGTACGATGCCGTTCCCGTGCCAGAAGTGCTGTCGCCACATCATCTGCCACAGGTATTCCACCCGACGCGGATCTTCCCCCACAAGTAACTGACAGAGATCTTCGATCGCGCCCACCACGCTGCGGGTATGCCACTCGAGCGTTGCTTCACCCCATCCGACGAGCCCCGGCTGATTCGTAATGACTTTGACAAAAATCCAGTTCCGCATGCGGGCATGACAGACGTGAGTCTCGATCGCCGTAATTTTCATTGAGATTCCATGACAGAGTGAAGTGTGCACACGACTGGAGATTTGATTTTGAAGACAATGTACTTGCTTTTGTATTCAATAACAAGTACGCTATCTTTGATGTATATCGCCGACTTCATCAAAAGTGATCTTGAAGCCCGCCTGAAATCGGGCAGGGTTCAGCCTGCGCAGTTGACAATCGACGCGCTGGCGGAACACTACGATGTCAGCCACACACCGATTCGATCTGCTATTGCCGAGTTAATCAGTGAGGGGTTGCTTGAAAAAGGCTCAAACCGTCGACTGATTGCCAGTGTGAACTGCCCGCCGCAACAAGGGGAATTGCCTCCTGCGGAACCACCTGAACCTCTTCGCGACCCGTACGAAACCATTTCAAACGACCTCGTTAAGGCGAGCCTGGAAGGAGATTCGATTTACCTGCGGGAAGAAGTGACTGCCGAAAAGTACGACGTCAGTCGTTCCGTGATACGGAACATTTTCCACCGATTGGCGGGGGAGGGGATGCTCGATCACATTCCCCGACGGGGATGGCGACTGCGGGCATTTCGCCAGGACGACTTGAAGGCATTCGTTGAAGTTCGCGAATCGCTCGAACTCAAGGCACTCACGCTCGCGTTTCCCAGACTGGACTCACAAGAATTACAGCGAATACTGGACGCAAACGTTTATCCGGCCAATCCGTCCAGTTTGCCTCTGATTGATGAATCACTGCACAACTATCTGATCAAATTGTCGGGTAATGTCTACATTAAAGATTTCTTCGTTCGCCAGGGCCGCTACTACGAACTGCTCTTCCACTGGGAAGACCACGACCTCGATGCCGCGATCGAAACAGTCCGTCAACATCGAGAAATTTTGACGTTTCTTCTCAATCGAGATGAGCAGAGTGCTCGGCGATCCCTTAGCTATCATATTCTCAATAATCACCCGATCCTGACGCAGATTTCGGGGAAGGCAAACGAGCAAGACGATAGATAAAGCCGCAAACTCATGTTTCAGAAGGTGCACAATGCGGATTTCTCTACAACGATGGTTCTTCGCGACCTGCTGGTTCAATCTGATTTCGCTCGCTGCCGCCGCCGATGATGGCGTGAATTACCAGACGCAGGTCAAGCCACTGCTCAAGGGACGCTGCTACGCCTGCCACGGCGGACTGAAACAGGCAGGGGGCCTCCGTCTGGATACCGCCCGGTTGATCCTCAAGGGAAGTGACTCCGGAAAAGTCATCACTCCAGGCGAAAGCGCCGATTCCAGTCTGCTGCTGGAACGAGTCGCCGCGACAGACACCTCGGTCCGCATGCCCCCTGAACATGAGGGTGAACCACTCAAAGAAGAAGAGATTGCGCTGCTGCGGAAATGGATTGCTGCAGGCGCTCCCGCTCCCGACGATGAGCAACCCGAGTCTGACCCGACAGAACACTGGTCGTTTCGCACGGTCGTACGCCCTGAAGTCCCAGTGGTCAAGAATACCGCCTGGGTTCGCAATCCGATCGACGCCTGGATCTCTGCAGGGCACGAACGACACGGTTTGACCCCTCAGCCAGAAGCCCCTCGAATCGTCCTGCTCAGACGACTGTCGATGGATCTGATCGGCCTCCCTCCCACGGCCGAAGAAATTGCCGCATTTGAATCCGACACATCACCACAGTGGTACGAAAAAGCGGTTAATCGACTGCTGGAAGACCCTCGTCACGGCGAACGCTGGGGCCGCCACTGGATGGATATCTGGCGCTACAGCGACTGGTGGGGACTGGGCGATCAACTCCGAAACAGCGACCGACATATCTGGCACTGGCGTGACTGGATTGTGGAATCCCTCAATCGCGACACGCCCTACGATGAGATGCTCCGTTTGATGCTCGCCGCCGATGAAATCGCTCCCGACGACCCTGATAAACTCCGCGCGACGGGGTTCCTGGTTCGAAATTTCTTCATCTTCAACCGTAATAAATGGATGGAGGAAACCGTCGAGCACGTCAGCAAGTCCATGCTGGGGCTGACGATGAATTGCTCCAAATGTCATGATCACAAGTTCGACCCGGTTTCGCAGGTCGACTACTACAAAATGCGTTCCTTCTTCGAGCCCTATCTCACTCGCATCGACATGGTTCCGGGGGAGATCGATTTCAACAAAAATGGCATCCCCCGCGCTTTTGACGGTCTGCCAGACATCCCCACCTACCGATTCATTCGAGGGGACGAGGCGCAGCCCGATAAGGGGACGGCGATTCATCCCGGTGTTCCCGAGCTGCTGGCTTTCGATGAACTCAAGATCGAGCCGGTCAGTCTCACTCCCACCGCATCACAGCCGGGACTGCGTCCCTGGGTGATGGAAAACTATGTGGCGGCTGCGCGGCAGAAGCTTCAGTCCGCGGAAGCAAAGCGGCAGGCAGCCCTGCAGGTTCTGGAACGAGCCACGACCACCTCTGCAGAGGCGGCATCGGACGCACCTCGGCCAATTCAAGAAACATTCGAGACGCTGGATCCGGCCCGCTGGAGACTTGACGGCAAAGGCTGGGTCCATTCACCGGGAAAACTCGAGCAAACAAAAGACGGCCTCGATCAACCGACGGTCACGTTACTGGAGCGCGCTCCCGATAACTTCAAGGCGGTATTGCGATTTACGATCAACGGCGGAAGCCAGTGGCAAAGCTTGGGAATCGTGTTCGACACGACCAGTTCCGAGAACTTTCCCGGTGGTGCATCCGAGACCAGCCAGCAACTTTACGTCAGTGCATCATTGGCCGATCCCAAAGTTCAATTCTCGTACCGCACGGGGGGAGAATGGAGTTACCCGGGAGACGGCAGGAAGTCGATGTCCTTCGAGCTCGGTCGCGAATATGTCTTGGAGCTTCGGGTTCGAGGATCACTGATTAACGCCGCGATCGACGGAGAACATCTCCTGGCGTACCGCACTCCGCTACCTCGACGTCAGGGATCGCTGCGGTTAATGACGTTTGATGCCCTCGCCACTTTTCATGAGTTCCAGCTCTCCGAACTGCCTGGGAATGAGCTGCTGACAGACCCGATGGGGAAATCCCTGGGAAGCGACCAGAATGACTTCGAACTGGCCGACGCCGAACTGAAGATCGCCCGGGCCGAACTCTCCAGTGTCGAAACTCGCGTGGCAGCCACGCGGGCATTGCAGGAAAACGCCGCTCAAGATCTGCAAATGGCCAGAAAGGCCACCGCGATTGAAGCGGAGCGGCACCTCGCGATCGCTCAAGCCGAACGTGACGTGCTCCTCGCGCAGCACGCTCACGCAAGTGCCAATGATGCCAAGAAAGAAGAGGCGCAGAAGAAACTCGACGAAGCCCGGAAGAAGCTGACCGACGCAGAATCCCTGGCACAGTCGCCGATCAAGGAAGGCGATGCTTACACCCCATTCACGGGGACCCGCTGGACTGCCACACGGTTTCGAAATACAGGAGCCGATGATCCCTCACCGACCTTACCAAGCCATAGTACGGGTCGACGTCTGGCACTGGCGAAGTGGATAACGGACAAACGTAATCCGCTCACCGCGCGTGTGGCCGTCAACCATCTGTGGAACAGGCATTTTGGTACGCCACTCGCCCCAGCCCCCTTTGACCTGGGAAGAAACAGTCCCGCACCAGCAGATCCTCAACTGGTCGATTGGCTCGCTTCGGAGCTGATGGAACAGGGGTGGAGCCTGAAGACCCTGCATCGATTGATTGTTATGTCGTCGACTTACCGGATGAGTTCCTCAGTCGTCGACGCGGAAGACTGCCTCAAGAAAGATCCCGACAACCGCTACTGGTGGCGACGAACCCCGATCCGAATTGAGTCCCAAGCGGTCCGGGATTCCATTCTCAGCCTCACGGGAACGCTCGACCCCACCATGGGGGGGCCCTCTGTCATGCCCGCACAGCAAGCTGACTCAAAACGTCGCAGCATGTACTTTTTCCATTCGAATAATGAACGGAATCTGTTCCTGACAACGTTTGATGAAGCAGACGTGGGCGAGTGCTACCGCCGGGAGCAAAGCATTGTTCCGCAGCAGGCCTTGGCCATGACGAACAGCGGCCTGGTGCTGGACTCAGCCCGGCAGATTGCCGAGCGTGTCTCACAGCAAGCGACCGATGACACGGAGTTTATCAAACGGGCCTTCACTCTGGTCCTGTGTATGCACCCCAACGAGGCAGAAATCGCAGCCAGCCTGAACGCCATGAAACGCTGGAAGAGTGAGAATGCGGAGTCGGTGGATCCGTCTCGAGCCAATCTGGTCTGGATTCTGATGAATCACAACGACTTCGTCACGCTTCGCTGAACCGTCTGGAAAGGATCACTCATGATAACGTCACCATTTCATTCATCCCTTCCTCGACGAGCGTTCCTCTCTGACTTGGGAATGGGTTTTACGGGACTGGCTCTCGGCGCCATGCTGCATCGGGATGGAGTCGCCCGCGCCGACTGGGCTCCCCCAACGGGGACGCCCCATTTCCCACCCAAGGCGAAAAGCGTGATCTGGCTGTTCATGAACGGCGGGGTCAGCCACATGGAAAGCTTTGATCCGAAGCCCATGCTGACTCAGTACGGCGGAAAGACGATCGCCGAAACACCGTTCGCCGACACGCAAGACCCCAAGAAACTGGCCATCGAGAAACTGGTGGCACCAGACGGCAATGGATTGCAACGGAACAAGCTCTATCCGCTGCAGGTCGGTTTCCAGAAACATGGGGAAAGCGGCATTGAGGTGAGCGACTGGTTCCCTCAGATCGCTCGCCACGTCGACAAACTGGCGATCGTCCGATCCATGTGGACCACGGACAGCAACCACGGAGCACAGACCCAGTTCCACTCTGGACGCCACACCAACGATGGCCAGTTCCCCACTCTCGGTGCATGGGTCCATTACGGACTCGGTTCCCTGAACCAGAACCTGCCGCAATTCATCTCGATCGGGACAAGAGAATACTGGAACAAACGAGACGGGTACTATCTGGGCCCCGCCCACGATGCGGTCCCGCTGCGGATCGATCCGAGTAATCCACTCGACTTCAATCGACCCGAACGTCCCCTGTCGTCGGACGCAAAGCAGATCGGCGAGAGTCTCCTGCGGGATCTCAACTCCATTCGCGGTGTTGAATATCCGAATGACCCGTCCATGGCCGCACGAATTGCTTCTTACGAACTTGCGTTCCGGATGCAGACTTCGATCCCCGACATCGTCGACTTCTCCAACGAAACCGCCACTACACAGGCGCTGTACGGACTTGATCAACCTCACAGTAAAGAATTCGGAACGCAACTACTGGCGGCTCGACGCTTCATCGAACGGGGCGTTCGGTTTATCCAGATTCAGCATGGAGGTGGTGGGGCCGGTGCCTGGGACGCTCATGGTGGCTTGAAAGAAAACCACGGACGACTCGCCCGCGCCGTAGACCAACCGATCGCAGGCCTGTTGCACGATTTGGACGAACGAGGATTGCTGGATGAGACTCTCGTCATTTTCTGTACGGAGTTCGGTCGGACTCCGGGAACGCAAGGTGCCGATGGTCGAGACCACCACATCTTCGGATTCACGGTCTGGATGGCGGGTGGAGGTCTGAAGCGGGGTGTCGTACACGGCGCGACGGACGAAATCGGCTTCCATGCCGTGGAAGACCGTCACTACGTGACTGACATCCATGCCACCATCCTGCATCAGCTCGGCCTGGATTCCCGTCAGCTCGAAATCCCCGGTCGAAAACGACTCGAGATCGACCACGGTACGCCGATCACTGAGATCATCGCGTAACGCACTCTTCTCACCGCACGACTGACCTGAGGATTCGCAACGCAGAAAGCAATGCGTGATGACGATTTCCCCGGGGATGTTGCGCCTTCGTGTCCTTATCGATAGAAAGGAATAAGCGTTTCCGAATCCCGGTCAGATACGACAGGTAAATTCGACGCCCGCCACCCGGAACAGGTGACCTCGTTTATCTTTTTGACAATTGCACTTCCGCTGACGCTCCGGGGACTCGCGCGTTTTTCTGGCAGATCACTGCAACTTCTCTCCAGGTTGCGAATCTCACAATCGCTACTCGTTCGTGTGAGCGCTTCTATCTGCTCACTTGTCGGTATCTGACTTCGCTGGTTGTTTCTCGAGATTGCTACGCTTTTGTCCAACTCATCAATTTACAGATTGGATGCCACATGAAGAGACAAACGAATCGCGGATTCACGTTGATCGAGCTGCTGGTGGTCATCGCGATCATCGCCGTTCTGATCGCACTCCTGCTTCCAGCAGTGCAACAGGCGCGTGAAGCAGCACGCCGAACACAATGTAAGAACAACCTGAAACAAATCGGTCTTGCCTTACATAACTATCATGACACCTATAACACCTTTCCCCCCGGTGGAATTGGAATGTTCCATTATTCGTGGCTGGTTTCGATCCTGCCCCAAATGGAACAGTCGAACGTCTTCAACCGAATTGACTGGAACGATCAGGGATATCCCGGTGGCGTCAACATCGCCATGCTGAATAACTGGACTCCGGATTTCCTGTGGTGCGCATCCAGTTCTGCGTCTCGCGTGAACGTACGACCGGACTTCCCCACGAAAGTCGCAACGACGTCCTATATTGGCATCTCAGGAGCCGCGACGAACGCGATCGACCCCACCGACCCTACAGGCATGGGACGCTGCATTGCCGGGGGACAGGGATATGCCTGTGCAAACGGAATGCTTGTCGCGAACACCGTCTCCCGGATGCGCGATGCGTCTGACGGATTGACCAACACGATCATCGTGGGGGAACAATCCGCGATGGGCACGACGGGCGTAGGCGGAACTCCGATTGAAATCCGTTCCAGTGCGGAATGGGGTGCCTGGATCGGCCCTGGTGCCACCGTCGCCCCCCCTCAACCTGGGGGTGTCTACACCTGGGCGGCCGGTCCCTGGAGTCGCAACACCACGACTACGCGCTATCCCGTCGGCCACAACACACTGGCAGACGGTTCAGGTGGCAACCACCGTGACGGAACGAACACCGCGATTCACTCCGCACATACGGGTGGAGCACACGTCCTGCGAGGTGACGGCGGCACGGTCTTCCTCAGCAACAGCATGGACTGGACCGTCTTTCGCAACACGTGTATCCGGGACGATGGACAGGTCATGGGTGAGGGCCTCAACTGAGGCCCGCCACGAGGGAGCACATCGGACAGGACTGTCTAAAAGCGTTGTTCCTCCCTTGGTCATGAACACGTCGCTCCTCTCTCTGGAGGGGCGACGCGTTTCCCTGCAGCGCGGTGCTGGCAGGCAGCCGCCTCTTCAAGCAGCCGGCCGGCGCGGCTGAAAGGTCCGCCGGCCGGCCAGATCTGGTACGAACGCCATTCGAAATCTTTGAAACAAGGTAGACGGCAATGGGATTACCTGTTCCCCTCATTCGGCTGAAGAACGCTCATCGTCTGTCTGGCTCCATCCTGATGGTGGGGTTGCTTGCGAGTTCCCTTTTCAGTTCGGGATGCTCAGGCTCAAAGCCTCAATCTTACGTGACGGGTATGGTGAGTCTCGATGGAGAACCGGTCGGCGGCGGATCCATCCTCTTCATTGATGAAACGGGACAGACCGCGAACGCACCACTGCAGGAAGATGGGCAGTACTCCCTGAAATGCTCACCCGGAACTTACCGGGTTGCCATTTCACCACCGCCGGCGGTTGATCCCCTCGCCGCCAAATCGACCGGCCAGCCTGCCGCCCCCACAATCAAGATTCCCAAAGCCTACCAGGAGGTCCGGACCAGCGGCCTGATGGCAGACGTCGCCGCAGGTACGAACACACATGAGTTCGAGTTGGACTCGAAAGTGAAAAAGTAATCCCGGCCCAAGTTGGTTTGCCGGACGGAAGGAGAGCAGGAAGCTCAGTCAAGGTACGCCCGGAAAAGCCCTGATGAGCACAGATGCGTTCATCGAGCTACGGAGCAACCCTCAAGACAGCGGGTACAGACACTGAAGCGTCGGGAGTCGCGAAATGATCGTTCGTCAGACGTTGCTGACGGCTGAAGCCGCGATCACTCGAGCAGACGCCGCCTGGCAGTAGCCAAAAAAGTCGCCAACCTGTCGCGACAAATCGAGCAAGAGCCCCGCTCGTGAGTGGCAGCGAACTTCTAGCTCGGAAAATCACCTGAGAGCAGGGGGGGCCTCACAGCTCAACTCGCCAACCGATCCGGTCGTGCTGGAAATCGTCAGATCGACTGACGGCAAGCACTCAGGGGCCCGTCTCCGACGGGCTCCTTTTTCGTCGACGATGTTTTTCTGCATAAGAGCCAGGCGGAAATGGCGGTCAGCGGTAGTGTGACTGACCAATAAGGAACACGACACATCAGGCACCGTCTCTGTAATCCAGGCATCGAATATTCAAACCAATGGCATTTGCTGAAATCGAAGCCGATCCGCCGCCATCGCCAGTCAAGAGTGAATGAAGGGGAGTCTCTCTCCAACCGTTGAAACGGGATTAACCAGTCCCCTTGCGGACGGAGTATCGCCTTCCGGTCAAGTAGCGAAATGCTGCCAAAGTCAGGTCCATTAGCGGTTTCATGAACGAACCAGAACGCATCGTAATCTGTTCCGAATTGCTGCCTCGATGTTTCACTGATGCAAATGACAATGCGATCGATCAGAATCAGACTGCGCACCCACCCCACCATAAACACGCACGCCATGACCAGCGTGAGCAGGCCCAGCTTCCGCCGCCATCCACGAAAGAGTTCTTGCATGATCACACAGCCCCTTCTGTTGATCCGCTCGCGGGATTGCCGGGATTCGATAGCAGAAGCCATGAAGTGAGCACCGTCAGGGGAATGACGACGACGATGTAGCCGATCTCAAAAAGCGGCAGGTTTTGCTCAACCAGCTCAACCCTTCCATCAGCCAGTTCCAGCGTCTCGGTTCTGAACCCTTTCGGGTCGTAGATCTCAAATGATCCGTTGGAAGAAACAATCTGTATCAACGAGAGATCGACAGACTCGGCATAGTCAGCATGACTTCGCACCCACCCCACCATGAACACGCACGCCATGACCAGCGTCAGCAGGCCCAGCTTCCGCCGCCATCCACGAAAGAATGCCCAGACCATGTTCGTTCCTTTGGCATGCCAGCTTCTCCGGCGCTTCCAGTTGCATCGGCATAATTAATCATCGACAGAATGTCGTCAAGAAGGTAGTGGGGTATCACCAGTTTCACGCCGTTCGCACGATACGGGCCAGCGTCATGGCGGCAGTGAATCGTGGCACCGGCTTCCAGCCGGTGATGACCCGCGCTCAGCGGCTGGAAGCCGCTGCCACGGAGTTTTTCACTTGAAGGGCGCAAACCTGCCGCGCGACCGCAGAACTCACACCGTCGCGTTCCGGCTGGCCAATCGATTCCCCATCGGTCTTGATTCGTCTGATGAAAGGACGCGAGAAAATCTTCATCCATGCCCGCCAGAGAATCCAACCGCTCTCACCCGCCGAGCAGCGGCAACGCCAGCACCATGCTTGAGAGAAAATTGAGAAGTTCCTCGATGCGGGTACGAATCATTGCTGACTGCCAAGGCCGGTGTCGTCGATCTCGTCGCCGACGCACTCACGCGCTTTGACGTTGAGTGATATCCGCTGCTCTCTTGATGCGTGATGCCAAATCTCAGGCATGTCATCGTGATCGTCAAACCTTTGTCCGGTCACGCGCTGGTAAAAGTCACATACTCCTGGAAATCATTGACGAGCAACGAGGCCAGTTCTCAGCTCCGGACATGCAGGATCCCCATAGCCCCCACATCGTTTTCAAGAATCGGAAACTGGCTCCAAAGATATTCTCACAGTTCTGAGAACTAGTGTTACTCGAGGTGCCTGCGCCGTCTTCGCCACGTGCGTTCGAGTCAGTGCGTGCGAGGGTCAGCCTCGCTGCGCGATTTGATGCCACCCGATTGCATTTCTTAAGGCGCAAATCCCGCTAATGAGTCAGTAAATGGCGATCACATATGCCACGATAACTGCACGCCTGAATACATCCCATCTCCGCTTGCGGCGATAACGACACATTACGAGTACTTAATCTGCACAGGTACCGAAAATTCAGAACTCGGCCTGAATTACAGTGTTAAGCGGAATATCCATTGCGAACGGGAGCCCTTCGACAGCTTACCCACACTGGCTCGGAGGGAAAAAATGAATTCGTCGTAGTGAACATCATTTTTAGGCCCCTCTGCCCCCCTCCGCCCCCTTTTTTAGTCCAGTTTAATCTCGACTACGCCCATTAAAGGATATTCGTCGTATGTTCTATCGACTTTCAATTTGCTTCGCATTCACATTCCTTGCGATCTTACCCGTGTCTGTGAAGGCAGCGACCATTACCGGGTTGACCGCAGACAATCAGTTACTGACATTTAATTCATCGAATTCGAGTGTCATCACGAACACCGTTGGCGTGACAGGACTCGGCGATTACATGTTGCAGGATATCGACTTTCGACCTTCCACGAAGGAACTGTATGGTGTCGGAGTCAATGGAATGGGCCAAGGTGCGATCTTTAAGATCAATACGGTCACCGGCCAGGCAACAGCCGTAGGATTGACGGGATCCCCGTTCAACCTGAGTGGAAACATTGGAATCGACTTCAACCCCGTTCCAGATGCCCTGCGCGTTGATACTACGGCCGACCAGAACTACCGGGTCACGTTTGCAACGCCAACGACGAATGTGAACGTCGACGGCAATCTCGCATATGCCGCAGGCGACGTGAATTTCGGAAAAAACCCGAGCATCACGACAATCGGTTACACAAATAACTTTGCAGGAACGACCTCGACGACTCTGTTCGGCATCGATTCGAACCTGAACACGCTGGTGAGGCAGCAGCCACCAAACAACGGAGTCCTCAACACAGTCGGCTCCCTGGGATTCAACATTTCGAGTGACAGCGGATTCGATATTACTGCCGACAACAATGCTTTTATTGCAGACTTGGACCGACTCTACTCGCTCAATCTGTCAACAGGCCAGGCAACATTCATCGGTCAGATCGGCAGTGGCTCCCCAGACATTATCGGCCTGGCCGTCGCAGTACCAGAACCGAGTATGTTCTATCTCCTGAGCACGGGAATCGCCGGTCTGATTGCAAAGCGACGTTTCGGTCCCAGGAAATGAGCGATCGAGAATTGGGGAATGGCTGATGAGCAATCTTTTCAATGGTGATTCCGGATGTAGCCCAACTTCCGGAGCGCCTGAAAAGACGGTGCCTGTCATGATGATCCAGCACAACAGGCCAGAGGCAAACCGTGTATCTCGAACGAGTCTGCACACCGACAGGGCATTGAGATAAGTTTGCAGGCTACAGGGAATCGGTGGATTCCGTCGGTGTGCACTGGAGAGGGGCGCCATGCGCATTCCTGGCGCGAGGTGTGATTTTTTTGCACCGAAGCCCCTCGAGTAAACATCACCCTGACTCCGCCAGAAATGCTTTCTCGAAGTCGACGTTTGCGGCGTACGAAGCTTCCGAATTACGAGAAAGCTTCTGCGGTTTTGCACCGAACTTACTGCTGTTGCTGGCCAATGCGACGGCGGGTCAGCTCAAGCGTCTGCCGACGGCCGGCGACATGGACAATAGCTCACGGAACGTTCGGACCAGTGACAGCGAGGTGTTGCTTTTCAGGAAGCTGCCTCGCTGTCCTTCTGTGTATCGGCTGGCAATCCGTCTATGTCATAGGCAGGAACCCTTGGTCTCCGCAGCGGTCACCGAGATGGTTCGTAACCAATCCCATCGCGGCATTGCGCTCGTCGATTGCAAAGGCTTGGAAACGGGTCGGCTGGCAACTTGCGCAGCCTTCCACTCGAGTCGGTCCTGCTGACTGAATATTCGGGATTGAAGATTTCTCTGATTCGAGGCGTTGCAGGGATGGGGGTGGCTCGTGAGCTCGATAGAGTCTGCTGAGCCTGGTTCCGACGCGGTGTCCCTGAGCCAAGCGGTGTCCCCAGTCTACTCATGCAGCGGCCGTAAGCCGCTGCCACGCGGAACGATGGTTCGTCGAGTGTCGCTCGAGAGAATTTCGTCAAGAAGGTAGCGGGGTATCAAGAGTTTTACGCCGCTCGCGCGATACGGGCCAGCGTCATGGCGTCCGTGAAGCGTGGCTCCGGCTTCCAACCGGTGATAAGACGAACCCAGCGGCTGGAAGCCGCTGCCACGCAAACTCCGGTTCCACAGGGTGCCCACCTGCCACGATGCACACGCGAGGATAGAACTTACACCATCACCTTTCGACTGGCCGACACATTCCCCCCAGCGATCTTGATTACTTGGAAGAAGGAACGCGACGAAATCCTGAACCGTGCCTGCCAGAGGAACGGACCGCTCGCGCCCGCCGAGCAACGGCAACGCGAGCACCATATTTCAAAGGAAGTTGAGAAGTTCCTCGATCCGGCAACCGGTCATTGCTGACTCCGGCTGCCGGTTATCGCCCACCTCATCCCCGACGCGCTAGGCCACTTCGCAATTCGAGCGGTATCGGCTAGTCTCATGAAGCGTGATGAAAAACTACGTGCACGTGATCGTCAAGCCTCTGCCGGATCACACACTGGCGGAACTCACACATTCCAGCAAATCCCTCGCGAGCGACCAAGCCAACCTTCGACTCACGGTTCCACTGACATGCAGTGTCCCCCTGCACCTTGTCGTCGAGCGGCAGCAGTGCCAGAAACTGGACGGCTGGCGTTTCTCCACAGTGTCCTCAGCCGTTTAAGCGGAACTGCGAGATTGATCATTTTCCGTTGTTGAGACATCGCCGGGATGGACGATGGCTCGTATAAACGAAATATGCTACGTCCGTTCTGGATCCGTCAAACGCCTTTTTCAGACAAATCTCTTCACTTCTCTCGACCTCCCCACCCAAGACTGGTTAGAATCCAGTGGCGCAGTTTTCCTGCGCATAACGTTTTTCTCTGCATACCGTTTGATGAGGTTGTGCATGCTTGTCAGACTGTTTGGAAGCAATTTTCGCTCAATTAAAGAACCATTTGAGCTTTCTCTCTTGGCAGCTGATCTGACACGAAAAGAAGACTGCAACCGTGGGACTATTGCGGTACCAATTTCCGGAATGGCTGAACCTCTACATTTGCTGCGAACATTGGGTATCTACGGGCCCAATGCATCCGGAAAGTCCAGCTTGCTTGTTGCAGCGAATGCGTTGCGATGGCTCGCGAGGGAGTCGAGCCCTCGATCGAAGCCTGATGGCAGAATTGCACCCTACGAGCCGTTTTTATTGGATGACAAAACGAAGAATGCCCCAACGGAGCTTGGGTGCGACGTTGTGTTCAAAAAATCGCTTTTAAGATATGAAATTAAGCTCACGTCAAAAGTGATCCAGGCTGAATTGCTGACATTGATTGATAAAGATGGAGAACATAGGCTCATTGAACGCAATGCGTCCGGCGAGGTCAAAGGCCATCTCATTGCGGAGAGTGAAGCCAATAGGCTTTATGTGAGCGAAATGCAGCCTAACGTCGCTGTGCTGTCAAAGCTGGCACAGCATGGACCTCGCAAAGGAAAAAGTTCTGTTGTTCCCTATTACAACGCAATTCTGAATGCGACGCATCACGAAGATTACCATGATGCCGCATTAGAAATGATAAAACTTGGGGACTCAAGCGCGGATGATAAATTTGCGGACGATCTCCAGTACCGCGAATGGATCATGCACCACATTATTCAAAAAGCTGATATAGGGATCGCAGGTGTGCGGACGCGACGCGAAAGCTTCAAGGTCCCTGCTTCAATTCGAGAATCACTGATGAAAAGCGGATTTCCGGGTAAGATTCCCGACACAAGAGTCGTAGTCGAATTTCTTCATGCGGGCGTGAAGTCTGGCGCAATTAACTTCAGTGAAGAATCTGCCGGAACCAAGAAACTATACAATATTGCGAGCCAATGGTGGGCGATGGCAAATCGGGAAATCACGCTTTTCGCCGATGAACTCAGCGCGAGCCTTCATCCGAGGTTGCTTGACCGACTAGTCCGCGCTGTTAATGATCCCCCTTCTGAAAAAATGCGATCGCAGCTCATTTTTGCTACTCATGACACCGGGCTACTCGAAAGTCAAGATGGACTACCTCCCGCGCTCCGCCGTGACCAAGTATACTTCACAAAAAAAAGTGCGCAAGGTGCAACTGAAGTTTATTCTTTGACAGAATTCAAGGAGGACGCACGCGGGGTGCACAATATTCGGAAAAGATATTTGTCTGGGCTTTACGGCGCTCTGCCCTCCGTGGAGAAGCTCTCATTATGAGTAAGCCTCGCAAATCGAAGAAACCGCAGTCAAAGGCTGTGCTTCATCTTCTGGATCAGATGCGTAGAAAGAGAGAAACAAGGGAAACCGCCAAGCGATATTTAATCGTATGTGAAGACAATAAGTCAGCCCCGAATTATTTCGAGGCTCTCAAATCGTTTCTGAATCTTTCCGCGACTTCTATACGAGTCGTACCTAGCGGCGGGGACTCTCAACCAATCCAAGTTGTAAATAAAGCCATCCATATCAAAGGACTGTCTGAGGCCCCGGAGAGCGGCACTGAACCTTTCGAAAAGGCATGGTGTGTGATCGACGGTGACTTTGGAAAAAAGGTGAAGGAAGCAAGAAAGGTTGCAAAGAGTTCCCACGGGATCGAAATCGCAGTTTCAACAATGTGCTTCGAATTCTGGGTTCTTCTGCATGGGAGAGAGATCAACACACCGACAACATGCTGCGACGACACTTTGAAGATTTTGAAAGACAAGTACATTCCAAACTACTCTAAAGGCGACTTCGACTTCGGTGAAGTTGTTCCAAATTACCAAACGGCTTGCCAACGAGCGAAGAAGCTTCGAAAGCCGGGAATCGCACGCGGAGAGCTTGCCGAAGATCAAAACCCCTGCTCTGAGATCTATCTCATCATCGAGGAGATTTGCGATGGCATCTCGGTCAATAAGACAAACTAAATTGGACTTGCCCAAGAAATGTGGTCGCGGGATTAGGATTATAATGCCTGCTCGAAGTTGACGGGTGATTGATGTCCGAGCTTCGAGTGCCTACTTACGCGGTTGTAAAAGGTTTCGATATATTCAAAGAGGCTTTGACGAGCTTGAGAACGCGTCTGGTACTGTTCTCGGTGAACGAGTTCTTTCTTCAGTGTGGCGAAGAAGCTTTCCATCGGAGCGTTGTCCCAGCAGTTGCCTCTGCGGCTCATCGAGCAGGTGATGTTGTTCCGCTTCAGAATTCCCTGGTAGTGCTCACTGACGTATTGCACTCCCCGGTCGGAGTGAGCCACCAGGCCGTCATCGGGAAATTCGCGTTGAACAGCCATCTGCAGAGCATCGACGACCAGTCGACTATCGATCGATTCTGACATCGACCAGCCCACGATCTTCCGTGAGACGAAGTCTTCAAATTGCCTGAAACGTAAAAAATCGCTACGACTCCGCATCCATGGATTCTCAGGTCAAGGAAGACGGAGCCGCAGCGATCATGAGGGATTATCCCAGCAGCCTCACGGATGTGCAATGGAAGGTGATTGAAAAACTGTTACCCAAGCGGGCCAAAGTTGGCCGACCGCCTGTGGACCGCAGAACCATTCTGGATGCGATCCTGTACCTGAATCGAACCGGTTGTCAGTGGCGTTACTTGCCTCTCGAGTTCCCTCACTGGAAGACGGTTTACACTGTTTTCTGGCGCTGGCGTCGAGACGGAGTCTGGAATTCGATCCACGAAGCCCTTTGTCGAAAGGTTCGTCAGGCGGCTGGCAAGAAGCCAACGCCGAGCGTGGCCATCATCGACAGCCAATCGATTCGTACCGCGGAAGGAGGAGCGGAAAGAGGCTACGATGCAGGGAAAAAGGTGACTGGCCGCAAACGACACATCGCCGTTGATTCGCTGGGGCTCATCTGGGGAGTCGTCGTTCATGCCGCCTCCTGGCAGGATCAGGACGGAGCTTGCTACCTTCTGCACAAGCTTGAGCCGTTAGGTCGATTGCGCCGCATCTTTGCGGATAGCGCCTATGGACGAGATGGACTACCGAAGTGGGTCAAAGAGTCATTCGGATGGAACTTGCAGACGATCTTACGGCCGCCGAACACCAGCAGATTCGTCGACTTGCCAAAGCGATGGATTGTGGAGCGAACCTTTGCCTGGCTGGCGCGACACCGACGTCATAGCAAGGACTACGAGCATAACCCTGAGACCAGTGAAGTCATGATTCAGATCTCCATGATCGGACTCATGACTCGAAGGCTTGCTAACCAAAATCGGGTTTGAAGACTTCTTCTGACATACTTCTCCAATCCACAACGTGTCTTCGTCAAATGTTACAAGGATCGGGAATCATGCCCGCGAATATCAAAGGGATGAGGGTATATCCCAAGCCATGGAAAGCTGGATGCTTGATGCGTGTTCTGGCAGTCGTATTAGCCGCTGGATGGGCTAGCAACATCATAACGGGTGACCCCTTCCTGATTTTTGTGTATTCCTTTTGGGTACTCGTGTTTTGCGTATTTGTGGTTGTTGTTCTGAGATTATTGTACGACGTATTTTGGAGAAGATTCAGCTCGTTATTGCATTTTGACCGTTACTTGGAGTGGAGAGAAGTTGTACCAAACCTTGAGAGTGGCAATGGAACTCTTTTGCAAGTCCAGGGTATGCATAGTTGGTATCTCTATTGGCATGCGAAGCGACTGTCTAAAGACGACGCGATCTTAGACCGAGTTCATGATCCGGACTGTTTTTTTACCGCTCAGCCAATTGGCCTTGAAACAAGTTTTGTACTTCGCCGAAGGTTTCCAAAAATCGCAATCTACTGCATTCGCGTCGATTATCGCGGGATCTGGACATGAACAATGGCTACATAACTCGGCTCCCCAACGCAGAGCCGGGGTGAGCCTCCGCTGCCATGGATGCTCAGGTCAAGTCCGGCGGAACTTCAGGGAACATCATCGATTACGCCCTAGCGTACAGAAAAGCAATCGACGGTAATCGAGAAATTGATTCGATTATGGGCGGAGTGGGGCGATCATCGTGGGCCGGCAGAGCCATCCTGGATGCGTTCTCTAACTCAGTCCGCCCCCCCGTCGCATTACTCGCCTTTCGAGTGCTCGGTGTCGGCATCTTGCCGTGGACCTGACGAACTTTCCCACAACACACGTTGCGAGTCGATCACCAGACACCGTCTCGACGCGAGCGCAGTAGCAGCGCAAACCCTAACGAACGATTGACTACTGAACGAACTTTCAGCCATTCCCGGAGTGATGCTGTCTTGAGCCTGATTTGGAGTCGATTTCGGCAGTGGCGCAGATGCAGATGGTAGAATGGGGCAAAGAGGTGTAATACATCGGCATTATCGCCACGAACGGCGATGTATTCTTTGTGCTAATGCCGCGTGGGGTTACCTCAATTTCGTTATTGCAAGGGCGTGTTGCGCACGTTGCCCTGAACCCTCCCCATCCTTGGGGCGGCCGCATGATCTTCCCTGGTGTGATGCGTGGACGGTTGTGGGTTACGAGCTATTGACCGGGGCGGGGAAGTCTTCGAAGCCTCGAATGATTCTTCGGTAGAGCTGCTCCATGTCTTCAAAGGGAGCGGTAAAGAAGAGGGCTCGCAGTCGTTCCCATAAAGCCCGCTTGCTTTTCATCGCTGCAGAGGCGGCACGGAACAGCGGACAAGCCAGTTGCGATGTCTGATCCACCAGAAACGCCAGCATCATCAACATCATCAGGACGGTGGACAGATGCTTGAATCCATGCCCGTAGTTGTGCTCAAAATGGTAGTCCTGATTCTTGAGTGTGTTGAACGTTTCGTTCTCAATCCGCCACCGGGCGCGACCTCCTCGCTCGATCAGTGGGAGCATCATTTCCCTGGGTTCGACGGGCAGGTCCGTCACCCAACTGAATGTGGTCGATTTCTTCCCCTTTTCGACGGTGCACGAGACAAAATTGACCATCAGGTCCGGGTGGGCCGCGTTCAGCGGGAGTTGCGCCACGGCGGTGTAACTCTTTCGCTCACTCTTGTCGGGGTCATCCGTTTGCCACGTGATCGCAGTCCCGTCATCAATGGCTTGTGTTGCTCGCTCAAACAAAAACGCGTGGTCCCCCGGCTTGGCCCCCAGAATAAAATGCATGTCATGAGCACGCAGGTCCTGAATGTGCGGTCCATTCGAGGCCAACCCATCTTCTGTGACGATGAATCCCAGGTGCGGATGGTCTTTTCGAACGTGACTCAAGAGACGTCGCGAAGCGTTCCGTTCACAGTCATTCTTCTCCGTGCCATCCTGGCGAATGATCGGTTCCGGGCACAGCGGGATCACTTCACGAATGTCGGGATGGACGATCACCGCTGCCACGGCCGCATGCGAATAGGTGATCCGGCCCGACTGCGAGTGCTTCTCCAGGCACGATGTGCAATGGACCTTGTCGGACGAGAAATAGCCTGTCCCATCGCACGCGAGCAGATAGCAATTCTTCCAATAGGCAAACCGTTCCAGAATCTTACCCCGTTGCACGCAGCGAAACACATCCGCGAACGCAGGGCGAATTTCCTCGGGGGCGACGCCATCCAGAATTTCCCGCATCCGGGTGTCACTCGGAGTACGTCCAATGTGATAGAACCGCCTGATGTTGGGGTTCTTACGTTCTTCTTCAAACGCCAGCAAGGACGGGCATTTCAGGGAGAACATCGCGAACGCCGACATCAACGCATCCGACAGAGGAATCTCGACGAGCCCCCGTCGTGGATCCTTCACGAAAGAGAATCTCTCTTGAACCACACGGATCAGCCCGTTTGTCGACAAATGCTTCCGCGCCTTAATGCCTTCTCGCGATTCCATTCATCACCCCGCAGTTCCTAACAGCGGAAATCAGAGTATCAAGACCACGAAAATCCTACCCGATGTTTACGAAAGGGGCGGCCAATATCGCTCGATTTTCAGCCTTTTTCTGACATCCGGGAATTGCTGACGAACTTTTGCCGGGTTCCGCCGACACCCACGGCACAGCAATGACTACGAGCACAACCCCAAGAGCAGTGGACCTGGCAGTTCGACTCTACAATTCCCCTCGAATCTTTCGCGTTTCCATCCAAGCCTCAGTACCTTCACCACGCACTGCGACAAACAATCTTGACGCAATTTTCTTATGAAGTAGAATTGTCAAACGGGTAGGCCGGGTTCCTCCTGTTCGCTTCGTCAGCGTGTTCCCATCGATTGTCGCTGCGCCACGACCTCATCGATTCGGCAAAAGGATATCCTGTGAAACAACTCCATTGGAATTCACGACTTAGGATTTCGGAAACGAATCTTGGCGTGGCCGGTCGTTCGCTCATGATTAGATGCTCAAGATGCTCAAGTTGCTCAACGTGAGCATCTAATTGAAAAGCCTGTAAAACAGGGGTTTTGACCATTAGATGCTCAAGGTGCTCAAATCTGTGCAGCGCGCATTTCGGATTGGCGAGTTGCTCCCAGGGGTTTCTCCCGACGAAGCTCTTCGAGCAGCTCGTGGAAGCAGCACCCGAGAGGGGCAGACGCTGCCGGAAGCAGAGCGGGAACTGGCCTCCGGGGGTAGATTCGGCAGACGTCTCGTCGGGAATCCGCTGCTGATCACTGGGGAGGAACGGGACGAATCCGGCCCGTTGACCCGGAAACTTGCGGGTTTGTAATGTCAATTCGGCAGAAAATTCTGTGTTTCAGTCGAATTGTTGCAGTTTGACTGTGGGGGCAGGGGGCGAGGAAAAAAAATGCATGGAAGCGAATTGGGGATGTCGATTCTTGATGGAACAAAAAGGGAAATACCGGCATAATCGTCTCTGTTTTGGTCGAACGGACACTCCGACCTCGTACTCCTGATTGACGAGCGGTACTGACAGGATCTCATCGCATTCATGATCATCCGCAAGGTTCTTGCTCTTCGTGGCCCGAACATCTGGTCCCGGCACACTGTTCTCGAAGCCTGGGTCGACCTGGGCGCGCTGAAAGACACCTCGTCCGCGCATATCCCCGGCTTTAACGACCGGTTGATGACCTGGCTCCCCAGCATGATCGAACACCGTTGCAGTGTGGGCGAACGGGGCGGATTTTTTCAGCGTCTCCGCTGGGGCACCTATCTGGCTCACATTCTGGAACACACGACACTCGAACTTCAGACCCTTTGCGGCACCCCTGTCGGCTATGGACGAGCACGTGAGACCACCGAAGAAGGTGTCTACAAGGTCGCGATCCGCTACCAGGACGAAACACTCGGCCACGCCTGTCTGGAAACCGCTCACCGGCTGCTCATGGCGGCTGTGTTCGACCTTCCGTTCGAAATGGAAAGCGAACTGAAGCGATTGCGTGATCTGGCGGATCGGGTCTGTCTGGGTCCCAGCACCAACGCGATTGTGGACGCGGCCCGAGCTCGCAATATCCCGTTCCGACGGCTCAATTCCGGCAGTCTGGTCCAGTTCGGACAGGGGAAGAATCAGCGCCGGATCTGGACCGCCGAAACCGATTCGACCAGCGCGATCGCCGAATCGATCGCCCAGGATAAACAGCTCACGAAAATGATGCTTGCCGCGGCAGGGATTCCGGTTCCGGAAGGTCGCGAAGTGGAAAGCGCCGAGGACGCCTGGGAGGCGGCTCAATCGATTCCCGGCCCGGTCGTCGTGAAGCCGGTCGACGGAAATCATGGTCGCGGCGTCTTCATGGATCTGACCGAAGAACATCAGGTGAAAAGCGCCTACGAAGAAGCCCTGAAAGAGGGTTCCGGAGTGATCGTCGAACGCTTCGCCAGCGGTTCGGAGCATCGCCTGCTGATCGTGGGGAACAAACTGATTGCCGCCGCCGCGGGCGACGCAATCTGGGTCGTCGGGGACGGTGTCAGCACGATTGAAGCCTTGATCGAGTCTCAGGTGAATTCCAATCCACGCCGGGGCGAGGATGAATCCAAGCCACTCGATCGGATTCGGATGATTCCACTGATCATTCTCACGCTGGCCAACCAAGGTTACACACCGGAAACGGTTCTGGAGCCGGGTGTTAAAGCGATTATCCGACGGAATGACAACCTCTCGCGCGATGTCACAGACGAAGTCCATCCTTCGGTCGCCGAGCACGCGATCCTGGCGGCTCAGATCATCGGTCTGGACATCACCGGCATCGACCTGGTGACGGAAGATATTTCCCGTCCGCTGGAAGAGCAGGGGGGAGTCATCGTCGAGATCAACGCCGGCCCCGGTTTGCTGATGCATTTGAAGCCGGAAGTCGGAAAGCCCCGTGCCGTGGGCGAAGCGATCATTGACCACATGTTTCCAGACCCGAGCGATACCGGTCGGATTCCGATCGTCTCGGTCACCGGAACGAATGGGAAAACGACCGTCTCACGTCTTGTCGCCTCGATCATGAAGGCCGCAGGCCACACTGTCGGTCTGACCTGTTCTGACGGAGTTCTGGTCGATGGCCGAGTCATCGACACGGGCGACTGTGCAGGACCGCGAAGTGCTCGGAACGTACTGCTCAATCCGCTGGTCGATGCGGCGGTCTTTGAGGCCGCTCGGGGAGGAATCCTGCGGGAAGGGCTGGGCTTCGACAAGTGTGATTGCGCCATCGTCACAAACATCGGGGAAGGGGACCATCTCGGTCAGAAGTACATTGACTCACCCCGGGATATGTTCAAAGTCAAACGAACCCCGGTGGATGTCGTACTGCCGAGCGGCACTGCGGTGCTGAATGCGACCGATCCTCTGGTGGTCGAGATGAAGGAACTTTCCGCAGGGAGCGTGACCTTCTTTGCGATCGATCCCGAACATCCTGTCATCCGGGAGCATCGGTCGAACGGGAAGCGGGTGGTCTTTGTGAAAGACGCGCACGTCGTCCTCTGCGAGGGGGAAACAGAAACCCCGCTAGTCACCCTGGAGGATCTTCCCTGCACGCACGGCGGGCGCGTTCGTTTTCAGCTCGAAAACGTCCTGGCGGCCGCTGCAGCGGGATGGGCACTCGGTTTCGAGCTGTCTGCCATCCGGAACGGCTTACACTCGTTCCAGGGGAATCTTCAAGACGCTCCCGCCCGTTTCAACGTGCTGGAATCCTCTGGCAAAACGATCGTCGTCATGGACGGTCGCAACACGTCCGCCTTACGGGCGGTGATTGCCGCTCTGGAAGAGTTTCCCCATACGAAGCGCGCGGTGATCTATTCGGCTGAAGAAGATCGCCGCGACGGGGATATCGTTCATCAGGGACAGATGCTGGGTGACTCATTTGACCGCGTAACCCTGTGTGAAATTGAGAATGAAGTCCGCCCGGCCGGTGAAATCATGCAGTTACTGCGGTCCGGCGCGGAGGGAAGGGGGCGAGTCGCCCGTATTTCCGAGATCAGCGACTGGACGCAGGCCGTCGACGCGGCGTGGCGAGAACTGCTGCCGGGTGAGTTACTGCTGATCCAGTCTTGTACAATTGCCAAAACCGTAAAGAAATTACAAACGTTGCTGGGACTGGAGCCAGCCGAGATTGCGGCGTGACGACGAATGCGACAAATGCAGGAATCAGCGTTGATTCCTGCAGGGTCCGGGTGATGCCGGCCCGGTCAAACAGAGAAGCAGGGTTGGAAGATTCTTTTCCACCTCAAACGTCAATCAGCGGTTCTGAAATCATTCGTCAGATGGCACACTGATTGCGAGTAGAGCAGCCGACTCGTCGGTCTCCTGTGAAAACGGGTGACGGCGGGCACGATAGGACAGGTCGAGACGAAGACGTACCTGGCGATACGATTTCCCCGCAGATGGGGCGCTCGCAGGAGCAAACGAGGATGCAACTCTGCATCCCCGGAGCAACGGTGGCCGTGTGGTCCACCAAAATCAGGATAAGCCAGGTGAAGTGTAGGATCTGAAGGACGCACGAATTATGAATCTTGGGACAACGCGAGCTTTGCGAGGTCCGAACATCTGGTCTCAACTGACGGTACTCGAAGTTGAGATCGACCTGACTGCTCACCTGCAGCGTTCGACGCAAGACATTGCCAACATTCGATCTCGGGCCGCCACACTGCTCACCGTTTCTCGCTCTGGCCCCCCTTCAGAACCGCTCGAAGAATCCCCTGAAATCGCGCACCGCTCGATCGCGATGAGTCTCGCGGAACTGCTGGCACGGACCACCATCCACCTCCAGCGACTGGCCGGATGCGAGGTGAAATTCGCTCGCGTCTTTGAAACCAAGACTCCGGGGATCTGCAAGATCACCGTCGAGTACTGTGAGGAACCCGTTGGGCGCATGGCACTTGCAGCCGGTGGTGATCTTGTCCGCGCCGCCATCGCCGAACAGGAATTTGATACTCTGTCCCGCGTGCAGGGAATTCGCAGCCTCGACCAGCAGATCCGTCTCGGTCCCAGCACCGGCTCGATCGTCCGGGCGGCCCTCAACAGGGGCATTCCAGTGCGCCGTCTAAATGATCGCAGTTTGGTGCAACTTGGATACGGTTGCAAGCAGCATCGCATTCTGGCGGCGGAAACCGACCGGACGTCTGCGGTCGCCGAATCGATCGTCCAAGACAAAGAATTGACCAAACAGTTGCTCGACGCGGTCGGCGTTCCGGTCCCGAAAGGGCGTCCCGTCAGTAGTGCGGAAGACGCGTGGGCAGCCGCTCAAGAGATTGGGCTCCCCGTCGTCATCAAGCCGCAGGATGGAAATCAGGGTCGCGGGGTTGCCTGCAACCTGAATTCGCGCGAACAGGTCGTCGCCGCGTACGCTTCCGCTCTGGAAGAAGGTGACGAGATCATCTGCGAAAAATTCGCACACGGGGGAGATTACCGCCTTCTCATCATCGGCTACAAGCTCGTCGCGGCCGCCCGTCGCGAGCCTCCTCAAGTCACCGGAGACGGTCGTCATACGATCCTGCAGCTCGTGGAAGAGACGAACAAGGATCCTCGCCGCGGTGAGGATCACGCCACGTCGCTCAGCAAAATCCGCATCGATGAAATCGCCAAAGGGGTGCTGGCCGATCAGGGCCTGACGGTTGATTCCGTTCCAGCAGCCGGACAAGTGGTGCTGATGCGCCGCAATGCGAACCTGAGTACGGGTGGATCGGCAACAGACGTCACGGACCTGGTCCATCCGGAAGTGGCCGCTCGCGTCATCGACGGCGTGCGGATGGTCGGACTGGATATCGCGGGTGTCGACGTTGTCTGTCAGGACATCAGCCGTCCTCTGGAACAGCAGGGGGGGATCATTGTCGAGATCAACGCTGCCCCCGGTCTGCGTATGCACCTGGAACCCTCCTCGGGCAAAGGGCGTCCCGTGGGCGAGGCCATCGTCGGCACCATGTTCGGCGAAGGGGACGACGGGCGAATTCCGATTGTGGCCGTCTCCGGAACCAACGGTAAGACGACCACCACGAGGCTGCTGGGACACATTCTGCGCTGCACGGGCAAACGCGTGGGGATGACCTGCACCGATGGCGTTTATCTGAACGATCGCCGGATCGATTCGGGCGATTGCAGTGGCCCCAAGAGTGCCCGGACGATCCTGTCGAACCCCGCCGTCGAGGCAGCGGTGCTGGAAACCGCACGTGGCGGGATTTTACGGGAAGGGCTGGGCTTTGACGCGTGTAACACAGCGGTCGTGACCAACATCTCTGAAGGTGACCACCTGGGGATGAACGGGATTGATACTCCCGAGCAACTGGCCCGCGTGAAGCGAGTCATTGTGGAATCGGTCGCCCCCAACGGTTATGCGGTGCTCAACGCGGATGATCCACTCACTGCAGGGATGGCGGATTACTGCCCGGGTAAAGTCCTTTACTTTGCGAAATCGCTGTCGAACCCGCTGGTCGCCGCACATCGGGCCAAAGGGGGCAAAGTCATCTACCTGCGTAATAACTGCATCATGGCCGCCGAAGGCTCATGGGAAGCTCGAATCGCACTCCTCGATTCGGTTCCCCTGACATTTGGCGGGTTGATCGGTTTTCAGGTCGAAAATGCGATGGCCGCTGCGGCTGCCGGATGGACCCTGGGGGTGCCGTTTGAAATGATCCGGCATGCACTGGAAACATTCGTCAACGATACGCAGAAAGTCCCCGCCCGATTCAATGTCATCCAGTTCTCGGGATCGACTCTGGTAATCGACTACGGCCACAACGCGGCAGCTCTTTCTGCCCTGTGTGAAGCATTCGACAAACTGCCCCATGAACGTCGCCTGATCGTCTACACGGCCGCCGGCGATCGCCGGGATGAGGACATCATCCGACAGGCGGAACTGATCGCCAACGGGTTCGATCTGATGGTGCTCTATGAAGATGCCTGCACGCGAGGCCGTGAGGACGGCGAAGTCTGCCGGCTGATGCGTCAGGGATTTGCCCGCGGTACGCGATTGCGATCGGACAAGATCATTGAGACGCGGGGCGAAATGAAGGCCATCGAAATTACGTTGCGACAGATGAAGCCGGGTGATCTGGTCCTGATCCAGGCCGATCAGGTGGAAGAAGCCATTACCTTTGTGCAGCAGTTTCTTCCGCAACTCGCTGCCGAGCAATTAGCGGTTTCTCGATGAGCGATCGTCAGAAGCAGAGGAGAGACAGGGCAACCAGGAGTTGTGTTTTCCCCTGTATCCCGTTCGCACGAGGCTAAACACTGCCGCTGCTGCGAACGGAATCGGGTTCGTAGATGGATCTTATTATGTGAACTTGGTTTGCTTCAAATTCTTGCATGGCGATTGAACGCGTTTCGGCCCCGTGCTACGCTGAAGGGAAGGAGCTTATCCCTTCAATTCGGGCCGGACGCGTCGTCTTTTTGGTCTCATCGGAGTTTCCCTTGACCGTTGCATACCTCAAGGTCATCAAAGGAAGTTCTGCCGGTCAGGTGCTTGCCCTGTCGGGAGAGGCCGTTGTATTGGGCCGCCATCCCTCGTGCCAGATTGTTCTCGACAACGCCTCTGTCAGCCGTCAGCACGCTCAGATCGTCGAAGAGCATGGTATCTTCCTGATTGAAGACTTGCGCAGCCGTAATGGTACGCAAGTGAACCGGAACTCCATTCGAGGACGGACCGAGCTTCGTGATGGCGACGAGATCAAGGTCTGCGACTACGCCTTCATGTTCATGCGAAAGGCGAGCGGCCCTTCAATCCCGGTTTCACCTGGCTCAAGTGTGATTGCCATCGGAGGGATCCGCGAGACCGTTTCGGCGCCGGATCCCGAGATTGATTCCGAGCCCGAACTGATTGCGTCGGAAAAAGCACTGGAAAGCTCTTCAGTCCTGACCTCTATCTCTGCGGGATCGTCGGCTCAGGGTTTGAGGCTGAATGTACGCCCCGAGGCGAAGCTGCGGGCGATTCTTGAAATCAGTATGGCCCTGGGGAAGGTGCTCGTCCTTTCCGACGTGCTGCCTGTGATTCTGAATTCTCTGTTCAAGATCTTCCCACAGGCCGATTCGGGGTTTGTGTTACTTAAGGATCATCATTCGGACAAACTGCGGATTCGCTGTTCGCAGTCACGACGAAGCGATGACGATGATGATGTCCCTGTCAGCATGACCGTGGTAAGGCAGGCCATGGACAGTGGTCAGGCCATTCTGAGTGCGGACGTCTATGGAGATCGCCGTTTCCAGCACAGCGAAAGTATCGCCGAGATGCAGTTGCGTTCTCTGATGTGCACTCCGCTGATGGATACCAGCGGCAACGCCATGGGGGTTCTGCAGATCAGCACGTTCGACGTCTCGCAGCCATTTAACTCGGATGACCTGGATGTGCTGGTCAGCGTGGGGGCTCAGGCGAGTCTGGCCGTTGAAAACGGGGCAATGCACGAGTCGTTGCTGAAGCAACGGGACTTTGAACGGGATATGGAAATTGCGGCGCAGGTACAGATGAGCTTCCTGCCAAGCCAGCCTCCCGTTGTTTCGGGATATGAGTTTGCCGACTATTACGCTGCGGCACAAAGCATCGGCGGAGACTACTTCGACTTCATCCGGTTGCCTGATGAACGAATTGCCGTGATCATTGGGGACGTCGCCGGAAAAGGAATTCCTGCCGCGTTACTGATGGCGCGCTTAAACGCGTCGGTTCGGTATCATCTGTTTAATGCTCAGTGCGCCAACAAGGCATTAGACAGTCTGAATTCTGAGATGGCGAATAGTGAACTCGGCTACCGTTTCATCACGTTGTCAATTGCCATTCTTGATCCATCCCGCCATGAACTGCAACTCGCCAGCGCAGGGCATCTTCCTCCGGTGTTTCGACGGCGGAATCAGGGAACCGACATCATTGGTAACCGAGAGTCGGGCTTGCCTCTGGGTGTCATGCCTGACCAGAAATACGAGTTGCTGCGGATCCCGCTGGAACCCGATGATGTGATTCTCTTTTATACCGACGGAATCACAGAAGCGATGAATTCGCGAAATGAGCTGTTCGCGAAGGAGCGAGCTCGACAAGTGATTGCCGATGGCCCTCAATCGGTAACCGAGCTTGTCCCCGCGTTGATTGAAGCTGTGGACGCATTTTGTGACGGTCGGGCGCAGCGCGATGACATCTGCGTGACGGCCTTGCGACGGACGAATTGATACCTGCCGGGCCACCACGACTGGCAGTGTTTCTGCCATTGAGTGGAGCCTGAGCGACCACTTCGCAGAGAGACATGAAAGTTTGCTGCCGGCGCGCTGTAAGGACGCGTTCGAAAACCTGTGATGGCCTGAGAATGGCAACCAGATTGCCAGAGACCCGTCATACGGAGTTCGAATAACTCCGCTCAGTTGTTCGTTACTGATGTTCGCTACTGATGCGTCGGGCCGCGACAATGCGGGCCTTCCCATCGAGTCGAGCGAACACGATGACTCGGGGTTCCGAGCCATTCAGCGGAAGTCGCCTGCGAAGTACATCGGCTTGTATCGGAATATGTCGGCACTTGATTTCCAATGGTCCGACGCTGGCTTTCCTCAGCCAGGCTTTCAGTTCTTTCTCATTATTGGGTAAATTTTCCAAGACCTCAAACGGTTGAAGGAAGGGCGACGTCACGAGGTGATCGGACGTCAGATATTCTTCGGCCCGGTCCAATCGACTTAGTCCCAGCCGATCCGCGAGCACATCGACAAGTCCAGCTCGTACAACACTGGGATCGGGGTCATAGAGGTATTGTCCCAATGGGCTTACCGGAACCAGTACTTCCAAGGGGTGCCCTGAGATACTTTCTCCCGCCGGTAAGACGGTCGCGCGAAACAGCGCATCGCTGGCGAGTTCGCCAAACCAGACGGTCGCTTCTTTGCATTCCCCATGGAGGCTGATCAGTTCAATCTCGGCGTCGGGGAACTTACCGCCGAAGTTGCTGACGGGGCTTACCTTGATCGCACCACCCGGACATCGCGGCATGATCGCATTCAGATAGTCGAGTCCGGGGACATAATCTTCGATTCGCGAGACTCGCCCCGATGAGCCAGGTCGCCGGTCCGGATCAACATGGACGAGATGACTGAAGCTCGTCAATTCCCGAACATCGCGGCACTGTGTCTCGACTCGGTCCGCAACGCCATAGACCTCGGCGTTCCACATGGTTCTCAGGCAGTTGGGGGCATGAATGTCGACCGCAATCACATCGCAATGCGCGGCGAGCGACATCGAATCACTTCCGATTCCACTGCACAGATCCCAGACAGTCCCTTTGAAACGTTGGGCTTTATAACGAGATACGACCTCTGCCGTAGACTGTTCGAGCCCCTGACGGTCGAACCACATCTGTTCTGCCCGCGAGAACTTGCCACGCGCTTTCAAGCGGAACTGATGCAGTGAGACAGCCATTCGCACCAGATCGTCGGGATACTGTCTTCGCAGTGCCGACTGCAGCGCAAGCTCTGACCCGCTGGACTGGCTGATCTGTTCGAGCAATCCCGGCGTCGCCCGCAACTCTTGAAGCAGCCGACACTCCTCTTTGGCGATACGGTTTTCGTCGGCGGGTAACTCGGTCATGAAGCAGCACTAAGCGAGAGGAGATGGAATTGTCTGGAGAGAGTCCGTCGACGGTTAGCTACCGGGTCGCACTGATCAACAGTCATCAAGGATCATTAATGATCTCGCACTCGGGAAGGCTGTCGAGGAACAGCCGCCCGTAGCGTTTGGTTTTGACCCGCGGATCCAGGATCACCACGATCCCTTTATCGTAGCGAGTGCGAATCAGACGACCGAATCCCTGCTTGAGTTTGATCACCGCTTCGGGGACCTGATAGTCCATGAAGGGGTTCCCACCCGCGGTTCGAATGGCTTCGAGTCGTGCTTCGAGCAGGGGATGATCGGGAACACTGAAGGGGAGCTTCGTGATGATCACGTTCTGAAGCGCATCTCCGGGGACATCGACCCCCTGCCAGAAACTGTCTGCTCCAAACAGGATTCCCGCCGGATCGTTGCGAAATTTTTCGAGCAGCATCGTGCGCGGCATCTCATCTGCCTGAGAGTAAAGACTCAGGTTTTTTGAGATGAACCAGGGAGTCAGACGACGTGCGCAGTTCCTCAACATCTGATAACTGGTAAACAGCACGAACGCATGACCCTGAGTCAGTTCCACGTACTTCTGGATCCGTTCGCAGACGGCGGTTTCATAATCAGCGGGAGACTCACTCGGGTCGGGCATCCCTTCGGGAAGAATCAGTTTCATCTGAGCCCGGTAGTCGAACGGACTGCCGACCTTCTTCTCGGTCGATCGTGTCAGTCCCAGACGCTGGCGGATAAATGCGAAACTCTGACCTCCCACTGCGAGTGTTGCACTCGTGAGAATGACCGTGTTGACCTTGTTAAACAATTCATCTCGCAGCACGGGTCCCACATCGATCGGAGCAGAGACCAGTTTAATCCGCTGCTGCTGCTGGCCACTGGTTTCAAGCCAGTAGACGGCATCTTCAATCGATTGCTGTAACCACGAATTCAGTGAGTCGGCCAGCGAACTGCACCTTTCGGCTGCCGAAGTATATTCAATCCGCTCTTCATCCGAGTTGATGTGTGAACTGATTTGCAGGATCCACGAGGAGAGTTCCTTGAGAGCCGGTCCCAACGTATTCTCGATCTCAACCGGACTGCGGAATCGTCCGTTCTTTCCTGCGTGGGAACGCTGGCACTCGTGAATCGCAGCGAACAGATCTCCGGACAGGAAACGGATGCGTTCGATCGAACGAATCGCTTGCCGCTGCAGGTCGAGTACTGAAGCGTCTGCCGTGGGCATTCGGACCAGGAGTCCTTTCTGAGTCCGGTCATTGTAGAGCTTGCCCAGCATGTACTCGACTTGTCCGTTAGAGACGGAAATCCCGAGATGGTCTGCAGCGACCTGTTCAACGGTATGAGCCTCGTCGAAGACGACGACGTCATAATCGGGAAGCAGGCTGATCCCTTCCCGGCGTAGAGACAGATCGGCAAAGAACAGGGCGTGATTGACCACCATCACGTCTGCGTTCCAGACGCGTCGTCGAGCTTTGTAGTAAAGGCACTGGTCGTGCGTCGGGCATTTTTTTCCAAGGCAATTGCCATGATCGCTATGAACTTCATCCCAGACATTAGACAGCGGTTTGAAATCCAGATCTGCCAGACTGCCGTCGGTCGTCGATCGCGACCATTCGACAATCTGCTGCAACTGCGACAGCTCGTCAGGACGGGAATAGATCCCTTTCGACCGATCAACGGTCCCCTTCATCCGCCGTAAACTGATATAGTTGCCACGTCCTTTGACCAGGACTGCGGAAAACTCGACGGGCATCACGGCGTTGAGAAAGGGGATATCCTTGCCGATCAATTGCTCCTGCAAACTGATCGTGTGCGTCGAAATGACGATCTTCTTTCGTTGTCCTCCCTCACCCTGTTTCGCGGTCGCGGCAATGATGGCAGGAACGAGATAGGCGAAACTTTTCCCGGTACCGGTACCCGCTTCGACGACCAGATGCTGCTTCGTGTCGATTGCGTGTTCAACGGCCGTCGCCATCTCAATCTGCTGCGGACGCGATTCAAAGTTCTTCATACGTCGGGCGATGCTGCCATCGTCACCGAGCACGTCCGTCACACGAAGAGTCACCAGCCACCCTTATTCTTACTGATGCAGATTTTCACTGCGTTAAATAATCCAATTGTCGAGTTGCCGATTCCGCCCGTAAAATTTTACGACGATCCCGTTTTTTAATGGGATACGGCTTCTGACTTCCGCGGGAGTCAGGCGGACGTACTGCTGTTGTTCACGTTGCCCCGATTGATCGCTTCCATGAATTCTATCACGCGACTCGTTTCAACGGGGTTTCTCACTTTGCCATCCTGCTTGAGGCTTGAGCCAACAATTGCTCCATCTGCATAAGGAACAAGTTCGCTGACCGTCTCTGCATTCACGCCGCTACCCATCAAAACAGGAGTCGAAGCAGACGCTGACTTGATTGCGCGAAGTGTGTCCGGATCGATGGGTTGTCCCGTTGCCGATCCCGATACGATGAGGGCATCCGCTTTACCGCGATCGATCAGATCAGACACTTCATCCTTTAAGGGCCTTGCTGCCAATGCCGCCGAATGCTTCACGTCGACATCAGCCCAGATCTGAATGGATTGGGCCTTGAGGTTCGCTCGTTCTCGGAGGAGGTCATGGGCGATGCCATGTAATATTCCCTGATCCGCAACGCGAGCGCCACACAGGACATTGACCCGAATGAATTCAGCACCGCAGGCAATCGCCACCGCCAGAGCACTTCGACCGTCGTTTCTCAGGACATTGATTCCGAGCGGAATCCCGAACCGCCATTTCAAATCGCTACCCAGCGATGTCATCGCCGCCACAGTGATTGCCGGAACCCGATCGGGATAGAAAGGGACATCGCCAAAATTTTCCAGCATCAGTCCGTCGACGCCGCCCGCAACCAGAGCTTCTGCATCTCGCAGTACAATATGACGGACACTGGCAAAGTCACCGCGATAGTCAGGAGAGCCAGGTAGCGCTGGTGCGTGCAACATCCCAATCACGGGGCACGAACGAGACATCCACTCTGATAGCAGCATTACCCTGCCTCCGATTGCGGCTTGCAGACTTCACTTGACGTACCGATACTTGCAGCATCCTTCCAAGACGAAACTATATCACATCCAGGTTCTGTTGAGGGATTGACATGGCTCGAAAATCCGCCGTACAGGCTGCGAAAAATCAAGGTCCAGTCGAAACCGAAAAGGAATGGACGATCGGGAGTTACCTGATCCAGCGACTTCAGGATCATGGACTGTCCGACATCTTTGGAATCCCGGGCGATTTTGTCCTGCAATTCTACGGGATGCTTGAGGAAAGCCCGATCAATGTGATCGGTTGCACCCGCGAAGACTGCGCGGGGTACGCCGCTGACGGGTACGCCCGTGTCCACGGGATCGGCGCCGTCTGCGTCACTTACTGCGTAGGTGGACTGAGCTTATGCAATTCCATCGCTGGCGCCTTCGCAGAAAAATCACCCGTGGTCGTGATCAGCGGAGCCCCCGGCGTGGACGAGCGAAAGTCGAATCCGCTCCTCCATCATCGGGTCCGTGACTTTCATACCCAGCGCGAGGTCTTCGAAAAGATCACCGTGGCCAATGCGTCGCTCGACGATCCCCTTACGGCGTTTCGGGAGATTGACCGCTGTCTCGAAGCGGCCGTCCGCTATAAACGGCCCGTTTATCTGGAGCTGCCGCGAGATCGAGTGAATGTCCGTTGCCCTTATCCCCACGTTCCCAAAGTGGAGTCATTCGAAAGCGACAAGGATGCGTTGCAGGAATCTCTCGCTGAGGCTCAACGAGTCATTAATGCCTGCAAGAAGCCCGTCATCATTGCGGGCGTCGAAATGCATCGATTCGGACTCGCTGACGAGGTTGTCAAATTCGCGGAAGAAAACTCCATTCCGATGTGCGCCACCCTCCTGGGGAAATCGGTCGTCAGTGAAAAGCATCCCCTCTACCTCGGCATCTACGAAGGCGCCATGTGCCGCGACAGCTTGAGGAACTATGTCGAGGAGAGTGACTGCGTCATCATGCTCGGAGCATTCCTGACGGACATCGATATGGGGATCTTCACGGCGAACATCAATCCATCCAAGTGCATTTATTCCACTTCAGAGCACACGCGGATTTCGCACCATCACTTTCTGGATATTCTCGTCACGGACTTCGTAAAGGGCCTCAGAAACCTCGATCTCAATGTCGTCAAACGACCGATGCTGGAAAAGTCCAGAGAAGCGACAACACCTTACAAACTGCAGCCGCAGGCGAAGATTACGAACGCCCGGTTATTCGCCCGGATTAACGAACTGATCGATGAGACAATGATCGTCATTGCCGATGTGGGTGATTGCCTCTTCAGCGCTGCCGACCTGACGATCTACCGGAAGACCGAATTCATCAGCCCCGCTTACTACACGTCGATGGGGTTTGCAATTCCCGCATCCATCGGCGTGAATGTCGCGGCGCCCGATCGGCGACCAATCGTGCTCGTCGGGGATGGAGCATTCCAGATGACTTGCATGGAGCTTTCGACCGCCGTCCGACATGGGTTCAATCCCATCGTCATCGTTCTGAACAACAAGGGATACACCACCGAACGATTCCTGCAGGATGGGCCGTTCAACGATATCCTGAACTGGAACTATCATCGCATGCCGGACCTGCTGGGGGGCGGCTGGGGGTTTGAAGTCCGCACAGAAGGGGAACTCGATCAGTCACTCAACGCCGCGATGGCCAATAAGGACGCCTTCAGCATCCTGAATGTTCATCTGGAACCGGACGATATCAGCAAGGCTCTCCAGAGATTGGCCGAAGGACTCTCCAAACGCCTGTAAACACAGGCACCCATTTGTTCCCAGGATGCCTGATCGATTCCTTTAGTCGACTCTGGAGGAATCGATGGTGGATCCGGCCAGGCTCGGGGTCCTTCATGCTGTTTAAGGGAGATCGATCAGCAGCGAAAGGATGGCTGACGCGTAGACGCGATGTCCGAAGTCACTCGGATGGTTTACGCCATTACCGGTCAAATCACAGTCCCGTTTGCGTTTGAGCATCTCAGTCCAGAGGGAGGTCAGGTCCGCTAGCGCAATCCCTTCTTGACAGAGCGACTCCAAGGCCTCTCGATATTTAGGAAACATCTCGCGAGGAGTGTGTGTCCATTGGTCGTTACCGACCATCGTGGCGACGAGGATAATCTCCGCTTCCGGTCGGGCGGCCTGAACCCCCGCGATCATCTGCTGGATTCCTTCTTTGTACGCACCTGGATTACGACGTCCGACATCATTCATGCCGTATGCGATGATCACGAGATCCGGCTGATGCTCGAGCAATTTGTCCAGATCGGCGATTCCATTGGGGACGCCCCAACCGCCAACCGCGCGATTGAACAGTGCGACGTCAGTCCCGTAGCTGGCACGTAACTGAGCAGCAACCAAGTCGGGGTACATCGGCATATAAGGAGGCGCCATCACCAGACCAGAGGCATTCAGCCCGTACGAAATACTGTCACCGCTGACGGCGATCGTCAGCTTTTGTTTCCCCTTCAATCGAGCGAGCGTGCGGGGCAATTTTGTGGCATCGAAACGGGGAACGGTAGCGGGCCATTCCTGAGATTCGGCAAGGTATGTCACTTCAATCTGCTGGTCATGGAACCAGTGGCCGTTATCAAACAGCACATGCGTTTCCGGATCGCCCGCCTTATGCGGAAGAGCACACGGAACCGCAGGTTGAGCCCCCCCGGTCCACGCCGGTCGCGCTCCCTTGGGCATGAATAAGTCAGTTGACTTCAGCACGGGAATGGCTGACTCGTCATTCCTGACCAAATGCCGTCGATCCGGCCCCATCTTGAAATCGGTCCCCTCTTGAAACTGCTGAGTCCCATCCGCCCTGGCGACAGAGAGAATCTTGCGGGCGGGGAACAGCAACTTACCCGTTGCAGGTTTGTCGTCTTCGTCCCGAACGCAAATCACACTCTCTCGATAGACCGTCGGGGACTTCCAGAAAGGCTTAAGCAACTGAAGGTCTGAAAGCATGTCTTCCGCCGCGTAGGGTCGTAACTCGATACGGCGGATATCCATCACCGCCACACCTTCCTTCTTCTGGGGGACAACCTTCAGTTTGAACCGTCCGGCTCTTTCCAGCGAAACCAGCCCCAGGTTCTGCGGTACGAAGTTCTGGAAGTGACCTGTCCCCGGAACGACCAGCGGTATTGTCTGACCTTCGACTTCGAAGTGGACCAGACTTCCCCCGCTCGTACCACATCCGACGTGAGGAACAAGATAGAACCGACCCGGCCGCTTCAACGTGAACTCGAACGTCGCCGTATCTTCTACTCGTACCCAGTACCCCAGCGTGTCCTTGTTGGGGAGTGGTTCATACCTCAACATGATTCCAGAGACTTCGGCTGTACCCGCATGCAAAGCGACTGACCCATCATCAGACTGAAGATTGGGCGTGTAGTCAGGGTTCGCCAGCGGAAGTTGTGCATTCACATCCTTTCGCCAGCGTTCGAGTTTTTCAGCCAGTTGCTGGACGATATCGGGCTGCTCTTCGACGAGATTGATCGATTCGCCGACCGATGCCTTGAGATTGAATAACTCTCGACGCCCCGATCCATAGAACTCGATCAGCTTCCAGTCTCCCGACCGGACCGCGGCGCCGGGAATCGCCCCTGCGTTGGTGTTGTAGTGAGGGAAGTGCCAATAGATCGCGTCACGTGACGGGGCATTTCGTCCGCGCAGCACCTCCACGAGACTCACGCCGTCAAACTCGGGGAACTTCAGCTGGTCGGTCGAAGTAAGCGACAGTCCGTCCACAATGGTGGGGAACCAGTCGATACTCGACACGATCGCCTCACTGGTGGATCCGGCCGGCACAACAGAGGGCCACTTGACGATCAGAGGAACACGAAGCCCTCCTTCGTAGAGGTGGCCCATACCGTCTCGCAATGGAGAATTCACCGTCGGGGGAATGGTCTGCCCATTGCTGTTGCACACGCCACCATTGTCTGACGTGACAATAACCAGCGTATTCCGAGAGAGAGTGAGTTGGTTCAACTGGTTAACGACTCGACCAATCGCCTCATCCATGCTCTCAATCATCGCGGCATAGGTGGGATTGGATTGCGTCCCGTTCGGCTGGGCAGGAGCGGCCCCGTACTTACCAACTGTCTCGGGCTTCACACTCGTGGGCTGGTGCACGGAGTTCAGTGGCAGGTAGAGAAAGAACGGTTTGCTGGCGTGTGACGTGATGAAATTTTCTGCTTCAGCGGCGAGTCGATCGGTGAGCAGTTCACTCTCAGGGGCCTGCTCCAGACCGGGCAGGAATTTTCCAGCCGAATTTGTGTAAGGAGCCACATCCCGAAAGATTCCCTTGTTCACATCGCTGCCTGCAATGTTGGTCTCGAATCCTTGCTCCTGCGGACCGAAGCCTTCTCCACCGAGATTCCATTTCCCAATGGAAGCGGTCGCATATCCGGCGGATTTTAGAACTTCCGCGAGAGTCACCTCGGCAAGCGGCAATTGATGGACGACCTGTGGTGCCGTCATTCGGTGATTCGGGTTATTCCCGCTGGCCACGACCGATGAGGTGATCCCCACGCGCTGCGGATATCGCCCGGTGAGCAGCGCAACCCTCGTCGGAGTTCCGACGGGTGCGGCCGCGTAGGCCTGTGTGAAGCGCATGCCCTCTGCAGCCAGGCGATCCAGATTCGGCGTCTTGTGGAACTTGCTGCCATAGCACCCCAGATCGCTCCAGCCGAGGTCATCCACAACGATTAGCACCACGTTGGGCCGAATCTCTTCGGCAACGAGGCAACTCACGCTGCCTAGCAGGAAGAGTCCCACAGTGAGAATCGTTTGCAGCAAACCGCCCCTCGCCCGGGGACCACGCATGCCACTCCTCTTTGAAGGGGAGGGGCGTCTATGGTCGACCTCAACTTTGGACAGGTTCGGAATTCCGACAGGAGCCGTGCTCGTTCCGTGAATCCGCTGCGAGTGAATCTTGCCGAATTGTGTCTTCAATGTCATGCTCCAGCAGCAGCCCGCATCGGGGGACCGAATCGTCAGTCCGTAGACTGCACGTAGCTGCCCCGTAAAAATGAACTTGGGAAGGAACCGGCCACAGGTCATCGTGGAATCGGGTGGCCTCTCAAGGTAGAGATAAAGGTCTTGAAATGCCATTGCACCGCACACCACTTTTTGACTGGCACTCCTCCCATCGAGGGAGAATGGTGGAATTCGGTGGCTGGGAAATGCCAGTCCAGTATTCGTCCATCGCGGAAGAGCATCACACCGTCCGAAAAGCCGTCGGACTGTTTGACATCTCTCACATGGGCCGACTCCGTTTTGACGGTCCCGATGCTCAGCGACTGCTTGATCATCTGCTGACGTGCCGCGTCGACAATCTGGTCGACGGTCAGATTCGTTATGGACTGGTTTGTAACGATGCCGGTCAAATTCTGGACGATGTTCTGGTTAATCGAATCAATCCCACCTCATTCGGCCTCGTGGTCAACGCGAGTAATCGGCTCAAGATTGTCGACTGGATCAATCAGCGAAAGGCTGACCTGTGCAAGTCTGGCAAGTCACTCGACCTGAGCTTCCGAGACGAGACGCAAGACACCGGCATGATCGCCATTCAGGGCCCCCGTTCCCTGGAGCTTGTGCAGAAGGTGCTCAACATGGACGTTTCCGCCATGCGGTACTACTTCGGCCAGTTCTCTACATTCGATGGAGCCTCCATTTTCGTGAGTCGCACTGGCTATACGGGCGAAGATGGCTTTGAAGTCATTGTCCCCGCAAATTTGACAGTGAAGCTGTGGGAAACATTCATCCAAGCAGGGGAGTCTGCTGAGCTGAAGCCATGCGGGCTGGGTTGCCGTGACACCTTGCGACTGGAAGCCGCGATGCCGCTCTACGGCCATGAACTATCGGAATGCATTGACCCTCTAACGGCCGGACTGAAGTCGTCCGTAAAGCTGGATAAAAGCGAGTTCGTGGGCCGCGATGCACTCCTCAAGATCGCAGATCGGGAGGATCGACCCGTTCGCGTGGGGATCAAATTGAACTCGAAGCGAATCGCCCGTGAACACTCGGAAATTTTCGCCGCCGACGCTCGGATCGGCGAAGTGACTTCCGGAACATTCTCACCCACGTTGGAACAATCAATCGCGATGGCCTATGTCGCTAAGCCGCATTCCGCGATTGGCACCAGTATCACAGTCGATATCCGTGGAAAACGGGAAGCAGCCGAAATCGTTCCACTCCCATTTTATAAACGGGCTAAGTAAGCCTGACGCAGTTGATGGCGGAACTCGCTCACTTTTGTCGAGTCGAGTTCCGCAGTCCGATCAGAGCCTCGACACGCGGCAGACCGGATCGCAAGAATGTCGGCGGGTACGCCACTTAACGCTGGCAACAGGTCAGCGTTAAGTCGTCCTGCCAGCGCCAGAAAAAGCCCCGCGGACCGACATCGCTCGGCAATCTCAGCCAGTTGCTGCTGCGAGAACTCAGTGAGCAAGGTTCGTTGATCCTTTGCCCAGGTATCAATCAACAAGCCGGCACAGCCTGTTTCAATCGCTGCCTCAAGGACCTCGCCCCCCGGCGGAGCGTCGGCTTCCACCGCGTCTGCATAAGCCACTGCGACCCAAGCAATCTTCGAAATGGCTGCGGTAGCAAATGCCGATCGAATGCGACTCCACTCCGTGACCCAATCCCGCCGCGAAGCACACTGACTGAGGCCCAGCTTCGCAAATTGAACCCCCTCAGGCAGTGACGGAATCTCATTGTGATTCCAGTCCGTCAATTCGCCCAAGGCGACACTGAGTGCAACCCACGGATATTGGCTTCGAAGCGAATCCTTCGCGATCGCCGTGATATCCTGAAGACTTGCCATCCCCAGAGATCCCTGTGAAGGATTTTTGATATCCAGAATCTCAGCACCACCCTGGAGTGCTGCTGTCGTTTCCTCGGGCGAACGGACGCTGACGAGCAACCGAGGCAGGACTGCAGACGTTCGTCCATTCGCCCCGCACTGAGAAGCGGAGGAAAGGTAGTTCCCCGATATTGAATCTCCAGGAATTGCTGCTGTCACCTCTCATCCCTCTTCCGCTTCAGCACGATAAAAGTTCCTTCGGTCAAATCCGGCAGCAGTTCCCAGCCTTCAGGATTATCACGTAATTCGGGGATCTCGCCCGGCCACTTGATGGTGGAGTATTTATGACCGGTGTCGATAACGAGATAGTCCGTATCTGCTGGTATTCGCTGACCTTCACCTGCCAGTTTCCGCTGATAACCACTGTAGTCGTACGACCGTTCGTGGTGAGTGAATCGAGGATGGACGAAGTCGGTCGACGCAACTCGCGCCGTTGCTGGAATCAGTGGAGCAATCCGTGCAAATTTCTCTGAGCGAGGATTGGGTCCATACAGGGTCCGCCAATACCAGCTCGATCCCGGATCCCAGAAAGGGAATCCTTGAGGCCCCAGACTGAAAAATAATCCGGTGCAAAGGGATGCCGTCCAGACCAGCCGTGCGAGCACGCCCTGAATGTCGACCTGATCATTCGAGGGAATTGCCTTGAGCCTACGGGAGAGCAGGGTGATGAGCGATGTCGCACGCGGCAGTCCTGCAGCCACCGACCAGAAAACAACGGCCACCAGAGGAGCATGAAACTGGTGCTGCGGGGTCCGCGAACCGTCCAGTTCATTCAGGCACAAGATGAAGAACAGAGGGAGCCCGACCGCCAGCCGTCCAGGCGAGAAGAGGGGAAGAAACATGACCGGTGCGAGCATGGCCATCGCGTAAAGTGCTGTCTCGAGGGTCAGTAAGGCTTCGATGACAGAGAAGGGCTGAGTCAGCCATGCCTGAAGTATCTCTTCCGGGGTTTTCCCGAAACGAGCGAAGTAACTGGCGTAATGAACCTCACTTCCTGATCGGAACCACGGCATGGCAACTCGCGTAGCAAACCAGAGGTAGCCAACACTGAAGAGACTTAGCCCAAGGCCGATCACCACCCGCGAGCGACATAGCCGTCTGATCGCGCCAACGACGCCAGACTCGTTTTTCACTGCACTGCCCGCAGCAGCATTGTCAGCATCGGTTGGAGGAATTCCGTCGAGCTGAGTCGTATTTTCACGATGGAAGGCGATCCAGAGCCCCAGCGGGCCAAAGATCAGCGTATAGTCCTCTTTGACAGTCAGACACAGAGCAATCCCCGCCAGGGTCCCTGACAAATTACGTCGGTCCAACTGGTCGAACGTCAGCAGCAGCAATGGAATCCCGAATGACTCGGGTCGAAAAGTCTTCAAGTCGATTTCGATATCGAGAAACTGCATGGGGAAGTACAGCAGGTAGGCAACGGCGACTCCAAACGCAGCCCGATCGGATCCACAATGCCGCCGCGCCATCCAGTACACGGGAAATGCCCCGAGCGCCAGAGAGGCGGAACTGCAGAGTTCCAGCAGCAGATGTGATGGCCACAGCACGTAAAGGGGAAGCAGAAACAGATGCACAAACTGGATGTGCTCACCCAGAAAAAGTCCCTGATCGAGGTAACTTCGAAACCCTTTACCGTGCAGCAGGTTCCAGAGGTGTTCTTCATACATGACCGAGTCACCATGAGGCACCAGCAGGTTCCCGTAAAGCCTCCAGTTCATCGCGGTATAAACAAGTGTATATACGGAAACGGCAATCCAGACTCTCCGTTGAGAAGAACTTACGACGTTACTCTCAGGCGAAGACCGACGAACGGAAGCGAGAGTGAGAAACGTCGTTATCCACCCCGCGAGACATCCAGCCAGCCAGAACTGGGGAATCACCGACAACAGGTCAGCCAGCGACGCCCACCCGACCGCTGCCGCACTCATCCAGATCCACTCCCAGACATCCAGCAGGATCCACCAACCCCAGCCATACCAGCCCCAGGTGATGAGAGCCTCATTCCAGCTCCAACCTCGCCTGGTGAGCCATACGCTTCCTCCCAGCCACGTCACCAGAGAGACAACAGCACAGGGAAGCAGCGTGAAACCGAATGAAATGTCGACCAGAGCACGTTCCGGCATGACAGTACCGGAACCCATCGCCGAGGGATGGGCTGCTGTCACTGCGGCCCAAGTGGCGGGACTGATGAAGTTTGAAGCCAGCTGGCGTGAACCGAGCACCGTCTGAAAGCAGGTCGCAGCGAGAAATGTCCCTGCAAGAACGACCGCGAGGGTTCCCAACAGGCGACCAATTATCGGTGATCGAGCAGACGGCGACATATCCGCATCGTAATTGGTCGGGTTCAACCGGTCGATGCACCGGTAGTTGAAAGCAAACAACGTGGCAGCAAATCGAACTCAGTTTGGCTGAGATATCGTCAGCATGATTCCCAGCGTCGGAGGATTCGTCGCTTCCGCATCCGCCCCGAGCGCCTCATGGAACGCACGGTTCAGGCAATTGTCGAGTTCCATCGCAATCCGAACCGCTTCCACTTCGGATCCGCACTCGATTGTCAGCCCCTCTTCCGCTCCCGGAAAAGGCATCACATAGACAGTCTTTCCGAATGTCGCCCGAGGTCGGTGATCTTGTCGGCACTCGAACACCGCGAATGGCTTCCCATCCGCCTGCAGCTCGATACCGATCCGTTCACCGCAAGTGCTGGGACGGGCTGTGGCTTTCAAGGACTTGTCCTTGATCGCTTGCAGTACTGCGCCAGCGGAAATCTCCATTACCCCCCCCAAAAACGTCTCAGTCGACTCGGAAACCGCGAGCAAGCCGGGATCACGCTATCGATGGATCCGAGACCGGTCAAGCGGTGGTGAAATCTTCCGCGAGAATTCATAAAAAACGAACTCTTTTCAGACAAACCACTGCAGCAAATAGAAGCATTCTGAAACACCAAACAAGAAAACCCAGTGCACTTCCGAACAAATCAACACATCCATTTCTGAAGTGAGGATATTTACTGCATATTTCACGCCGGCAGCAGTCTTCAAACACGACTAATCGTCGGAGAAGGGGAGGGGGATATTACGGGCAGCCGCATGTCCGGTCGCGAGTCGGATGGGCTTGCTGGCGAGGACCCTATGGATTGCGACGCGTACCTCAAATGACCGACAGGCTGCAGAGCGAAACGTCACAAAGCGTTACACCGTCACTGCAGGACGCAATTCGATTCCTGGGGTGAACTGCATCGGGGAATCTGTCGGCCCGAATTTAAGCTCCGTCGCATCGAACTTCCATCGACATTCTCTCCAGAGAACGGACCGAGCGATCCTCTCCTCGACAGAGCCCCGGCTCACTCGGCGTCAGAATCATCCCCTGCCTGCTGTCTTGTTGCGCAGATATTGATGATCTCGTACGGAGTCAGTGCTCCATTCAGTCGATCGCGCGTCGCTTGATCTTCAACCAGACGAGCCAGTTGCGCGAGCAAAATCAATTGGATACTCGATTGGTCAGCCGGCGTGATCAACAGGAATACAAGATGAACTGGGTTTTCCGATTCGCTCGAAAACAGGACCCCCTGTTTCGAACGCCCGAAAATGACGATCGGCTGATGAAGGCCAGGACAACGTGCGTGGGGAATGGCAACGCCGACCCCGAGGTCTGTCGTGATCTCTTGCTCACGAGCCAATACCATCTCGGTAATGTTGACTCGCTGCGGCAGTCGACCCGGAGGAATCGCTCCTGCCAATTCGCGAATGATCTCTTCGTGATTCTTCCCCGACAGGTCCAAAAGAACCGCACCTGCTGTAAGGGCCTCTCGCAGAACCAGATGCGCCTCAACCGGACAGTCGTCGTCGATTCTTCCCCAAACCTGTTCGAGAATATCTTCCAGGGTAACCAGACCGACGGGCACTCCCCGTTCCTCGACGATTCGTACTGACGACCCTTCTTTCTGCATCTGCAGCAAAACGGAGTCGACAGTTTCATCTGACTGGACACCACGCAGCGGCCGGACCAGGCGACTCCACTCATCCGTCCCGGACCCATCGATGATAAAGTCTTTGGCCAGCAGATATCCGGCAACTTTTCCACCCGCTTCAACAACGGGCCAACGGGAAAATCGCTCTTCCGCAATTCGAACCAAAACTTCCTGCCTTGTTGCGTTCGAAGTCAGATAACGGACGTTCTCCCAGGGAACCATGATCGTCCGCACCTGCTGCGACTGAACTTGCGACATGTTTCGCTGAATCAGTTGCTGACGAATCCCTTGCACCTTCCGCTCGACCACGTCCCGGTGAGCCCCGATGTCAGACAAAACCAGTCTGGCCAAAGCCACTGCAACCTCACCCTCTTCGAACACTGCCGCCGAAGCTCCGGCTTCCTCAAGATCGTCCTGTTCGCGCAAGTAGTGAGCACGTACGAAAACCCGTGCATCTGAGTTCAGATTTCTCGCTGCGGTCACGACGGCCAATCGGGCCGAGGAATGGGGCAGGGTCACAATCAGGTAGGCGGCATGATCCATCCCCGCCTGTTCAAGAATCGCATCGTGCGATGCGTCCCCAAAGATCGCGACTTCGCCACGCGCCATCAGGTCACTGATCGTGTCCATATTCATATCGATGACGACGGTTTTCAGACCGGCGTCAGTCAACAGCCGATGCACGGTCCGGCCCACAGGTCCGAACCCAATCACAATCGCCAGCCGTTTTCCGTCAGAGACCGACTGCTGGATCTGATTTTCCGCTGACCGGTTTACCTTGAGTGCCCGCCGGTCAGCCCGTCGGCTGAGAATTGACCAGAGCCAGGGCGACTTCTGAATCCAAGATTCGATGGGACCGATGCAGCGGAAGAGAATTGGATTCAGCGTGATTGAGACGATCGCACCCGCGATCAGTACGCTATGACCTGTCTCTGGCATCAGGCCGTGATGCCCTGCCTGTTCCGAAAGAATGAATGAGAATTCACCAATCTGAGCCAATCCAATGGCCACGGTTAAAGCCGTATGAATCGAGCGTCCCAGCAGCAGCACGATCACGATGGCAATCAATGGTTTCACCAGCAGAATAATTCCCATCCCGGCCAGAATCATGCCCGGCTCGCGGACCAGATACATCGGATCAAACAGCATCCCCACCGAGACGAAGAAAATCACAGCGAAGGCGTCCCGCATGGGAAGCGCATCAGCAGCCGCCTGATGACTAACAGTCGACTGAGCAACGACCATCCCAGCCAGAAACGCCCCCAGAGCCATCGACGCACCAAACAGCATGTACGAAGCGGCCGCCATCGAAATCGAAAATACCAGGACGGTCAGGGTGAAAAGTTCTCGCGATCGCAGCCGGGCAACCTGTACCAGCACCCACGGGATCACTCGTGGTCCAACAACCAGAACGGTCACCACGAGACCACCCAGCTTCAGGAAGGCGACGCCCAGCGGTACCCACAACTGCGAAAGCGAGAATTGTGACGCGTCTTCGTGAGCCATTTCTCCCAGCACCGGGATCAGAACGAGCACGATAACGGTCAGCACATCCTCAACCAGCAACCAGCCGACGGCGATGTGCCCCTGGGATGAATTTAACTCGTCAGCGTCCATCAGCATGCGCATCAGCACCACGGTACTTGCCACAGCCATGGCCATACCGATCACCGCCGAGACCATCATCGGAAGTCCAAGGGCGGAATAGAGAAACAATCCCGCCATTGTCGCGACAAAACTTTGTCCAATCGCCCCCGGAATGGCGATCGACTTCACGGCGAGTAGATCTTTGAGGTCAAAATGAAGCCCGACGCCGAACATCAGCAGGATGACGCCCACTTCCGCCAGCTGATGTGCAATTTCCAGATCACCCACAAATCCCGGCGTCGAAGGCCCGATTGCAACCCCCGCAAGCAGATAGCCAACGATCGGGGACAGCCCCAGGCGCTGCGTCAACAGCCCCAGTACCCAAGCTGCTGTGAACGCAACGGCAATCGTGGTTATCAGCGGAAGATCATGCACGTCGCTACCATCCTCTCAACTTCTTAGCAAGCTCTTTGCAAAGGAGAGGAACGCGTGCAAATTAAAGAAAGGTCAACAACCGGCACAGGGAACCCACTCTCCTCGGGACTGTGCGTATGATAGGGACAGACAGCTCATGGGCAACCTTCAACGCTCTTCAATTCCTATCAAGGCCCATAATCCAGTCCGACTGATACGAACCATCAAATCAAGTGCGAGCCGTGACGATCCCTACCGCACCAGTAGTTTTGGGATAGCCCATAGCGTCTTGCGTTGTCTGAGCGTCTCCTGCAATGACCTCTCGCCTCCTTCAGATCCACCCGTTCCTTACCGGCGGATGTCCGAAAAAACCTGACAAAGGCGATCCATTCTCCGGACGCCCTGGTGGGCAAGGCCATGCGGTTGACGCTTCTCACGAAATCACCGAATGATAGTCGTCGCCAGTACTGAGGCAGTGCTGCCACTCCACACGCCCCTCTCAGGCCAAGCGCGTACTTAATCGCGTTCCCGATGTATGTTGCAGAAAGTTCATTCCTATGCCGATCAACGCCGTCGAGATTGAGTCCGCCATTCGCCATCTGAAAGCGGTCGATCCCGTCATGAGAGATTTAATTGATCGGGCCGGGCCGTTCCGTCTCAAGCTCGAGAGGAACCGGTTCGGACTCCTGGTGCGATCAATTCTTTCGCAGCAAATCTCGACAAAGGCGGCGAAGTCGATTCGGTTACGGCTGGATGAACTCCTGCATCCACTTCCACTCTCGGCGCAAGCGATTATTGAGCAGACGGATGAGGAACTGCGGTCAGTCGGATTGTCGCGGCAGAAGGTCTCTTACCTGAAGGACTTGTCCGAACGGGTAATCGACAGGCGATTGCGACTGGATCGAATCGGTCGGCTGTCGGACGAGGAAGCGATCGAACAACTGATTCAGGTCAGGGGCATTGGACGTTGGACGGCCCAGATGTTTCTCATCTTTTCCTTGGGGCGCCTCGACGTGTTCCCCCACGATGACCTGATTGTTCGGTCGTCCATTCGGGAGTTGTACCGACTGGCAGAACTCCCTACCAAACAGCAGAGCCATCAGATTGCGGCCGCCTGGAAACCCTACTGCAGCGTGGCGTCGTGGTACTGTTGGCGACTTCTGGACGTCAAGAATGATCCGACGATGGATGCCAGCCAATATCCCGTGTAAAGCGTAGTCAACAATTCGCGACGACACGCTAGAATTGGCCGAGTGATTGTGACAAGATCGGCACGCATCGACCGTGCCATTCCCATCTCGACGCGACACAGCGGCAGAACGCCTGATTGTTCTCGTGTCATTCCTGTCTTCGGAGAAATCAGTTGATCCGCGGGACTCTTCTTCCTGTTCACGCACAACTCGGGGCTGCCAGTTTTTTAGGAGTGTTACTCCTGACAGGATGTGGCACGTCGCAGCGAGGAGGCATGCCGGCAAGTGAACCTCCCGCCGTCGTGATCATCGAGCCCACCGAGAAAGAACTTGCCGACTTTGCTGAGTTCACGGGCCGCACCGACGCCGTGGAATCGGTCGAGATTCGTGCTCGAGTCAGCGGTTATCTTAAGAAGATCAATTTCCGCCCCGGAAAGGAAGTCAAGGAGGGGGACCTTCTGTTCGAGATCGATCCAAGACCGTACGACGCTGAGCTCGAACGGGCTGAGGGGACCCTGGCGACGGCGTTGGCCAGCGCCAAACAGGCCAGCGCCGAAATGTTGCGAGCGGAAAATCTGCACGAGAAGAAAATCAGCACTCAGGCTGATTACGACAAGGCCGTCGCGGATCTTGCTCACGCCGAAGCGTCCGTGCAATCGACTAAGGCCAATGTGACCAAAGCCAAGCTCGACCAGGAATTCACGCGAGTGATCGCGCCGATTTCAGGCCGCACCAGCCGGGAATTGATCACCGAAGGAAATCTGGTCTCGGCCGATTCGACAGCACTGACAACCATCGTATCATCGGATCCGATTTACGCTTACTTCGATGTTGACGAACGGACGCTGCTCGATATTCAGAAACTCATCCGCGAAAAAAAGCTCGCATCCGCCCGTGAACGGGACGACGTTGAGATCCGACTGGAACTTGCAAACGAGACCGGTTTCCCACACGTCGGGGTCATCGATCTCGTGGACAACCGCGTTGATGCAGGGACGGGTACCATCCAGATTCGAGGTCGATTCCCCAACCCGGACCGACTGCTGACTCCGGGCCTGTTTGTCCGTGTTCAGTTTCAGATGGGACTTCCCAGCTCACGGCTGCTGATCCCCGAACGGGCACTGGCCCAGCAGCAGGGACAGCGTTACGTCTACTTGGTGAACGACGAGAACAAAATTGTAAAGCGTGACGTCACCGTAGGACGCAGGGATGGCCTGATGCGCGTGATCGAAACCGGCTTAGAGCACGGAGATCGGGTTGTCGTAAAGGGACAGCAGCGCGTCAGGGCAGGGATGACCGTCCGCATCGAGACAGAGAAACCACCGGGTGACGAAGCGAAGCCGGCAGAAAAGAAGTCGCACTAGCCGATCCGCCCCGTCTCTCACCTGACTGGGGAATTGAATTCCCGTTTGTTTGATGTCTTTCACCTGTCGACGGAGATGAAAACATCAATACGACCGATCATCAGCAGGCTTCTCATTCCAGACGGACACCACACCGGACCGTGAAAGCTGATTACCAATGTCGGTACATTGAATGGGAATTCACTCCCGTTCCATCGACGGATCGAGCATAAATCCGAGTTCACCATTTCCCGCATAGGGTTATTGAATGCTTGCCCGCTTTTTTATTGAACGGCCCGTTTTTGCGATCGTCATTTCGCTGGTGATCGTCTTCGCAGGCATCGCTGCTTACTTCACGCTTCCCATCGCTCAATACCCGGAAATCACGCCTCCCACCGTCGAAGTCTCATGCAGCTATCCCGGCGCGAGTGCAAGCGTTGTGCAAGAGACCATTGCGTCCCCCATCGAGCAGGAAGTCAACGGCGTCGAAAAGATGCTGTACATGTCGTCGCAGTGCACCAACGACGGAACGTATCGACTGACCATCACCTTCGAATTGGGGACGAACCTGGATATGGCTCAGGTCCTTGTCCAGAACCGAGTCGCTCTTGCCCTGCCCAAACTGCCCGACGTGGTCAAAACGACCGGTGTCAGTACCAAGAAAAAATCCCCCAGTATCCTGCTCGTCGTCAACCTGTCCTCAGACATCAACGAGGCAACCGGACAGCCCCACTTAAACCAGCTTTTTCTGAGCAACTATGCGACCCTGCAGATGCGGGATGACCTTTTACGCATCAAAGGTGTTGGCGATGTGACGTTTCTCGGTCAGCAGGATTACAGTATGCGGATCTGGCTGAATCCGCAGAAAATGGCATCCCGTAATCTGACCGCCGGCGATGTCGTCAACTCGCTGAAAGAGCAGAACGTCCAGGTCGCAGCAGGGCGGGTCGGCCAGCCCCCTGTTTCTGAATCTCTCGACTTCCAGTACACATTGAACACATTGGGCCGACTGACAGAAGCGTCCGAGTTTGAACAAATCATTGTGAAGACCGGAAACAAAGGTCAGCCAACGCGACTGGGTGAAATCGCCAAGATTGAACTTGGTGCCAAGAACGAAGACACCGCCTGCACGCTCGATGGCAAACCCTCAGTAGGGATGGCCGTGTTTCAGCTTCCCGGGTCCAACGCTCTGGAGACGGCCAAACGTGTCCGCGAGAAAGTGGCTCAGCTCGCGTCGATTTTTCCCAACGGAATGCGTTCAGCAATCGTGTACGACACGACCCCATTCATTGAAGAATCGGTGAATGAGGTTTTTAAGTCACTGCGGGATGCCGTCATCCTTGTCGCCATCGTCGTGCTGCTGTTCCTTCAGGACTGGAAGTCGATGACCCTGCCCATGATCGACGTTCCAGTTTCGTTGATCGGGACCATGGCCGTGATGTCGGTGATGGGATTCACACTCAATAACCTGACCCTGTTCGGGCTGGTGCTGGCAATCGGGATCGTCGTCGATGATGCGATTGTTGTCCTGGAAGGAATTGAACGCTGGCTTGAGAAGGGATACGACGCGAAGACCGCGACGATCAATGCGATGAATGAGCTGACCGGGCCGATTATCGCCATCACGCTCGTGCTGAGCTCTGTGTTTCTTCCCAGCGCCCTGCTCGGAGGAATCAGCGGTCAATTCTACCGGCAATTCGCGCTGACGATTTCGGTCTCGATGATCATCTCAGCCGTGAACGCTCTCACGATGACTCCATCGCGCGCGGTGCAGATCTTCAAGAATCGCAAACACGGGCACGATGACCGTGAGGCCCTGCCATGGTGGGGATACATGGGCCTGCTCGGTTGGGCCAGTGCAGCATGGCTGAAGCCCCTTGTCACGACTCTGATACCACTCCCTGAATCCGAGTACGCACAGTGGGGCCTTTGGATCGGCCTGATGATTCCGGGGATGATCGTCGGCTGGTTGATCTGGAAGCCGGTCAATCAGTTTCTTTCCAGTTGTTTCAAATTGTTCAACCGTGGATTCGACGCGCTGACCAGAGTCTACGGACGGATTGTTTCGAGCCTGTTGCGTGTCAGTTTCCTCGTCATGGTGGTTTATGGCGGTCTTCTGGTCGCAACCTATTTCGGACTGACCAGGACCCCGGTCGGATTTATTCCGGCACAGGATAAGGGGTACCTGCTGGTCAACATGCAGCTTCCCGATTCCGCATCACTGGACCGATCGATCGATGTGATGAAGCGAGTTGAGAAAATCGCGCAGGAGACCGAGGGAGTAGCCCATACGACAGGGATTGCCGGTCAATCAATCATTCTCAACGCCGTGGGCTCTAACTTTGCATCGATGTTCATCATTCTAGACGACTTCCACCATCGCCACAGTCCGTCTCTCGGAGCGAACGCAATCGCGGCCAAGCTGCGGCAACGAATGGTGAGCGAAATCCTGGACGCACAGATCGCTGTTTTCGGCGCACCTCCTGTTGACGGTCTGGGATCGGCCGGGGGCTTCAAGATTATGGTCCAGGACCGTGCCGATCAGGGTTTGGGTGAACTTCAGGATCGCGCTGATCAGGTCGCCGTGCGAGGCAATCAGGAGCCCGGTATCGTGGGCATGTTCAATAGCTTCCGAGCGGATACGCCTCAGCTCTATATTGACATTGATAGAACGAAATGTAAGGCGCTGGGAGTACCACTGAGTGACGCCTTCCAGACCTTGCAGGTTTACATGGGCAGTTCGTATGTCAACGACTTCAACCGGTTCGGTCGTACTTGGCAAGTCAACATTCAGGCCGATGCCGAGTTCCGAATGCAGGCGGAAGACGTTCGCGCACTCAAGGTCCGCAACGTCGAAGGAAACATGGTCCCACTGGGAACCATTGCCAAGATCGAAGACATCGGCGGCCCCATTCTGATCAACCGCTACAACATGTACCCCGCAGCCCCCATCAATGGTGGCTCACTTCCGGGCGTCAGCTCTGGCGACATGATTGCGGCCGTCGAACGAGCCGCCGACGCGGAGCTGTCCGACGCAATGACGTACGAATGGACCGAGCTGACTTTCCTGCAGTTACAGGAAGGCTCGACGGCAGGGCGAGCCTTACTGGGTGCTCTCATCCTCGTGTTCCTTGTGCTTTCGGCCCAGTACGAGAGTTGGTCGATGCCTATGTCGGTGCTGCTGGTGGTCCCGATGTGTCTGTTGAGTGCGGTGATCGGAATCTGGATGACCCACCTCGACATCAACATTTTCGTGCAGGTCGGTTTCATCGTGCTGGTGGGACTGGCCGCGAAAAATGCCATTCTGATTGTCGAAACCGCGCGCGAGCGACGGCATAAAGGAATGTCGGCTCATGATGCCGCGGTGGAAGCCTCAAAGGAGCGACTGCGACCCATCGTGATGACTTCACTCGCGTTCATCCTGGGCGTGGTGCCACTGGTCTTCTCGAGAGGGGCCGGTGCCGAAATGCGGCAGACACTGGGGATCGCCGTATTCTCCGGGATGATTGGCGTGACCCTGTTCGGGATCTTCCTGACCCCCGTCTTCTATCGAGTTCTCGATTATTTCTCGGCTGCTCCCACAACAGCATCTTCCGACACGAGTGCAGAGCTGTCGCCCACAGACACTTCGACGACGCCAGCAGCGCAACAATAGTCGGGGAGATGAATTTCGTAGCGCGAACTGAGCGGTACCGACGAATTAAGAGAAGACGCCGAGAGTTCATTCTCCCGGCGTCTTCGTCGTTGCCTGCTGAGTCATTGTGTTGCTCACATGTCATCTTGCACTGCTCAGGGGTGGCGTTCTCCGCGGACCGGGCGTCGCTTCGAGCTTTAACACTGTGGCGAGGTCCATGTACGGCTCGCGTCATTTGAGTCTACTGTCCCACCCCCTCAATCCGCAGAGAATGCCCGACGATCTCAAGTTGCAACCGTCCACCGCCATGCCGATCGCGCAGGCGGAAGACGCGCTTTGCTCGAATTGTCAAATATCACTGATGCCGTCGACGTGGATTGAAACTCCCCACAAAACCGAAGCGGGAAGGGGACTCGAAGGGATCATCGGGGTTCCACCCTCGTTCTGGTCTTGCGACCAGGAGGCGATTAGACCGGGTGAACATGGGACTGGTTCACCCAGTGTTCCCTGCCAGAGTGCCTGTTCCTGTTCTTCAGTATTCTTGACTCGGTTTATTCCCGGAAAGTGGTTCCCGGTCAGGGTTTCGATGCCAGTCTTCTCCGTCGCCGATGTCGTACCTAATCGACTTGATCGAGTGCCATGATGCGGGAAGTTCGGCCGCGTCCCGAAATGTGTTGGCCAGTCAGGCCAGTCCGCCGAAAGTTACTTAAACCGTGATGATTGCACCACATGGGACTGGCCACCAGCTGGCCAGGAATTGGCCAGCTGGCCAGTCCCTTCCGCTCGTCGCTTCTGGATCCTCCGGAACCGGTCGGAAAGTTGGCGCCGCCCACCATCAAGACAGAAGCAGTCCGCCGCTGCTTCTTTTCTGTACCGCCACACGCCATCACAGTTTCTGCACGAAAATCCATTTCCGATCTCAGCCACCGCTGCCTCCCAGAACGGTTCACGTTCTCCCGGCTTCAACCCAACCACCGCCGCTGTCGACCCCTTCAACTCACCTTCCACTGTTCGACTATCGCCTTCCAGCTAAATGATCCAATCAATCACCAGGGAATGGCACCGACGGACCAACTCCCAATGCACAGATCCCAGCTCTAAGAACGTCAAGCCCCACAATCCGGCCACCTCGCGCCGAGTGTCTCCCTTGCCGACAGCAGATCGGCCACAGCAAGCAGTGTCCGGATCAAGTCGCAACGCCGCGAGCTCAAACATCCAAACCTCTGGAATGATGGCTAAATCACCGTGCGCGAATATGCTCGGTCAGTAGTTGAAAAAAAGGAATCGCTCCAAGGGTATAATTGGGTGTGGTTTGGAACCAATTATTCTAAGGAGAGATTCCCTTGGAAGGAATTATTCAAAGCCCGAGTCGTCATGACAAGCGGCGAATTCTGAAGAACATGCGGAGATGCCGTAACGGACAATTGAAGATTCGTTATCAAATCGTCCTCAATCTTCTAGAGGGCGACAGCGTGGCGAAGATTGCGAGGATGCTGAGAGTCGCGGAGTCGACCGTTCGTCGCGTCAGGGAACGATTTCTGGCTGCTGGGGAAGCGGGGCTTGTTGATCGTCGCGAGGAGAACGGGGATCGCAAACTGGACGAGGAATACCTGGGTCGCCTGTATGAGGTGGTGGCCTCGTCTCCTGAAGAGTTTGGCTGGACGCGTCCCACCTGGACCAGGGAAATGCTCGTTAAAGTACTCAAGCGGGAGACGGGAATCCGCATTCATGTGGCCACGATGAGCCGTGCCCTGAAAATGATCGGCGCTCGCCGTGGCAGACCCAAAGCGACGGTCGGTTGCCCATGGTCGGAACCTGCAAAACGCCGGAAACTGCGACAGATTCAGCGACTCATTGCCCGGCTCCCGCAGGATGAAGTCCTGGTCTATGTCGATGAAGTGGATATTCACTTGAATCCGAAAATCGGGCTGGACTGGATGGTTCGCGGCCAACAAAAACAGGTGTCCACTCCGGGAAAGAACGTGAAACGGTATCTGGCGGGCGCCTTGGATTCACGGACGGGTGAACTCACCTGGGTGGAAGGAGAGCGAAAGACCAGCCTGCTCTTCATCTTGTTACTTTGGAAACTCGTCACAAGTTACCCGGGTGCAAAGCGAATTCATGTGATCCTGGATAACTATTCGATTCACAGTACGGAACAGGTGCGACTCAGTTTGGCGACGGAGCAAGGCCAGCGACTGCAGCTCCATTTTCTTCCACCCTACTGTCCCGATGACAATAAGATCGAGCGTGTCTGGCAGGATCTTCATGCCAACGTCACCCGGAACCATACTCGGCCGACCATGCCCGAACTCATGAGCAACGTTCGGCGCTACCTCAGAAAACGGAACCACGACAAACACAAACAGTTGCTCTCATAGGATGCTTACCCGAGCATATTCGCGCACGGTGATTTAGTATCGTGTTTTGCCTGCTGTCGAGAGAGGGTAGTGCAATGCGCGACAAGTGTTGTAGTCGTCGGTGTGATCGTCTTTTGTGCTTTATTCTGGTTTTATCTGGTCGCATTGGTAGGCGTCTAAAGCAAGGCTTGCATCAAAATGGCCGCAGAATTGTCCACCAAGATTCAGAGATGAGTCAAGGTGATGACGATTTCACCGACAGTTCAACTCACAAAAAATTAATGGTCCATCAGATTTTGGTGTGGGTTTGGTATGATTTTTCAATTTCCAAGCAGTTGGAATGGTGCAGGATCGGGAACTGTACCAGCAGATCTTGGGGTTGAAGAGTCCTTGGACGGTTTCTGGCGTCACCTTGGATACCGAGCAGTCACTGGTTGAAGTCCGTGTCGAGCATCCTTCGGGGACGAGGTTTTGCTGTCCGGACTGTCAGCAAGAACTATGCTGCTATGACGCGGCTATCGCGTAGATCGACAATTTGGGCAGACTGGCGCGAGGATGCAACCGGTCTTCCGCGCTAGGCTGCCAGGATTTCGATTTTGTCAATGAGTTGTGTGAAGGATTTGTTCGTTTCGTTGATTCTGTGAATTCTGTGCTGGTGAAAATCGTCCCAGTAGGATGACCAATGCATGGCGTGGAGATCGAGCACGGCTTGGGCGCGGTTTGGGGCCGTCGCATCCCGCTACGTTCCATGCGATCCTTGACCAGGTGACGGCAGGCTCCTTCGATTACTCGTAAGCGCACGGTGAAGTGCATCTTGAGCCATGCTTTAGTCTGAGTGGGTTTTGTTACCCATTCGGATTGGAGATGGCGAGATGTCGCAGGTTGGTTCACGCAGTCGTGTCAACATGATATGCTGTGTCCCTGTTGTGTCCGCACCCGCGATGGGCTCGGATCCTACAACCAATCAGCAGTTGTTCGCTTCTTTTGCGATCCGGCCAGAGCAGCAGTAGGTCCAGCAAATTGGTTCGAGTTTTCCACCGCCGAGAAAAGAGAGTTTGATAAATGGTCAACAAATACAAACTCATATGGCGATCCACCATGTAATACGACCTCCGGCGGTTTCAAGAGCATAAGTGGCGACGTTGAACCGAGTTTTTGGACTCGCTACAGCGAGCAGTCCGGTCCAGAAAAGACTGCTTCACTTAGAGTGCAGTGGTGCTGATGCATGTACAGATGCCAAGACCAAAAACCGAGCGCAGTCGCAGAGCCGGATTCAGTTTAACTAATTCGACCACATACTGACACGCTCGCGTCGACGTTATACACATAAGGGATCTTGGAAATGATTCGGCTAACAACACTATTCCTATTATGCATTTTGTCATCTCGACTACTAATGGGGGATGACGCTGTCGCTGATCGGAAAGGCGCTCATAGCGCAATCGAAGATGCCAGGGAAATAGCCAAGAGAATCACTCGGGCGAATTTAACCACAATTGTATCTGCATTTAAGTCCGAATCGGACGTAAAGCTTCTTGGCATTTACGGGGAACTAATCGCAGCACATGCTTACATAGCAGTCCTAGAAGACTTTTCCAAAGACAAGCATCTTGGGCTGGCATTGCTGAGTGAATGGGAGCTGGTGCGGCGTCAGGTAGAGGCGCTATGGTTGATTGAGGATGGTCAGCTTTGGCACCTCGCCGAAGACAAGAAGCAGTCGGAAGAAGCTACGCAAGAATTGCGTAAGCTTGCTGGGCGGATTCGATCCGACTTGTTTACGCAATTTGTTGAGTCGGTCAGAAGCAAAGTCGATGTCGAGATTCCCCAGAGTTGGAGGGATACTATTGTTGGACTTGATTCTGGCTCCCACTATATTTATCCGACGGACGAAAGTCGTGATGCAACACGAGAGTGCATGCTATCTCAGATGAGTAAGGTGGACATAACCATTAGCAATGAAACAGCAATTGTGGAAATCCGTGCTGCGACAAAGGCCCCTGCAGTATCCTGGACCGTGAATGTGCCTGCTGGCGTAAATCTTGACGATATACACAACGTCGTAGCTTCAGGGAAGAGATGTTACATTATTTGGAATTTAGACAAAGGCTCTGTCACCGACCTTACAATCAGCGCTTTTGAGCAAGGGCATCCTGAGAGCATTTGGACGCAGGCATGTTTTCATTCGTATTGGCTCGCATCGAAGGTTGAAGGCGTGATTGCGGCTTTGCCGGTAGTGTCGCAAGAAAAGGCGACTCTCACAGTGTTCTATGTCTGCTACAGTTCTGTCGGAATCGATGTACTCGACGTACGAGATGGCAAACGACGATGGTGCTTTTCGTCCAAGTTACCTCGCCAATTCCTATGCGAAGGGTTTATTGAGTGAAGAACGGGAGTCGGTGCTGCGAAGCACTTGAAAAACGTCACTAGAGGCAGTTTCAAAACTCTGTTTTTGCAATAACGACTCTGGCAGGCAATTTGCATACCGGTAAGGGAGAAAGGAGTCCCTTACATGCGAATTACCCTGTCCATGTGGCCCCAGCGACGGCGGCCGAATACGACAGGGTCCAGGACGGTCCCGAAGCCTTTTCTTGATGATGCCCAGTGGAATTCCATCAAAGATCTGTTTGCAAACCCTCTTCCATCCCCACTGGGAGGCCGACCACGAGTCGAGCCTCGACCCTGTCTGGAAGGAATTTTGTGGGTCCTGAAGAGCGGAGGACGATGGCAAGATTTACCAGAGCGATACCCGTCTCCTGCAACATGCTGGCGAAGGCTCAAGGAGTGGACGGAGAGAGGAATCATGGTCAAAACGTGGGAACGTCTCCTGAAGTCCCTTGATCGACAGAAACAGCTGAGCTGGTCGCAGGCAATGGGTGATGGCACCTTTTCGCCTGCAAAAAGGGGGCGCAGAGGTTGGCAAGACCAAGAAAGGCAAAGGAACGAAACTCATGCTGATGACGGACGGTAACGGCGTCCCCATCTCGGGGTTCACCATTTCTGCACAGGTCGCCGAAGTCACCACGATCGAGACGCTGGTCGACATTCAAGTTGCTGGCCAGAAACCGGAGAGGCTGCTGTACGATAAGGCTGCCGATGCGGATTGGATTCGTGATACGCTCCAACTGCGAGGTATCGAGCAAATCACACCCCACCGAAAAGGCCGGAAGAAGCCGTCTCGACAAGACGGGCGAAGCCTGAGGAGATATGCGAGTCGCTGGAAAGTGGAACGCACGATCAGCTGGTTAGGCTATCAAAGAAGGCTTCTTGTCCGGCATGAATACTACCCACATCTCTTCGAAGGTTTTTTCCACCTCGCCTGCCTAATGATATGCTTGAACCGGTTTTGAAACTGCTTCGACACATTAGGCAAATTAGACTCCACCGAAGCGGTCGGAAGAAACAGCCACGATAAGATGGGCGATTCCTGAAGAGATATGCGAACCGCTCGAAAGTGGAACGCGATTAGTTGATCAGCGTATCAGAGAGGGCTTCGTGTCCGGCATGAATCTTGTATACATCTCTCAAAGGGGCTTTTGCATACCGCATGCGTGATGGTATTCTCGAACCGATTCTGAAGCTGATTCTAAGAGGTGCACAGATTCAATACGCCCAGAACATTTCTCTGACCCCTTGGTATCAGCACAAACATGATCCGGCGTGGCAGAAGGCTGGCGCCGAGCTGCATAAACAACACAACTTCTGAGCCCGAAGACTCCGTATTATGGCTAAACGAAATATCCACTGGGACGTTGTCTGTGAGTGCGTTACTCATGAGACCGACGCAGTCGGTGCAACTACGGTCACATATACGCAAGAATCACGCTGGTTTGGATCACTAATCCGCGAAAACCGCGCTGGGACAGAATACTACCAGTGTTATGACGCACTCGGTTCTACTATCATACTGACCGACGATGCTGCAGTGGTCACGGTTACGTTCATCTACGATGCCTGGGGTAACGTAGTCGCCAGTACCGGATCAACGTCGACGCCATGTGGTCGCACTTGCTGTGTTTACCATACACTGAGTTTCCACGCTCGATTCATTGAATCGCTTCAAAACCGTGACCAGAATAATTTAACGATATTCAGCGACTCTGTTACGTGGCTTCAACGAGAGTGTCGCTTTAACGCGAATGAATGTTGTAGCCATGCGTATGTATCGAAAACCAGCAAGACGATAACACGAGGTCAAGGATCGCAAGGTAATGTTGCGACATTGCTAGGGAGTACCTTGGATATTCGCTGCGCGAATGGCTTTTCAAGCGTTGAAGAGGGACGCACTCCTCCTAGTATGCCTAGGGAATCAAGAAAGCCACTCACTTTTCCCGAGACTCCTCAAACGCCGGCATCGTGGGGATCTGATGTAAGCATTGAATTGCGAAGCCCCTCTTGTGGCCAACAGATCACTAAGGTCAGCAGAGGTGGCTACGCTCGATAGTACCGGATTTACAGTAATCGGGCGTGTTGTGATGGAATGTGAATTATGATGAGCAGAGTTCATTGGTCAAAATCTGGTATTTGGGTGTTCTGTGTAGCAGGTTTTCTGGCAATGTTTTCTATGACAATACAGGCATGGCTTATGTATGGGGCATACAATGCCGCGAGAAAGACTGAAGATAATTCCGGGGCGAAGCGAAACTGGCGGTCAGTCCTGCGGTTCACAACACTATTTAGCCCAGCGAAATTGTCTCGCGAGCAAAGATCGACAATTTCTGGTGCGCAAGTGAACGATCACCATTTGCTAATACTGGTACGTGAAGATTTGGGGGCCGGGGTGCCATCGTCTGAATGGCCGACAGAGCTTGTCGACGTTGACTTGAAAGCAAAGACTGTGTCGTCCGTTAGGGGCCCCGACGGTATGCGCTATGTCGTGTGCGCCGACAACGAGGTGTGGTTTCTACCGGAAGCCGAAGGAGGAACATCGCCTTTTGTATTCGAGGGGGCGGTTTGGTCTATTGCTCTACGCGCTTCGACGGCAGGCGCGGTGTCTCGAAGAGAAGTGAAGCAGTTTGTCGACCTTCAGTGGCGGGGGACTGGACGAGTAGTAGAGTCACCATCTTTTGGTATGGGAAGCCAGGCTTACGTGGGTATGCAAGGAGATCGTTCGTTCTGGATTCAGGACGCAGCAATGGGGCTTTATTATCGAAGTAACGTGCAACCGCTGCATGAGAGCATGTTCGGTAGAACGCCGAATGGCGTAGAACGAAAGATAGTAGATGACGGCGCGCTGCAAAGGTGGAAGTTCATCCCGATTGGTGAAAGTGCATCGACCATCGGGAGTAAGCCTATCGGGTACTGGCTGCAAAACGGGCGGCCGTGCAGTTTGGAAGTTGACTTGCCGCGGATTCAGTCGTTCGATTTAGTATTTCGGCGTTTTCTCGAGACTGGTGACAGAGTAACTGAATCATATGTGTGTCCGATTCCTTGGTCGCAACATGAGCTTCTGAGATTTCAGTATGGTGATGGATGTGGCGGGATGCACACGATTCCCAGCGACGACGGCACTGCCTATCTTATTTGTTTGAATGGTGTGGATGGTCGGTTGCACGTGCTCAAGGTGGGTGACCAAGAGCCCCATATCATTTGTCAGCGTGGGAGCCGGAAAGTAAACTGGTTGATTTTGGATGGTTTCTGCTTTGTGTTATTTGTATGGTGTTTACCAGTGTTGCCGCTTCTTGCGTTTATGTGCTACTACCAGAGCCATGAAGGACAGCGAGTGCATCGCGTTCAAGATCGAAGTGCTGTCCTTGCGACGACATGGCGTCGCGGAATTGCTCGCGCCATTGACTTGCTCCTCATGTCGTGTATTGGTGTTGGAGCAATTGTGAGCCATCCTGACTTCATTGGCTGGTGGATTGTTGTGTGTATTCAGTGTGACCTGCTGTTTGATTCGTTTTTGGGGATCATTGGGTCGTGGCGGCCTGAAGATCTAGCTCAGCTGCATGGCGCTTGGGTGAGTGTGATCGCAAGTTTGCTGAATGCACCGGTGGAGAACCGGATGGCGACGGCTGCTGTATGTATTGCATCTTGTCAATTGGTTATGATGGCCAAGTATGGGCAAACGCTCGGAAAGAAAATTTGCGGAGTTAAGGTTGTCAGGGCGTGTCTTCTGCGATGTGCATTGTGGCGGATCTTAGTGCGCGAGGCCATGCTTCTGATCGGTACAGTTGGTTTTGCGGTGTGGTGGCCTGGATTGCTTGTAATGTTCGTGTCATCAAAGTCCCAGCGAGTCGGCGATATTGCAGTCGATACAATTGTGATATCTAACAGCCTGTTGAAGAATCCGTGAATCTGAGACGAAGTCTTCAAATTGCCTGAAACGTAAAAAATCGCTACGACTCCGCATCCATGGATTCTCAGGTCAAGGAAGACGGAGCCGCAGCGATCATGAAGGATTATCTCAGCAGCCTCACGGATGAGCAATGGAAGGTGATTGAAAAACTGTTACCCAAGCGGGCCAAAGTGGGGCGACCGCCTGTGGACCGCAGAACCATTCTGGATGCGATCCTGTACCTGAATCGAACCGGTTGTCAGTGGCGTTACTTGCCTCTCGAATTCCCTCACTCGAAGACGGTTTACACGGTTTTCTGGCGCTGGCGTCGAGATGGAGTCTGGAATTCGCTCCACCAAGCCCTTTGTCGAAAGGTTCGTCAGGCGGCTGGCAAGAAGCCAACGCCGAGCGTGGCCATCATCGACAGCCAATCGATTCGTACCGCGGAAGGAGGAGCGGAAAGAGGCTACGATGCAGGGAAAAAGGTTACTGGTCGTAAGCGGCACATCGCCGTTGATTCGCTGGGGCTCATCTGGGGAGTCGTCGTTCATGCCGCCTCCTGGCAGGATCAGGACGGAGCTTGCTACCTTCTGCACAAGCTTGAGCCGTTCGGTCGATTGCGCCGCATCTTTGCGGATAGCGCCTATGGACGAGATGCACTACCGAAGTGGGTCAAAGAGTCATTCGGATGGATCTTGCAGACGATCTTACGGCCGCCGAACACCAGCGGATTCGTCGTCTTGCCAAAGCGATGGATTGTGGAGCGAACCTTTGCCTGGCTGGCGCGACACCGACGTCATAGCAAGGACTACGAGCATAACCCCGAGACCAGCGAAGCCATGATTCAGATCTCCATGATCGGACTCATGACTCGAAGGCTTGCTAACCAAAATCGGGTTTGAAGACTTCTTCTGAGATCGTTGAGCTGATTTTGGTCCATCCGGGATTATTGTGAGTCGAGCTTGAGTCCTCCGCAGTAGAAGAAGATTGCTGTTTCTAAGTTTTGTCGGTTACGGAAGCCACCGACGCGTCGCTTGATGGACATGATTTTGCTGTTCATACCTTCGGCGACCCCATTGGTAACGCGGTGGGTACAGTAACTCACGACGTTGGCCACACGCTCCTTAATCGCGCGGGCACGAGCCACGCGGACATTGCGCGTTTGCCGGACATTGTCGAACGGCCGTAGAGTTCCCTGTTGCGATCGAAGTGCCCGAGCGCAATGGATTCTCGTCGAGGTTTACCGGCGTCGGTTCTAACTCAGCGGGCTCGGATGTGGCCTCCCGTGCAAAGCAGTATATCTGCGTCCCCGTGGTCTGATTTCGGCGTAAATCGAGCCACACTGTTTCGCAATATGCGATTGTCCGCTCAAGTCAACTTGGAGACGGCTTTGATGACTTGAGGAAACAACGTATTGTCGTAAAGTCCAATTGAGACGGCTAACGATCATGAGAGCTTAACATGACATGGTGGTTCGTTCTGGTTGCTGTCCTGATGTTCCCACTGATACGCTGGGCCATGTGGCGCGAAGATTCTGACGGCATCCGGACGAAGGTGCAAATCGAACGACGCTCCCAACTTTCATTTGCGGACTTTTACGCACAGTACTACGCCGATTCGGAAATCTCGCCCTGGCTAGTCTCGCGAATCAGGGACATCGTCTCCGAACAACTCGGAATTCCTGCAGGGTGCATTCGCCCCACCGACAATCTACTTCAAACCAATCTTGCAGACACAATCTATTACATTGTTGAGTTTGCCGAGGAGTTCGAATTGCCAGAATCACGACAGGATACTCTGTCTGAACTGGAGGGGACATTTGATAACGTTGTCCGATACGTGGCCCTCCGATCTGAAAACGCGGGACAACGATCGGTTCGACAGGAATAGCAGGCCGGAGCGGTATCGGGGATGGTCACATACAGAAGTCGAATGAGATGTTGCTGTACGGGTACCGCAACAAGAATATGCAAACAGCCTGGAGCCTTTATTCCTTGGAGAAGTGCCACCGGGACACTGTATTTTGCCGTAAGTGGCAGACATATTTGAATAGCGATCAAGCCTACTATTGCGATTTCCGGTCTCCGCGTGCAATGGATTCCCGTCGGGTTGCACCGAGGATGTTGTTACACGGCCGGCACGAGCCGGGTTCTGCTCAGAGACCTGTGCAGCTCATCCGCCAGCGACGATCGCTGCCGCCACCCTACCTTTTTCGTAGTGTCGGTGCTGGCCGATGCGGCTGCGCGTCAGCTCGATCGTCTGCGGATGATCGGCGATGTTGTAGAACAGCTTGCCGAACTTCCGGACCAGTGACAGCCAGGTGCTGGCATTCAGATCCAGCTTGCTGAGGTTCTCTTTAAGCTCAGGCGATGTCCGGGTCCGCTGTTCACGCGGAAGCTGCTTCACCGTCCAGCTGCGCAATCCAAGATAGTTCTCTTCGATCATCGACAGAAAGCCTTTGTCGCTGCACTGGGCTCCTGTACGGTTTGCAACTGGCCCCGTCTTCCCATTCCGATGGTCGATTGGCAATGGTGCCAGAAATAATCGCTGCGTTCGCATGATCCTGCGCTACAGCGCGGGAATGCGGCATTCTATTCAATCAAGCGTTTCGGCTTCGCGATGACGTCGATCTGCCGGTCGGCTCCGTTGTTCCTCGTCGGGTAGGCCTCGTAGGTGAAGGGGCAGTGTCTCTCGACCGCTTCACGAATACAAAAATGCTCCGTTCCCAGACTGAAACGGAGCAGGGGATTGTGTTGTCGCGATGCAGAGATCAGGCCACGTTCACGAAGACTTTGAGGGCTTCTTTGTCTTCGACCAGCAGCCGCATCATTTCTGCATAGTTATCCAGTCCATTCACCGGATGTGTGAGGATGCGTTCTGTTACGCCGGGATATGTCATTTCGCCGAGTGCAAGACTCGCAATCCCTGACTCAAAGTGATGCCGGTTTCCGTTGACGCTGGAAACGAGCAACTTGTTACCGAGCACCCATTCCAGGTTAATTTTTGCCGCATCAATCGTAACGTCGTGTTTGCCACCCGTAATGCTCGTCCAGACGACGGCTCCGTTGTGGGCGACCACTTCCATGGCCCGGAAAGCAACCTCGGCATTTCCCGTCGCTTCGAAAATCAGGTCTGGCTTGCCGACCTGTTTGACGAGTTCGTGCATCGGTGTCTGCCTGGTGCTGACATACTTCGCACCATAGGCCTCGGCAATTTCCTGTTTCCGATGGGGTCCCGGACGCGTAGCAAGGGTGTAGACATCCATCCCGCGCAGCTTCAGCATCATGGTTGCCAGAAGTCCGATCTGGCCCGCCCCCAATACGAAGGCACGTTTCGGATTCCAGATCTGCAGACGCTGTTGAGCGAGAAAAGCCTGTTCGATCGCTTTGGCACAAACGCTGGCAGGTTCCGACAACACACCCAGGTGTTTCAAATTGACGGGGACTTTGACCATGTACTCAGCGTCGTCCACGAACCATTCGGCCATGTATCCGTGACAGAGATTAATGCCGCGCTCGTAGTAGGTCTCTTCACTGGTGATGTCGTTTCGTCCAATGACGTCGTACAGTGACCCGCCTGGCCGCCGAACGGTACACGAAACGTAATCGCCTACCTTCAGCTCAGTCACCTTTTGACCGACTTCCATCACCTGGCCAAAGCTTTCATGGCCGATGACAAGGTGTTCGCCTCCTGGAGGAGCGTTACCGTACAGCGCTTCGTTGATTTCGCGGTCGGTTGCGTCCACGCCGACTTGCAACGTCTTGACGAGCACCGCACGCCCCTCGGGAATCTTGCAGACATGCGGGTGTGGCTGATCAAGCAGCTTCGGTGCGGGGACATCTCGCAGATGAACGCTATTCGGCTTACCAGGTAATACGGCGATGGCTTTCATGGCGAATTCGACTCGTCGAGTAGGATTGGGTCGGCGACGGGAATCTCCCCGATGGGGAGCGCTTTTCGGTGCGAAGTGTAGCTGCGCGGCTGTCGCGGTTCCAGCACTTCGGCGAATCCTCGCCGTTTTCCCTCATCGTCCCGATGCGCCTCACGCGGTCAAAAGGACCTGATCAGGGGCAGGGCGGTGCAGTCGCTCCAACAGGTCGAGCAGATTACGCGGGTGCGACTTCAATATGCACGCATCGACCTCGACCTTCCAGAGTTGATGGTCTTCTGTCGACAACAGGCCAATCAGGTGAACGCCCAGTTTCTGGCGGAGCCGCTGAACGGACTCGGTTGCCTCGCCCGTCGCTGGTAAGCCAAGCATGATCGCGCAGAACCGGGCTTCAGGATCCGACTCGATGGAATCGAGTTGTCCCTCAAGCCCTTCAATCAACACAGGTTCGTATCCAGCCGTTCGCAGCACATCCCCAAACAGATGGCGGTAGAATAGCGACGCTTCGACCAGCAGAATCTTTCTTGTGGGGAGCGCCGGCAAGCTTCGCGCAGAACCGGATACAGACCTTGCTTCTTCCGAGATCGGAAGCAGGGATGGACCTGTGAGTTCATCCTGCAGCGAAAGCCGAAGCGGGGAGGGAGGAGCAGGCAGGTGCCGGCCCGAGGCAGCAGCGGGCTGCTTATCGCGAGCCGCTTTCGCCCGGACAAGTGCTTCCTCGTCAGTCGCAGGCTCCAGAACGGTGTCGTATAAGCGGACGTGGTCGGGTGCTTTTGTCAGCCGACCAGCAACCGGCAGATCATAGTCCTGGCTGGATGAGATCACCTCGATCGGGGCCGCTGAAATCTCAATCGTGCGCGTTTTGACGGCTACGGCCCATGTCGCCTGAAGGGTCTGACATTCCAGCCGCTGCAGTAATTCCAGATCAGGGTACTCGGGCTCGAACTGCGACGCGTGAAACTCGTGCAAGAGGTATTCGAGGCTGCTGATGCCGCTTGAGAGGTCGACTTTGTGCTGTTCCGTCAGTTGCAACGAATCGGCACAGAAGCGTTCAAGGAATAACTCGAGCACCAGGCTGTTTCGAGCCATGCGGCGCAAGTTCAGGTCGTCTGCTTTACTCCAGAAGAGCTGCAGGCGACGAATGATTTCATGCAGCCGTTCCCGGTCTTCCATCTCCTGCGGTGACGCGGAAAGCCATTGGTTCAACTGACCGATCAAGTGCCAGCCGGTTTCCAGCAATGACTCGATACGAGCCGGTTCCATTTCCGCAGCCTCTTCACTTTTCCCGCATTCCGCATTGTGACAGAAAGTGGACCGACGATCGGTCGATTCTGCCATACGAACTCAAGCGACACTCTGTCTTCCAGCCAATATCGGTAAACCAGTCCACAGAAGTTCAACCCGAGTCCCGCGCAGCCCCTCAGATCAACAATCGCGAATTGGATTGATGCTGCACGCTCACTTCAGGACTGGTTCTCGCGATTCAATCAAGATCGACGAATTTATCCAAGACCGGATCAGACTCGGTGCGACAGAATGCCGCCAGTAAATCACGATCACGTCGTCTGCCTGCGGAAATTGCCCATCGGCACGGGTCACGCGTCTCATCGACCACGTCAGCCAAGATACGTCAGCCAAGATAACGGAGAGTATTGAAGGTCCGATCCCCAGCATCACCAAGCCCCGGTACAATGTACTTGTGGTGGTTGAGGTCGGGATCAATCTGGCCCACAAAAATTTGCGTGCCTGGGAACTGATCGGTGACCGCTTTCACTCCGTCACGTGATGCAATGACTGACAGGAGTTTGATCGAGCCGACGCCCCATCTCTGAATTGCTGAGATGGCCATGCAGGCAGAGCCCCCCGTCGCCAGCATAGGGTCCAGCAGAAAGACGACGTCAGGGGGCTGCGTTTGAGGCAATTTGTTGTAGTACTCCACCGGCTTTGCCGTCGTTTCGTCTCGATACACACCCAGATGCCAGACTTCTGCATGAGGAACAAGATCGAGGATGGGATCCACCATCCCCAGGCCCGCACGCAGGATCGGGACGAGGGCCACTTTGGCCGTTACTTGCGTACCCATCATCGACGTCAACGGAGTCTGAATCGAAACGGGATAGGCGGTCAGGTCCGCAGTCGCCTCATAGGCGAGTAGCGAAGACAACTGACGCAGCAGACTGCGAAACTCGTGGGGCGTCGTTTCGCGAGCACGTAATCGCGTGAGGTGATGCCTTACCAGGGGATGGTCAACTTCCGTTACTTGCGTCATGCGATAATCCTCGGGCGAACAGGAATGCGAGAAGCCTACGACGCAAGCCGCTTCGTGAACAGTCACTCCGTAAAACGGTAAACGCCACCGGCGAAAGGCCAATCCATTCGCCACGACTGCCAGGCGATCGAAGTTGAACATCAATGCAAACGGGTGGGGAACAGTCACCCCTCAAGGGTTTATGTCCAGCCGTGAATTCACTGATTGCGATCGGTATTCTCCCGGTCCATTGACGTAAAAATGGGGCACAGACCCCAAGGTTTGTGCCCCATCTCATTGGTGAATCTCAAGCAGAAACGGATTCTCGACAAGGAACCAGCCAAATGCAATCAGATTGCCAGACGACGTCGAGAGAACGGGGCTGTGGAAATCGGCCCGTTCGAAGTGGGAATCGTCTCGGCAGGAATTGGCTTCAAGTTGACTGATGATTCCGGGACAGTGCCGCAGTTGCCCGAGGCACATCCGCCACTGCCGCAGTTACCTGTGGCACAGCCACCGGTGCTGCAGGAGTTGCACGTCACCGGGCAGACGGTTTCTGGAACCAGTTTGCAGACTTCGTAGTTCTCAACGCGTGGAACACACTTGGTCACCATGCGGGTACAGGTTTCCTGGACTTCCCGCGGAACACAGCGAGCAACTCGCTTCGTCACGGTGAAGGGCTCCTGGCGGCAGACGGTGTAAGGAACGCGGCAGGTCCGTGTTTCCATGACCGTGCGACAGGTCCGATGGGGAACCTTACGAACGCACTCTTCGGCAACCATTCGGCAAACCTGATAAGGAACTTTTCGTACCTGGGTTTCGCAGACGATACGACAGACCTTAACAGGGATTTTCTCGACGACTTCTTCCGAAACCATACGGCAGACCGTGTAAGGCACCCGTGTGACGATCGTCTCGGGAACCATGCGGCAAACCGTCACGGGACAGACCTGACGAACAACTTGTGGCTGGTACGTCGTGCAAGGAACCTGCCGTTCAACAATATTTGGGCACCAGACGCGCTTGCAGGTGTAGAAACCTGGCATGCGTGTCATGCACAATTGCGGACCGCAAGGGCCACAGACGAGCTTCGGACAGCAGGGACCGGGATGATAGACCTGCTGCTGAACCCACTGACCACAATCCTGTCGTTCCGTGCGGTATGTCGTTACGGGACGCATGACGGTGTAACACCGTTCCTGATTGATCACTTCCGTCTGCTGTCGCATGACTGTCTGACGACATTCACGCTCAAGCGTTTCGGTGACGGGTCGCTGAACGCAGCGTCGGACTTCCCGCGTCGTGTCTTCAAACACTTGGCGCTGAGTTGTGTACGTCTGGTCGCGGTAGAGCGTTTCCGTGACGGGACGCATCACGGTGTAACGTTCTTCACGATCGGATGTCTCGTAAACCTGACGGGCGACCTGATACTGCTGTTCGCGATAGGCAACTTCGTTCACGATTCGGTGATGTGTTTCCTGCACATCATCGAAAACGGTTTCATACACTGTTCTGCTGACGGTGTACGTTTGCGGTTCCTGAATCGTCTCATAGACCGTGCGCTGACACATCTGCCGCTCGACGCGCTGAGTGGTGTAGCAGCAATTCTGCTGACATGCATTCACCGGACAGCACCGGTAACTCGCGGCTCCGCAGTACCACCCTGCCGAAACAGTTCCCGGTGACGCGCCGACCGCGATTACCAGCGCCCAAAAAGCACTGACCATCGCTCTTTTCATAATTGTCTCCCCCATGACTGGTTTAAGCTATCTCCCCCGCGGAGGTCACCGGCGGAAGAAATGGCAAATTGCTGAGATCCGACAATCATGATAGGCCGCAGATCAACCAGACGCTTTAATCAATTTCTGGAAATTCCAGATTCGGTTTCAAACACCTGGCGAGATCGTATACAGACCGTAAATTCCGCAAAGTATCGAGCCCCTCCATGGCGTCACAGCCCTATTCAATCCCCCTATTTTGCTATCATTTGATGACTTTCAGCCTCGTCGATGATGCGAAAAGGCAACGTCCCGGATTGATCGTTCTGAAGCTTATTATGGACCAATTTATTGGCGCGCCTGTTGCACCAGTTGCACGTACTCGCTCGCCAACTGCTTGATCCGGGCGAAGTCGCCACGTTCGAGTGCATCCTTCTCGACAAGCTGACTGCCCAGGCCGACTGCACATGCGCCCGCCTTGACGAAATCACGCAGGGTTTCGCGATTAACGCCCCCCGTCGGCATCAGGCGAACCTGAGGCAATGGTCCCTTCAGCGCTTTCAGATAAGGAGCTCCACCGATATCAGCAGGGAACAGCTTGACGATGTCGGCCCCCGCTTCCCATGCCGTCATGATTTCGGTGGGAGTGTAGGCCCCCGGCATGACGAGTTTGTCGTAACGCATCCCCAGCTTGATGATCTCAACATTCACGCAGGGCGAAACCAGAAACTCAGCCCCCGCCAGAATCGCGACTCTTGCTGTTTCAGGATCGAGAACTGTTCCGGCACCGAGCAGGATCTTGCTGCCCAGCTCTTTACGAACCGCCGAAATCACGTCGACCACCCCTGGCGTGGTGAACGTTACCTCAATCACGTCGATGCCCCCTTCGTAAAGGGCCTTGGCAACACTGACAAGTTGCTCGCCGGATTGGGCGCGAATAATCGCCACGATGCCACTCTTCAAGACACGCTGCAAATCTTCATGACGACTCATTCGTCGAAACCTTTCGATGACACTGAGAAGAACGGGAAACTTTGAAAATCGTCTCGAACGTGTGAACGGAGCCCATGGTCCGCGCGGCAGGCCCCCGCCGATGCCCTTTGAAGTACTGCCATGCAAGGCTTAGCAAGAGAAATTGACGGACTGATTCAAGCGCGCGCAGAGAACTTTTCCGCGAACTCGAGAATCCATTGATCGACGACTTCGCGGAACCCTTCCACGTCGACCTGAGTGAGTTGCTGAAAGTGCGAGCGGCTCAGAACTTCCTTATTCCGGATTGCCCCACGTGCCACCAGTTCAAGAATGCGAGTCGGCGAATAGGGGCGGACCAGCATTTCGATATGACTGTAGAAGTGGACGAGACCTTTGGTACCGGCAGGTCCTGGCGCCAGATCATCACGACGGATGCGAGCCCCCCAGCCGTCGGCGGACATCAAAGGCTCGTAGTCAAAGCCGGGGAAATAGTCTGCCAGCTTACGCAGCCCCGCTTCGACATGTTCCGAAAGTTCCAGACGCGACTTTGAGTGGATATTGCGGCATTCCTCTTCCGTCATTGCCCGCAGGGCCTGCTCGCGGCTTTCGGCTTCTCGCTGGCGCTGCCCGCGTTCAATTGCACGTTCAAGTCGTTGATCAAAGTTCATGAATAATTCTCACGGCCGTTGAATACGTCACGTCGGGCCTGTCTTCGATCTGCCATCCCGGCACCCGTGCAATGATATCCTTATCAGTCAAAGACTGTCTGTCAGAACGAGAAAACCGTCATCGGCGACTCCTGCCACACTGATGCCACACTGACACACATCATCGCATCAGCAGAAAAAGCGATTCAAAACGGTTAACTGACAAACTTTGCCGACGATGACGAATCAATCGATTCAAAATTCCAGTTCACCGGGCGTCTGCACGATTCTATTCCACCGGACCGCAACTTTGAACCATGTCCCAGCGGGAAATCCCGTTCAGGACGCGAGACTGGACCTGTAGACCTTTCAAATCTACAACTGTTGATGGGGAGACGTGCGGCTTTTGTGTAATCGCTACAACAGCGAACGGCAGCTTATGCCAGGAATGGGGATGGAAACCCGGAATCAGTGGTGTTAAGACAATAGGCACAGATGTTGCTTCATCAAAGCTCGGCTGAAAGCAGAATGGCTTCGCAGTCGAAGAACGATGAGGACGGTACTTGATGGCTCCCGGTAGTTGATGGCTTCAGAGTGCACTTGAAGACAAGTGGCCGAAGAAGAAGTTGGACCTGTACTAGCAGGGCCAATGGCGTGAGGATGGCCATGATCGATTGGAACCGATGGCAGAATTATCAGCAGGCGATGAGCCCTCTCAGTTGGGCGATCGTCGGGCTGGTAGTGTTGGGATCGATCTGGCTGATTGTTTGGATCAGGTCATACTTTCGCGATGATGCCGACAATGCGGATGAGACACTGGAAATGCTCACACAGTTCCGCGAATTGCATCAGGAGGGTGGCCTCTCAGACGATGAGTTCCGATTAATCAGGAGCCGTCTTGCACTGACTGCGAAACAGGCATTACAGGCAAGACACGAACCAAGCGCAGTTCCCGCCGAAACTGGATTACCAGGATTTTTGGAGACGAAGCTCGACATCCCTCTGGACGCGCCGGAATCGACTGCAATCGTAAAGCCAGAGGATGCTCCCTCAGAAATGATGGATAAGGAAGCCCAATAGCATGCAAATCCCAATTGCAAAGCCAGGCCAGGGACGCGCCGCCAGCTTTCACCACTGTGTCACTCACTGAAGAAGTTCAATCGGCAGCGTTGAAGGATAGCTGATGGCCTCAGGACGCGATTTTATGTCGACCGGCAAGCGCGGTGCGACCGGTAAAAAAAATGCAAACTGTTCGTTCTGTCGAAAGAGCTACCGCGAAGTCGGTCCGCTCGTCGAGGGACCGGACGAAGTTTACATCTGCGGTGAATGTATTGAACTGTGCCAGAACATTCTGGACCAGGAAAAACGTCGCCGTGGCGGATCGACCAAACTGTTCAACCGCGTTCCCACCCCTCGGGAAATAACGGAACACTTGAATCAGTATGTCATCGGTCAGGACCGCACCAAGAAACTGCTTTCCGTAGCGGTCCACAACCACTACAAGCGGCTGATGGCCACGGCTGATGTGGACAACGATATCGAAATCGAAAAGTCGAACATTCTGCTGATCGGCCCCACCGGTTCGGGTAAGACGCTGATGGCAAGAACGCTTGCCCGTCTGCTCCAGGTCCCCTTCGCCATCGGCGATGCGACGACCCTGACCGAAGCAGGCTACGTCGGGGAAGACGTCGAAAACCTGTTGCTGAAGCTTCTGCACGCGGCTGACTTCGATATCGAATCAGCACAGCGAGGGATCGTCTTCATCGACGAAATCGACAAGATCGGCAAGACGTCCCAAAACGTCTCGATCACTCGCGATGTCTCTGGTGAAGGGGTTCAGCAGGCCCTGCTCAAGATGCTCGAAGGGACCGTCGCGAACGTGCCACCACAAGGGGGCCGTAAGCACCCAGAGCAGCAGTACATCCAGATCGATACCACGAACATCCTCTTCATCTGCGGGGGGACATTCGTCGGCCTCGAAGACATCATCGCGAAACGGATGGGGAAACGAACCATCGGTTTTGGTGCCTCGGGAACCGCGATCCACGAAGATGCACGGACTCGCTCCGGAAAGCTGCTCAGTCAGGCCTGTACCGATGACATTATCGAATACGGCATGATTCCTGAGCTTGTCGGGCGACTCCCCGTCGTCAGCGCTCTTCTGCCACTCGAAGAAGAAGACCTCGTTAAGATCCTGGTCGAACCCAAGAATTCGCTGGTCAAGCAATACCAGAAGTTCTTCCAGATGGAGAACGCCGAGCTCGAGTTCACCTCAGACGCACTCCGCGAAATTGCCCGCATCGCGAAGGAAAAGGATACGGGAGCACGCGGACTTCGATCGGTCGTGGAAGACTCGATGTTCGAAGTCATGTACGACCTTCCTGATCAGGCGGCTGGCAAGAAGTACGTGCTGACACCCGAAGTCATTCGTGGTGAAACCCGACTTCGTCCGCTCGATGATTCCGCCACCGCGGCGTGATCAGCCGATCACTCGGAAAGCACAAGCAGCCCTGACTCTCAGTCAGGGCTGCTTTTTTTATGAACGACTTCGACTTCCGGTCAGCCTTCTACGTCGTCCCTGTTCTTGAGTCGTCCCTGTTCTTGAAGGGACGCATGCCGAATATCAGCGAGTTCCCTTCAACTGAACTGGCTGCAAACTGCGAACAGTAATCGTGTCGGCGTTCCAGTCGTCACGGTGGGCTCGCGGACCAATAATTCCCATCGCACGTCCCACATGCCTGTTCAAGTCGACTCCAGGGGCTGGCTGAAGGTAGGCGAGAAAGCGTCCATCCGGAGCGATCAGAACATACTGCGGCCCGCCCGGAAAGGTTTTGGCCATCTTCTGAACGATCCCCGCGCCATCGAAGGCAGGAGCACCATTCCCTTGCGGTGGCGCCGGACGCTGAGGTTGCGGCTGTGCCTGCGGTTGCGGTTGCGGTTGTAATTGCGGCTGCGGCTGCGGCTGAGCCTGGGGTTGTTGCGGAATTGGCTGAATCGGGGGAACGTTCTGCGGTGGAGCGGTATTAGGAATCTGGCGCGGGACAGTGGGGGACTGCAGAGCAAGCAGTTCCGCGTCTCGCTGTCGGGTCTCCTCGGACAGCCGTGTGAACTCAAGATAGTTCTTGTGGATTTCACGATAACGTTTGACGGCATCCAGACGAGATCCGATCGTCGCCGTCATGGAGGGCATTCCCGTCTCACCATCGAGGCGTCGATACTGCTCGTCGAGAGAATCAAGATTCCATTGAGTCGGTTCCTGACGGATCATGTCCCGAAACTGATTATCGATTTCGTCGAGCTGTTTCCGGGCTACAGCAAGTTGCTCTGCATCGGGTCCGGTCTTTCGAACGCCACTGTTTTCCGCGCCGTCCGTATCCGTCGAACCCGCTGAGTCTCGTTCTTCACGACGGATCGGGCCGGTCGAAATGGGCCGGGCGAACGCATCTTCGTCGAGATTCGCGACGGGCCCCGAGGGCTTCTTGCGCGGCGATTGGGGCGCAGGGAAGGGCTCTGTCCGAATTGCATCCGCAGGCACAATCGATTTACGCGCGATCCACCGCCATTCGCGTTTCACCGGGCTGATCTTGTACATCAGCCGCATGGTGTCATCGAAGCGAAATTCTTTCTCACCCAGAATTTCGACGGCATCGCCCTTGGAGAGATGAGCCTGGACGGTCATGAATTCGTCAGGCTTCACGTTGCTGCCGATGTGAACGACAACATCGTTGGCCTTCAGCACGCCACTTTGCGGCCCACTTTTTTGCACGTACTCGGCTCGGATCCAACTGAAACTTCCCGGAGGGGGTGCAATCATGCACCAACCGCCCGGATCATGGCGGTGTACCATGACCCGATCACCCTTCCGCAATTTGTCGGTTGGATAGAACTTCGGGCCGGGTCCGCTCCAGACACTCTCGCCGTCCTCTGCATCCACGATCGCTTCATAAGGAAACTTACGCTCTTCAGATTGCAGCGGCGTACTGCCCGCAAACAGAGTAGCGCAAGCAATCAGCAACAGAAAACGCATCGGCGAGGCCTCCGTGCCGAATCGATCGAAACTTTGAATCCAGATCAACAAGCTGGGTCGAGCGCGAATTACATGTCCAATAGAATACGACACTCGGAATTGAGTGCGGGTTGTACAGAACCGGCAATTCCTGCTCAAGATCGGTTTTCCTCCCCCTCGCGACGGGTCAGATTCTCTGAATCCCCGAAATTGACTGACATGCCGGATTCGCTTATCCACCCAGCGCGCCTTCCGCTTGAAAACAGACGTCTCACCCCCCATTCTGTTCCTGACCACGGGAAGGGAATCGGCAAACAGAGTCGGAACCCGGCCGGTGAATCTAATACCAAGCACCAGAGGAATGTCGTCGTGGATCTGCAACTGAAGGATAAAGTCATTCTCGTAACCGGTGGGGCCAAGGGAATCGGCCTGGGTGTCGCTGAAGTCCTCGCCGCGGAAGGAGCGATCCCGGTCATCGTCGGACGCAACGAAACCGACAACGCCAAAGCGGTGCAATCCATCGAAGCGGCTGGCCATCAGGCTTGGTCCGTCGTTGCGGAACTGAACCGGACTGACGACTGCCGTCGCGCGGTGACTTCGACGGTGGAGCGTTTCGGCCGAGTTGAAGGTCTGGTCAACAATGCCGGAATCAACGATGGGGTGAGTCTGGAGAATGGAGACACCGAGCGGTTCCTTGAATCGCTCCGGAAAAACCTGGTCCATTACTATGAAATGGCCAGGTTCGCGCTCCCCGAACTGAAGAAGGCCGCGGGTGCGATCGTGAACGTCGGCTCGAAAGTCGCTGAGACAGGGCAGGGGGGAACGTCCGCTTATGCCGCAGCCAACGGTGGCCGCAATGCCCTGACCCGGGAATGGGCCATCGAACTTGGAAAGTATGGTATCCGCGTCAATGCGGTCATTGTCGCCGAGTGCTGGACGCCCATGTACGCCACCTGGCTCGCCACTGTCGAGGATCCGGAAGGTACTCGAAAGCGAATCGAATCGCGCATCCCGTTCGGGCAGCGAATGACCACCGCAACCGAAATCGCGAACATGGTTGCCTTCCTGCTGTCCCCCTGTTCAAGCCACACTACGGGCCAACTGATCCATGTTGATGGTGGATACGTCCATCTCGACCGCGCCTGCCACGCAGAATAAAAGCCGCATTCATCGGCGGAAAGACCCACCGACCATTTGACTCGGGCCAGGAAGGACTCGTGCGGGGAGCACGGCACAGTCCTTCCCGCCGAATCCCGGAAAGGGCAGCGCCCGCTCGCTGTCAAAGTCCGCGTTGAGAACGGTAAGGGATGGCCGCACGCTCGTACTCAGGGGCCCACGGAACGTGCTGCTTACTTCCTTTTCAACTGCACGGAAACGTTGAAAGATCCGCCCCGCAGAATTCAACCGCTTGGAAACCGACTTTGATCCACCTAAAATTGGGTGCTCGCATTCAATTTGACGTAAGGGAATCTGAAGTGTCTGACGAACTGTACGATGACCACATCCTCGATCACTTCGAGTCCCCTTATCACAAGGGACATGCTGCGTGTCCCACCTGCTCGCATTCCGATCGCAACCCGATCTGTGGCGACCAGATTACGCTGGAGCTGGTGATCGATGACGCCCAGCACGTCAAAGAGGCATTCTTCGACGGAAAGGGTTGCGCCATCAGTCAAGCGGCCGCTTCGATCCTTTGCGAAACGATCGAAGGAAAATCCCTCGATCAACTTCGTGAGTTTCAAGCACAGGACATGCTGGACCTACTCAAAGTCCGTCTGACTGCCAGTCGCCAGAAGTGCGGCCTGCTTGGCTTTAAGGTTCTGAAGACCATGCTCTATTCACTCGACCAGTCCCAGCCGAACGGTCCCTCTACCATCACTCCGTGAAGCGAGTTCCAACTCCGTCCTCGTCACCACCCGAGGCACGCCGGAAACAGACTCGCGGCCTGGCTCAGTCCGATATAAAACGTCCGTGGTAAAGCGAAGAGGAGCGTAGATCCTGGATCCACGCTCCTCTTCGTTTGATTTTCAGCAATCGGTACGAATCGACTTCTCGACGAGACCGAACGCGACGCTAGCTCATCAATTCTTTCTCTTTGGCATCGGCCATCGTGTTGACTTTGCCTTCGTACGTCTTGGTCAACTCCTGGATCTGCTCTTTCAATTGCTCATGAATGTCTTCATTCATCAATTTATTCTTAAGAGCGGTGTCCGAGTGCTTGTTGGCATCACGGCGGATATTTCGGATCGCCACTCGGGCGTCTTCAGCAAGATCCTTCAGCCGCGCCACCATCTGCTTACGACGTTCCGTCGACAGCGGGGGAATATTCAAACGAATGACTTTGCCGTCCGAGTTTGGTGCAAGCCCCACGTCACTGGACTGAATCGCCTTCGCGATATCGTTGATTACGCCCTGATCGAAAGGACGAATCATGATTTGCTGTGCTTCCGGAACGCTGATCGTCGCAATCTGTTTCAGCGGTGTCGGTGAACCGTAGTAGTCCACACGAATGGAATCGACCAAACCGGTAGTCGCCCGACCGGTACGCAAGCCTTGAAAGTGGTCATGTGCCACCGAGGCTGCCTTTTCCATTCTCTCTTCAGCGTCGAGGAGTATCTCGTCCTGGTCCATCGTCACAAGCTCCTTTGATAGTGATTAGAGAGCCGGAGCGCCAACGCGAGTCCCTAATCGTTCTCCAGCGATTACTCGCTCGATGTTACCTGGTTTCTGGTAATTGAGCACCACAATCGGAATGTTGTGCTCCATGCAATGATGAATTGCCTGAGCATCCATCACCTGCAGATTCTGTCGCAGAACATCTTGATAGGAAATCTCGGAGTAGCGCACGGCGTGTGGATTCTTCAGAGGATCATCTGAATAGACGCCATCAACGCGAGTCGCCTTGACCACGACATCGGCATCGATTTCCCTCGCACGCAGCGCAGCGGCGGTGTCCGTCGTGACGAAGGGGCTACCCGTACCGGCCGCCAGAATGACAACCCGACCTTTTTCAAGATGGCGGATACAGCGGCGACGAATGAATGGTTCAGCAACGGGTGGAATCGTGATCGCGCTTTGAACACGCGTTGGAATCCCGTAGTGCTCCATGACGTCCTGCAGTGCCAGAGCGTTGATCGCCGTCGCCAGCATGCCCATGTAATGAGCCGTCGAAGGGACGACGATCGAGTTCGTGGAAGAGAACTCCTTCCCACGAAGGATATTCCCTCCACCGCAGACGATGGCAAGCTGCACACCGCTGTCGACCACTCGTTTGATCTGCTCACAGATAATCTGAACTTCAGAAAGACTGATGCCAGATTCGCCGGGACGAGCGAAGCTTTCGCCGCTCAGTTTAAGAAGAACTCGCTTATACTTCGGTGTCGTCCCTGCGGGCATCGAATTCAGATCTCCGGTCACATCAACAGTTTTTCAAAGCAGAGGGGTTCAATTACCCAGAATCCAGCGAGCGAACGTCACGGGCTTCAGACCATGCTCGGCCAGGGCCTGATTCACAGTCTTCGAGTCATCTTTGGCGAACAGCTGATAACCCAAAACACCTTGCTCGGCGTAGTAGGTCTTCATCCGTCCTTCCACGATCTTCTCGAGAATATTGGCTGGCTTGCCTGAAGCAGCCGCTTCAGCAGTCAGTCGTTCCTTCTCAGCGGCCACTTCAGCGGCTGGCAACTCTTCTGGGTGGGTGACCACTGGCTTCAGAGCCGCAACGTGCATCGCGACATCGCGAAGCACGGCTGCCGTCTTATTCTCGCCACCGGCACGGACCAGGACACCGGTCTTGCCGTCGTGATGGGTGTAGGCCCCGGCTGGACCTTCGACCAGCAGAACGCGAGAAACAACCATCTTCTCGCGAATCTTACCAACGACTTCTTCGAGGAGTGCAGCCAGGGTCATGCCAGGTCGGTCTGGAGCACTCTGGGCCAGCAGTTCTTCTGGAGTTGCTGCACCCGGGCCTTCGAGCAGTCGCTTCAGCAACTGATCTGCCAGGAAGACGAAGTCATCTGCCTTGGCAACCGGTGCAGACTCACACTGCACTTCGACCATCGCGGCGCGAGTACCATCTGCGGACACACCGGTCCGGATGACACCTTCGCTGGTGGGATTTTCAGCTCGCTTGATTGAAACTTTCTTGTTTGCTTCTTTCAGCAATTCAATCGCGCGCTGCTGGTCACCATTTGCCTCCGTGAGAGCCCTTTTGACTTCCATCATCGGCAGATTGGTCAGATCACGCAGTTCTTTGACTGCCTGGGCAGTGATCTCGGCCATGACTTTGACTCCTCAATTGTAAAAGTTCTGTGCTGACGAAGCTTGGCCGACGGTACCATTCCCGTTTCGCGAAATATCACAAAACAGAATTGCTGCCGGACGGTATCCGAAGTGAGCATACCAAATCCGCTTCGCGGACTCGCTCAAATCCGACACCGTCCTACAACGGACTGGCCGCCAGCCGTTCGCCTTGCAAATTATTTATACTGCAACACGTTTACGCCGCAAACCACTCATACAGCCATTCGAACTACGACTGAATCGAAGGCCGGGCTTTGTACTGCTCTTCCAGTGGTTGTTCGACTTCTTCTTTCGGCACCATGTTCCGACCTTCTGCAACAGCGGCGGTCAAGTGCTTCAGAACGAGTTGGATCGAACGAATGCTGTCGTCGTTGCCGGGAATTGGAAGATCGACGTCATCGGGATTGCAATCGGTATCCAGCAGAGCGATGACCTTGATGCCGACCAGATGCGCTTCGTGAACGACGTTGTGTTCCTTCTTGGGATCAACAACGATGATTGCTTCTGGTAACCGGTTCATCAATCGAAGACCATTGATATTGCGAAGCATCTTGCGGTGTTCGCGCAACAACTTGGACTGCATCTTCTTGGAGTAGGTGTTGATATCACCGGACGAGAAGATCTGATCCAGCTCTTCCAGTCGCTTCATGCGGGTTCGCATGGTACGGAAGTTAGTGAAAATCCCACCCAGCCATCGGTAATCAACATAAGGCATGTTGACCGAGTTGGCACAATCACGGATTGTCTCGGCAGCTTGCTTCTTCGTACCGCAGAACAGAACCAGGCTTCCCTGAGAAGCTACCTTCTGCAGGTACTTCTTGGCGCGGAGCAATCCACGAATGGTTTCTTTGATATCGATGATGTGGATGAGATTTCGGCGACCGTAAATGTAGGGTCGCATCTTGGGATTCCATCGACTGGTACGATGGCCGTAATGGATGCCCGCTTCGAGAAAATCTTTCACCACAATTTCAGACACGTAATGACTCCTCCACGCAATTGAGCGGGCCCAGAATCCAATTCTGTAGTTTTAACCAAGTTATTCTGCAAAAAGTGCAGCATTCCCCAAGATACGCATCGTAACGGCGCTTCCCAATCGCGTCAAATGATCACGTTTTCCAGTGAATCACGTTTTCCGGCGATTGGAACAACAGCGTCAAATCCGCCGTTTTGAGCCCCTCCTGCAACCGGCCCAAACAACGAATCTTGGATACCTCATCGGCTGCCGAAACAGGGTTCATCCCCCTATTTTCGGTCGCACACAAACAAATTCGCCTCTGTGAACCCGAAGATTGCACAGAGGCGTCGTACGCATGCCCCAGGTTTTAATGACAAATCCGGCGAATAACCATCCTTGTAAGGGCATACCATATAACGGACCGCATTATCGCAAGAGGAGGCACTCTGTCAACTCCGCACACATCAGAAAAGATCATCGCAGCGAAGGCCTCTTTTTCAAAGTATCTGCCCGCACAAAGCAGCCCCTGGGCTGAGGAGTTGTCCACCCAATCGCGCCGGTTTTCAATGCTCACGACGCTTCTCGCGCGGTGCACGGAAGTCATCCCGGAGCAACGGCGCACGCGAGCCGGCGTAGGGAATTTCCAGCGGATTTTCTTTCGATCCGAAGTCCGTTAAGTCCTTTCCCCTGTCCAATCCCTGAACCGATACGGACCGAAGGATTCATCGCAACAACGGCGGGTTCACTGAGAAGGGGCTGCGTAGCGTCGACTGGCCTACATTCATTCGTGATTCCCAACTTGTGATTTCCGGTCCACATCGGAGAATTATCCCTGCGGTTACATCAATCGAAATTCTTTTGCACGGAAGTCGACTCAATGAAATCACTGCAACTCGTCGCTCTGCTCCTGACATTTCTCTACCTCGGCATCAGCGGGACCTCACCCTCCCCGGTCCGCGCAGAGCAGGAGGAGGGAACCGTCGCCGTCGAGAAAACGACGATGGGAAGTCTTGATGTCTCAAGAGTGCTGTTTCTTGGAAACAGTATCACACTACATTCGCCTGCCCCCGCAATCGGCTGGACGGGTAACTGGGGGATGGCGGCGAGCGCTCAGGAACGGGATTATGTCCATCTTTTGTCGGCCCAAATCGCAGAAGCGGCATCAATGCCGAAAACCAAAGTTCGGAACATTGCTGACTTCGAACGTGGCTACAACGACTACGACATCGAGGGGAAACTGAAAGCAGAACTCGACTTCGCACCGCAGGTGGTCATCATCGCGATCGGAGAAAATGTTTCTGAACTGGCCACACCCGAGGCCGAAAAGCAGTTCGCGGCTGCATTTGATCGGCTTCTTGCATCACTCAAAGCCCGGCAGCCTCAAGCGATTTTCGTGAGGAGTTCCTTCTGGCCGAATGCCACCAAGGACCAGATCATGAAGCAGGCCTGCGCGAGTGTCGACGCCACTTATGTCGATATTCATCGTCTTGCAGAAGATGAGTCGAACTTTGCCAGGTCGGAACGTGTCATCGAACACGCCGGAGTTGCCGGGCATCCGGGTGACAAAGGGATGCGCGCGATCGCTGACGCAATTTTCGCGGCCATTCAGCAGCGATCGAAACAGCAACCCGAAGAGAAGCGTCCCTAGTAGTGATTCTCCGTGTTGTGACTCTCTGTGAAACAAACTTTAGCTGGTTCATGACTCTACTGAAGTCGAATTGGCATGATGAATCCGACAGATCTGCACAGAACTGTTACTGCCCTCAGGCATGAGCACATCTCGGAACCTCTTCTCATCCGTTGCAACGTCGAGAACTGATCCCCTCTCAAACCGTTAAGGTCACAGCATGAAGACGATGAAGGCCCTGGTGAAAGCCCAGTCCGCTCCGGGACTCACCCTGCAGGACGTTCCAGTCCCTGAAATAGGTATTAATGATGTTCTGATCCGCGTGGACCGAACCGGAATTTGTGGAACGGACCTGCACATCTACAAGTGGGATGCATGGGCGCAGAAGACAATTCCCGTCCCCATGGTTGTCGGTCACGAGTTCGTGGGCGAAATTGTCGAAGTTGGTTCCAATGTCACCGATTTCCACCCCGGGGAAGTCGTCAGCGGCGAAGGACACGTTGTCTGCGGCCGCTGTCGAAACTGTCTCGCAGGCCGTCGCCATCTCTGCAAAGACACGAAGGGGGTCGGCGTCAATCGCCCCGGCGCTTTCGCAGAATACCTTTCGCTGCCCATGACCAACGTCTGGCACCATCGAGACGATATCGACCGCGACGTGGCTTCAATCTATGACCCCTTTGGAAATGCCGTTCACACGGCACTGTCATTCCCCGTGCTGGGGGAAGATGTTCTGATCACAGGGGCAGGGCCGATCGGCATCATGGCGGCCGCCATCGTCCGACACGCCGGAGCCCGCTACGTCGTCATCACCGATGTCAACGACTACCGGCTAGAGCTGGCGAAATCCATGGGGGCGACCGTTGCCCTGAACGTCTCGAAAGGGAACCTCGCTGATGTCCAGAAGCAGCTCGGTATGAAGGAAGGATTCGATGTCGGGCTGGAAATGTCCGGCAATCCGACCGCATTTCGTGAGCTCCTGGCAAACATGGCCCATGGCGGCAAGATCGCCATGCTGGGTATCCCGTCGGAACAGATCGCCATCGACTGGAACCTGGTAGTCTTCAACATGCTGACAATCAAAGGAATCTACGGCCGTGAGATGTACGAGACGTGGTACAAGATGTCCGTCATGCTGGAGAGTGGACTGAATATCCGCCCCGTCATCACACATCGCTATCACTACACCGAATTTGAAAAGGGCTTTGAAGTCATGCTGTCAGGACAGTCGGGGAAAGTCGTCCTCAACTGGAAGGACGAGGCCTGACCCACGAACGCGCATCAACTCCGGGAAGTGTCGCTTGATCGCGGCACCTCCCGGACCCGAGCCCGCTCGAATCGCTGACCGGACCAGAACAGTTCAGACTTCAGGCCCGACACGGAGAATGAACTGATTCGCAGAAACGGCCCGGTGTCGAGCTAACCTGCAGATCTAACCTGTCGAGCCGAAGGTGACACCATCACTTGGTGCTGCGGGGAATCCTGAGTACACAGCGGAATCCGACGTCGCCATGGGCTTTCCCCATATCCTTTCCGGTCCGATGCCAGATACTCCAGTTCTCGCCATTTCCCTTGACGACGCGAAGATTCATGTCACGAACCTTCTTCGGGCCGCTCCAGTTTTTCAGACTGTCTTTTGAAATTGAGTTCACGGCTTCTTCATGAGCCGTCGCCGAGTACAGATCTGCGCACCACTCAGAGGCGTTCCCCGCCAGGTCATAAATTCCGTAAGGGCTGCGGTCGGCAGCGAAGATTCCCGTCGCCGAGATTGTGCGTTCGGCCCACAGAGGTCTTCCGTCCCCCCAGGGTGTTCTCAGCCCGTGAGTACCACGCGCCGCTTTTTCGAACTCGGCTTCCGTCGGAAGCTCCATTCCCGCCCACTTGGCGTAATTGACCGCAATCCCCCAGGGGAGCCCTAACGCCGGCAACTGGGGAGGACTTGAGGCATTCAGCGGAGCCGGGGGAACCGTCTTCTTTTTCTCGCGCATTTCGACACGGTACCTCTCAAAGTCCTGAACTGTGACTTCGAGCACCTGCATGTAGTACGTGTCGAGTTCCACTGTGATCGAAGGCCTGCTGACATCAGGTCCGCTATCAGAACCGACAATGGCAGGCCCGGCAGGAACGCACGCAAGCTGGGTTCCATTCTTCGTGCACAGAATTCGCTGGGGATAACCTTCCGGGGTGAATCCGTACTCGCGCACTTCTTCAAAGCCTGGCGGAAGCGTAAATCCCGCCTTACGCTCAACCGCCGTGCCTCCCGACAGCGACTGACTGGGGGTCGCGTTAACGACGAACTGGGTCGAGTCATACAGTTGGTCAGCAGACGTCACTTCGAACTTGTTCGCGGGAGAGACCGGCGGATCAGCATCCACTTCGACCAGCTGTCCCGGACCGCTGACGACAAACAGAAAACGGGGATCCACATTCGCAACAAGCGATGACGTTTTGCCCCCCGATGGCCTGGATTGAGGCTTCGGCTGCGACTGAGAGGTTCCGGAACCCGTCCCCGCAGGAGACGGCGGCGGCACCGGCCTGGTACTGGCGACCGACGTGACTGGAGCCTCTGTCGGTGTTTTTGAGCAACCCACCAGCGGGAGACACAAAGCGAGCAAAGTGCCGACAATTCGACGTCGAGGCAGACTTCGCATGGTGTGGTTCCAGTCCAGATAACTTACTCAGGACGAATGTGATCAAAGTGGAAAACGGAACGAGCAAGCGCGGCGATTCACCCACGCCCCCTCACCGTCAATGTTGCACGTTATCTCGGCGGATCAAGCGTCACTTTAAAAGTCTGCTCTTGCTTGTCACGGATGACCGTGAAGTCGACGACATCCCCCGGTGCAAATTTTCTCAGTGCCGCGTCGAAATCGTCAAGGTTGCTGACCGGGTGCGGACCGAGCTTCACGATTCGGTCACCTCCTTTTAAGCCACCCTTTTGTGCTGGCCCCCCCGCCGAAACACCGCTGATTGCATACCCCGGTTCCTCGTTGCCAAACTCGGGAATGGTTCCGACGTAAGGGCGACTGCCCCCTCGACCGGGGGTACTGTTCCCCTGAACTTCGACATACGCGGGACGCTCAGATTGCCTCAACGTTGCATCGATCATGGCTTCCATCAGATTGGCAACCCGGGACACCCCTTCGATATTAATCTTCTCCCAATCGTCTGTCGGCTTGTGGTAGTCCGCGTGCTCACCCGTAAAGAAATGCAGCACCGGAATCTTCTTGGCATAGAACGAGGCATGGTCACTGGGCCCAATCCCTTCCGGCTTGAAGATCAGCTTAAACCCTGCGTCGCCGTTGAATTGCTTCAGTTCGGGCTCCCAGCGGGGACTTGTCCCAGTACCGTAAACGATCAGTTTGTCATCTTTCAGCCGGCCGACCATGTCCATATTCAGCATGGCGATGGTCGTGTCCAGCGGAAACACGGGCTCTTTACAGTACCGGGCCGAACCCAGCAGCCCCAGTTCTTCGCCGGTGAAAGCGATGAAGACCAGCCGGCGTGAGGGCTTGGCGATCCTGGCCTTCTCCCCAAAACGTCGTGCCAGCTCCAGCAGCGTGACTGTTCCGGAAGCGTTGTCATCTGCCCCGTTGTGAATCTCGGTAGAACCGGGAGCCAGCGAGTTCTGACCACCCCGGCCGACGTGATCGTAATGAGCACCGATCACGATGGTCTCATCTGCCAGCGGTCCTTCTCCATCAATCACCCCGATGACGTTGGAGACGTCGGCGCGCACCTTTTCGACATTGAGTTCACCCTGAGCTCGCCAACCCGTAACAGCCATGGACTTTGGTTTGTGAGTCGAATCGATCTCAGCTTCCAGCTTGGATAAATCCGTCTTGAGCGACGCCAGAATCTGATCACACGTCTTGATTGAGATATGAAAGGCGGGCGGGAACGCCTTGTTTTCCCCGCTCCCTGCATACCCAAACTTCATCAGCGGGTCGTCATCACTTTTTTCGGCAGCGGCCCGAATCGACTTCGCCTGATTGGTCGCTTCGGCCAGCTTGTTCCGGGCTTCGTTGAACTTTTCGACGTCGTTGGCGTCGGCAGATAAAAATGCTTCTGCCGCAAGCGAGACCTTTTCATGGGCGCTATAGAGGTTTTCACGACGCGTTTCTGCTGCTTTCCGGCCCGAGTAGGGGTCGTTTACGAACAACACCGCAGCCGCTTTCTGGGCGGCTGCATTTGTCATTTTTGTTCGCAAATCTGCATGTCGGGAAATCCCATGTGTGCTGGCAAAGGGACTGGAGGGATCGCTCTGACGTGGATTCCGTCGCAAGACGATGATCACTTTTCCTTCGACATCAATCCCTTCAAAATCGTTGTAGCCTTCATCGCTGGCATCGATTCCATACCCACAGAACACGATGTCGCCATCGAACTTCCCACTTCCCCCGAATGAACAGCCTTCGACATCGTCACCGATTTTCAGTTCGATCGTCGTTCCTTCTGGCCCCACCAGTCGCAACGAGTTGGTGCCGACAAGCTTTGAACCAGTCGCGATGTCAAATTTCTGGAAGGCATCCCCGTCCACCCGATCGACGGCCAACCCTGCTTTGGCAAATTCGGTCTTGATGAACTGAGCGGCGATATTGAGACCGCTGGTCCCGACACCGCGCCCTTCCAGATCATCTGAAGCAAGGAACTTGATATCGTTGAGTAGTCGTACCTGCGACTCAACAACCGCGTCGCCAAAAAGTGGATAAGCGGCAAACGCCAGCACCAGTGCAAATCCACTGATGACCATAGCTGGGAAGCGGAGCATGTTGAACCTCAGAGGGAATCGAGTGACAACCGTCAGCCATTGTAGACCGCATGTTGGGTGAATTACAGGGTTCCGTCCACCCGCTGCCGGCTGGCATAATGACACTTGAACAAGCAGCGGGGGGTTACAGAGGCAACTTGCCACGCACCGAAGCCGTCGCGAGAGCTCACTTCTAATTCGAGAAGTTGAGAGGAAATGTTTGAGTCGATGCCCCATGCGAGGGCTCGTTCCCGGGAAGGGGAGTGTCCCATGAAGTCCATCGGGGAGGCCGCCAGCCGCGGATTCTTCACCATCGAGACCGCGACAACACCGCGAATTTCAGTTGGCATCCACTCGCAACGACTTCCAGGCCGCGAGTGCCAACGGTTCGATTGCGGATCGCAGGTTACTGCTCACACGGCCCATCAGCCAGGCGCGCGCAAGATGAGCTGCAGGGCCAATAATCTGTGAGAAATACAGTTCCAGCGGCAGCTTGACTAACTCACCACGCTCCGCGAACGGTCTCAGGCGCAAGGCAATTTTTTGCGCGAAGTTATCGCTCAGTTCCCGGTGCTTGGCGTTGATATCCCCCTGAACATCGGCCAGCCCTAATCGCGCCAGGTAAAGTGATAAGGCCGGTGCATTGATGACAATTTTGAGATGCGTCGAAATCAACGCGTGGATAACGCTTCGCAGCGATGTTTTTCGTTCGATCGAGCGTAGCATATCCCGCTCATAGCTCTGCATCCCTTCGAGAAATAGCGTCATGGCGATGTCATCTTTCCCTTCGAAAAGATGATAGACGCTTCCCGTACTTGCGCCGGACGCGGCGCAGATTTGCGGCATTGTCGTGCCGGGGATCCCTTGCCGCAGAAAGAGCTCCAGAGATGCGTCCAGAATCTCTCGTCGGCGCTGGTCTGTCGCCTCGCGCCGACGACCGGGAGTGGTCGAGCGTGTTGACATGGGAATACTCATAAGATTAGAACCGTATTCTAAAGTTTTCAGGAATGGCCATGGCCCCGCCAGCGCATTCGCGCATAAACAACCCCTTATGATTCATCAACCAGGGTGAAAAGATGATGCGACGAGATGGGCTTTTGATTGCCATCCTGATGGGAGCGTTATTTCCATCACATATACTCCTGACGGGGTCCGAGGCACAAGAAACTCCGGCCTCGCAGGGCTTCAATTCAAACGACTCAGATACGTTCGACGTCGAACGGACCATTGCGCCACTCCTTCAGGCTCGCTGCCTGGAATGTCATGGCCGCAGGCAGCACGAAGGGGGGGTGCGGCTCGACTCGCGCGAAGCCATTCTTCGTGGCGGCGACAACCATCAGATCGTGATCGCCGGGAATGCCGATGAAAGCCGCTTGTTTCAACTCGTCACTGGCACTGCCCCGGATCACGTGGTTATGCCTCCTGAAGGTCCCCGCCTGCGACCTGAGCAGATCGAAGGACTCCGACGCTGGATCAACGAGGGCCTGCCCTGGCCCGACAGTCTCAGGCTGGACCGCTCTCCTGCTGAGATTGCGAGGTCCCACTGGTCTTTCAGACCCGTTGTCCGCCCACAGGTTCCGGTGATTGATGCGAACCCATCTCAGAAGCTGCTGGCGGATCAGGACGTTGCACCGGGACCGATTGACGGATTTGTTCTCGCGCGGCTTGAGTCAGAAGGACTAACACCAGCACCTCTGGCAAACCGCCGGACATTGATTCGCCGTCTGACATTCGACCTCATCGGACTTCCTCCGACTCCGGCCGAAGTCGACGAGTTCGTCGCCGATCACTCTCCCGATGCGGTGGAACGTCTGGTCGATCGTCTGATCGCCTCACCTCATTACGGCGAACGCTGGGCACGACCCTGGCTCGACCTGTGCCACTACGGCGACACTGATGGATACCTGACCGACCAGAAACGCCCCGTTGCCTGGCGATATCGTCAATGGCTGATCGACGCTCTTAATAGCGACCTGCCGCTGACGGATTTCACGATGCAGCAGATCGCTGGTGATCTCATCCCCGGTGCCACCGAGCAGCAACTCCTGGGAACGGGCTTCCTGCGAAATACGCTCAGCAATCGAGAAGGGGGGGCCGACCTGGAGGAATATCGGGTCGAGCAGATTGTCGACCGGACAACGATGGTCGGCACCGCATGGCTCGGCTTAACAGTGGGATGTGCGCGTTGCCACGACCACAAATTCGATCCGTTGTCACAGAGTGAGTTCTACGGACTTTACGCCTTCTTCAACAATGCCGACGAAGTCAACATCGCGGCACCGCTGCCTCACGAAAAAGATCACTACGCCCGGGAAAAGCCGGACTACGACAAGCGACGAGCGGAGCTACTTGCCCCTCAACTCGAGGCGATCCTGGAACTCCAGGACCGCTGGGAAAAGAAAATGCTGCACGCAGCAGCAAACCCCGGCCAGGATTATTTGTGGTTCCGTCAGTGGGAAATCCTGGGGCTCGTCTGGGGTGGGGAACTCGGCGAGGGGCAGCTCGAAGGGTGTCAGATCGTCCTGATTCCCATGGCCAGTCGCACCCAGGATCAACGCGATCGACTGCTCGACTATTTTCTCCGCTGGGGAGAATTAACCGACCCTGCACGCTTCAAAGAATTGAAGCTACCGGAACTGCAAAGCCAACTCCTCGAACTGGCCAAGCAGGCACCGGTTGCGACCCGTGCACCGGTCATGCAGGAAGCGATAACACCGCGTCAGGCCTATCTGCACGTACGGGGTGATTTTCGAGTGGCTGGCGATGTCGTAAAACCGGCCATTCCTGAATGGCTGATGTTAACAAATCTGACATCACAGAACTCCCTCGCTGCTGTGGGACCAGCAGCATCCGAATCAGGACCGGAGACGACATCCTTGGTCGCCAATACGACGAATGTCGCCGCGACCGGGGAATCGCCTTCACGTCTTGACCTGGCCAACTGGCTGACTTCGAAAGACAACCCGCTGACGAGCCGCGTCTTCGTCAATCGAGCCTGGCAGGAATTCTTCGGTCGAGGACTGGTCGAGACGGGGGATAATTTTGGTCTCAACGGCGACCGGCCCAGCCATCCCGAACTACTCGACTGGCTCGCAGATGAACTGCATCGAACGGGGGGGAGCCTGAAGACGCTGCACCGACGAATCGCCACATCGCGGACCTACTGCCAGTCTTCGCATGTCCGGCCGGATCTCATCGTTCGCGACCCGCAGAATCGACTGCTCGCGCGCCAGGTGCCGCTGAGGCTTTCGGCCGAGCAGGTGAGAGACGCTTCCCTTGCTGTCAGCGGACTGCTTGCCGACCAGATTGGGGGACCAAGCGTCTTTCCACCTCAACCCGAGTCGGTGTCGATGGAGGGTTTTGATCAAACCTGGAAAGCCAGTGAAGGTGCGGACCGAAACCGCAGAGGCCTCTACACCTGGCTGCAACGGCTTTCCCCCTATGCCCAGGGAGTCACGTTCGACGCTCCGACGAACTCACGCGTCTGTGTCCGCCGCGAACGATCGAATACCCCGCTGCAGGCCCTCACCCTGCTCAACGATCCCATCTTCTGGGAGGCCGCGGAGTCACTTGCCGAACGAATCACGCGCGAAGGACCTGACGATTTCGATGGCCGGCTGACGTACGGCTTTCAGCTCGTCCTGGGACGCCGTCCCGACCCATTCGAACAACAACGGCTGACAGACCACTTCCGAGAATTAACTTCCCTGCCGCTCGAGCAGGTCGCCGCACCGCAGGGCTCGTCCGCTTCTCAGGACAGCTCCTCCCTCAGCGCCTGGACGAGTATCGCGAGCATCCTGCTGAATCTGCATGAGTTCATCACCCGTGAATAGCGGAAATGAGGTTACCTCGATGTCCCCGACGACCGCCTCGAAGCCTGCTCTACCCGGAATGCCTTCCCTCAACCGGCGCTCTCTTCTCACCAGCTCGGCCTATGGCGTCGGAGGCATGGCACTCGCCAGCCTTCTCTCACAAGACGGTTACGCGAGCGGAGTGGGGGATCTGACCACGCCTGGTTCCCAAGCGCCGAGCCCGTCCCGGCAACCCCACTTCACTCCGCGCGCGAAGAATGTCATCTTTCTCTTCATGGGGGGCGGACCGAGCCAACTGGATCTGTTTGACCCTAAGCCCGAAATGCAACGCTTGCACGGGCAACCGGTCCCTGAATCCTTCCTTCAGTCACTCGCCGATTCCGTGATCAAGGGTGGCGCAAGCGTCATGGCAAGCCCCCGCAAGTTCACGCGGTACGGCGAGTCGGGGATGGAGTTCTCTGACTTCCTGCCGCACCTGGGGACCTGTGCTGACGACCTCTGCATGGTCCGTTCGATGTTCACCACAACATCCAATCACGATCCCGGTCAGATGCTGTTCCAGTGTGGCACCACCCAGTTCGGCCACCCCTGCATGGGTTCCTGGGTGACATGGGGTCTTGGCAGCGAATCGCAGAACCTGCCCGGGTTCGTCGTACTATTGTCAAACTCGGGGAAGGGACTCGACTCGGGTTCCGCGGCCTGGAGCAGCGGATTTCTGCCGTCGAATTACCGGGGAGTCACCTTTCGCGGACAGGGGTCACCTATCCTGCATCTCGACAGCCCCCCAGGTGTCGACTCGAAGCTCCAGCGATCGAGACTGGATGCGCTGCGCGATCTGAATTCCCGTCGTTCGGCTGTCACCGGTGATCCCGAGATTGAGTCTCGTATCGCCGCGTATGAACTGGCCTATCGCATGCAGATCGCCGCCCCGGAACTGGTCGATCTTTCCAGTGAGACCGCGTCCACACTGGACGCGTACGGCCTGAATCAGGAAACCACGCGAGGGTTCGGCACAAATTGCCTGCTGGCTCGCCGCATGGTCGAGCGAGGGGTCCGCTTCGTCCAGCTCTATCACACAACCTGGGACGACCATAGCGAGCTGAACAAAAACCTCTCCATCAATACTCGAATGACCGATCAGCCCGCTGCCGCACTCATCAAGGACCTGAAACAACGAGGATTACTGGAGGATACGTTAGTCATCTGGGCAGGAGAATTTGGCCGGACACCGATGTATGAAGTCCGGCGCGGTCCCGGGACAGACCCCGAACGGGCCGGTCGGGATCATCATCCCTTTGGCTTCACCGTTCTGCTGTCCGGTGGCGGGATTCGGAGCGGTCAGATTGTCGGCAGTACGGATGAACTCGGCTATCACGCGGCCGAAGACCCGATTCATGTTCATGATCTCCAGGCCACGATCCTGCACTGCCTGGGACTAGACCATAGCCGACTGACATTCCGACATCAGGGGCGGGATTTCCGTCTGACCGACGTGGCCGGCCACGTTCAGCAGAAACTTCTGGCGTAGCTGTGCCGTCGCCCCAGTCACTTCGCCAGTGACTTGCAAGGCCGCTTCCACGGGGGTCTGCTTGATTTCGAGGGCCGGTTGTTCCAGAATCGTCGGACATCCAGTGCAACTGGCGAGCGACTAGACGAAACCCCAAACGACAATGGAGCGATGGTCTAATGTCGATTGAACGAGCTGAAAAGCTGAAAGAACTTTTGACAGACAAGTTCGTCGTTGTGGATGCAAGTGTTCCGGAGCTGCGACGGTTCGAAAACTGGACCGGCAAAGTACGCACCGTGAACATGAACTGTCGGGCTCTCGTCGAATTCGATGGACCAGTGGACATCGGCTGGTATGACATCGATCCCGACTACTTGAAAGTCGTTGACGCTCCCGTCAAGAAAGCCCCCCCCGCAGCGAAGACTGCGCCCGCGGCCAAGCCCCCCGTAGCAGCAGGAGCCCCCTCCGCAGCACCCAAACCTGCCGCCGCTGGCAAAAGCCCTCTCGACGCAATCCGAGCTCAGCAAAGCGCCAAGGCTGCTGCCGCATCTTCGGCTGCCCCGACTGCCGCCCCCGGCAAACCGTCTCCATTGGACATGATCCGCAAGCAGCAGGCTGCAAAAGCGGCTGCGGCGGCCGCTGCTCCGGCCGAATCGGTCGCCACGCCAGCACCGACTGCCGCAGCGCCAGAGGCTGCTGTCGCAGAACCAGTGCCTGCCGAACCAGTCGTCACGGAAGCAGCGTCTGCTCCTGCTCCTGCAGCCCCCGCCGCCGTTCCGACAACGGGTCCCGATGGTCGTCCGCTCTCAAAACTTGAGATCATCCGGATGCAGCAGGCCGCGAAAAAAGGGGGATGACCGTTCTCCCACCGGGGACGGCTCCAGGAAAATCCTCACACCCCGTCCGAGGCTCACGCCGAGCTTTCGCATCGGGTTGCTGCGCCGCTATAACGGCGTCAGGCCCGTTTCCTCCATGGTTTTTGTCGTGTGGCCTCATCCAGACGAACAAAGGCCTGCTTCCTCACGTTTTCCGCCATAGACAGAACACATGACCTTCACACAGCAGAAGAGCCAGCAACACTTTAACCGTGCCCAGAAATCGATCCCCGGTGGGGTGAACAGTCCCGCTCGCGCTTTCGGTGGAGTTGGCGGAACCCCGGTCGTGATGGACCGTGCCGAGGGAGCCTACCTGTTTGATATCGATGGCAACCGGTACGTTGATTACATCGGTTCATGGGGGCCGCACATCCTGGGACACCGTCACCCGGCCGTCATCGCCGCGATCCACAAAGCGCTCGAAAAGGGGACCAGCTTTGGTGCTCCGTGCGAACTGGAAACAGAACTGGCGGAACTGGTCATTGAGGCTGTTCCATCGATTGAACGAGTGCGAATGGTGAATTCCGGGACCGAAGCGACGATGAGCGCCATTCGCGTCGCCCGTGGATTCACCGGCCGGAATGTCCTCATCAAATTTGCCGGTTGCTACCACGGACATGTCGACAGCCTGCTCGTCAAAGCGGGCAGCGGGGCACTCACACTCGGGACACCCTCCAGCCCGGGGGTCCCCGCCGGCTGCACTGCTGACACGATCGTGCTCGAATACAACGATCCACAGCAGCTCGAGTCCGCCTTCGCAGCGCGCGGATCAGAAATTGCCGCCGTCATTCTGGAACCCGTCGTGGGAAATATGGGCGTGGTCATCCCGACGACCGAGTTCCTTCAGGCACTGCAGAGCCTGTGTCAAAAGCACGGTTCGCTGCTGATCTTCGACGAGGTCATGACCGGCTTCCGCGTAAGTTACGGGGGTGCGCAGAGCCTGTGGGGAATCCGGCCCGACCTGACCACACTCGGAAAGATCATCGGTGGCGGTCTTCCTGTCGGGGCCTACGGTGGCCGAGCTGACGTGATGAACTCCGTTTCACCCGTGGGGCCGGTCTATCAGGCAGGGACACTTTCGGGGAACCCTGTGGCCATGGCCAGTGGGATCGCAACGCTCACCCAGCTCAAAATCAACAACCCTTATCCGAAGCTGGATCAATTGACGTCGACACTCGTCGCAGGGCTTGCCGAGCGTGCGACCGCCGCCCGCATCCCTCATACGATTCCGCGCGTCGGCAGCATGTTCACGTTCTACTTCAATCCTGCTGCGGTGACGAATCTGCAAGTCGCTTCACAGAGCGATACAAAGGCGTACTCACGGTACTTCCACGCCATGCTCGAACGGGGCATCTACCTGGCATGCAGCCAGTTCGAAGCGAATTTTGTTTCCGCCGCACATTCCGAAGCCGACATTCAGGCCACACTGGACGCTGCCGAGCAGGCATTCGGACTGGTGAGCTAAACCCGGGAAGGTCCAACCTTGCGACAGTTCATCATGCACCCCGCTCGTTCGATCCCTTCCGTCTTTTCGGTCGGGATAGTGTTGTGGACGATCGCTGCCGGGATCGCTGGACGGGCGAGTTGGGCAGATGAACTGAAGGAAGGCAAAGACAGCCAGTCCCGTCTCGGTATCGTCGTTTCTGTTTCCCAACCGGCCTCCGTGATCGGTCGCGAAGTTCTCGATGCCGGGGGAAACGCTGTCGATGCAGCGGTGGCAACCGCTTTTGCACTGGCTGTCACGTGGCCTGAAGCGGGGAACATCGGCGGGGGAGGCTTCATGCTGATCCATTCCCCCGGTCAAGCTCAGCCGATCATGATCGACTATCGCGAGAAAGCTCCCGCTCTCGCGACAGTCGATATGTTCGCAAATGGACGGACATCCCCCCATTTACTTGTCGGGGTCCCAGGAACAGTGCGGGGATTACAACTCGCTCACAACCGATTCGGCAGGCTTGCCTGGGAGCAACTCGCGCTGCCCGCCGCGCGGCTGGCGCGAGAGGGCTTCGAAATCAACGACGAACTGGCCAAGTCCCTGAACGAGGTCATCGAAACGTCCCGCGGCAACGCCGAGTTGCTTCGCGTACTGGGCAAGGACAACGGACGACAAACCTGGACGGCCGGGGACAGACTCATCCAGAATGATCTGGCAGCGACGTTGACGTCCATCGCGACAGAGGGTGCAGATGCCTTCTACACCGGACCGCTGGTGGACTCGCTGGAAGCGGAAATGGAGCGCGGGGGTGGACTCATTCGCCGATCCGATCTCGCTGCTTACGAACCCGAGGTGCGAGCTCCCGTGCATGGCACCTTCCGCGGCTACGAGATCTTCGCTGCGGCCCCACCCAGTTCCGGGGGTATCGCCCTGATCCAGATGCTCAATATGGTCGAAACTTTTAACCTGCGTCAGGAAGGCCGCTGGTCACCGCTGACTCTGCATCTGATGATCGAAAGTATGCGGCGAGCCTATCTCGACCGTGCAAAGTTTCTCGGTGACCCTGACTTTGTCGACATACCGCAGCACCTGACGTCCCGGCGGTACGCTGCCGAACTGGCACAGACCATCTCGCCCACGACGGCCACCTCCTCCGCTGAACTCGGTGCCGACATTCTGACGCCGGATGAAGGACCGAACACAACCCACTTCAGTGTGATCGACCGCGATGGGATGGCTGTCTCCAACACGTACACCCTGGAAAACAGCTTTGGCTCGCGGATTGTGGTTCAGGGGGCCGGATATCTGTTGAACGACGAAATGGGTGACTTCAATCCCCGCCCGGGTGTGACAGACTCCAGGGGATTAATCGGAACGAAGCCCAACCTCGTGGCGCCGGGCAAACGGATGCTCAGTTCGATGACTCCCGTGATTGTGACTCGTAATCAGCGAGCAGTGCTGGTGACCGGCAGTCCTGGCGGTCGCACCATCATCAACACCGTCTTCTGCGTCGTGCTGAATCTGCTCGAATTTGAGATGCCGATCCGCGATGCCGTCGATGCTCCCCGCCTGCATCATGCGTGGATGCCGGATACGGTGACTCTCGAAACGGGACTCCATCGCGACCACCCCGACGCAGTGGCGGGCCTGCGAGAGATGGGCCATCAGATTGTCCCTCGCGGTTCCCGTCAGGGAGACGCCCACTCCATCTCCATCTCGGAAAGCGACGGAATGCGGTGGGGTGCCGCTGATCAACGTCGTCGCGGCTGGGCCTCGGGCCAGTAGTTTTCTCATCCAGTCTGGCTGATGACGTGGAAGCAAATACTCGCGGACGAAGGCCGTTCGGCAGTGGCTGATCATTGCCCGCGACCCCTTTGTCAGAGATGGATACTCCCGGTCACAGGTCAGCCCCAGGAATCGAGCATTCTTGCGGGCCTTCTTCTGAAATTTCGAACGTGGTGAAATGGCATCGTTCGTTCTTACAGTGCCATTGCGTTACACTCCCGCTTCAACTGCGGAACTCACTCACGAGTTCGTAACCTTCGTTCGTCGATAAACCTCTCCTATTGGAGCCCGACACCGCTCATGGAAACGATCGCCGGTCATCTGTACGACTACCCAAAGTACTACGACTTGATCTTTGGCTCAGATTGGGCAGCAGAATACAAGTTTCTCAAGCAATGCTTCGCCAAGTATGCCAAGCGGCCGGTGAAACGACTGTTCGAACCGGCATGCGGAACAGGCCGGCTGGTCGTTCAGTTTGCTAAAGAGGGCTACGAAATTTCGGGCAATGACCTGAATGAAAAGGCCATCGCTTACTGCAACGCGCGGTTGAAACGGGCTGGCTATCCCGAGTCGACCTTCGTCGGAGATATGGCGGACTTCAAACTGAAGAAAAAAGTCGATGCCGCCTTCAACATGATTAACACCTTTCGGCATCTTCCGACGGAAGAGGCGGCTCAAGCCCATTTTCACTGCGTGGCCGATGCACTGAATAAAGGGGGGCTGTATATCCTGGGGCTGCATTTGACCCCGAAGACTCCCGCCAAGTGCACATCCGAGTCATGGTCGTCGTCACGCGGAAATCTGTCCGTTGTCTCGAATCTCTGGACAATCGAGACCAATCTCAAAAAACGTCAGGAACGAATCGGCGTGACCTACGACGTCTATACTCCGACAAAGCAGTTCCGCATCACTGACGAAACAATCTTTCGCACCTACACTGCTGAGCAGATGTTTTCGTTGTTCGAATCGGAACCGCGGCTGCGGGTGCTGGAAATGTTCGACTTCCGCTATGACCTGGACTGGCCGATCGACATTACGAACGACACCGAAGACATCGTCTATGTTATGCAGCGAGTGTGAAACAGGTCGGATTGGTACGTTCTGTGCAACAGAGCCTTGCCGACAGGTACGATCCGCCGCCATGTTACTTGATGGAAAGTGCCCTGCTCGATGTTCCTGTTTGCATTTCGAAATCTGATCAGCCGTCCTGTTCGCTCGCTCTTGGCACTGCTCGGCCTGACCGTGGCCATCGCCGGGATGGTCGGGCTGTTTTCCATCGCCACCGGCATCGACGACCTTGTCGGAAAAACCTTCAGCCGTATTCCCGGCCTGGCGGCGATGCAGCCAGGAGCGCCCATCCCATTATTCTCACGGTTGCCGATCGGCTGGGTTGCGGAGATCGCCGAAGTGAAGGGGGTTCGCAAAGCCCGTCCGGAAGTCTGGGCTCGTGCCCAGCTTGTCGAAGGGAAACCCACGTTCAGTCCCCCTCGGTTCCTGTTTGGCACTGATATCAAGACGACTTTGGAGTTGAAAGAGGCCATCTACCGCGACGACATCGTCGCGGGACGATTCCTGACGACAGACGACATCGGCACGTTTAACTGCGTGATCAGTCGCCCCATCGCTGAAGCATTTAAGAAGACAATTGGCGACCGTCTGCACGTGGATGGTTATGACCTGACCGTAGTCGGCATCTATCAGTGTGGATCACTACTGCTTGATATTGCGATTGTCCTTGACGGAAACTCCGTCAGAAAGATCGGCAAGTTTGACGACTCGCTGGTCTCTTCAGTTTATATCGAACCGGACGACAGCGTATCGAAAGAACAGCTGATTGAAGAGATCCGCCAGAAGTTTCAGGGTCGTCGTGCCAGCGACTGGCGAACGAACGCTCTCGTCGAATTTCCGCAGGCAGGACTGGCCGGGCTGCTGAACGCCCTCGCCCAGTTGCTGGAAGCGGCCGCCAGCCGGCTGCAAGGGAACAGTTTTTCTGCCCCGGGGAATTCCCTGTTAACGGCCCCATCCGCAGAGACCCCATCTGACCAACAGGCGAGTGATGAAGATGGCATCGAAGTCCGTTCCGCTCAGGACTGGGGTGACAAGATTGCAGATTTGAGTTCTGACCTCGACATCTTTCTCTATCTGATGACGGGGATCGGGATCATCATCGCGTTACTCAGCATCCTGAATACGATGCTGATGAGTGTCGCGGAACGATTAATTGAATTCGGGGTCCTGAAAGCAAACGGCTGGTCAGCGTGGGACGTGATGCGACTGGTCACCTGGGAAAGTGCCTTACTGGGACTGAGCGGCGGGATTCTCGGCTGTCTGGCGGGATGGATTGCCGTTCAGATATTAAACACCATTTATTCCACGAGACTCTATCTGTATGCCAGCCCGGGTCTGCTGCTGTTCAGCCTGGGATTCAGTACCTTCCTGGGCATGATCGGCGGCCTCTACCCCGCTCTCTGGGCCCTGCGAATGTCCCCCATGGAAGCCATTCGCAGGGGATGAGGGCTCATTGGTGAGGCCATCATTCCCCAAGACGGATCGAGGGGTGGCCTCATTCGGTGCCCCGCCAACGTCCCATCGGGCGATCTGAAAATTTCTCATTACCCGTTACAAGTAAGGACAATCGTGTCACAATCGATTTCTGAAGTCATTCGTGGCCGCCGCACGATCGGAGCTTTCCTGCCGGAGCTTCCCGACGCCTCGCTGATTGAGGCTGCCCTCGAAGTTGCTCGCTGGGCCCCTAACCATAAAAAGACCGAGCCGTGGCGAGTCTACTGGCTGGGCCCCAAAACGGCCTCTGCGATCACCGAACTGAACGCGCGGCTGATCGAGAAGAAAAAAGGCCCAGCCGAAGCGGAAGCCAAACGACAGTCATGGTCGTCCATACCCGGCTGGCTCGCTGTCACCTGTACCCCATCCGGAGATGCATTTCGCGAGGGCGAAGACTATGCGGCGTGCTGCTGTTTCATTCAGAACCTGATGCTTGCATTGTGGGCGGAAGGAATCGGCAGCAAATGGGCGACGGGCGATGTCACTCGCGAACCCGAATTTGATCAGTTGCTCGGGATCGATACCGCCACCGAACGTGTCGCCGGCTTGATCTGGTACGGGTATCCGGCGGTAGTTCCTGCTCAGACCCGTCAACCGGTCTCCGCGTTTCTGCGACGACTGGACTGAGTGAGGCTTGGATTCATTCGTGACGGAACGTGAGTCTTCCGTTCACGCCACGAACGCGTGGATAGTCGGCTGCTGCTCGACCGGCAGGGCTCAGGCTTCTTCCAGTTTCAGCAGTTTGATGGCATTGCCCCGGTAGATCTTGTACTGAACGTCCTCGGGAAGATTGAGCGAATCGAGCAACTCAAATTGCGGAATCTTCTGGTTGGGCATCAGGACATCGGTTCCGAACAGCAACTGGTCTGCATGTCGAATGATGAACTCACGACCGAACGTCAGGTCGCGGGCAATCGCTTTCTCACCACCCGGTTCCGACAAATCTCCGTACAGGTTCGGATACTTCTTCATCAGTCGATCGAGCGCTCCATCTGGTGCGACCGGTAGAGGAATATCCGGATAGCGGCCGAAGTCCTCAATCGTCGCATCCCCTGAAATGGATGCCCAGAAACCTGCCGCATGTCCGATGAGTGGCAGTTGGGGAAACGCCTTGAGAACCGCTTCCAGACGGGGAAGACCAGGCGTATCGGGGTTACGAATATCGTCAAGATGAAACAGAATGGGGAAGCCGACGGTGTCGCAGGCCTCGTAGAGGTACATCTGCTGAGGTGCATCGAATGGCAACCCCGTCTTGTGCTCGCCCAGTCCTCGACAGCCGGCATCCTGATAACGCTTCAGGAGATCGACAATTCCTTTCACACCTGCGACATGACCTTGCCTCTGGCCCGGTGCGGTCGCCGCACGTGGGTCAACGACACAGAACGGAATGATCCGTTCAGGGAAGTCATGATAGGCTTTCAGTGCGGTGCTCACAGGTTGAGGAATCGGCGCGGATTCCGGTGAGACCAAGGGCAGGACGCAGGCCCGTTCCACCTGATGCTGGTCCATAAACCGCACCAATAGCTCGGCAGTCAGCTCTTGACTGTGGAAGAACGCACCCAGGTGGGTGTGGATATCGATGTACTTGATCTTCCGATCGGGCAGGGGTTCCGCCGCGGCCACCGCATCAATCAGGCCTTGCCCCGCAAGACCCGCTGCTACCGCAGTCTTCAGAAACGATCGCCGCGACTGCTTCATGGAAGATCCCGCATCAAGAGAACGTTATCTCACATCGCCAGCCGGAAAATTCCCCTGGCGTCTTCTGATCCCATCATGTCGAACATGATCCCTGTGAGTGCCCGGACGCAGGGATACTAATCTTTGCTTTGCTGCCACTTCTGTTTGAGTTCGTCGAAGCCTTTCATCAGTCCCGCCTGTCTCGGCTTCGACTCGATGGCAGAGGATTTTGGCTTGGGGACGACCGTACGGCGATTCGGTTCTGGGGACCGCACGGCAGTTGCTCCTGATTGCGGTGTCGCCACGGCTTCTGAGACACCGGGGGGAATCATCGTCAAACCGACACGTTTTCGATCGCGGTCGACACTCAGAACCCAGACTTTAATCACGTCACCGATCGAGACAACATCATGCGGTGAGCGAACGAACTGCGTCGACAACTGACTGATATGAACCAGCGCTGAATCCTTCAGTCCGACATCGACGAACGCACCAAAGTCGACGACGTTCAGCACCGTTCCCTGCAACTCCATTCCCACTTCAATGTCGTTTAGCGACAGAATCCCGCGGCGGAATACGGGTGGCGGCAGATCGGCTCGCGGATCACGTCCCGGTCTCTGCAGATCTTCGAGCATGTCTTCCAGTGTCGGAATCCCACAGCCGACTTCGTCAGCAAACCGGGCAGCAATCACACCGCTCAGCCGTTCTTTTAATGCAGAACGGTCCGCCATCGGCCGCACGTCGTCAGGCGACAGCGAGCAACGGGCAAGCAGCTTGCGGGCGATGTCGTAACTTTCAGGATGGATCCAGGTGTTGTCGAGCGGTTCATCCCCGTCCAGCTTCAGGAACCCGGCAGCCTGAGTGAAAGTCGCAGGACCAATCCCGGGAACATTCAACAATTGCTGACGATTGGTAAAGGACCCCTGCTTCTCGCGGAATTCCACCACCCGCCGGGCGAGCAGTTGATTGAAGCCCGAAACATGTGCCAGCAGCGACGAACTGGCTCGATTGATGTCGACGCCCACGTAGTTCACACACGATTCGACAACCTGGTCCAGCGTCTCTTTCAGTTGTTTGATATTGAGATCGTGCTGATACATCCCCACACCGATGTGCTGCGGCTCGATTTTGACGAGTTCGCTCAAGGGATCCTGCAACCGGCGACCGATCGAGATTGTCCCGCGCGCCGTCGCGTCCAACTGAGGAAACTCCTGCTGCGCAACAGCGCTCGTGGAGTAAATACTCGCCCCGGCCTCGTTCACAACAATGTACTTCGCTTCCGGACAATCCGTCGAAATCAGTTCCGCGACGAGTTCTTCCGTCTCACGACAAGCGGTTCCATTGCCAATGACGATCACCTGACAGCGATGTTCACGGATCAGCGATGCCAGCTTGGCCTTTGACTCCTGCTTTTTCTCGTCCGATAGAATGTACATCACGTCGACGACAACAACGCCGCCGACTTCATCCAGGACTGCCAGCTTGCATCCCGTTCGGAAGCCCGGATCGATCGCCAGCACTCGCTGGTTATGCAGGGGGGGTTGCAGCAGCAGGTTTCGGAGGTTCTGTGCAAAGACCGAGATTGCATGCCGCTCGGCCTTTTCCGTCAGGTCCCGACGGAACTCACGATCGAGCGCCGGCTGAATGAAACGCCCCAGCGCATCGAGAGCACATTCAGTCATGAACTCCCGGCACCGATGCTGATCGATCTTAAGGTGATCCCGGGTCACTTTCAGGGCTCGATCGTCATCCCAATTGAAGCTGACTCGCAGAGCCTTCAATTCTTCCCCACGATTGAGCGCCAGGATGCGATGAGGGGGGATCTTCGAGACCGGTTCCGTGTATTCGAAGTAATCGCGAAACTCGGGATGGGATTGATCGGCACTCTTCGTACCGAACGAAGCCAGTCGACCCGTCTCCCGCGCAATCTTACGACAGAGTTCCCGCAGATTGGCATCGTCGCCAATCCGTTCTGCGATGATGTCGGCGGCCCCTTCCAGCACTTTCGACTGGTCAGGCAATTCCTTTTCCGCACTGACGTAACGCGCGGCGTTCCCGGGCAGTTCTGCCTGTGTGATGGTCTGGTTCCAGATGGCATCTGCCAACGGCTCCAGCCCTCGCTCTTTTGCCATGGTGGCACGCGAGCGACGTTTAGGCCGGTACGGCAGATAGAGATCATCGAGCCGCTTGAGCGAATCAGCCTGCTCGATCTCGGACTTCAATTGCGGGGTCAATTTTCCCTGAGCTTCGATCAAGCGAAGAATGTCCGCGGCCCGTTCAGCGAGGTGCCGCAAGGACAGGACCCGTTCCTGAATGGCACGGATCTGCTCTTCGTGCAGATTGCCCGTCCGTTCTTTCCGGTATCGCGTGATGAAAGGAACTGTGTTCCCGTCATCCAGCAATTGCACGGTTTGCTGTACCTGGTCGTACCGCAGGTGCAATTCTGCGGCTACGCGTTTGACGTCCACGTCACGTGGCTGATGCTGATCCGTCATGAACACCATCCGTACCCCGCAGGGCCTGACTCGCCGCTTAAAAATCGTGATGCCGTATCGACGCACAAACAGTTCGAAATCGGCAGCGAATGATATCGCATTTTCATGTCGCCAGGGGAAGTGACAACACCACTTCTTAATCGATTACCCAATCCCTCGCGCGACCACTGCAGTGTCTCTGAAACGCGTCCACAATCCAACCCCTGAATCATGAGAGTCCGTGACCTCGATCTGCGTAGAGTCCTCCTCACCGAACTCTTACTCATGAGCATGTCACTCTCGTCCGTTCGGTTGTCTTTTTTACGCCCTCCTCATGACCGATGACCTCTCCCTTTATGCGCCGTTTCCGAACCCCGGCTGCCGCAATTCATTCCTGCGACACTCGTCTCGCAGTGACACGACATCGCTCATACAGCAGGTGCCGAGCAGAAACAGATGAGAAGCCCCATGTTCCGGGACAGTAGGGCATCAAGGGCTTCATACTTGGGAAGAAGACACGTCGCAGAGAATGAGTTCCCTGCTGCCGGGCGCTTGCTTCGAGCATCGATTACGTAGACACTCTGCATCCTGTTGCCTCTCCTGTTCAAACACAAAGCTGGGGATTGTCATGCGGAAGAATTCGGTCAAGGCGGCGCTCAAAGCGGGATTGCCACAAGTGGGTACGTGGCTGTCACTGGGGAACGTATTCGCGGCCCGACTGATGGCACGCGTTGGGTTTCCCTGGCTGACAGTTGATCTGGAGCACTCACCGATCGGCTGGGACAACGCCGGGCAACTGTTCGGAGCTGTCGCCGACGCCGGTTGTATCTGCCTGGCACGTGTCCCCCGCGGCGATCACGACTACATCAAGCGTGTGCTTGACGCAGGGGCACACGGCATCGTCGTCCCGATGGTCAACACCGTTGCAGAAGCCAAACTGGCCATTGCAGCCGCAAAGTACCCTCCCACCGGAAACCGATCAGTGGGAGGAGGTATGCACGCGATGAACTTCAACGCGACGGCCGGTGACTACTACAAGTATGCGAATGACGAAGTTCTCGTCGTCCTGCAGACCGAGTCTCCTGAAGGGGTGCGGAATGCAGAAGAGATTTACAGCCTGCCAGGCGTCGACGCCATTTTTGTTGGTCCGAACGACCTGTCGTTCCAGATGCGAGGTCCCGATGGAAAGGACCCCAGCCCGGAAGAATTCGAAGCCATGCTGCAGAAGATTCTCTCCATCGGAAAGAAATGCGGGACCCCCGTCGGCCTTCACGTCCAGACGGTCGAAGCCGCGCAGATGCGTATCGAACAAGGCTGGCAGTTCATTGCACTCGGTAGCGAACTGCGGTTTATGGTCTCGGAAGCTCAACGAACGGTCGAAGGCCTCGGACTGACCAAATCCGGAGATCTCGCCCGGTATTAATCTGGTTCACTCGTCCTGATTGCATTTCCACCATGGGGGGATTTGCCCGCAGCACCGAACGGATGGGGTTGAACCGACAGTTGATGCTGCTGGCTCTCTTTCTGTAATGATCCGCCATGAAGCAGCAACAAAGCCGGGATGTTGTCCCGGCTTTCTTTTTTGTACTCCGTTCATGCGTCTGCGCGGGTTTGCGAAATCTCGATTGCCCGGATGTCCCCCAGGCGTCTTGCACACCCGACCCTGGTGATCGTTCCCAAAGCTGGGACTGGTAACACTGCTGGAACGAAGAAGTGTTGAACGAACCAGAGACCGATCAACCGATAAAGCGGGCGTAAAGTCCTCGCGCGACGTTGATATCGTCCGTTCCCTGAATGATGGCGCGGCCGTCTCGGAAGATCGTCAGCTCATAGGAGGGATTGTTCAGCGTCAGCCGCACGAGGAAGGGATTGCGCGTGACCGTTCCCGAAGATTCCAGTTTTCGCTCCAGTTCTTCCAGCGCGATCACGGCCGGAAATGCAGGAGAGATCTGTACGGAGTTGCGGCCACAGAGCACGACGGACTGTGAGGCGTTTCCTCCGTTAAGCCAGTCGCGCCGTCCCTGGACACACGCCGGGCACTGACTCTTGTCGCGAAGGTTTGCCAGGTTCATCTGCCGCAGAGATCCGTCCCACACATCAACGATCGACAATTGAGGGGGAACGAGGTCTTTCCGCCCCGCCAGAATCTTGAGCACCGTCGCCGCCTGCAGGGCTGTCACCATATGAATCGCGGGTGCAATTACGCCTGCCGAATCACACGTTTCGATCGAGCCCGCATCGGGTGGAACTTCGATGACACAACGAAGACAGGCTGACTCGTGAGGAAAGATCGCCATGGTCTGTCCGTGACTGCCAACGCACCCGGCGTAGACCCAGGGAATCCCTGTTTCCAGAGAGACGTCATTGATGAGGAATCGAATCTCGAAGTTGTCGGTCCCATCGACAATCAGGTCGACGTCTTTCGCGAACTCACGAATGTTTCGCCAATCAATGTCGGCCACGTGGGGCTCAATCGTTACCTGCGAATTGACACGGGCCAGTTTCTTCGCCGCCACAACAGACTTCGGCAAATGTTCCGCAACATCCTGCTCATCAAACAAAACCTGCCTTTGCAGATTCGACAGATCAACGAAATCGCGGTCGACGATGCGAACAAATCCGACACCGGCTCGCACCAGCGTATCTGCCAGGACGGTCCCCAATGCCCCGCAGCCGCAAAGCAGGATGCGCGATTGGCAGATCCGCTGCTGACCCTCAGCCCCGATTCCGGCGAACCGGACCTGGCGGCTATACCGTTCCAGCGAATCCGGTGCGGGCGTATCCACTGATGTCGAGCGATCTGCCGTCACGATAGATCCCAGCCTTTCTTATTAAACCGCCGACGCGCAAACCTGCGGTGGGGCAGGGCGGGGCATCTGCAACGACGCGGAATTCTGAAGGTCAATTGAATGCCTCTGCGGGGATCCCCGACACGTGACATTGATCAGCGGTAATCTTACCGCGTGACCAGAGTGTCCGTTCCACCATCACGCGGAGAACCTCTTCGAGTTTGGCTTGAGCTTCAGGACTTTCCAGAATCCCGATCGCTCGGGCAATCGCTTCCAGGGTACACACCCCCGTCACGTGCCGCTGGACTCGAAGATGGTATTCCGTCGGGGGACCAGGGGGAAGTTTGACGTGGGGAATCCCCGCGAGCGCGGGCTCACGCCGTACGAATTTTTGCGTTTGCCGCCAGTTCGCGTCAGGAACAATCAACGCGACCGGTTCGGACAACGAGGCGACGAAGTCAGCATCCAAAACGGTCGCATGAGCACTCGGGTAGAGCAGGTAAGAACGTGTCCCCGGCTGATGCAGGCTCGCCCCGTCCAGTCGATCGTCAATGCGACCATGAATACGCAGCTCGCTGTTCGTCAGGGCCTTATTGACCAGCTTGGCGGTGTTCGTCGTGAGGGGCTGCTCCAGCGTGTGCATCAGGATCAGCACGCGAGTCTGGAGCGTGATTTCCGGAATCCACGCACAGAAGCAAAGTGGTTTGCGAATCTCGCAGCGTGGGCAACGGTGCGCTGCAATGAACTGTCGCATAACTTGTCCAGCACGATTCGAAGAGAAAGCACTGAAGCGGGCTGGCCATAAAGGCAAGCCCGCTTCATTCTGATTTTCAGTTTACACCGTCTGGAATGCTCGCGACACCCTGACGATCAATTCACCCGCATCAGTTGCTGGCAGCCTTGGCCGTGCGAACTGTTCGAGGCTGAATCTGTTCCTCAACCTTGGGGTCCTGTTCTCCTTCTTCGCGCTTCTCTTCGGCTTTCGCCATCGCCTGTGCGAGCAGTTGCTGTGCACCGAGGAGCTGGTCACGAGTGAAGTAAGGGGCTGGATTGGGATCGCCCAGATGTTCTTCCAATTTCTCGGCAAGTTCCTGGAACGACATTTTGTCGGTCAGGTGCCAGGCAGCAGCCTGAGCAGCCTGTCTGTCGACTTTCCCTGTTCCGACCTTCGCCAGCAGTTCATATAGAACGGGACTCGTGCTGACGCGGGACAGCGGGACAATTGTGTATTTGCTGGTAGGACCGGGCTCAGGCTTGCCGTGTTCGAGACAGACAGAGTTGAACGGGAGCGAAATGACCTTCTCGGCGGGGACTGAGAAGAACCCACCCCCACCACCGCCCATGCCACCCATACCGCCGCCACCACCCATGCCGCCCATACCGCCGCCACCGCCCATGCCGCCACCCATCTGCTGGCCGCCGCCGCCTCCCATGCCCCCATACCGCCGCCACCCATCCCCCCATGCCGCCACCGCCCATGCCCCCATGCCCCCGCCAAATTGCGAATGGATGGAGACACCGGCGACTGCGTCGGGAATCTTGACGGTCAAAGGTTTATCTGTTTTGTTCTCGATGAGGACAGTCCCCCCCATCGCATCACGGGGGATCAGCTTGACGGTGACCTGTTTGGCTTCAACCGCCTCGAACAGATCGACCTTCTCTGCTGTGGGGTCGAATTTGGGGTTCTTGATTGGCCGTTTGCTGGCTTTGGTCGCCTTGCTGGCAGCGGAAAGTTCGATGGGAAGCGATGCGGCGACAATGATTGCCAGGGACGTTAATCCGCAGGCGAACAGCAACGCGACGGGACGACGGGCCATCGAAAATTCCTTTCGCACACTCAAGTGACCAAGAATGGAGACGATTCTGATCGTCAAGGGAGTCCACTCTGCCACGACAAAACATCTGAAATCTATGCTCAGATTGTAAGCCTGAGCCAGAGACGACCACAATCAAAACTTTTTCGGAATGACAATTTTTCCCGCATGAATGCGGATTGTGCGCAACGTGGTCCCTACAGTCGCGCACAGCTTTCGAGAGAGATCCTTTTCCTATCATCGACCGTTGTCCGGAAGCACCGTGAAATGGATTATGAAAGGCCGATTAGCCGTTACTTCCGGTCTCAATCGCTACAAACCGGACCGGACTGAGAGAGGGGATTGCTGAGACGTTCAGACTTTAGTAGGTTAAGCGAATGGATCATCTCGTCAGGAGGCTCACAACATGTCCCGGCATAATTCCGACCGCGGTCGTCTCGCGGTGACATGGCTGGCGACGGCGTTCGTCGTTGTGATTGGTGCCGCCGCATCGGCGTTCGTCATTATCGCTGCCACGGACCAGAGGGAGCAGCCGCTGATTGTCTGGGGAGCCTCATTCGCAGGACTCAGTTTCATCCTCTTCCTGATGAACCTCCGTTGGGACCGCCCCGTCGGGAAGCTGCAGACCTGGCTCTTCGCACAACATCGCAGTGACCCCACCGACGAATATCGCGCCGCGAGACGACGTATCCAGTCGCGAGAAAAGTACGGTAACAACGGGCCTCCCACGCTCGAAACCGTCCGTGACGCCGCCGATTTCAACGGAGCCTGGGCACCGCGTTCCTCAGGCGGATCGCATTCCCGCCGTGAAGGGAAGTAACCGACCACGCAGCAGGAACGTGCAAACAAAAGCGAGTCAGCCCTTTGTTTCCGGCCGAAAGTTCTGACCGGCCAAGAGCGAACTGCGCGGTGCACCTGCGTGAGCACAATCGATCCAGCAAGGCCGGGTAGCGCCGGTTGACGCGTCTTCGCGGCTACCGGGGCGGCGTCAGCCGCAAGAGGTCCCCTCAGAGGTTTCTACCGAAGCCGTTCTCAATCCCTTCGTCCCACATTATTCCGAACAAACAACGATAAACGAGTTCAGTCGGGCCTGCACTCGAATTCTTTCGAGCCCAACTAATTACACGGACAAGTACGCAGCGTCGTCGTAAGAAAGACGACGCCCTCTACACTCGCTGCGCAGAATTCGCTGCGTACAGAGTGAAGATGTCGTCCATCGATCGTCGCAGCCCTCTTTTCAAATGTCAGCGCAACCTCGGAAGACTACCCTGAGGAGTGAAGTGATTCACAACTCTCCGCAGCACCAGACAGAGTCGTCAGCGACCCGTCGCTCCGAGTGTGGCATCTGCCACGGGACTGAACGGCGAAAGCGCCACTCGGTCCCGGCTTACATTCCGACGAAAGTCTACGCCTTCCCTTTGCGTTCCGATGGAGGTTGCTTCCACTGCTTCAGTTGCTGACGCAGTTCCTTCAAGGTGAGTGCAGGAATCGGCAAATGGAGCAGCGGTTCAGAATCGGGGGGTGCGGTATCACCCGACTCGTGAACCCGGTTCAGTTCCTCTTCAAGAGTCCGCAACCACGCGGGGATATCAATTCCAGATCCGGACGTCGTTTTGAGATACTCTTCCACCGAGACCTGAAGTGCCTGGAATGCGGGTGATTCGGTCTTCCCCGCATCAGCATCTTCGCAAGCAGGCCTGATTCGGGCGAGCATGTGATTGACCGACAGCGGCTTAACGAAGCGTTCCTGCAGATGATTCGCCACAGAAGGCATCCGCATTCCGTACTTTTTCTGAAGCATTTCCAGACGCTGCAGGTGATTGTCCGCCATCTCTTCTGTTTTCAGTGAGATCACGTCTTCCCAGATCGTCGCCGCTTCGGTCTTGCCCAGTCGCGCCAGAACTTCGTGGGCCACCGTGACCGGCAGCATGTTCCAGGCATCACGGTCGTAGGCCGTTTCCAGCCGCAGGAAGTCAAGCAGCGAATAGAAATGTTCGCCGTAGTCCGACTGCGTGGTCGTCGTGTTGTATTCGAGAAAGCGGTCAAACTTTTCGACGACCACCTGATAGATCAGATTCAACTGCTCGGCGGCTTCCTCGCGATCAATCGTTCCGCTGCGTAAGTCGTCCAGCAGCTTGATGGGATGCAGGGGGTCTTCGTTTTCCTCCAGATGCGTGAGGAAATGGTCGACGCCGCTGTGGAGAATTGCACGGACGTTACCCAGTGTGAGCAACCGTGCATTCAGGATGTACGAACCATACGTCTTGACGAATTCGGCCGTCTCTTCCCACAGAGGTTCCACTTTCAACGCTTCCACGGTCGAAAGGCGCATCGTGTTGCTGTGCTCAAGCCATTCATCGATGTAGTACTCGACGATCGTCCCGACGATTTCGATCAGATCTTCATCGCTGAAACGTCCACCCTTCCAGTCACCGGAAACCTTGATGACGCACTCCAGCGTATAGCGCAAGGCGATCCGGAACAGCCGGTCGAACTCGGTCACCGCCATCCCCTTCGGACGCGATGCCCGTTCCATCTGACGAGCAGTCTTCAGCAGTTGCCAGGTCTCTTTCAACAGACCGAGCTGAGGCAAATGAGCTAGCAGGAACCGGATGACCATCTGCATCGATCGGGCGGTCAGAATCTGCTTGGGTTCGCCCCCATGTTCGAGAGGAACATAGAGCAGGGGCTTGCTTTGCAGAGACCTGAGCAGTCCCGGCAGGACACGACGAACTTCGTCTTCGTTCCGCTGCATGACGCCGCGATAGATGTCGATGATCCGTACATCATCGGCATTGGTTTTGACCGTGTCATCGGCTGGGGAAAGGGCACATGCCAGACACCACTGAGCCGAACGGCAACTGAGCGCCGTCTGGATCGTTGTCTGGATCAGGAACAGCTTCGTCTGCAGTTGTGTGTCGTACTCGATGTTCACATCGTGTTCGGCACTCGCCTGCCCGATCTCCTGCTTCCACAGTCGCTCAATCAGGCGTGTCAGGTCGGCCTGCACTTCAATCGAATGGCGCAGCCAGTGACGCAGTGATTCCGCCTGAGCCAGCCTCAGTTCCTTCACCGCATTGGACTGAGGGTCGACAGGCACAACCTCACGTTCCACGGCGAGCGTCGCCCCCATCTGATACAGCTGGGCGATCGTACGCAGGAACTTCAGGCGCGGTTCGAGTTCGCGTTCGATGAGTTCAAACTCGGTGGCGCGGTGGAAGGCTGGCCGGTCGTCCATGGTCTCGCCCTCCTGACCATCATCCGCACTGTCCCGGTAGACCATCCCTTCATAAGCGGCATCGAACAGTTCGTCCTCTTCATCGCGGATTGGTTCTTCTCCCATCCCGCTCACTTCCTCAGACGACTCTGCTTCAGAGGACTTGCGAAATTCCGTAATCGACGTTGTCGCGGGCGCTGACCACAACTCGCCCGCGTTCGCTTCGAGGTAGTCGAACATTCTGCGGATCAGCGGCCAGGGGTCTTCTTTGGTCATCGAGCCCTTGTCGACGACGATCCCCATCCACCAAAGCAGCAGGTCTTCGAACGACATATGGCCGGCTTCCAGCCCGACTTCTTCCTGCTGGCTCAGCCACTGCATCAGCAGGCCCAGCGCGGCAACAGTGTCGCGCCGCTCAAGCAACGCAGAAACCACTTGCGCATACGCTTTGGCACTGTCAAACTTTTCGACATGTTCGCGCCAGAACTGGATGTCACCAGCCGCTTCTCCCGCTGTCCGCCATTCCGCCAGAGCCTGAGCGACATGCGAGGCCGAATCAAGACTCTCCCTTGCGGCCACACGGGGAAGGTCATGCACAGTCGAGGATCCAAACCGGTCCCAGAACTCGGCGAGTGCTTCGTAGCGGACCGAGATGGTGGCGGCCATTTTGGTTTCGCCCCGCGCGGCCGCTTCTTCCCAGGTGCGGGTATAAGCGTCCAGCAGCGCCTCCATCATGTGCAGCAGAATCTCGACCCGCTGATCGGGAACACTGTCTTCCCGCGATGAAAACAACGGAAACAACCCCTGAAATCCCAGAATATTCCAGGGATCGACCAGAGCCCCACACTCGATTCCCCGGTGCAGATACTCTTCGGCTTCCGCCAGCAGGTGCATCGCCTCGGAAATCTTGCCGAGTTCCACAACGCGACGGGCACCGTGGACGCGACAGAGAACTTCGCACTCAAACCGGGCCGACGCGCAGGGGATGACTGCCGCCTGACGCAGACTCGCTTCGGGATAGCCCATCCGCGCAAATAAGTGGGCCAGCTGCCGACGCTGGACTTGTTGAGTCCCATAGTTCGCGAGGTACATGTTCAACGACTGCCGGACATGCCCGAACGGCTGGCGAGTCGTCTTCGCGTGCTTTTTCAGGCGTTTGGCGCGTGCCCCCGTGGCACTCTCCAGCAACCAGGAATAAAACCGGTCCCGCTGGCGAGCAACTCGTGGCAGCAGCGACGTGAGCGTGACACTGGAATCGTGGCATTCCGGGCCATCCCCGCTGATCGCCGACGCCATGAGGATCGTTCCGCATAGGACTGCGGACATGTCGAACAGCACTTCTTCAGACGCCACTCGCTTTTGCTTCTGTTGCCAGTCGATCAGCGAATCAATGATGACGCGACGAACGACGAACCGCTGATAACGGCCTTTCAAATCGATCTGGTGCGGATCCCACTCCCCGAACAGATAGTTGGTTCGCTTGTTGACAGGGTGGGAATGATCGTGAGCCCGAGGGTCCAGCGCCAGTTCTTCAAGCTGGTTAAAGTCGAAGTACGCTTCGGCCAGCATGTCTTCGGGGACTTTGGCCAGCAGGTCCAGAGCCCCCTGGATCAGCGTCTGATACGGTCCGTGTGCGACGCCCGCGTTCCGCAGGTAAAGCGGCCAGGGACGAACTCGCTCGTGCGAGTACAGGTCCATCTTGCGACCGTTTTCCAGCACCGCAATCGGACGGAATCCGACAAAATCGTTAAGTCGATTCAGGGAACCCTGAACGATCCCGTCCCGGTCGTCCCACGGCGGTCCCTGCTGCAGCACCGCTTCGAACACTTTTGCCAGGAAAAATGGCTGCTCATATTCGGATTCGTTCAAATGAGCCAGCAAGTCCCGATGATGAGTCCGGTAGGCGGGAAGCACATCATTGAAAACGAGATTCAGCACTGATTCGGCCTGAGCCACGTCCCGGAATGCGGGCGCAGTCTCTTTCAATTGCGTAAGGAGGGCGCGCAGCGCTCCCGGAACCTTCGTCCAGGTCTGGCTGGCGACAAGCTCGTTCAATTGACGTTGAAACTTCGGGTCAGGTCGGCCGCCGGAGAAGTTGAGATAGCCGAGTAACTCTTGTGCTGTCGTCATATCGGTTTGGGAAAGATTCAAAGTCCCGGTCCCCCGGCCATAAACGTCGTCAGCTCTTTTCAGCAAGGTCCGTGGAAAAGACACCTCCTCCACAAATCTTGCCAAGTCCATGCAATACAATACGGGACTTGTCAGCCTGTAAGCAAACCCGTCTGCCGTCGTTCCCCGGATAAATCTGGTTCTGTCTTAAGCCGCCACAGTTTTGACTCATTCCACGAACCATTGTTGCCGATTGTTCCGATAATGACCTTTCTGCGGTTCCTCTCCGTCCTGCGGCGATCTCAAAACAGGACGATTAGGGAAGCTGGAACGATTGCCTTCTTGAACTCTGGCAGGAAACTTCGGTATGGCGACAACCTCGCGGTCCACCGGAAGATCGATCGAGCAGCGGATTAACGCCATTTTCGGGTCTCCCTGGTTGTGGGGAACAGCGATCACCTGCGGATTTTACGCGCTTCTTCCATATCTCCCTGTCTACCAGGAAGATATGAAGCGCTACTTCACCGCGCACTGGATCGAATATGCCACAACGGGACTGTTCTTTATTGGACTGTCCACATTGTTTGGCAAGCTGATGCGGATTCCGACCGAACGGAGCGCGCTGCGGGCCGATCTACTCGAGGGGCTGAGCCTCGACGGAGTCCCCGACGCCGAAGTCTGCGCGGATCGAATTCAAACGCATTTGAATCTCGTCGCCAAACGAAGTGAAGACACCCACCTGGTCCGCCGGGTTCGCGAAGCGTGCGACTATGTCTCCAGCCGACGATCCGCGGAAGGTCTGGAAGGCTACCTCACTTACCTGGCGGAACTCAGCAGTGGCCGCCTGCACGATGGCTACGCACTGATCCGGACGATCACCTGGGCTGTCCCGATCCTGGGCTTCCTCGGTACCGTCATCGGAATCACGATGGCGATCGCGAATATTACCCCCGACAAACTGGAATCGTCACTCCCTGAGGTGACTGCGGGACTGGCTGTCGCCTTCGATACAACGGCGCTTTCACTCGCCTTGTCGATGATTCTGGTCTTTGTCACCTTCATCGTGGAACGTTCCGAGCACCAGACTCTGGACGATATCGAAGATTTCGGCGTCAAACGCATTCTGCGGCTGTTCCCCGCCACTGCAGCCACCGTCTCTTCTCCTCTCACTCTCGCAGAACAACAGGCGGCAGAACAACTTCTGTCCCGCTCTGAAGGCATGATCAACTGGCAGATGGAACTCTGGCAGACATCGCTCGAATCGCTTCGTGAACGCTGGGCAGGAACACTCTCCAAGCAGCAGGAATACCTCGATCAGGCTCTTCAAACCGGCTTGACGAATGCCCTGGTGGATCATTCGCAACAGATGGCCACGGTCCGGTCGGAATTCATGACCGCTTTCCAGTCCGCATCCACATCGATCGGACAACAGCTTAACGAAGCCCGTACGGCGCTGGCAGAACAACAGAGACTGGGCTGTGAGCAAATCGCCCGCACTTGGGACCAGTTCCGAAATGAGATTACTCAAACACGGGATGAGTACGCACAGCAGCTCACCGCATTGACCCAGGAAATTTCAGCGGAAGTCGGCGGCTGGCAGAATCAGTTGGAGACATCGACCACGGCGATGACCCGTCAGTTCGAGGAATTGCGACAGCAGGGAGATGTCTTCCTGAAGCTCACCGAAAACGAATCCGAGCTGGTCCGTCTCGAAAGCCGACTCGCCGAAAACCTCGAAGCGGTCAAGGTGGTCGAATCCCTCGAACATACGCTGCTGAACCTGAACGCCGCCGTCAACTTGTTAACCGCACGAGCAAAAACAAAGGCTGCCTGAACCGAAGTGAATGACTGATTCCCCAATCCGCCTCACTTTCGTATTCGTACTAGCAAGACCCTCCGATGAGCCGCCGATCGAAGGAAACACTTTCTGTCCAGCTCTTCCCGTTCCTGGCCGTGCTCGTCTGCACGATGGGAGCGTTGATCTTCCTATTGCTGGTCACGACTCGTGAGATTCGGCAACGCGTTGTCGCTTTCGCCGCCTATCAGGAGGAATCTCGAAAACGTCCGTCGCGACCGGCCGTCATCGAAGAGCCTCCCGCCACGGAGGCTCCGCTTCCCATCCCTGAAGAGGTCATAGAACCAGTCACCCCGGCCGTTAACCGTTATGAGCTTGCTCTCGCCGAACGGGAACGGGAACTCGAACAGTTGAAGGCCGAGTGGCGTCTTCGCGTCAGCGAACTCGAAAGTGACCTCGAACGACGACGCAATGAGGTCGCCCAGCGCAAGTCGCGACTTGACGGCACGCTGGAAAACGCGGCGCTGCTGGAAGCAGAGATCAAAAAGCTCGAAGAACAACTGGGCGAACTCGCCGGCGAAGCAGCCGCCTTCATGCTGAGCACGGATGAGGCAGAACGCGTGACGCTCGAACAGCAG